>CAZZAF010000008.1:0-68078 GCA_964652135.1 uncultured archaeon
GGCACCTTCGAGGCGTAGAAAACGATATCGTTTATAGAGATTACACCTGTTATTTCCTCGTTATCCTTTACAGGTAGGTGTCTTATACTGTTCTTGAAAAAGACAATTACGGCATCCCAGAGTGTTTTATCCTTGCTAATCGTAATCAATCTTCCTGATATTAGGGTATCTATCTCTTTAGAGAGAGGAATATCCAGCGCTACCGCTCTTCTAATGTCTCCCTCTGTGATAATTCCTTTAACAGTTTCGTCAGCAACAAGCACGTATGTTTTTCCATTTTCATGCATGATTTTTGCAGCTTCTTTTATTGTAGCAGACGGAGGTACAAATATGGGAGCTCCTCTTACAATATCGCCGACTTTGACGACATGGAACATATCTGCTTCAAGCCCATAATTGCCAGCTACCTTTTCTTTTTCTTCTAATTCCATAAAAGCCACCCCATTATACTATATGGTATGGAAACATATTATAAAAACATTATGAACATTATATATCAGTAAAGTCGTGTAATATAGCAGTTAGCCGGACTATATACAACATCCCAAAAAAATAGAGAGTATTAAATGTGCTTACTTTCTTGGTGTCTCCGGTAGTTTCAGACTGTCAAGTAATGAAACCACATGTTCTGGTGGCTTCTCCTTTGTAATCGTCTGAACAACTAAGGCAGTAACAAAGCAAGCTATTCCACCGAATATTCCTCCTCCAGCAATTTGTCCCAGTCCAAGCACCGGCTGAATAAATCCGAAGAAGTTTCCAAGCAAGTATGTGTAGCAAACTGCAAGTCCAACTATTACACCAGCCATCATCGCCTTTTTTCCAATCTTTGTCCAGATTCCAAGGACAAACAATGGCACTAATGAGGCTACTGAGACGCTGTAAGCCCATCCAACTATAACTGCAATTATTCCTCCGCTTTCGTAGAGTAGTGAAGCCAGAAATGCTATTGTTGAAGCCATTATTACTGTGGCAACTCTGGCAATCCAGATTTCCTTAGCCTCAGTAACATCCGGGTTTATGAACCTCTTGTAAATATCTCTTGTTAGTGAAACGGTCATTGTAAGTAGCAGCGCTCCAGATGTACTCAAAGCTGCAGCAAAACCTCCTGTAATGACCAGAGCTACTATAAACCACGGCAGGTTAGCCATCATTGGCATTCCCATGACAATGGCATCCTTTCTTATTCCAATTTCAGCAAATGAATCAAGAATACCATTTCCGTTGAGATCCCTTGGATTCAACATTCCAAGGTCCTTCATTGTCCTAGCCCATCCTATCTGCTGAACCTGGTCCACTGAGTGCCCGAGTAACTGATCCACAAGCAAGTATCTACCTACGATTGCATACGTTGAAGCAGAGAGATACAGAAGAGCTATGAACACGAGAGCCCATCCGACACTGAATCTCGCATCTCTCGCTGATGGCACTAGATAATACTTGACCATGATGTGGGGCATCCCAACAGTTCCAACCATCAGAATCAGAGCTGTGAATATCCAGTTCAGAACTCCACTGCCACCAGCAACCTTGTTAACGAATGGATCTACCATCGTCTTCTGGCCAAATTGTGCTTCTCTGGTAACTATTTCATTCAAAAGCTCTCCAGCCTGAACATGCGGGAAAACGTATCCTTTTATCACGAATGAAGCAGCAAACAGAGCGACGAGATATGCTACAATCAATATCAGGTACTGTGCCACTTCAACGTACGTGACACTCTTCATTCCTCCAAGGGTCGTATAGATCATTATGACGATAACTGTAAGCCAGATTCCCATAACAACAGGAATTCCAAGAGTCATTGAGAGTGCAATTCCTATTCCAATGAACTGCCCCAGAGCATAGATGAAGGCAATCATGAGGACAATAATCACTCCAAGCAACCTCATCTTTGGATCGTAGTATCTGTCCTCGACGAACTCTGGAATTGTATATTTTCCGTACTTCCTGAGGTATGGAGCGATAAGCATGGCAAGTAAAACGTATCCGCCGGACCAGCCGATTAGAAAAGGAACTGCGTCGTAGCCAAGTATTGCGATAACTCCAGCCATGGATATAAACGAGGCTGCAGACATCCATGCCGCTGCTGTTGCCGCTCCACTCACGTGGGGCTTAATGCTTCTGCCTGCAACGTAGAAGTCTTCAACCCTGCCAGTTCTTGTCCAGTACGCGACACCTATGAAGATCAGTATGGAGGCAAAGACGAACGCCGTAATTCCAATGTTCATAGCATCTCCTCCTCTTTCTTGCTAACGAGGTATGCGTAGGTAAAGATCAGAACGATGTAGGCAATTATCGAGAACTGTGTTCCGAAAATCCAGTGCGCTGGGTAGCCGAGTATCTTTATGCTTCTCCACCAGTCGAACAGAGCTAACAGGTGTATAAATACTGCAAATATACTCCAAATTACGAGTAAAACCAACGTTACGTTTCTGACGTATGGCCAAAATCTTTTTAATCCTTCATTCTCATTAGATAGTGCCAACTCCCCCATACGACGACCCCCCGTCAAATTTTTAATTTTTTTAAATATTTTTACGGAGCTATTTACCTTTTACCTTCTTAGCCTCTTCAACTGCTGTAGCATCCTCGAGGGTTGTAACGTCTCCTATTGCTTCACCCTTCTCAATTGCACGGTGGATTCTGCGCATTATCTTACCACTTCTCGTCTTCGGAAGCTTTTCAAGGAAGTGAATCTCATCAGGGGTTGCGATAGGACCAATCAACTTTCTCACATGTTCCTTGAGTTCTTTCTTGAGCTCAGGAGTTGGTTCGTATCCTGCCTTGAGTACTACAAAAGCTACAGGTACTTCTCCCTTGACCTCGTGTGGCTTGCCTATGACTGCTGCTTCACTAACAGCCTTATGAGCAACAAGTGCGCTCTCGATTTCAGCAGTTCCGAGTCTGTGACCACTAACATTAAGCACGTCATCGATTCTTCCCATTATCCAGAAGTATCCATCCTCATCCTTCCTAGCTCCATCTCCTGTGAAGTAAACCAGCTTGTCCTTGAAGGTGCTCCAGTACTGTCTGATATATCTGTCCGGATCACCCCATACGGTTCTGAGCATTGAAGGCCAGGGCTTGGTTATTACAAGCTTACCACCGGTGTTTGGTGGAACCGGGTTTCCTTCATCATCGTAGATCTCCGGGAATATGCCGGGGAATGGTACTGATGCAGAACCGGGTTTGAGCTTTGTTATACCGGGCAGGGGTGCAATCATAATTGCTCCTGTTTCGGTCTGCCACCAGGTGTCAACAATCGGACAGCGCTCGTTACCGATGTGCTTGTAGAACCACTTCCACGCTTCGGGGTTGATTGGTTCACCTACTGTTCCAAGCAATCTCAAAGTGCTGAGGTCGTGCTTCTTCGGCCACTCCTCACCGAGCCTCATGAAGAATCTTATTGCAGTGGGAGCGGTGTAGAATATGGTGACACCGAACCTTTCAATTATGCTCCACCATCTGTCTGGCTGTGGATAGTCAGGAGCTCCCTCATACATCAAAACAGTTGCACCGTTTGAGAGCGGACCGTAAACAACGTAACTGTGGCCCGTTATCCACCCTATATCGGCAGTGCACCAGAATATGTCTTCATCCTTCAAATCAAATATCCACTTTGTTGTTATGTGTGTGCCTACGTTGTAACCTCCATGGACGTGAAGAACTCCCTTTGGCTTGCCCGTAGTTCCGGAAGTGTAGAGGATGAACAGTGGATGTTCGCTGTCAACAGGTTCTGGCTCACACTTGTCAGATACGCCATACTGCAAATCATGCCACCAGATGTCTCTATCTTCTACCATCTCGACGTCATTACCTATTCTCTTGAGAACCACAACGCTCTCAACGCTTGGTGCATCTTCTAAAGCCTCGTCAACAATCTTCTTTGTTTCAACGACTTTACCTCTTCTGTAAAAGCCATCCATTGTAACGACAACTTTAGCCTGAGCGTCGTTGATTCTATCTCTTAAGGCTGAAGCTGAGAAACCTCCAAAAACGACGCTGTGAATCGCACCAATACGAGCGCATGCAAGCATTGCAACAGGCAGTTCTGGCACCATTCCCATGTAAATCGTAACTCTGTCTCCCTTCCTGACACCAAGCCTCTTAAGCGCATTTGCAAATCTGTTTACTCGCCTATAGAGTTCATAATATGTGATTACTCTCCTCTCGTTCTCAGGTTCTCCCTGCCATATTATTGCAGCCTTATTCTTTCTCCATGTTTTTATATGTCTGTCTAGACAGTTGTAGGTTATGTTGATCTTACCACCAACAAACCACTTGTAAAACGGGGCGTTGCTGTCATCGAGCACCTTTTCATATGGTTCGAACCACTCGATTTCAGTTTTTGCAATTTCATCCCAGAACGCAAGGTAATCTTCTTCAGCTTTCTTGTATACACTGTCATCTTTTACCCATGCTTTTTCTTTAAATTCCTCTGGAGGTTCGTAGACTTCTTCAACTTTAAGCAACGAATCCAGCGTTTTTTTCGACTCCAAACGACTCACCCCGGAATTTCTAATGCTTTATTATTTTATTTACAAACTACCACGTTTATTCGATATATAAATCTTATTGGCGTCGTTTGTCGAATCATAATTAATGATCATTGCTAATATTCGACATATTTCAAATTGACTCTAAAAATTGCTAAAAAAATAAAGAAAAGTAACAAATATTATTACGAAAATTCAAAGACATATCCTCTAAAAAATACACATAAGGAATAATAAATTATAGCTCGGATAATCAAACGAAGCCATATGCCTGACTTTCTTCGAATGAATACTTTATCGTCTTAAAGGGTTCTCTCAATTCTCTGACTTCCTGTATTAATTGTTCTTTGCCCTTCTTCCCGCTAACAGCATTCCACATTATCTCTGCAATGACGTCCATCTCACTCTCTTTCATTCCGAGTCTGGTTACTTCTTGCACACCAATCCTCAAACCAGAGGGCTTTGAAGGGTCTTTATCCCAGGGTAGTAGTGTTTTGTTGAGAATTATCCCCACATCCTCAAGCAATCTTGCTACTTTGTCTCCACCCCCAAATTCGCTTACATCCACAGCCACTTGGTGCGATTCAGTGAAACCATATGACTCTCCAACAACTCTAAAGCCAAGCTCATGCATTCTTTCAGCGAGTCTTTTAGCATTGCTTACGGTTTGTCTTGCATATTCCTTGCCAAATTCAAGCATCTCAAGAGCCGCAACTACGTAACCTGCCAGGGTATTGATATGGTGGTTGCTCACGACTCCAGGCATCACCGCCTTATCGATGGCATCAGCCAGCTCGGCTTTTGATAGGATTATGGCTCTCTGCGGTCCAAAGAACGTTTTGTGAGTTGATGCGGTCAGAACATCTGAGTATGGAACTGGATCCTGGAACTGTTTGCCAGCGATGAGCCCGAGAACGTGGCTCGCATCGTAAACAACTTTGGCATCCACTTCAGCAGCAATTTCCGCAATCTCTTCAACAGGATGGGGGAACAGGAAGAGGCTTGCACCAAGAATAAACAGCTTTGGTTTTTCTTCCAATACAACTTTTCTCGTTGCATCCACATCGATGTTCATGGCTTCGCTGTCGAATGGATAATAGACTACTTTCAAACCTCTTATACCGGCGGAAAAGTCGTGTGATGTGTGTCCACCACACGATCCATGCAGTGCCATCATTTTGTCTCCGTAAGATGTGAGAGCGTAGTAGACTGCCAAATTGGCAACCGTACCTGATATTGGCCAGACATTTACATGTTCAGCATTGAAAAGCTCTTTTGTAACCTCAATAGCCATGGACTCAATTTCATCTATGAACTTGCAACCCTGATAGAGTCTTTCTCCAACCTTCCCCATCGCATATCTATGTCCCAGATCGCTTGTATAGCATCTCCTTACCGCAGAACTTGTTACATTCTCACTTGCAATGAGTGGAATTGAACTTCTATAGAACTCATGATGTTTTTCTATATTCTCAAAAAGGGTTCCGACTCTCTCAGCATTTGGTGTTCGTGTCATACCATAACTTTTCATTGCATTTGACAAATACTTTTCGAGTGTTTATCTTTTTTAGCAGTTTTAAAAAGCCATATCTCCTGAACACAAGTTATTCATGCCTTACCATAAGCATAAACCAACATCAAACTCAGAACAAATTTTTAAACATTGTAGAGGACCATACATTAATGATACGAGTAGATGGTAGTCATGGTGAAGGTGGCGGTCAGATTCTACGTACCTCTATCGCACTTTCATGCTTAACTGGTGAGGCTGTCGAAGTATATAATATCAGGGCAAACCGCCCGAAACCGGGTTTAGCAGCCCAGCACCTAAAGGGCATTGAGGCTGCAAAGCTTATAAGCAATGCAGAGGTCGATGGATTAAAACTCGGATCAACGAGGGTCGTTTTCAAGCCAAAAACCTTGAAAGGTGGTAATTTCAAAATAGATATTGGAACGGCTGGAAGCATTACCCTCATACTGCAAACAGTACTTCTGCCATCAATGGCCGCTGAAAAAGACAGCTTTTTTGAAATAAAAGGTGGTACAGACGTTAAATGGTCTCCACCAGTCGATTACGTCAACAATGTAACGTTTAGAGCTCTTTCAGATCTTAAAGCAGATGTTTCAATGGAGGTTATCGCAAGGGGATACTACCCCAAGGGTGGAGGTCTTGTCAGAGTCAATGTTGCTCCATCAAAGCTTGAAGGGAAGGAGTTCGACGTGTTAGACTGCTCGATTAAAGGAATCAGCCATTGCTCAAATCTGCCATCGCACGTAGCGGAGAGGCAGGCAAAGGCTGCAAAAGCGCTGCTGAAAGCCAAAGGATACGATGCAGAAGTGGACATAGAAGTCAGAAAAGATTTCTCCACCGGAAGTGGCATAACACTGTGGTGCGGCTACAAGGGTGGAAACGCGCTAGGAGAGAGAGGTAAGAGGGCTGAAGTTGTGGGTGAAGAAGCAGCAAGAAACTTGCTCAAAGAACTTGAAAACGATGCATGCTTTGATGAGTTTGTTGCAGATCAGATAATGCCGTTCGCAGCCGTCGCAAAAGGAGTTACCAGATATACAACATCTGAAATTACACTTCACCAGAAAAGCAATGCATACGTCATAAAGCAGTTCCTCGGCGATGACGTCATCGAGATTGATGAAGAAAAGAGGGAGATAACAATTAAGGGTGTTGGGTTGCTTTAGATCAAATAATTTAGATCTCAAAAGACAATATTAAGCCCTCTTTTTTGACTCCCCATAGATAATGGCCGATGCCACAAGGTGAGCAATCCTCAACGCTTCCGGGATGTTGCCTTTAACGATAGAGGCCTTGATAAAGAGCTTTGCTTCCTCCACACTGCAGCCAGCAGTTTGAACATACAGTCCCTCAGAGATTTTGTAAATGTTTCCAGCTTTATTCAAAATTTCTATTCTTCTTTCCGTCTCACTTACGTTTTTCAAGGCTTTTGAAATTTCATCAAAGTTAGGAATTTTTCGCATGATAACTACAACAGGAATTCCTGTTTTCTCGTAAATTTCTTGTATATCGGCCATATTGAATCCACCAAAGGTAATACCGGAAAGAAAAATGCATTTTAACTGATTTCTAAACTTTGATTTTAAAACGAGTGAGATAATTTTGGAAGTAACATCCAGTCCATCAACCTCTATTGAGTCAAAGAGGAAACCCTCAACGTATGTTCCAGCCGTGATGCAACCCACAATACATGCATTCTCACTTTTAAAACCGGCAAATCCATCATCAAAAGCCACGAAACGCCACTGTCTCATCCTACCAAGTTATACCACCATTATCTTTAATTTTGTTTTTTTTGTTGCTGGTTCCCCACCACAAGCTAAAAAATAATCGCATGGTTCAAAAATTTCCATGTATAAGAGCAAATAAAGAAATTAAATCAGCAGAGGAAAAACTTTAAAGCTGGGAAAGGAGCTCCTCACACTCTTTGATTATTTTCTCGTTGGCTTCTCTTATTGCTTCAAGCGGATTCTTCCCGTTTGTTTTTACATACAGCTCTGGCTCACCAACAAGCGGGTGAGATATGTGGTATTTGGCTATTACAACACTCTCATCTTCCAGCAGATGGTGCTGAAGCAGATTCAAGAACGTGTGATCTTCACCCTTTATCAGCAATTTGACGTAATCTTCACCCATTTCAATAATCTTTACCTCCACGTTTACCACTCTCCTTTCCCGTAATCAGTCGATAATTTTCTTTTTTCAACATTCCCACACTCCGGGCATTTAAGGATGTTGCCCTCTCTAACCAGATCGTGTTTACATATGCTACATATGGATTTGATGACACCCATCTCAGGTTCCTTTGTTGAAAGTTTCATGTTTTCAGCATCGATTACTCTAGCCTTTATTATGTCCATATGTCTTATTGCCGAACTCAAATCCTTCAGATAATCACTCTGAACGTTAGATATGTGTAAAGCTGCAATACCGGTGTACATCAAATCACGATCGAATCCCTTCTTACGGGAAAGTTCAACCAGAGCCAGAGAATTTCTCAAATCCACAACCCTGCCAAGGACTATATCTCCTTTATTTATCTCAGGCAGGTTTTTTATGGGTTCAACAGTAATCGTTCTGTCCTCAATGACTACTTTACCTGCAACTGCTGCAAATATTTCCCCGTTTTCTTCATAAGCTCCCTTTCCAACAATATATTCCTCTGCATACCCTAATTTATCTCCTGGTAGTACAAACTTCATTCACATCTCCTCAGCCTATAAACCTCGACAGCTATATACTTAAATTCTTTTTCATGGAATGAATAACTTCTTTTGAGCGGTATGCTGTATCGCCAGAGATGTGTTATTTCGAAACCATTCGTCTCACACATCCTAGCCACAAAATTCTCGCTTCCTGCTGAGTGAATCGTATAGATGACATCTGAGATTTCCATTGCCTTCTCCAGAAATGGGCGATCAGCATGCCTTCTCTGGATTCCAAACGGTGGATTCATGATTGTTGTGACTCTCCGCTTTAGTGATATATCATTAACCCTGCATGCGACAAAGTCAATGTAAACTCCGACTTTCTCTGCATTCTTTCTGGCTATCCTCAATGCCTCGATATCAATATCGAAGCCAACAGCCTTCGCTCCAAGCAGTGACGCAGCGATGGCAAGTATTCCCGTCCCACATCCAAGATCTGCCACCAGATCCAGATCGTTCATGAGCTTTGCATTGACGACAATCTCGGCTGCAAGAGACGGTGGTGTCACGTACTGCTCCAGTTTGATTTTTGGCTTCCGGAATCCTTCCAGAGATTCAAGCATTATGGCCAGCTCTTTCTTCATAGCTCCAACAACTCGTTAAAATACAGGCTACAAACTAAATTTACCGGAAACGAAATCCTCAAGTAATCCTAGACAACCCCAGTTAGCTGCAAAAAATAAACGAAGTTTACAATCAAAAAAGAAAAAGGTGTTAGCCGAAGAGGGCTCCAAGTCCTTCAACTGCTTCTTCTTCCTTCTCCTCTTCCTCTTCTTCCTTGGCCTCTTCCTCAGCCTCAGCTGGTGCTTCTTCAGCTGCGGCTGCTGGAGCTGCTGCTGGAGCAGCGGCTACTGGTGCAAATGCTGCCTTGGAGATTGCTTCATCAATGTCCACGTCCTCAAGCGCAGATACGAGTGCCTTGATTCTTGCCTCGTTAACTTCAACTCCAGCGGCTTCCAGCACAGCTTTAACATTCTCCTCAGTTATTTCCTTTCCAGCAGAGTGCAGCAACAATGCAGCATATACATACTCCATTCCCATTACCTCCCCTTACATTTTTAATTAATATTAACCAAATAACGCTCCAAGTCCTTCAACTGCTTCTTCTTCCTTCTCCTCTTCCTCTTCTTCCTCTTCCTCTACCTTCTCTTCTTCCTTCTTTTCTTCTTCAACAACCTGTGGTGCAGCAGCCTGTATACCCGAAATTCTCTCGATCAGTTCATCATCGAGAGCTTCAGATGGCAAAAGTGATGCAAGTGATAGCATCTCGCGATAAGCCTTTGAAAGGATATCCTCGATGACATCCTTCTCGAATACCGCTGCATTTATTGCAAGGTTCTTCGCATCCATGAATGCCTTCGCAATCAGGATTTCCGCAGTCTCCGGTGTTACGTATGCTGCGTTTACTGCAAGGTTCAGTGCCTTTCTGTATGCCTCCACGAAGTCCTCGAAGACTTTGCCGGTATCGATTGCAAGCATGTCTGGCGTTAAGATAATTCCATTCTCGTATACTGCTCTGACGTCCAGTCCAAGTTTAATTGGTTTTATCTCAAGCATCTCAAGTGCTCTTGCAACCTCTGGTCTAACAACCTCTCCAGCTTTTACAACTGTTACAGTCTCTTTTATTACAATTTTACCCCTTTCAATTGCAGCCGGTAATCCTGCAGCCTGCAGTTCACCGATAACCGGACCGGGTGGGAAAGGTGTGGGACCTTTCTCCACTACAACATCAACCGGAGAGACCTGCCCGGGTTTGAGGGGTGAGGGGACCTTAGTCTCCTCAAGCTTCTTGTAGAGCTTGAATGGGTTCAATTCCGTTGCAATTATAGCTACCTGATCACCCAAATAATCCTTCAACTTTACAAAATCGCCACCCAGTGAGTTAAGAGCTTTCTCAATAAGCGTGTTCTTTGCGACCTTGATAACGGCAAACTCCCTGAAATTCCTTCTTATTTCCTGCATCTGTCCAGCAGGCACACCTCTGAATCCGACGATACCAACTACTGGATATGTGGTGAAAAGTCGCTTTAACTCCTCAACAGCCTGAATCTTCCACTGTGGGGGGCTTCCTCTGACAGCAGCCATTTTAGATCACCCTCACTGCTGGACCCATTGTAGTTTTTACGTATACAGACTTTACATTCTGACTTGCATTCTCATACTTATTCTCAACGATCTTAAGAATTTCCATTGCATTCTCCGCTATCTTCTCGGGATCCATATCTCTCCTACCAATCGGAGCGTGGAATGTTGGTCTATCCCTCGTTCTTATCTTAACAGATTTCTTTAATCTTTCTATTATAGGTGTTGGATCAGAGAGAGGCGGAATTGGTTGAGGAATCTTACCACGAGGACCAAGAATAGGACCAAGTTTTTTACCAATTTCGGGCATGAGAGGGGCTTCAGCAACAAAGAAGTCATACTCCTTCGCAATTTTCCTCGCTTTTCTCTTATCTTTTGCAAGCTCATCTATTTCCTCAGGAGAGATTACAAAGGCTCCACTTTCCTTCGCCTTAAGAGCAGTATCACCCTTTGCAAAAACGGCCACTTTCCTTGGCTTCCCAATACCGTGCGGCAGAGTTACCACAACATCAATTCTGTTCTCTGGCCTCTTTAGATCGACATTCTTAAGGTTGACAGCCATATCTACTGTTTCCACGAACTTCCTTGGCTTCGCTTCCTCAATAGCCTTTTTTATCGCTTCAACAAGCTTTTCCTTCTCCACCAGCATAACTCACACCACCGTAGTGCCAACGGCATACTGCCTCCTACGGGATATGCATCACCCCTTTTTCAATGGGTATTTTAAATTAACGGTGTACCGGTTGGTAAACTCTGAAAATTGCAGTCCGATTACATGCCATTTCAAAGAAAAAGATTAGCAGTGAATGAGAAAAAGGTTTAAAGCATAAACAGAAAATCAAGCATCACTGAATTGGGAGGAGGTTCAATGAATTTGAGAGATATATATCCAGAAGGTACGCCTGCTCTGATAATAACTCACGACTATTTTGACACAAAAAACGCCAAAACAGCCCATGGAGTAATTATGTACAGTGAGATCTTTGATGTCGTTGGTGTTGTAGACAGAAAATTCGCTGGCAACCGAACATGTGATGTCGTCCCGTTTATCAAAGAAGAGATTTCGATATATTCCTCCATAAAAGAGGCACTGGACAATGTTAACGCCAGAGTCCTAATACTTGGTGTAGCCCCTCCTGGTGGAAGATTGCCTGAGGACTGGCTGGATGAGATTAAAGCAGCGATAAATGCTGGTATTGATGTAATTTCAGGTCTGCACGTATTTTTAAGCGATATTCCCGAAATTGCCAATCTTGCCGCATCCAGAAACGTTAAAATTATTGACCTGAGAAAACCACCTTCCGACCTGAACATAGGGCTCCAGAGAGTTCGTAAAACGGGTGCAAAAGTCGTTTTATGCATGGGTACCGACTGTGCAGTGGGTAAAAGAAGTGCCACCACAATATTGTGGAAACTCGCAAGGCAGAAGGGTATTGATGCCGGATTTGTTGCTACCGGCCAAACGGGACTCATGATTGGATGCGATGCTGGGGCGGTCATAGACAGGATCCCCTCTGATTTTGTAGCTGGTCAGGTCGAGAAAATGGTTCTCGATGTTTACAACAGAGGCAAGAATCCGATATTTGTTGAAGGTCAGGGGGCTCTTTTGCACCCAAGCTATTCGGGTGTAACACTTTCCCTCCTCCACGGATCAGATCCACAGGCAGTGATACTCGTTCACGATCCACAGAGAAAGTACAGAATGGGGCTAGGTATGAAGATACCCATACCAGACTGGCGAGAAGAGAGGGATTTGATAGAAAAACTTTCCAGGGCAAAAGTAGTTTCACTGTGCACATGGGGTGAAGAAAACAAAGAAATTATGATCAAGGACTCAGATATTCCGGTATTTGACCTGACGAATTCAGATGATGCGGAAAAACTTCTAGATCTGCTGATGGACTATCTGAGGGACAAGACATGAAAATAAAATCCATAGAAGCTATTCCACTCAACATCCCCCTTAAAGAGCCATTTGAGATAGCTCTGGGAAAGTGTAATTCAGCAGAAAACGTTCTGATCAAAATCCAGCTTGAAGATGGAACCATAGGCTATGGAGAAGCTTCCTCATCCGGATTTATTACTGGCGATGTTCAGTCCACAGTCATAGATGTCATCAGATATCTTACTCCAGCTATAGTTGGTGAGTCCTTGGAAAACTACAGATACTTGATTAAGAAACTCAAAAGCATAATCAAATTCCATCCCGGTGCTTTTGCTGGAATAGAAAGCGCAATACTCGATGCATACACCCGCTGCATTGGTTTACCTCTTTACAAGTTTTTGGGCGGAGTTAAAGACGAAATTGAGTCGGATATAACAATATCGATAACAACTCCAGAAAAAGCTGCTCAAATAGCACAGGAATACTCGAAAAAAGGATTTAGAATGTTCAAGATTAAAGTGGGTAAAAACTTTGAAGAAGATTTGGAGAGGGTTAAAGCGGTCAGCGAAGCAGTCGATTGCGAGATAAGAATAGATGCAAATCAGGGTTACAAGCCAAAAGAAGCTGTTGAGTTCATAAAAGCTGCATGCAAGGTTGCCAACGTCACGCTTTTCGAACAGCCAGTTCATTACCAGAACATCAAAGGTTTGAAGTACGTAACGGATAACTCGCCAGTCCCAGTAGCAGCAGATGAAACAGTTTTTACAGCAGTTGATGCGTTTAACGTTGCAAGGGAAAGGGCAGCTGACGTTATTAACATCAAACTTGCCAAATGCGGCGGAGTGTTGGAAGCTATAGGCATTATATCCATAGCCAGATCATCCGGGCTGGAACTCATGATTGGTTGCATGCTGGAATCAAATGTAGGGCTTGCAGCAAGCGTTCATCTGGCGTGTGGAACCGGAGAGTTCACTTACATAGACCTGGATTCGCATGCTCTGCTTAAGAAACTTCCATTGAAAGGCGGTTTCGACGTTGATGGAGCAAAATTAACGGTGAAAAACATCAAAGAAGGGATGGGGATCGAAGAAAAAGTAGATTAGATTAAAACACCCCCCATATCCCAAACATCCGCTGTTTCAAAAATTTTTATTGAATAAGGATGAACTCAGAATAAAAACCGAAACAAAGAGCTATATTAATAAATAAGATTCAAAAAAGAGTTATTCTTCCGGTATCTCTATCTTTCCTTCGTCTATCTCCTTCTGGACTTCCTTTGGATGCTTGCCCTCAACAGTTACACCCATGGAGACACATGTACCTAGAACTTCCTTCACTGCTGCCTTGAGTGTGTAGCTAAGCATCTGGTCTTTCTTCATCTTTGCAATCTTTATAACCTGCTCCATCTTTAGATCGCCAACGAACTCTCTGCCGGTGTTGCTTGAGCCTTTCTCGAGACCGAGCTCCCTCTTTATCAGCGCAGTTGTTGGTGGAACACCGACCTCTATTTCGAAGGTTCTGTCTTCCTTTACAATGATTTTTACTGGAACTGCCAACCCATCGAATTCCTTTGTGGCTTCGTTTATCTTATCCACGACCTGCTTTACATTGAGACCGAGTGGACCTATAGCTGGACCGAGTGGTGGTCCCGGTGAAGCTTTTCCACCTGGTACGAGTACTTCGACTACCTGCATCCTTTACACCTCCTCACTCTTATCCACTACTCTGACATGATCAGCCTTAACTGTCACGGGTATGGGTACAACCGCCTCTATTAACTCAACGGTTATTTCATTCTTTGCCTCATCAACTCTCTTAACTACAGCAATCTCACCCTTGAACGGTCCAGATACAATTTCAACCTTAAATCCTTCTTTAATCTGCTCAGCAGCTTTCCTCGGGGTTAGAAAGTGTTCAATTTCCGAAAAACTGATTTCTCCTCTGACTACACCCTTCACATGTGGTAGTCCTCTTATTGCCTTGAGCAGATCCTCCATACCCTCCGTTTCAACAATGACATAGCCTCTCAATTCTTTTGGAGCTAATATTGAATACACTGCCAGCTGGTACTTTCTTACAGCCATTTCCATTAGATTTGCCACGACTCTCTCCTGGTTTGTCGTTGTTTTTATGGCAAAGAATCTGCTCATTTGAGAGCCCCCGGTAGTACGTTCATGAGGATATAAACTATAAAGCCTATGAACCCCACAACGAACATCATAGCCAGAGCTACCTTTGCTGTCATTATAAACTCCTCTCTGTCTGGCTTCCTAGTCATCTTCAGGACATTGATATATTCCTTGATCTTACCCTGAAGTTCGTTAACATTCACATCCATGGCTGCCACTCTTCGCCATTTAGTTTATAATCTTTATCTCACAAAGTCAATACCAAACCTCTTGGTTACAGCTGAACTTTGTCTTCCAAGAATCTGCGGAGACTTAACTCCAGTGACGATTATAAGCGTTCTCATCGTGTTTTCAAGCTCGGGATCAATCATGGCACCCCAGATGATTCTTGCATCCGGATCTACCTTGCTGTAAATCTCCTCTACAACACTTTCGGCCTCTTCAATCGTCATGTCAGGACCGCCTGTAACGTTTACAAGGGCAGCTTTAGCACCGGAGATATCTACATCAAGCAAGGGGCTCTTCAAAGCCTTTCTTACAGACTCTGTAGCCTTATCTTCGCCGCTAGCTTCACCAAGTCCAATCATTGCAACTCCGCCCTTCTCCATTACTGTACGTACATCTGCAAAGTCGAGGTTGATCAAAGCTGGCTTCGTGATCAGTTCTGTTATTCCCTTAACAGCCCTCATAAGAATTTCATCTGCAACCTTGAATGCAAGCTGCATTGGATAGTTCGGCACAACTTCAAGCAATCTGTCGTTCGGAATGACAATAACCGTATCAGATACCTCTCTCAACCTTTCCAGACCGGCTTCGGCATTTGCTCTTCTGACTGCTCCCTCAGCAGAGAACGGGAATGTCACAATCGATATTGTCAGGGCTCCTGCTTCCTGAGCGGCCTCAGCCACAACCGGGGCTGCACCGGTACCAGTTCCACCACCAAGACCACAGGTCACGAAGACTAGGTCGGCTCCTTCAACAAGCTGTCTAATCTCTTCCTCATTTTCCCTTGCAGCCTCCTCACCAACCTGTGGCAGGCTTCCAGCTCCGAGTCCTCTCGTTCTCCTCTTTCCAATTAGGAGCCTCTTATGGGCTCTTGTGTAGTAAAGATGCTGAACGTCAGTATTCAGTGCAATAAGTTCTGCCCCCTCTATACCCTCCTCAAACATCCTTGAAATAGTATTACAACCGCTTCCACCGACTCCTATTACCTTGATTATCGTTTTTAGTTCATGAAGCATCTGGAGGATTTCGTCTTCAACACTATCAGCAGGTCTCTTTTCGAATCTTTCTCTTTTCTCCTTTTCGGCTCTTGCAAGCGCCTCCTCAACTATTGATTTCATAATCATCTCCCCTTAAATGCAGATTTACTCTTAAAAGACCATACGGAATAGTATATAAACCTTTGTTCTTAAATTACCCTGTAATGGACATCTGCGGAAAGATCTTGTACAGAGGCGAAATAGTGGAAGCAGGAATAAAAATAGAAAATGGAATTATTAAAGAAATAAGCAAAAGTGTGGAAGGTAAAAAAGTCAAAGGAATAATTCTTCCAGCCGCTATTGATATTCATGTTCATTTTAGAGATTTTAAAGAAAAACATAAGGAGACTATTGAGAGTGGTTCCCTCGCAGCACTGTACGGTGGTGTCTGTTTAGCTGTTGATCAGCCAAATACCTTGCCAAGAATCGAAGACGACAAGACATACCTCGAAAGAATTACAAAGGCCGAAAAAACGTCTTATATCGACTATGCATTAAATATGGGTCTAACTTTGAAGAATGCAGAAAAGATTGATGAGTTTATCAAAAAAATAGAAGAGAGAGGCTACAGTGTTCCTGCAATTGGAGAGGTGTTTATCCAGCATAATGATACAAATCTACAGATTGATTACAGAACGCTGGCTGATGTAAAAAGCAGAATAAGAAAGCCCATTACCGTACATGCCGAGGATCCAGAGAAGATAGAGGGCGACGGCACTCCTAATTTTTACTCTAGACCCCCTCAAGCCGAAATTGAAGCTGTTCAAAGATGCATTGAACTGGGTAGGTTCCATTTCTGTCACATTTCTACGATAGAGGCGCTATCAACTATAAAAAAGACAGATTCCACCCTTGAGGTTACCCCGCACCACATTTTGCTATCAATTGAAGATGAAGAAAGACTTGGTAAACTGATTAACGTAAACCCGCCGTTAAGGGAAAAGGCTAATGTCGATGCTCTGATAGGCAATATAGACCTTGTAGACGCTATTGCTTCTGACCACGCCCCACACACTATAGAAGAGAAAGGGGCCGGTGCACCAGGCTTCCCGGGTGTTGAAACCATGTATCCTCTCTTGATGTCTCTCGTGAGAAAGGGCGCAATGGGTATCAACACAGTGGTTGAAAAGATAGCCACAAATCCAGCAAGAATATTCGGATTCGATGGTTATGGAGAGATAGAAGTTGGAAACTACGCAAATCTTGCAGTCTTTGATTTTTCAGACGTTAGAAAGATTAAAGGTAATGAGCTGCATTCCAAAGCTGGATGGACTCCATACGAGGGATTTGAAGGAATATTCCCGCATAAGGTATTCATAAGAGGGGTTGAAGCGCTGGATGGAAAAGATGTCCTAATCGAGCCAGGCTTTGGAGAAATTGCGAGGGTTATTCAGTAGTAAATCTGGATTTTACATCAGAGCTTCTCGCAAACAATCATCAGGTTTATCTTCTCGCAGTCCAGTTTTCTTACCTCATAAGCCAGATTGCATTCCTCTGCAATTTCTTTAAACCTCTCCAGATCGACGCCATTTCCAAAAGGTAGCTTTTCAGCTATTTCCTCACTATAGTGGTGGTTTGCAATGCTCCTCCCTTCTTTCTCACTCTCAATCAGTATCAGCTTGCCACCCTTCTTCAGAACTCTTATCCACTCTTTAATTGCCTTTTCTGGATCTGGCAGCGTCCAAAGGACATGTCTCTCCACAACCACATCAAATGTACTGTCTTCAAAATACAGGTTCTCTGCATCTTCTATTTTAAATAAAATGTTATATCCACTCTCCTTTGCCTTTTCCTTTGCTCTATTCAGCATCCCCTCGGATAAGTCAACTCCAGTTACTTCATGTCCCAGATCAGCCAGAATTAGAGACAGAAAACCAGTCCCACAACCAACATCCAGAACCTTCTTTCTATCCCCAAGCACTTCTTTTAGTGCCTCTTTAACAGCCTTTTTATCCTTCTCCGAGTTTATGCCATGCGCCGGAATGTTATCATATTTCTTTGCGTGTTCATCCCATCTCGATTTGATGTAACTCTTGATGTTCATCGTTTGTAATGTTATTAATAATTATAAAAAATTTATGGTTTAGTAACACTCTTAGCTAAAAAGCGCAGGTTCCAGCAAGCCACCCCACAGGCGCATCCTACCGACATATTATCGCTGTCCACTACACTTAAATATACGATTAAACAAGACTTAATTGCTCCGCTTCCCACGCCCGGGTGAGGAAGCATGATCCCGGGTCGGTTGGCGGAGCGACAACCCTTTTACATGAACGGCAAAACAGCGAAAACCTTCGCGTCGTTTACCATATTGTCGATTACAGCATACTCGTTTGGCTGATGTGCTGTTTCATCCACTGTACACCAGACTGCCGTGTGGAACCCAGCCTTTCTGAAGAATGCAGCGCAGGTGTTACCACCCATTCCATAAACCGACGGTTCAACACCTCTGACAGTTGATATTGCCCTCTTCAACAGTCCAACGATCTCGCTGTCCTCAGGTGTGGGAGGGGAGTACTCCTTCTGAATTACTTCCACCTTAATAGGCCCATCTTTTTCGTGATCTTTTTTAACAGCATTTACGAACTCGATGACTTCATCAACGCTGTATTCTGGCAGGATTCTGCAGTCCATGTAGCTAACATCCAGGCCGGGGATTGTATTCACATTGTCAACGTTTTTCTCCCTCTTTGTAGGCTCGAACGTCGAATATGGTGGGCTGAAAAGATCATTCACCTTGTTAAATTTGGCATGTAGCTTTTCATCCAGGTCGAGCAGGAACCTCATGGCCTTCCTAGAAGCGTTGACACCAGCATGCGGCATGCTTGCATGAACTTGCTTTCCGTAAACTGAAAATTTAAACCAGACTATGCTCTTTTCAGCGATTTCAATCATGCTGCCATCCGGAGTACCGCCATCCGGAACTACCACGAGATCGTCCTTCTTGAATATATTCTGTTTCAGCAAATGCTGAATACCATATCTGCTTCCAACTTCCTCATCAGAAACAAATGCGAGGCAGATAGAATACTTAGGTGTTAAACCAAGATCCGCAATGGCCTTTGCTGCAAAAAGAGAAGCAACCATTGACTGACCGTTGTCTTCTGCCCCTCTCCCGTAGATCTTCCCATCTTTTATTACTGGCTCAAAAGGAGGTGTTTGCCAGAGAGAGACATCTCCCTCCGGCACAACATCAAGATGTGTCACAATCCATACTGTTCTCTTTTTCTCCCCTTCAAGCCTAGCAACAATGTTTGGTCTTACTCCACCTTTGGCCCTCTCATCTTTTGCATCGTATCTTTCAACTTCGAATTCCTTCAACAGCTTCATCAGATACTCTGCCTTGTCTAGCTCCCCCTCGCCTCCACTGTCGGGACTGATTGCCTTAATTCGGATAAGGTCAGCTAGAGTTTGTACCATTTCCTCACGGTAAGATTCAACCCTATCAACTAAATCTGCAATCATCCTAGGATACCCTCAACCTCTCTTTCCAAATTTTCGACCATTTTGACTGTTTCTTCGTCCCTGGCCTCCTTCTTAAGTGTTTCAAGTTCAGCTTTTACAGGGGCCAGGACTTTAAATGCCTCCTCCTTGTCCATAGTCTGCACATTTTCAACTGTGCTCCTCAATATTGAAAGCTTCTTTCTCGATATAAAGTTTTTGTTTAGCTCATCCTTCAGTTTTCGCAGCATTTTTGCTATCTTCCTGCCCTCCTCTGTGAACCGTACGATTCTTATCCTTCCCTTGAACTCACTTTCAATCAATGCATTCTCCTCAAACTCGCTTAAAACTTTTGAGATGTAGCTATATGGAGAACCTACTTCCTTCGATATTCCCAGTGGGTACGCATTCTGACCACTTTCTTCAGCCTCTAATATCTTAAGCATTATCTCGACGGTTTTTTCATGCAGGAACATTCTCTCCAAGCTCATCCCTCTCACCTCCTCCAGGTCTATTGGCGAACCAAATCACCCTTTGTGGGAATGGGATTTCGATTCCTTCATTCTCAAGTGCGACTTTTATTTTCCACAGCAGTTCCATTTTTACATCATACCAGACAGCAGAGGGAGCCCATATCATTACCACTATATTAACGCTACTGTCAGCAAGTTCATTGACGAACACCTGTGGTGCCGGATACTTGAGCGCAAATGGGTGCTCCTCTATAACCTTTTTAATAATTTCGGTGGCCTTTTGAGCATCATCGCTATACCTTATCCCTATTACGTATTCAAAGCGTCTTGCAACGTTTGCTACGAAATTCGTTATGTTGGATGTGAAAACTTTCTCATTGGGAATTCGAATATATACCCCATCATACGTTCTTACAACCGTTGAAAGAATATGAATATCTTCGACAAAACCCATAATGTCACCAATACGTATCTGGTCACCAATTCTTACTGGTCTCTCCATCATCAGGAACAAGCCCGACACCAGGTTGGATACCACGCTCTGGCTCGCAAAACCAATTGTCAAACCCACAATACCTCCAGCAACCAGCAAACCAGACAGATTAATCCCGATCTGTGGGAGAACTGATATCACAGCTATCGTAATGATACCGTAATATACGATTTTAAGAAGTATATCCAGCACATTCCTCGGAATTCTATCACTCAATGCTTTTTTCAGGTTTATCCTGACAGCCTTCGCCAATATGACAGAAGAGGTTACAATTGTAATAAAAACAAGAATATCCCATACAGTAACGTCGCCATACACAACATGTCCAAGAATCTCCATTATTTTAACCCCCACTCCATCAGAAATCCCTTACGTTCAACTACAGGTATCATTCTCGCCGTGTAGAGTTCCAATGACTTTTTAAGTCCTGATTTTATCGGTCTATTAATAAAAGTCGTTTCTGCCACACTTTTACCAATAACCTTCATCTCTGCAACCATTCCAACAATATCGCCATAGTATATTTTCATCGAATAACCATCAAACACTGCCTTTTGAACTTCTACCCAGTCGTTGCTCGTATTTTTGATTGTAATATCCATCACTCCTTCCTTTAGGGGGTTGGTTTCAGGTAGCTCGAAGTAGATCTCGCTTGAATACCACCTGCACACAACACCCGACATGGGCGTGCCGTAGAGAGTGTATTTGGGTTTCGTAAGGGTGAATATATCCAGCACTTCTACACTCTTTTTACTTGCAACGAAAACCCCAATTTCAACAGGGAACTTCACCATTAACTTTACAGATGTTCCTGGTTCGATTAATACTGGCTTCTCAAAATCTATCTCAAGAAAATTCGTTATTTTTTGTGGCAGGTTTACGGGTTCAACAGGATTTACAATTATCCGTCCACCGCTTGCTGCCAGTATTTTCTCTACTTTCTCACCGTTGCTTTCCCTGTAGTATTTAAAATGTCTGCCCCTCCACTCTACTCCAATTTTAAGATCTTCATCCTCGTAAAAGAGATCATAATCATGTGGACCATATATCATTACCATTCAATTTTAATATTGCAAACAGAACCTTATAAAAATTTGTGGTATGAAATTCCTAGAGAATCCTAGAGAAAAATGTTCAGAATTGGGAGTAAGACAGAGGCTATTTTAAGCTTGTAAGGAACTTTGCTGCGTAGAACGAGCCACATATCTCTGTTGCTCACCAGTTTAAAGTATTTCACCATTCTCTCATCGGTATCCGATATTTTGTCCCACAGAGTCTTTATGAAGTAGCTCCTCTCCATTACATCGAGCATCGCATCTTTCCAGAGTCTATCGTACTTCTCAAGTTCCCCACCCTCAAAGTACTCGTTTATTACCTTGCCAACCATATCACCTGCAAGCATCGAAGTGGGTATGCCCGCACCAACATGACTGATGATCATGCTTGCCGAATCGCCAGCAAAAAGGACGTTGCCATGAACAGCGCTGCTCAACGGCAAATCAACCGGCACAACTGCACCTATCCTCTGCACGATTTCAGCATTTTTCAGCATTGGAGAGCTGTAGGGATATTCCTTAACAAATCTATCAAGGGCTTTGTGAATATTGTCTCCCGGTTTGGCAAACTCTCTCCTGAAACCAACACCAACATTCGCGTATCCATCCCCCTTGGGAATTATCCACGCATAGCCGCCAGCAGCTATATCCTTTCCAACATACATGTAGATGACATCTTCATCACATTCAACATTGCGCATTAAGTACTGCTTTGCCGGAACAATATCGTAGTTCCACAATCCCATTTTTTTGGCAATTTTTGAGTTTGCTCCATCAGATGCAACAATAATTTTCGGCTTTAGCGTTTCACCATTGCTTAAAACAAGCTCTCCATCTTTAAAATCTGAAACCCTTGTGCCAAGCATTATTTCGTGTCCTGAGTTCATGGCAACGCTTTCAATCATCTCATCTCTTCTCACAACATGCATTTCAAAGTCAACATGGAAGGTTTTGCCATTTGGAAGAATGAACTGAAACTCCTTTGTCCTGTTGCTCTCAAAACGCTTTGGAATATCAAACAAAGAATAATCATCAAGATCCGGTAAAAGTAGCTTCATTTCATCTTTTGTAGGTATTATTTCACCACATTCAACAGGATAGCCCAGCTTCTGTCTTTTATCGATTCCAATAACCTTGAGATCTTTTGATAGTGCTCTGAGCGCAAACGCACCAGCAACACCTACACCGGCAACCGCAACATCCGTCATTTTTCTGCCTCCGCAGACAAATCGCATAACCAAGGTAATATATAAATGCTTACCGACATGCCCATTGTGGAGGAAAAGATAAGGGAATGGATCAAGAAATTCATAGAAGGAAGAAATAACGAGTTGTGGAGACAGCCAATTATCGGATTTTCCGATGCAAGGGATAGGATGTTCAGCAAGCTAAGAAAGGTTGTTTCAGAGAATCATTTAATCCCGGAAGAAGCTTTTAGCCCTGCCAGAAGTGTGATAGTGTATTTCATTCCATTTTCTCGCAAGGTTGTGGAGAGCAACATTCAAGGCAGGTATTCCTCAAGGCTGTGGGCAGAGGCATACCTCGAAACAAATAAGCTCATTGTGGATCTGAACAACTACATTGCCAGAAAACTTGAGTTGAACGGTTATTCATCTCTCGTACTCCCTCCAACACATAACTTTGACGAACACAGGCTTGTCAGCGACTGGAGTCATAAACATGTGGCATATATCTCGGGAATCGGGACTTTCGGCAAGCATACCCTGCTGATCACAGAAAGTGGATGTTGCGGCAGATTAGGCAGCCTGATAACCCAGGCAGAGCTGGAACCCAACGAAAGAATCGAGGATGAGTACTGTCTCTGGAAGAATGAGGAGGGTTGTCTCGCATGTGTCAAAAGATGCAGGTTTGGAGCGTTAACTGAAGACGGGTTTGACAGGAGGAGATGCTACTCGATATGTCTTGAAAACGATGCCTTTCACTCCGATTTACCATTAACTGATGTGTGTGGGAAATGCGCATGCGGTGTGCCCTGCAGCATGCAAAATCCGCTGAAAGGTTGAATGAGCAAGGGGCAAAAAACCAGACCGCGCAGCTGAAATACCATTGCACCATACCGCAAAAGTCATAAAGTATTGAGCTTTTCTCCCGAACAGTGAGCGAAGACTGGAAAACCATTTGCAATAAGATAATAAGCTATTTTGATATCCTTAAAAAAATTTTGTCAGATAGGGCTGTTTGCAGCGAGAACCAGATAACCATCTACGATCCACCATATACCATCAAAATCCTAAAACTGGAAGAAATGATTGTTTTTCAGCTCAATGATGAAGACGTTGCTGTTTTAAGTAAAAAAGGGCTTGTTGCCAAGGATCCCGAGATAAGGAAATTTGTTGAAGAGTGGTGCACTGCTCTGACATCACTCGGATTCAAGAGATATTTGATAAAGAAGAATTCACGGTCCAGCTCATAACCAGTTAATAATTGCATATAGAGCGAGCAACCCTGCAACCATTGTGATAAGTATGTTCCTTGTTTTCCACGCAACGATAAGCGCTACAACCCCTGCAAAGGTTTTTTCATTTACTGCTATCGTTTGAGTGTCCACAAGCAACAAATCCGGAAATACAAGAGAGGCAAAAATTGCTATGGGGATGTACTTCAAAAATTTCAGAGACTGGAGTTTCTCCGATAGAGCCAGCATGGGAAGTACTCTTGGAATATACGTTACCAGAGCCATACAAAGGATGAGAAGCACTATTTCGTCCATTTTTCCAGCACCCCTCCCAAAAAACACGCCAGTAAGGTTGCGATGATGATGTTCCAGCCCTTTGGCAAAAATCCGAGCAGCGTAGCAGTTATGCCCGCAATTACCACAACTGCAATATCCACTTTCGTTCTAACGCTCAACACAAGGAGGCTTATAAACAAAGTTGTCAGGGCAAATGGAAGTATATCAATGATGCTCAGAGGGATAATATTACCAAACAGTATACCCACAACAGTTCCGCTGACCCACGAGGCGTAGCACAGAAAATTGAGGCACAGATGGTAGTTGGCATCTGGTTTTTCCTTCAATTTTCTGGATGCTATTGCAAAAGTCTCATCCGTAATACCAAAAGACACCAGAGCCATTTTCAGCGGGTTTTTCTTGCGATAAAGCGTCGCCAGATAGCTACTCATAAGTATGTGCCTCAGATTGACAAGAAATGTCGTTAAGACGATTAATGGTGCCGTGCTTTTCTGCATGATCATCTGTAATGCTATGAACTGGCTTGCTCCAGCAAATACGAGCGCCGACATCAGAACAGCATACCACCCGATGTACTCATGGGCCAGCACTCCAAAAGCAACTGAAATAGAGAAGTACCCAACCATAATTGGAAAAGCATCTGTTACACACTCCTTAATTCCGCCTCTTTGCACTGTAGAATAGTTTTTGTCGTCCATAGCTCCACTCCAATCCTTCTTTAGGAAATTCCAAACATATACAATTAATAAATTTTTCCAAAAATATTCCCTTGACTGCCGCAGTTAATCCAAACCAAAACAGATTAAAAGCAGATAAGAATAAACGCGGGCATACATGTCTTTCAGGATTGATATGGCTTAGAGTGGGTGTAAAATGCAACAACCATACCAAAGAACAAACAAAATAAATTTACATACTTTAATTTTAAAAATAATGGCACAATAAAATCACACATGGAAACCCTTATATATTGTCCAGCCAGATGTTCGAAAAAATGCGGCGAACAGTTAAAGATCTTCTAGTTGAGATTAAGGACACATCAGAATTGATGATAGATCTCGCCTATTCTGCAATCCTATTTGACAATGAGGATATTGCTGAAGAGGTCATTGACCTCGAAGACCGGATGTTCGACCTTTTACGGCAAATAAGAATAGTTTCAATACTTGCCGCAAGAAGAGTGGATGAGGCTGAGGCTGTTTCAACAATTTTACAGATCGCTGATGCCGTTCAGAAGATGGGCAACGCTGCTGGAGATATTGCAATGCTTGTTCTGAGAGGTTTCAAGCTCCCGAGAGACATGGTGAGAATAATACTGCGACACAGTGAAGAAACAGTAACAAAGGCAAAAGTGTCTGAGGATTCCGAGATAGTAAATAGGACACTTGGAGATGTCAGGCTTCATACTAGAACGGGAATGAGAGTAATTGCAATCAAGAGAGGAGTGGAATGGGTATTCAACCCGGACAGAAACACCAAGATTCTCAAAGGAGATGTTCTTTTTGCAAGAGGAGATATAACAGGAATACCAAAGTTCTTCGAGCTTGTTACATGCAAACCAAAACAGATTGAAGAAGAAGTTGGAGAGATAGCAATCGAAGACCTAGATAGAGCTGTTGA
The DNA here is from genome assembly GCA_964652135.1 of uncultured archaeon. Taxonomy (GTDB): domain Archaea; phylum Halobacteriota; class Archaeoglobi; order Archaeoglobales; family Archaeoglobaceae; genus CAZZAF01. The sequence continues at coordinate 25,886 of CAZZAF010000008.1, forward strand.
CATCCTTATTGAAATGAAAAATCTGTCAGAGCTGGCTGTTGATCTCAGCTACTCATCGCTTCTGTACTATAATGAAGATATAGCCCAGGAAGCCGTCTACCTGGAAGAAAAGATAGATGATATGAGATACGAGTTGCAGCACTGGGTTCTGAGCAGCAGCAGGCATTTCACCAGCGAAGATATGAAACCACTTATTGCCTTACTCGACCTCTCCTATGCTTCTGAAACAATAGCAGATTCCGCAAGAGAGATAGCTGAGATCGTCCTACAAAAAATGGAGATCCATCCGATATTCAAAGAAGCTATGAGGGAGACCGACGAGATAATAAAGATAGTAGAGGTGACAGAGAAGTCCAATCTCGATGGTAAAACGCTTGGGGAGGCAAAAGTTGAAACAAATACGGGAATGCACGTTGTTGCAATAAAGAGAGGAAACAAATGGATTACTCGCCCAACCGCTTCAACTCAAATTTTCTCTGGAGACTTGCTAATTGCAAAAGGTACAAGAGAGGGTGAAAAGATTCTGGAGAAGATGTGCGCTATTTCATCGAGTTCATAAGCCTGCTGACGAGTTCGCTCTTTATTTTCGAATTTCTACCATTTTCGCATACCATCGTCCTTACCCCTATTATATCTGGCTTCAGTTCTTTCAGCGTATCGAGATGTTCCCATTTTAGCGAACCAGCAAGAGCACAGAAAAGACCTCTTTTATGGGATTCATCAACAAATTCTGCTATGGATTGAACATCCATGTGATCAAAAAGTGTTGATCCATCTTTTATTGCCGTATCAACCATAACACCATCTGCCCCAGCCCGTTCACCGATAGCTGGAAGAGAAAGTGGAGAGATTGAATTTACTCTTTCGAAATCAGCATAAGCGGCAGCTACAACTTTTTTATCGCTGTCAAAATCCTTCACAGCCTTAACGACAGCAGATACTACTTCATAAGCTTCATTTTCTGTTCTTACACCATACAATCCAACCTTGATGTAATCAGCTCCGGAGTAAGCTGCTGCCAGAGCAGCAAGGCTTGCAGTCCCGGGTTTATAGTCCATATCACCAATGGTGGCACTTACCTCCTTTCCATGCTCTTTCACAATTTCCGAGATACTGCGTATAACCCAGGGGAAGTTTGCGCCAAGCGAGCCCTCTTTCGGGTTTTTCACATCAATAATATCTGCTCCACCACGTAGAGATTCAATAGCCTCGTCAACGCTCATAGGACTTACGAGTACACGGATCATCAACTGGAGATATTCTACACGTTTATAAGTGTTATTTTTCATTAAGTTTAAATTAGCCTCCTACCGAGCAGATTACATGATACACATAGAGCAGATCGATGTCAACGGCAGGAAGATGCTTGGTGTCAGGATGCAATTTGGTAAAGCTCCAATTCTGCTTATAAGGGCTTCAAAAGGATTTCTCGCCTGTGCATACTTTTCAACAGCAACCGCCGACAGGGTTGAGGACGCGTTAGCAGTCGTTTCTGGCGTTTCAACATTTGAAGACATGCTAAACGCTGAGGTGCAAGCGGTTTCAAAGAAGGCAGAAGAACTGGGAGTTAAAGCTGGAATGGAGGGTAAGGATGCGTTGATAGTACTGGATGGAAAATGAAGGTCTACTTTGTAATGGACTTGCTGAGTGGAGTTGTTGTAAAAGCTGTCAGGGGTGAAAGATCAAAGTACAAGCCCATCCACCTTTCAAGCAAGATTCTGCAGAGCAGCAATCCATGCCAAGTGATCGAGAAAATCAGAGCAAAATACCTCTACATCGCAGATCTCGACAGAATTACAGGAAAAAGGGATAACACACGCACAATCGAAGACCTTTCAAAGAAAGTCGATCACCTAATTGCAGATTGTGGTTTCAGAGATGTGACTGAGATTGATGCTATTGATTTTGATCCGGTGCTTGGAACTGAAACTTTTGATATCAGAGACTTAGACAAAGTTCAGAAGAAAGCATTTGTGAGCCTGGATATAAAAGGCGATTCTCTACTTGACTCTTCCGGTTGTTTCAGAAACTGGAAGGGTGCACTGGAATTTCTCAACTCCTTCAGGCTTGGTGGCGTTATAATACTAACCCTCCACAGAGTTGGAACAGGCACATCACTCGATTTTGAAATTCTTGAGAAAGCTGTTGAGATATCGGATAACCCAGTCTTTGCTGGAGGAGGAGTTAAAGACATGGATGATCTGATGAAGGCTAAGGAGATAGGATGTAGCGGCGTCTTAATTGCTACAGCAGTACATGAACGTGATATACCGCTGGAAATCGTTAGACGAGGCAAAATTTGAACGTTCACTCCGGTAAAAAGAAACTTTATTATCCCCCTAAAATCAGACGGGGAACCATGAAGGTCGTCGCAGGTCCATCTTCTCCACTGCTTGCCAAAAGAATCTCAGAATCCCTGAACGTTGAGCTTGCAAAAACAACTTTCAAGAAATTTCCAGATGGGGAAGTTTACGTTAAGATAGAGGATACTGATGAGCACGCAGTGGTTGTTCAGAGCATAAACTCCAACGATGATCTCGTTTATCTCATGCTGATGCTTGATGCACTCAGCGATGCCGAAATTACAGCCGTAATTCCGTACATGGGATATGCGAGGCAGGACAGGAAGTTCAATGAAGGCGAGGCTATAAGCATAAGGGCTGTAGCGAGGCTGATAGAGAGCTACGCTGATAGGGTTGTCTCTGTTAACATTCACAGCAGAGAGGCTGCGGGACACTTCAAGAAGCTCATTGAAGTGGATGCGATGGAACTCATAGGCGAATACTTCAAAGACGAAGATGTCGTGATGATCTCACCAGACATGGGTTCTTACGAGAGAGTAAAGGTTGCTGCCAGTGCTGCTGGATGCGAATTCGATTACATGGAGAAGAGAAGGCTCGATGCAGAGAAAGTAGAGATCAAACCAAAGAGTCTGAACGTTGAAGGTAAAAGAGTAGTTCTTGTTGACGACATCATCTCCACTGGCGGAACAATGATTGAAGCCACAAAGATTCTTCTTGAGAGTGGAGCAAAAAGTGTTGAAGCTGCATGTATCCATCCTGTTCTTGCAGGATATGCGTTGAACAAACTGTATGCTGCCGGAATCTCCAGAGTTGTTGCAACAGACACAATTGAGAGGGCTGTTAGCGAGATCAGTGTTGCTGGGCTGATAGCCGAGAAATTGCGTGAAGATGCATCATAAATACCCCATTTTTAGATTGTCAATCTTTTGATTGGGGCCTTAGTAGATATTTAAACTATTAACAACACTATTAATTAACAACACATAATAAATATATACCTGATCAGTAGCCAGATATAAGCAGGAGGCCTGATAATGACAAAAAGTCAGTACATTGAGTATTCAGAAGAACACAAAAAAGTGGAAATATTATCAATGAGGCCTTCGATTTTAGGATTTCTTAGAAAATACCTTCTCTGCCTGACGCCCATATTTGCTCTGCTCATTTACTATCTCATTACTCCCCTATTCGGATATCTGGCAAGTACAGTTTTCACACCCGTTGCAGGTTTCGTAAATTTTGTTATGTCGGCAATGAATATTCCTCAGGATGTTGTAAACAGCATTGCTGGGTTTGTGAGCTTTCTGCTGATCCTGTTCATCTTCCTGCTTATTTCATGGGTTCTCAGATCTACCGAAGCTTCAGGAGCAATAGGTCTGGCACTGATCATGCCACTCATCCTTGCAGTGGTGGATGTTTGGTCATCTCAGCCAGCAACCACAGATACTCTGAAGCTGGCTGCCAGCGTCATGATGGCATACAGGGAGAACTTCCTCACCGGTGTTTTTCTCGCTGTAGCGATCCTGCTTATAAGAACAGAGGTGTACAGGCGATCAATAAGATATAAAATAACCGATACCGGCGTATCAATTTCGGGAGGTATATGGAGAAAACAGGAACAGACTATGCCCTACAACCAGATAGGCAGAGTTGTGCTTGAACAGAGTCTTTTTGGAAGATTGCTCAATTACGGTACGGTAATTCCAGTGGGAGTTGCAGAGTGGGGGGCAGAGTACTACACGAGAGAAGTTGGCACTGAGGTAAAGGGGGATAAAATCTCCGCTGAAGTGAGTTATGCCAGAACCCTAAAGGAAGTTTCCAGGGATCCACTGAAATGCCTATACGGTGTTAGAAAGCCAAATGAGATAAAGACAATAATTGAAAAAATGATGATGGCTCCGTTCAGAGCAGAGATAGACCAGGTAGAGTATTTGAGAAAGATCTACGAAAAGATGGATTCGGGAAAAGCTGAATGAATGGTTTCTAAACCATTCATTATTACTTTACTTCCCCAAATTCTCATGAAAATAAAATAGATACTATCACACTCCAATTTTAGGACAGCAAAAACATACAGGACATTCATCGCACAGCGGCTTCAAAGGCTTGCAAACTGTCTGTCCAAACCCGACAAACGAGCTATTGACTTTGACCCAAAGATCTTTCGGTACGAGTTTTTTGAGTTCTTCCTCAGTCTCTTCCGGCTTTTTTGTACGAACGATTCCCATTCTGTTCGAGATCCTGTGCACATGAGTATCAACGGCAATTGCTGGTTTTCCAAATGCATGTGCAAGCACAACATTCGCCGTCTTCCTTCCAACACCGGGTAGCTTTACGAGCTCGTCATAATCTGCAGGCACTCTGGAGCCATATTCCGTTGCGATAATCCTTGCGAGGTCCTTGATTTTCCTTGCCTTTACTCTGTAGAATCCCGCACCTCTTATGAGCTCCTCTATCTTATCTACCGGCATACTAGCAAGTTCCTCAGGAGTTTTGGCATGGCTAAAGAGCCTTTTTACCACCTCTGCAGTTTGTTCGTCTCTAGTCCTCGAGCTCAGAACTGCAAAAACCAGGTGGTGGAACGGATCGTCAAGAAAATTTTTGAGTGTGAAAACAGGAGCATTTCTTTTCTTTGCTTCTCTCTCCAGCGTCTCTAGTAATTTTTCCCACCCAAGAGTCTCAGCAGGATTCATAACAAACGTCGAGCTTCATTTACACTATTTAGCATTTTACCTCAGTTTGTAAAATCCTCAACTGCATTTTGAAATGAATGGGAAGAAAAACAAAAACAAATACAACGAAAAATCAACTCTCCAAAAACGATTTTCTTAAGATTTCTTCCAAATCCTCCCGAGTAACGTTGCGAGGACATAGCAAAAGCAATCTCTGCAACAGTAGAGTCTTTTCAACGAGCTCTGGAATATCCTGCTCTGAGAAGCCCAAATCCCCTAGGCTTGGAATTCCGATGTCGTCCATCAACCTCTTCAATGCGCCGGGAGCCTTTTTGGCAGCATTATGTATTGACCCTTCGCAACTCTCACCAAGCAGTTCGGCTATACGCACAAGCTTTTCTGGTACAGCTGGTAGTATGAACTCGAGGATTGCCGGGGCAGCAACGGACACACAGGTTCCATGTGGTATCTTCTTCTTTCCACCAATTGCATGAGCCACGGCATGTGGTACGTGCACTCCAGCGTTGCCGAAGGCAATTCCTGCTGAATATGCTGCAATAGCCATTCCTAACCGGGCTTCAATGTCGTGGCCATTGTATACAGCCCTTCGCAGATATTTTCCAATTAGCTCGATGGCTCTTTCTGCAAAAGAATCTGTCAGCGGATTTGAGCCGGAATATATCAACTTATTCGGGTTTGCCGTGTAGGGTTTGGTCGTATAGGCCTCGATTGCATGCATCAACGCATCCATTCCAGCATTGGCCGTAACACTCGGTGGTGCGCTGACCATGTTCAGCGGATCAATTATTGCAAGTGTTGGAAGCATGGGCTCATGCAATATTCCAACCTTCAACCCAAGCTCAGGCAAGCTCATAACTGCAGCACATGTAGTCTCACTCCCCGAGCCAGATGTCGTTGGTACTGCGATTAGTGGTTTTAACGGCTTTGTTACAGCTTTGCCCTTACCCACAGGCTTTGGTATGTATTCGTAGAGATCCGCTGGATAGGTTGTGTACAGATTGATCAGTTTGGCAGTATCCATCGAACTTCCGCCGCCAACTGCTACGAAAGCATCGTATCCCTTTGCGTACTTTATTCCTTCTTCCACAACATCTTTGCTCGGTTCCGGTTCAACACCATCCCAGACATCGACTTCTATGCCCTCAGACCTGATGCTTTCCGCTACTCTTTCACATATCTCACTCTTGCCAACGGTCTTACCCGTGACTATCAGTGCTTTTTTGGCATCAAGCTTCTTTAGCTCACGTCCAATTTCAAGTGTAACACCGACTCCAATCCTGGCCGGAGCAACTCTTAATGCAAAAGTCGCATCGAACACGATAACCACCATAGATTGCAACATGGTCGGTTGTATTGAAACTTTCCCATTACTACTTCAGGGATGGCACGATTTTGCAATTCCCTTTTGAAAGGTTTGCCTTTACGGGTGAATGCTACACAAATGACGCAATGCGTGTTCTTCCCTCTTTTTGAGTCTTTTTTCAATCCATCGGACTGAAGTCAGATAGTGAGCGATCAATCCAGCCCCCCAACCCAAAAGCGGGTAAATAAACCACAGAACTTTGGGAGAGTATACAAGATTGGCAGATATCATTACAGCATTTACGAGAACATATATTGCAAAATGAGTTTTAACAGCTCTTTTTTCTTCCCTGATTACGATATTTCTGTATGCTTTTCTATATTCTTCCAGCGAAATTTTCTCCCCGTTGCTCTCAATCTTTTCTCCATTTTTCATGATTTTACTTAAACTACAAACATATTACTCTTTCTATTTTGAAATAACTAAAAAGTATCAAAATAAAATTAAACTAAAAAGAGAATTAAACCCAGTCAATACCGTGCTCTCTACAGGAACTTCTTATGGCTTCTATGATGTCCTCTGGTATGTTTTCTTTCTTCAGATCATCCAGGCTTGCCACATCCTTTGGCTTGCCAAATCCTTCACCGTGTTCGTTTCGCATATACTTGGCCACAATTATTGGGATACCCTTGAGATTAGTCACCTGCACAAGGAAGTCTCCCACATCAGGCTTGTCTCCCTTACATATCTGAAATGTCATGTAAGCAAACCTGCCGTTATCCGCTATCCTCCCCATTTCATCGTAAAACCTCACCTTCACAATCTTCATATCCGACATGGTATCACCTCTCTACTGCTGCTTCTGATCCCATGGAATCCTTGTATCAAGTATCGTGTTCACTATCTCATCAAACAGTCTTAAACTACCCATGTAGCCAACTATAGGCCATCTAAAGTGTCCCACTCTATCATATATTGGAAATCCAATCCTGACAAGCCCGATGCCTAAATCTTCGGCTATCTTAACTCCTCCTCTTGGATGACCTATAAGCAAATCGATTCCCTTCCCCTTCACAGATTTTTCAAAGTCCCAGAGATCTGACAACTGCACCTCAATATCTATGTCATACTCCTTTGCTATTGCCTCCATTTCTTGCTTGTAGGTCTTGGATGGAGTCTGAGTGTTTACCACAACAGGCTTCATTCCCATTTCGCAGCAGAACCTCGATATTGCAATTACGAAGTCAGGATCGCCAAATATGCCAACCTTCGTATCCATCGTGTAATGTACAGTGTCAGCAATAGCATCTATTAGCTTTCCACGCTCATCCAGAAGCTTGTCTGGAATTTCATATCCCGTTACCCGTGCAATATTTATCAAAAACTCATCTGTGTTCTTTATGCCTATTGGCAGTCCGTAAAATGTCTGAACACCGTACCTCCTCTCTAAAAATTGGGCTCCGCTTCCTCCGGCATGCCTGCACAGGGCAAACGTGGCCTTTGCATTTGCAGCATCTACAAACTCTTCAACAGGCGTTCCACCGTCTGGATAATAAGGTAGATCTCCAATTGGCTCTCTCAATGGCTGATACAGAGTTTCGCTTATGTCAAATAGTACAGAATAGTCCTCATATTCCTTTAAGCCAAAAGCATCGAGCATTCTCTTTATCTCGAGTATATCTCCAGGATTGACTCCGAATCCAGGAATAATGTTTATCTTATGGGGCACCTTCTCTTCATCCTTCTCTGCAAGGGTGGAAACGAATGCCTTCGATGCATTATCGTAACCCGTTACATGACTTCCCTTGTAGGATGGGCAGTGAACAGGCACAATTGGTAGCTTTGACTTTTCCTCGCTCAATTCTTTTGCAATCTTTCTTCTTGCCGACCTTATAAAACCCTCTATATCGTCGCCTATGGTTTCAGAGGAGCATGTGGTGATTACAGCTACTAAATCAGGATCGTATCTCGCAACGAGGTTGAAGACGCCCTCAACAAGGTTCCTCATACCACCGTATACGGCCGCATGTTCGTGGAAAGACGCCACAGCGATAGATACCGGCTCTCTGAAATGCCTGTTGAAGGTGTACCTAACATACGTACAGCACCCCTGAGAACCCTGAACGAACGGGATACCTCTGCGTACTCCAAGCGTTGCCCACATTGCACCTATCGGCTGGCACGTCTTGTTGGGATTGATTGTTACTGTTCTCTGCTTCTCCACATAGCATATCTCGCCCATTTTAGCCACCTCTGAAAGAATTGAACTTCCCTTCACCTGCCCTCAACACATCCCATATCGGATGGCATGCTGCCTTGTAGATGTCTCTGGCAAAGTTCACAAAGCCACGATATGCCGCGTATGGTCCCTGCTCGTATGAATGGGAGTTAATTGTTGGAACTCCATACTTTCTGAACAGATATCTCTCCTTCAATCCTGTAAGCATGAAATCTGGCTTAAAGCGGTGTATTGCCTCTTCAAGCTCAAGCTCGTTTGGTGCGTCGATGACGAGAACACCCTTAAGGCCCGCCCTCTTGAGATTTCTGTTCAGCTTTTCATAGTCTTCATCATGTCCAAAGGTTGTGCATGCAACCACATAGTCGATTCCAAGATCCTTCATAGCTCTTATCCAGTGCCAAGTTCTCGGCGCTCCCACATAGACCATACAAGTCTTTCCTTCGAGCTTCTCCCTGTAGTAGTCAAGCTGTGGCTTTATAGCCTCCATCTCTTCCTTCACAATTTCATCAACTCTCTCCTTTGGTATATCCAAGGCTCTGGCAATCTCATACAGCGACTCTGTAGTTTCTGATAATCCAAACATGGTAACTCTCACAAACGGTATGTCGAATCCATCCTTTATCATCTCCGCAATGTATTCAGCCGATCTCTGGCATGACACTATATTCAGCTTGACATCTGGCAACTTGAAGAGGTCATCAAGTGATGCATTACCTGTGAACACCGTTATAACTCTGCATCCAATCTTTTCAAGCAGGGGATTGAGGACAGCTAAATCCCAGTCCATGTTGTACTCACCGATTATCGCCACATCATATGGAGTCTTTTCTTCCTCCTTCATGCACTTCTCTGGAAATCTCTCCCTCGCCTTCCTCAACCACCTGTAAAATGTTACGTTGAAAACGTGGTGACCCTTGGATTGTGATACTCCAGCAAAACCTGGGCAGTTCACAGCAAAAACTGGCTTCTTTATCTTTTCTTCAACTCTCTTTGCCACAGATTCAATATTATCTCCTATCAGGGCAGTGGGGCAGGTTGTGTAGATGAATATCCCCTTCGCTTGCGGAAACTCCTCGGCTGCTTCAAGGCAGGCCTTTTCAAGCTTTCTTTCACCACCGTAGACTATGTCGGATTCCTGCATGTCCGTGGAAAAGCAGTAACGCCTGTGTAAGTCGTTGTCTGATAGGTGTCTCCTCGTACCCCACGTGTAAAAGGCACACCCTATTGGCCCGTGAACCATATGAATGATATCCTTTACCGGCCCACCTACGACACCCCTCGAGCCTGCGAATGCACAACCTCTTTCGGTCATGTCTCCGGGAACGGTATTCACATTACAGAGGGGTATGATCTCTTCATCTGGATCGTAAACGTATGTATGCTTCATTCTTTCAGGAATACACTTATCACAATCCAACAAAATAAATGGCATTTTTCCACCTCTTTCAGTTTCCTATAGCCTCAATTCCGGTTTCTCCAGTCCTTATTCTTACAGCATCTTCTACAGGCAAAACGAAGATCTTGCCATCTCCAATTTTGCCCGTTCTATTCATTTTCATGATTATTCCAACGACTAGTGGAACGTCCTCATCCTCCACAACGATGGAGATCAGCCTCTTGGGGATGTACTTCATGAACAGGCCTTCCTTCTCTCCCTCCTCCAGGATCTTCTCGATGTCGGCAACATCCGACAGGTTGGCCTCAAGATACCCCTTCTGCTTCCCCCTTCCGTAACACTTCATTACCGTCATGGCAGCAAAACCAACAGCTTCGAGAGCTTTTGCTGTCCTAGAAACGGCATTTGGTCGAATTATCGCGATGATCTCCTTCATTTTTTCACCTAGATTCCACTCTCACCCGTCCTAATCGTGTACGCTTCTTCTATCTGCTGAATGAAGATCTTGCCATCTCCAAAATTTCCGGTATAGGCAGACGACTTTATTGTCTCGACCACTTTTCCAACCTCGTCATCATTTACAGCAATCAGCAGCAATGTCTTTGGCAGCTCATCGTAGATTACGTCTCCAACTCTGAGACCTCCCTGCTTCCCCCTTCCCACAACATCGATTTTTGTAAAAGATGGATAGCCAGCATTTTGCAGTGCATCTACGACGTCATCAACTCGTTCTGGCCTAACAATTGCCTTTACTAGCTTCATGAAATCACCCAAACAGCCCGTACTTACTACAGAGCTTCTCGAGCTCATCCATTTCCAGTGGGGATGGGATAACCAGCTCATCATTCTCTTCGATCTTCTTTCCTAGCTTCCTGTATTCGTGAGCCTGATTGCTATCTGGAGCATACTCCACAACAGTCATCTTGTTGAATTCAGCCTTCTGGACAATGTTGTCTCTCGGAATGAAGTGAATTAACTTCGTACCAAGTCTGTCGCAGAATTCTTCCATCAATTCTCTTTCTCCATCCACCTTTCTTGAATTACAGATAATGCCTCCAAGCCTAATTCCAGACTGCTCAGCGTACTTCAGAATTCCTCTTGATATGTTGTTTGCAGCATATATTGCCATCATTTCTCCCGAAGATACGATGTAGATCTCCTTCGCGAGACCATCTCTGAGAGGCATCGCAAATCCACCACAAACAACGTCTCCAAGCACATCAAAGAACAGAAAGTCTAGGTCGTCGGGATATCCACCAAGATCCACCATCATCTGCACAGCAGTGATAACTCCTCTTCCAGCACATCCAACTCCCGGTTCTGGACCGCCACTTTCAACACACAGAATTCCTCCATATCCAACCTTTCTTACCCTGTCAAGTGTAACTGCTTCCTCTCCCTCTTCCCTCAATACATCCATGACTGTATCCTGTGGCTTTCCATGAAGGATCATTCTCGTTGCATCAGCCTTCGGATCACATCCATGAATCATGACCTTCTTCTTGTAGAAATGCGCGAGTGCTGCAGCAGTATTCTGGCATGTAGTCGACTTACCTATACCACCCTTTCCGTAGATTGCCACTTTCTTTGCATTTGGAGCAATTTCCTCAAAGTAGCTCATTCTTTCACCTCTTTTATCTTTGTGTGGCAAATTGGAAATGTAATATAAATCTTTTTACTATCAAATGAATAAAGAATTACATGATTTTGTTAATTTTTAGTAAACTTTCACAAAAGTTAGGAAAAATTCAGCAAAATAGTGGAAAGTTATTTGTGAAAAGTAATCTAGTCAATTTAATTTATTGCTACAATTCGTCCAGATCATATTTGCTTTTCGCTTATCAAAAGTTTTTGAACATTCTATTTCTATTCAAACCCATAATTTTACAGATTATATTCTTCGACTCTGTTGTCACTATGCGACAACAGAACAAAGTATTTTAAGAGTAAGCAAAAAAGGAGGGAACATGGAACGAAAGGTTCTGGCATACAGACTGGAGTGCGACAGTGAAGATGGTGGACTGACACACTATGTAATGCAGGGCGAAAAATCCCCCTTTTAAATTTTTTATAAGGTGGTACAATGGAACTTTCAAGAGAGGATTTTCACGATTTTACTGTTTTTATCGATCCCGAATCGGTTTTCTGGGCGCTTTCATGGCAATCGGATCTTCCAGAAGATGTAAGAAAAGTGTGGCTTGAGAACAGAGACAGGCTGATGGATGAGCTGGCAAAGTATCGACGCGAAGTCCAGATCAGAACAGTATACATCAACGTAACAGATTCCTGTAACGCCTCATGCCCATACTGCTACATACCTGCAGAGATCAGGAAAAGAGGAAAGACGATGGACTATGACGAGCTGAGCAAGATCATTGATATCCTTAAAAAGGCAGGCGTGGAATGGATAATCTTCCATGGAGCTGAGCCACTGCTTGCCAAGGATTTGATTTTTGGAATTATCGATGAGAACAGAAATTTCAACTACGGAATCCAGACGAACGGATTTTTGCTGAACGAGAACGACATGGACTTTATAATGGAGAGAAAGGTCAATCTCGGTGTATCTCTCGACTCTCCTGACAGGGAGATCAATGATTTTCTGAGAGGTAAGGGACATTTTGATGCTGTTAGCAGGGTTCTCGATGTGATGGGTGGCTACAGACACCTCAATATAATCACCACAATAAACCGCTATAACTACACACATTTACCTGAAATGGTGGATTTCCTTGATGGAAAGGTGGAAGTCGTTCTTATGAATCCGGTGAGAGGTACAAGTGCTGGTGGACGGGAACTAAGGCCCCCAATCGACGAAGCTGCTGAGTACTTTATAAAGGCTGTGAACAGAGCAATAGAGCTGACAGAAGAGGGTAAGAGAATCGTAATTGGTGATTTCGCAAACATCTTGCTTGGTATAATAGCACCAACGTCTAGAGTTCTCCAGTGCGACATATCGCCATGCGGGGCTGGACGAAGGTTCTTCGCAATAGCTCCAGACATGAAGGTTTATCCATGCGGGGAATTTATAGGCATGGATGGATATTCGGCAGAGCTCGGTGAGGTGCTGAACGAAGACGGAATTAATACGAATGCAGAACCGTTCAGAGACGTCAGGGGAAGAGTTGTGGAGAAAATAGAGGAATGTGATACCTGCACTTACAGGCACATATGCGGTGCACCTTGCCCCGCTGAGGTGTATGCTGAGAAAGGCAGCATGTTTGAGAAAAGCCCATACTGCGATTTCTACAAGAAGATTATAGAGCATGCATTTAAAGTAATTGCCGAAGGAAAAGCGAAATATGTTATAAGGGAGGACGTAATGCGAGCCAAATACAGAATCGAGCTCTAAAAAATAGAGAAAAAATCAAAAAATTACTCTACCTTTATCTTCTTCTTTTCCTCCTTCTTCGGGTACTTCTTCTTGAAGATTATTTCCAGCACAGCGTTGTTGTATCTTGCCTTGGCAGACTCTGGAATTACTTCACATGGCAAGTCAACGACCTCAAAGTACTTCCTACTCTCACCCTCAGCCTTGATCTCAACCGATGTCTCTGAGGCGTTGACATCTATATCCTCCTTGTTCACGCCTGGCATCTCTGCGATAACGTGCACTTCCTCATCGGTCTCCATGACATCGATGAGTGGCTTGCGCTCTTCAATTCCCTCTCTCCTTATGGCTTCTGGCTTAGTACCGAACTCCTTGATCTCTGGCTTTCCGTCAGGACCGATTCTGATGGAGAAGCCTCTGACAAATGGCTTCATCTCTCCGCTGGATGCGATCTTGAAGAACTCATCCAGATCACGGAGCATCTTTTCCATCAGCTCATCGAAGAACTCAAACTCCCTGCCAAAGATTTCATCAAATATATCGTCCCAATCTCTCCTCTTTCTCCTCCAGGGCATACAACCACCTCCTTTAATTTTGATTAAATTAAAAAATTTAAATTAAATTTAAGCATACATCTTGTGGAACTGCTCGATGATCTCTTCGTATCTGCGCAGATCATCCTTAGTCAGACTTGGCTTCACTTTCTTCAGTGCGCTCTCAAAGTGCTTCTTAGTAATCCTTATGTTCTTTGCGATTTCCTTAGCATCTTCTCTGGTCACTCCTGGCTTGATGGCTTCTCTTATTGCAAGCATTCCAGCTTCTCTACAAATCGCCTCAATGTCTGCACCGCTGTAGCCTTCTGTCTTCTCTGCAAGCCATGTTACCAGCACATCTTTGAGCTTGTCATCCAGTTCCTTCCTCACTTCCTCTGGAGCCGTGAATATGTCAAACTCATCTGGCTTGATCTCATCAAGAGCCTTAAGCTTCTTCTCGTCCTTGAGTTCCTTCTTGAGGTCCTCTATGGCCTTCTTAACATCTTCAGCATCATATCCTAGCGGCTTGCCCCTCAGGTGAATCTTGAATATCTCCTTTCTGGCCTCCTTGTCCGGTGGCGGGATGTAGATGTGTCTTTCAATTCTACCCGGTCTCAGCAATGCTGGATCCACAATGTCCGGACGGTTGGTGGCTGCAATTACTACAACATCCTTTAGCTCCTCAAGACCATCCAGCTCTGTGAGCAGCTGGCTGACAACCCTCTCTGTAACATGACTGTCTGCGCTGCCGCCTCGTCTTGGCGCTAGGCTGTCTATTTCATCGAAGAAGATTACACACGGCGCAACCTGCTTTGCTTTCCTGAACATTTCTCTGACGTGCTTCTCGCTCTCTCCAACCCACTTGCTGAGTAATTCTGGCCCCTTCACGCTTATGAAGTTCGCATTGCTTTCGTTGGCAACAGCCTTCGCGAGCAGTGTCTTACCTGTACCGGGTGGTCCGTAGAGCAGAATACCCTTTGGAGGTTTGATGTTCATCGTTGTAAACACTTCTGGATACTTGAGAGGCCATTCAACCGCTTCTCTAAGCTCCTGCTTTGCCTTCTCAAGTCCACCGATATCATCCCATGTTACTCTTGGAACTTCAACAAGTACCTCTCTCATTGCAGATGGCTCGATGTTCTTCAGTGCCTCAAGGAAGTCCTCTCTGGTAACCTTCAGGTTCTCAAGGACCTCTTCTGGGATTTCCTCAGCCTCAATGTCAATTTCTCCCTTCTCCATTCTCTTTCTCAGTGCATGCATTGCTGCTTCCTTACACAGCGCCTCGAGATCTGCTCCCACAAAACCTATTGTCAGGTCTGCCAGCTCATCGAGATTGACGTCCTCCGCTAGAGGCATGCCCCTTGTATGAATCTCAAGAATCTCCTTTCTACCCTCTCTGTCTGGCACTCCAATCTCTATTTCTCTATCAAATCTACCCGGTCTGCGTAGGGCGGGATCTACCGCATCAGGCCTGTTCGTTGCAGCGATGACGATTACGTCGCCCCTTGCCTCAAGTCCATCCATCAGAGTGAGTAGCTGTGCCACGACTCTCCTCTCGACTTCTCCAGTAACTTCTTCTCTCTTCGGAGCAATTGAGTCGATTTCATCGATGAATATTATTGATGGGGCGTTCTCCTTCGCTTCCTCAAATATTTCTCTTAAGCGCTGTTCAGACTCACCATAGAACTTGCTCATGATCTCTGGGCCGTTTATGGGTATGAAGTGGGCATTCACCTCATTGGCAACAGCCTTTGCAATCAGTGTCTTACCTGTACCTGGTGGACCGTAGAGCAGAACACCCTTGGGCGGGTCGATACCGAGGCGCTGGAAGATCTCTGGATGTTTCAGCGGAAGTTCTATCATTTCTCTGACGAGCCTAAGCTCCCTCTTTAGACCACCGATGTCCTCATATGTCACGTTTGGAACTGCTCTTCTTACCTCCTCCACAGGTTTGTCCTTTAGTTCAATAGCCGTGTTTCTAGATACAATTACAACTCCTGCCGGTTTAGTCGATGTAACAACGAACGTGAGCGTGTGGCCAAAGATTTCCACCCTGATCTTCTGGCCCCGGGTAACTGGCCTTCCTTCAAGCAGTCTGAGAAGGTATGCTTCACCACCCATCAGTCTTATGGGCTCGGTTGGAGCTATGACGATCTTCTCTGCTGGCTTTGCCTCAACCTTTCTGACTCTAACCTTGTCGTCAATGCTAACTCCTGCGTTATTTCTCAGACTGCCGTCGATTCTTATGATTCCTTTTCCTCTATCCTCAGGATATCCAGGCCATACAATTGCAGGAACATTATTTCTTCCAATTATCTCGACTACGTCACCACTTTGAAGGCCCAATTGTTCCATTACTTCGGGATCTATTCTCGCAATACCTCTACCAACATCACGATAATACGCTTCAGCAACCCGAAGCGTTACCTCTTCCTTATTTTCCTTCCTACTCATAACACCACCTCTCCAATTAACATTTTATTTTCCAAACAACCTCATCATTCTCCTTAACTTCCTCAACAAGCCCCTTCTCCTTTAATCTCTCCAGAGCTTCTTCGACTTCTCTGTAAGATAAGCCAAATTGCTCTGCTATCTCCAGTGGAGTTTTTGCGCCCTTGGTAAGTCCAAGAACCACTATTCTCTCAATTTCGTTATCGATACTCTTCTCTATTTCATCTATGAATCTCTCGAACATCTCTGTGAGCCTCGAGGACATTATGCTCTGAATTATCGAAAATTGTCTCTGGAATTCGTTTATCTCTTGCATAGCTCTGTATATTTCTGGCATGGAGCACGTTTTCTGCTTTATTTTCTCAAATATTCTCTTTACATCATCTATTATGTACTCAATGTCCGTATTCCCATTTGCAGAGGTCAGCGTTACGTTGAAGTAGTGTGGTGTAATCGAGATCTCAATTCTGAGATTCTTATTGATGTAATAGTATCTTCTTCTTCCTTCTTCATAGCTTTTGATTATTCCTGCTTTCTCAAGTTTATCGAGATGCTCCAGTACGGCTTTTGGAGCCATTTTGAGAGAGTAAGATATCTCGCTAACGTAGCAAGGCTTTTTTGAGAGTAAGGAGAGGATCCTTCTTCTACTCTCGTTTCCTAGTACCTCAAGGATTTCATCGATGGTCACTTTATCACCCCTGGTAATCTTTATTTCGTTATTAACTTTTGGTTAGTTAAAATCATATATAAAGTTTTCGGTACCATTATCTATCTAACCCAAGAAGAAGATAGGTATATTACCCTCTGACATGAGATCCAAACTCAAACTCAATACTTGAGCTCAAGGTGAGCCCCATGGGTTTAATTCGTATAATAAAGAAAATTATAAAATACACGATTCTTTTGAATATGGTCTTATTCACACTATCCGTCTTATTGATAGGAGTACTTCTAATTGTAGACCTTGATGACCTGGATATTGAGGACGATTACCAGACATGGAACGATTTTAACCAAACAATGACAGATGAGACAAACTGGCAAGATGAATTTTCACTCAAACAACATCTTCCCGGCGGTAAAGAAATAACGCTGGAAGAAGCATATAAAATGTTTCCATGGGGCGTTGCTCATCTTGCAGAAATAGGTTTAACGCTGAATAATAGCAGTAAACTGTATGTCAAAGATGGAAAGCTTTACGTTGCCAATATATCAGATGACGAGATATATTACTGGTTCATAGGCGATTTCTGGGGACACCATGTATACATCAATGACTCTTACATCTGGTTTGAATATGATGACTCGATAAGATGGTGGACCCGAGTAATAGAGAAAACAGGTGACGGTTCATATCATGTTATTGTTGTTCATTTTGACGATTTATTTACTCGCAAGTACCTGGTAATCGATTACAACATATCCACAAGCAAGCGCAGCGTATTTTGGATAATGAGAGACATAAGATATTCAAACCCAGGATACTATAATACAATTAATATAAACATCTGCGGAAAGTGGTATGCCTCGAACAATACTGGCCCTCTAGAATTCTTCATATATTACACCCCCAACAAGGAAGACAGGCACATAATTGAAGAAATTGCAGGACAAATAGAAGATTTCGCAAAAGAAAACAGATTGAATAACACACAGAAGGTAATCTTAACTGCCAGAATCGTACAGAAAATGCTCGTTCACAAGGATGTCGACAGAGTGTATATATACGAAAACGGCGTATTTAAACCGAGCAGTATAAAGGTAAAGGACAGCAGAATGAAACAGGACGTCCTGGAAGGTACTGTATGCAGGGGATTTGCTGAATGGACTGTCAGCATATTGAATGAGATGGGTATACTAGCTTATAGCTACTCTTTTACACATAGCAAATTTGATGGTGAGTCTCATGCTGAGGCTGCTGTGGATATAAACAGCATCGACATAGACTATGTTAGACACTTTGCCAATGACGTTGCCGTTATAAACATTTCAATTGGAGAATTCGAGACGTCTTTTATTGTAATCGAACCGCAGACAGCGTGTTCAGAGAATATGGGCTTTGAAAGCCTAGACCAGATTGTCGACCCAAGATATCCAGAAAAATATCTGTACCTGTATTTACATGGCCAAAAATCAAAACAATTGTATTTAGGTAGCTTCAGCAAAATCTAGGCCGCTTAGATTCTTGTTAGTGAGGAAGTAATAGCGCCGGGGGTGGGATTTGAACCCACGCGGGCGAACGCCCATCGGTTTAGCAGACCGACGCCTTACCACTCGGCAACCCCGGCCCATGTGAGATAAGCCTACCTGTTCTCAGTTTTAGATTATATGGCTTTTAAAGGTTTTGCCCCAAATTCTATGAGCATTTAAATTATTAAATTTGTTTATTTTCCTTTCTCTCAATCCTCCTGATCCTTTCAACAGCCGTAACATCTTCAAGGGTTGTGATGTCGCCTATTTCCTCTCCTTTTACGAGAGCAAGCAGAATTCTGCGTACAATCTTTCCACTCCTCGTTTTTGGAAGTTGTTCAACAAAGTATACTTCCTCAGGCACTGCTATTGCACCTATTTCGTTTCTAACATGCTTTTTGAAGTCTTTTTCAAGTTCTATGCTTGGCTCATAGCCTGTCTTAAGAACTACAAATGCGATTGGCGTTTGACCTTTGATTTCGTGTGGCCTGCCAACAACTGCAGCCTCACTTATTGCTTCGTGAGACATGAGCGCACCTTCGATTTCTGCACTTCCAAGCCTGTGACCACTGACCTTCAAGACGTCGTCGATCCTTCCTGTTATCCAGATATATCCATCCTCATCTTTCCTGGCCCCATCCTCGGTGTAATATACGAATCCGCCATTTGACCGCCAGTACTGCCTGACGAATCTTTCCGGTTCACCCCACAGGGTTCTGAACATTGCCGGCCATGGATTGGTTATCACAAGCTCTCCGCTATCTGCTGGATTTCCTTTCTCGTCCCGTATGTCTACTTCAATTCCGGGGAACTGCATCGTTACAGAGCCTGGCTTCAGCTTTGTTATACCGGGCAGGGGTGTTATCAGGATCATTCCTGTTTCGGTCTGCCACCAGGTGTCAACAATTGGACAGTGCTCATTGCCTATGTGTTTGTAATACCATTTCCACGCTTCGGGGTTGATTGGTTCGCCAACCGTTCCAAGCAATCGCAACGAGGTTAAATCGTGTTTCCCAGGCAGTTCCTCACCCAGCTTCATGAAGAAACGTATCGCGGTAGGAGCGGTGTAGAATACAGTCACACCAAATCTCTCGATTATGCTCCACCATCTGTCCGGCTGCGGGTAGTCAGGTGCTCCTTCATACATCAAAATGGTTGCACCATTTGAGAGGGGGCCATAAACAACATAGCTGTGGCCGGTAATCCAGCCTATGTCAGCGGTGCACCAGAATATGTCTCTGTCTTTCAAGTCGAAAACCCACTTCGTTGTGATATGAGTGCCTACGTTGTATCCGCCGTGAACATGAAGGACTCCCTTTGGCTTGCCTGTTGTTCCTGATGTGTAGAGGATGAACAATGGATGTTCGCTGTCAACCGGTTCTGGTTCACACGTCCCAGGAACGTCCTTTTCCAGCTCATGCCACCAGATGTCCCTTCCTTCAGCCATCTCAACATCGTTTCCTACCCTCTTGAGAACCACAACATTTTCAACGCTCGGCGCCCCATCAAGAGCTTTATCAATGATGCGTTTGGTCTCAATGACCTTTCCCCTTCTGTAGTAGCCGTCCATCGTCACGATGGCTTTAGCCTGAGCGTCGTTTATTCTGTCTCTGAGAGCTGTTGAGGAGAATCCACCAAAAACCACGCTGTGAATTGCACCGATTCGGGCACATGCGAGCATTGCAACAGGCAGCTCTGGCACCATTCCCATGTAGAGCGTGACTACATCTCCCTTTTCGACACCTAGTGTCTTGAGGGCGTTGGCAAATCTGCAAACCCTATTGTAGAGTTCGTGGTAGGTTATTCTTTCCTCCTCGTTTTCAGGCTCACCCTGCCATATTATTGCCGTTTTATCTCCTTTCGACTCGATATGCCTATCCAGGCAGTTGTGAGTTATGTTGATCTTACCACCAACAAACCACCTGTAAAACGGGGCGTTGCTGTCATCGAGCACGTCCTCGTAGGGCTCAAACCATTCAATATCGTTCTTTGCTACTTCATCCCAGAAAGTGATATAATCAGAAGCCATTTCGTAAATTCTTTCGTTATTTACCCACGCATTCTTTTTTGTTTCTTCAGATGGTTCATATACTTCATCCAATTCTTTTGATTCATTCATTTTTTGCACCATTTTCTATATTCTATCTCTTTCTTAATTAGGTTTACTGCAAGTTCATAATATTTTAATTATATAAAACTGAAAAGTATTCAGTAGATTATGAAACTTAGAGCTTTGAAAAGCAAGAGCCATTTTGGTAAAGGATTAAAGGAGTGTGAATCTCCCAAGGTGACACAACAAACCAACCAAAAATTAAAAATATCTCTATGTCGGGTAGTGCATAACCATTATGCCCGGGTAGCTCAGCTCGGGAGAGCGTGCGGCTGAAGACCGCATGGTCGCCGGTTCAAATCCGGCTCCGGGCACCATTTATTCTGATTTGCTTCATGACCTTTGTTATTGAGTCTTTGCTATTGAGAATAATTCCGCAGTTGAAACATCTGCTCCAGACATCTATAAAGTTTGAAAAAAGTTATACTGATTATCTTCAAAAACAGCTCAGACCGGAAGAGTTATATACTATATGGTGTATATAATAATTGGAGGCGAAGATTGGATTTGGAGGATACTCCGAATCTAACTGAGGGCAGCTGGGACCGCCCGTTGTTGATAAGATCTTATTGACAATGCTTCCTCCGGGTTCGAATCCCGGGCCATTTTCTTTTGAAAGTAAATTACTATCTTTCTTTTACCCAGTGAGCCTGTCAAGCAAGTATCTACAAACCTTCAAAGACCTTTCCAGCCAACTAAATCAATCAAAGAGAAACAGATTTGGCAGCTATAAACTCAGACACAATTTTTGCCGCAAGAGTCTGGGTCACCTTGCTAGTATCAGGCACAACTTCAACAACATCCATCCCTATTATCCTGTCCGAGACCTCTTTAAGGAACTTCAACAGGTGAATCGGATATAACCCGAAAGGTTCAGGAGTCGAGACTCCGGGCGCAAAGGCAGGATCGAATGCATCCATGTCCACAGAGAGGTATATCTTATCGTACTCTTCAACCCTTTTGATTACCTGCTCGATTCCGTTTTCGAGTACTTCCCACGAGTAAAACACATCTATTCCTTCTGATTCTGCGAACACTCTCTCTTCCTTTGTTCCACTCCTTATTCCAATCTGGATTATACCGTCTACCTCTCCTGCTTTTAGCTTATCGTGAATCCTTCTTACCGTGCACGCGTGATTGAACTTATCTCCGTCGAATTCGTCACGGAGATCCATGTGTGCATCAAATACAACGTAGCAAGCATCTCTCAGATCTTTGACACATGCATAACTGATGGTGTGCTCCCCGCCAAGGGCAATGGGCACACCCTTGACATTCTTGAGGAACTGCGAGACCCGTTCCATTATCGAATCAAAACGACCATCCACGTTTATATTACCAGCATCACAGATTTTTGCATTAAAAAGGTTGAAATTGAAGTACATCGAGTACTCTTCGAGATTCCAGCTTGCTTCTCTAATCGCATTGGGGGCAAAGCGCGATCCGGGCTTGAAGGATTGGGTAGCGTCGTACGGAATTCCAAATATCACAAATTCCGCATTTTCAAGATGGGGGTTGGAGCAAGCAAAAAAAGAATCTATGTGCATAGTTTACTTCTCGGCAATCTTTCTCTTGCCCAGAGATTCGATGTATACGATCTCCTTACCGGGCTCAATTCTATCTTCAAGCCCCTCCGGAACAGTCAGCTCGAAAGTTTCGTAGGTTTCCAGATCCATAAGCTGTGCAACGTTGCCAACAACACTGATGACCTGTGCTCTCTTTCTCTCAACAATTGGGATGTATATCTTTGCGGTAACTGGCTGTACTATGCTCCTCTTCTGTCCGTCAAATATACCAATCGCATCTATCCTCGCTTTCGCTGCTCCGTGTTTACCTGGTTTGCTTACGGAGATACTCACAATTTCACACGGCTCGTCATCAATAATCACATAACCGCCCTCTCTGAGCTGTCTAACTTCAGCCTGCTGCTTCATATTATCACCTTCTCCGCTATTCCGGTTGTATTAATTTAAATCTTTCTGTATACTTGCATACATATATTCTTGCTTGAGTATGGAGGGTGCTGGCATCCTTAAATTAACCTGAACACGTCTTTTGCCTCTTTGATTGTCACGATAATTGCTATTACAGCTACTGCCAGTGATACTGCAACAAAACTGCATTTGAGCGTCGGACTGATTTCAATAGCTGCCACTGTGGTCGAGAAAAAGAGAGAAAATATTAGTGATAGTAGCAAGATTGTCTTGGTCATCAATGGCTCAAACAGATAGTCTCGTTTCTTCAAGTACCACCACCATAAAAATATGAGGGGAACCAGCAAAGCGGATAGTATAGATACAACAATTCTAACAGTATACTCTGGGATTCTAATTTTATCCAAAATGAGGTATATTACAGCAATGTAAATGAGCACATCTACACAATTCTTGGAGAACTTGAATTCCCAACCAAGTTTAAGAATTCTATAAAGCAAGAAAATATTTATCGCCAGGAGGTACGAGATTAGAATCAGTATGCCATAGAACTTATGGATTACTGGATCTACAATGCCGAGTAGCGTTAGAATTCCGAGAAATCCCTGGAAAACAAGCAATATTATAACCGAGATCGTGGCAATGGCAATTTTCCTAATCCTCTCCCTCGTGAAGACCTCCAAATTTCCTTCCTTAGCCCCGTAAACGTAAATGAAGTTGAGGTAAGCAACAATAAACGTAGCAATGGATAGTGCAGTAAGGATCATGCTATTTCATCTTGTAGATGCCCAGACCGAGGAAGATTCCGTGCTCCAGTGTGCATTCGTTACAGACTTCAAATTCAGCGTTATGGCGATACTTATCAGTACTATTAGCCCAAAAATGCCTGCCATAGAAAGTATCAGCGCTTCAAAGCTTGGAGATTGTGTGGGAGATGTTGCAACCACTTCTACCGCTCCGAGACACATTCTTATTCACCACCATCCATACTTCCCAAAATCTTCTTTATGATTTAGCAAGTAATTTACATATCTTTCAATGTCTTCATCCTTATTAACTATTGCGATATAAAGTTGTAATTCATATCTTTCAATTGGAATTATTCTTATATCATCACCTTCATTGACTGTATCAAGCCACATTATGGTAGCGTCAGCCTTACCCTCTTTAACCACCTCTATCAGATTCTTCGGGGAAGTATAAACAATTATAGCGTTTATCTTTTCCTTTTCAACGATATCATTCCCCAAGCAGCCTCCAGGAGTGTGATACTTGTTCTGATCTACCAACACAACTATCTTTCCGTTTAAGTCTTCTAGCGAATTAATATCACTGTTCTTTTTAACGACGATAACTGGAACTCTTTTAACAAACGGCTTGCAATCGCTTACCAATCCTGATTTCTCAAGTGTACTCACTGTATTCACTCCAAACAGGTTGTATTTTTTGGGAGCAATTACAATATCCGCATTGGTTCTATTCA
Organism: uncultured archaeon; assembly: GCA_964652135.1. Lineage (GTDB taxonomy): Archaea > Halobacteriota > Archaeoglobi > Archaeoglobales > Archaeoglobaceae > CAZZAF01. The sequence goes on from CAZZAF010000008.1 coordinate 49,852, forward strand.
CTATTTTTGATATCCTGTTATATCCCACAAAAGAGAAGTTAATCTCCACATTGTATTCATTTGAAAATTTTTCAGATACGTCCATTAATGGTTCTTTTAACCCCTTCCCCGCGTAAACTTAGATTGTCTCAGGTTCCTCCTGAATGCATCCACCAAACAATAATGCAAATACAATTAGAGAAAGTAATACCAGAGGAGCTATGTTGCTGCTATTTTTAATCATGTGATTTGGCTCCCCAGTTAACTATACACTCGTTTACTGCCGGCTAGAGACCACAGCAACATCTTTTGCTAACCCGATGCAGTATGCCATCATGCCCCGTTACGATGTTCTTGTTCAGCATCTTAATTCTCTTCAGGCTGCTTCTTGCAGCTATATCATCAACACTCTCCGGAACCACACCTTCAAGCACGTTCTTCTTGAGTGGAACAGCATCTCCGGCAACCACGTAATCTCCATACACCACGGATATGCTACCCCAGGTGTGACCAGGTGTGTTTATCACCCGTATTTCCTCATCTACGAATTCGCACACAGGATTGAATTCAAAACAATCGCATCTATCGAGATAGATAAGATGCCCCTTGCATTTCTCCACGCGTTCATTTGGAGACGCATAGATTTTCGCATTCTTAAACAGATCGTTGTTCCCAACATGCCCGGGGTGTGCATGTGTATTTATCACCACATCGATGTCCTTTGGCTTTAATCCCAGTTCGTTGAGCCTTGCAACAATAATATCCCTTACATCCTTTGAAGATGTGTCCACCAGGACATAATGTCTGTCAGTCTCAATTAATGTCACTGAAGATGCTTTTCTTTCTGAACTCAGTTCTCCATCATACAATACTTTTATCACATAACCACCCAATGATGCTTGCAACCAATCTCTATATATAATTTTTCATGTGATACAGAATTCATAATTTTTATGATCCCTTCATCTCATGTAATAAATTATACGAAATTTTTTCTCTTTTTTTCTTAAAAAAATTTTTACATTATATCCTTGTGTGTTGCCACGGTGATTGAATGGGAGAAATTTGTAAGCATCCATGCTACAGCAATAAAGCGCATTTCAGATACGCAAGAATACATCTGCCGGTTGCACCAAGGTGCAACATCCAGTGTAATTACTGTGTTAGAGAGTACTGTGCAAACGAAAATAGACCGGGGACTGCGAACAGAGTTGTAAAGCCACATGAGGTTGCCGACTATATCGGCGACATCATTAAGGAGGTTACTGCAGAAACAACCACAATAGGCATTTCTGGCCCTGGCGAATCGCTTTACAACAAAGAAACTTTTGAAACACTCGAAATTATAAATGAACTCTACCCCAATACATACAGATGTCTCGCCACGAATGGTTTGCTCGTTGAAGACAGGCTGGACGATCTGATAGAATGCAATCTGACACATCTTACCATCACAGTCAACACAGTAAACCCTGAAACTGCTTCAAAGATATATTCCTGGGTAAACTACAATGGAAGGATATACAGAGGGGTTGAAGCTGGAGAATTGATGGTTGAAAGACAATTGAGCGGTTTGAAGGAGGCTGCTGAATCGGGAATTCTCGTTAAGGTTAACACAATCTACATTCCAACAGTAAACGACAAGGAGATTGTAGATGTCGCAAAGGCCGTATCGGAATATGCTTACATAATGAATATAACACCACTCATCCCACTCGGTAATTTCAGCGGATTAAGAAAGCCAACACCGCAAGAGATCTCAAAGGCAAGATGGAGTGCTTCCCGATATATCTCGCAGTTCCACCACTGCATCCAGTGCAGAGCCGATGCTTTTGGCATTCCTGCCCAAAGGTGTTGACATGCCCTTTCTCATGCTGAAGTGCAACAGGAAGTTGCCAGGAAGGGGCAAGCATTGTATTGCCAAGAGTGAAGAAGATATTATCCCTGCTTGTGATAGAGCCACACAGCCCGGAGATTTTACCGAAAGGGCTTGCTCGTTTCTCGGATGTAGAATAGTGATATGTGGCCAGATAGACAATGTAATCCACCTTGTGCATTCTCCAATAGGATGCGCATATTACTCCTGGGACTACAGGCCCGATTCCTACGGATACTGCTTTACGACGGACATGCAGGAAATGGATGTAATATTTGGCGGGGAAAAGAAGCTGTTCGATGCCATACTGATGGCTGCAGAGGAATTCGATGCTGATGCGATTTTCGTTTACGAGACATGCACCACCGGGTTAATTGGAGATGATATACAGGCTGTAGCAAGAAAGGCGAGTGAAGTTGTAGGCAAGCCTGTTATAGCGTTTAACTGTGCAGGTTTCAGAGGTGTAAGTCAGAGTGCCGGACACAAAATAGCCAACAGGCAACTTTTCGAGTTGATTGGAACGGGAGAATTTGATAGCACCCCTTACGACATCAACCTGATAGGCGACTTTAACGCCAAGGACGCGGAAGTTATAGAGAACCTACTGAATGAGATTGGAGTAAGAGTTCTGTGCTCCTTTACGGCCAATTCCACCATTGACAGGATCAGAAACATGCATAAGGCGAAGCTCAATGTTGTGCACTGCTCAAGGAGTTCGATGGATCTTGCTGAAATGATGAAGAGAGAGTACGGAATTCCATATATTGAGGCAAACTTCTTCGGTATAGGGCATTGCTGCGATGCATTGAGAAAGATTGGCAAAGCCCTCGGTATCGATGAAAAGAAAGTTGAAGAAGTAATAGAGAATTATCTAAATAAGATAAAGTCAGAACTGGAGTTTTACCGAGGGAAACTTGAAGGAAAGAAGGTTTTCATATGTCATGGTGTGCAGAGAGTCCTGTATCTTATTGAGCCCTTCAGAGAGCTCGGAATGGAAATTGTAGGAATTGCTACCTATTTCGGGAAGCAGGATGATTACGAGAAGATAGTTAAGAGAGTGGGCGAGGGAACAATAATAATCGATAATCCTAACGCTACCGAGCTGGAGGAGGTTCTCCTTGAGTGCAAGCCTGATTTATTCATATCCGATGACAGAACGGAGCATCTCGTGCACAAGCTTGGAATTCCGTTTATAAAGGGAAGAGGGCAGAGAAGGGCCTATGCAGGATTTAACGGTTTTGTGAATTTTGCGAGCGACGTCTACGCGACGATCAACTCGAGGGTGTGGGGGCTTGTGAGGTCTGTTTCTGAGGGGTGATATCATTCCAGTCGAAGTAATATGCGAGGAAAGTCCATTGAAGGTAAACCCTCCAAAGATGTGCCAGTTTCTGGGAGCTGTATTTGCAACGCTCGGCATATATAGGGCAATTCCACTAGTTCACGGTTCTCAGGGTTGCGTTAACTACGTAAAGCATCTCCTGACACAGCATTTTAGAGAGCCGGTTGACATTGCCACAACAGGTTTCCACGAAATGTCAGCAATACATGGTGGTATAGATAATCTGACAAGGGCGATTGAAAACGTTGCACACAGAAAGCAACCGGATTTGATTGCAGTGATTACCACATGCCTGAGTGAAACCATAGGCGAGAATATATATGCAGCGTTAAAGAAGATCAATGAAATCGAGGCTGTTGCAATAAATACACCATCGTACGTCGGAGCACACGTTATAGGATACGATAACGCCATCAAGAGCATTGTTGCAGCGCTCGGAAGACAGGGTGAGAGAACGGATAAGATCAACATAATAACTGGAATCGTTAATCCAGGAGACGTCAGAGAGATCAAGCACATATGCAGGGAAATGGGAGTGGATTACACTCTGCTTACGGATATCACCTCGCTTGACCGTCCACTTAGACTCCCAAAGGAGAAGTTTCCAAAGTGTGAGACAAGCGTTGATGATATCAGAAATACACCAAATTCGAAGGCAACAATTTCCTTTGGAATTGAAGGAATAAGTGGAGCTGAATATCTGACGAATTTTGGTGTTGAATCGTATAACCTGAGATTTCCAATAGGAATAAGAAACACCGAGAGCTTTATAGCAACACTTTCCGAGATTTCTGGTGAAAGTATTCCAGATTCAATATGGGATGCAAGGGACTACGTAATAGATGCAATGGTTGATGCGAACAGCGTTTTGAGGAACAAGAAGGTTGCAATATTCGGTGATCCGGACAAGGTCATAGCTTTGACGGATTTTGCGTTTGAAATGGGATTGAGAGTTACCGCTGTTCTTACACCGCTAAAGACGAGGCATTTCGTTCCTGAAATAGAGAGAATCGCGGACGAAAACGATGCAAAAATAGCTGTATTTGAGGATGCTGATCTTTACCAGCTTCACAAGTTCATCAGAAGTAATCCAGTTGATTTACTCATCGGAGATTACAGAGGGAGATACATCGCCAACGAAGAGGGCATACCCCTGCTGAGAGTCGGTTTTCCAGTAGCAGATAGATATGGATACCACAGAAAGCCAATGCTCGGATTTGGAGGGGCTTTGAGGATTGTAGATGATGTAACAAATTTACTGGTTGAGGGAAGATGATATACGATACAACGCTTCGGGATGGGGAGCAAACCCCGAATGTTTGCTTTACCCCCGAGCAGAAGCTCGAGATAGCGGTAATGCTTGATGAAGTAGGTGTAGGAGAAATAGAGGCAGGCTTTCCTGTCGTCTCAGAGACAGAATTCGAGACTGTAAGGTTAATATCTAGCCAGAATTTGAATGCCAAGATATTTGCATTTTGTAGAGCAAAGAAGGAGGACATTGATAGAGCTCTGGAGTGCGACGTTGATGGGGTTGTAATAGCATCATCCCTCAGCGACCTGCATTTGAAGTTCAAGATGAGGAGGAGCTTCGAGGATGTCCTGAACAACGCGTTGAAGCTAATAGAATATGCAAGCGACCATGTTTTCGTTTCGTTCACAAGTGAGGACTCAACCAGAATTCCCATTGAAAGGCTCGTAAGAATTTACAGCGAGGCAGTAAATTATGGAGCCAGCAGAGTCCACATATCCGATACTGTTGGTGTCGCAACAGCCGAACTCGTTGAGAAGTACGTTTCCACTCTAAAGAAGCTGGATATAGAGGTGCTCTGCCACTTCCACAATGACTTCGGGCTTGCGACGGCAAACAGCCTGAAGGCCGTGATGTGTAAGGCAGATAGAATTGCCACAACAGTCAACGGTATTGGTGAGAGGTGTGGAAACGCTTGCCTTCAGGAAGTTGTCACAGCTCTGGAGGTGCTCTATGGTATAAAGACGGGCATAAAGCTCGATAAGCTCTATGAGCTGTCAAAGCTCGTTGAGAGGTACTCAAACATTCCAGTGCACCCTCAGGCTCCGGTTGTTGGGGAATATGCGTTCACTCACGAATCAGGAACACATGTTGCGGCTGTTTTAGAGAACCCGCTTACATACGAGGCATACGACCCGAAGATCGTTGGTAGAGAGAGGAGGATTGCTCTGGGCAAGCATTCCGGAAGGAGGAGCATCGAATACAAGCTTAGAGAGTTGAAGTTGAATGTAAACGTCGATGAGAGAAAGTTGTTGAGTGCCGTGAAGAGAATTAGAGAGGAAGGAGTTATTATCAACGAAGATTTATTTAAGAAAATAATTGAATGTTTATGAAAAAGGAGGTAAAAAATATGAGAGAGGAAGTTTTTGAAGACGAAATTCAGATTGGGTGTGCCAAGGGGACGTATTGCTTCCCCTGTGTTTCTGGTCTGTGCCCCCAGGGTATGGATTTCATTACTGACTGCTATCCAAAACTTAGTTCTGAGCAGAAGCAGTTGTTTAATGAAATGATGAAGCTAAGAGCCGAAATCATGGAGAATAAAAACAGGAACGGAAGAAGATTGTACGTCGAGTTGGTTAATTTTTAATTAACCAATTAATTTATTTATATTATTTTCCATTATTTTCCAATGGTTTCAAATGGTAGTTCCTCCGGGAAAACACCTTTAACTCAAAATAGCAAAAAATAAAAATTTAAAATTAAAAGTCGTTGTTCTTAATGTATTCAATCATCGCAGGCATTACACGCGGTATAACCTCTGGCAACATCTTTGGCATCAGATTCTCCATGACCTTCGGCATCAGATCTGGCATCTGCTCCTTCATGTGCGGAGGCATTGGTACACGCTTCTCAACTTCTTTGAGCATGTCTGGCATAACTTTTGGCACTATCTTTGGCATAAGCATTGGGAACATCTTCGGCATCATTGGCTTCATTGCATCCAGCATTCCTGGAACCTTCTTTGCCACCCTCATCATGGCTTTCATGCTCTCTGGCATCGCATCGATCATCTGTGGAAGCAGAGCTATCATCAAGTCAGCCATGTTCTCAGGTTTCATCAGCGCAATCATTGCATCGAAGGTTCTCCACATTTCAAGACAGTAGTCCGTTGGATCCTGGAATTCAACTCCGCATATTCCTGCAGCAAATGCTGCAAGATCCTTAACAGGCATGTTGTATCCGTTCTCCTTGCTCGCAACTCTCAGCTGGAACTGACAGCATGGACATACTGCGAGCATCACATCCGCTCCAGCATCCACTGCTTCTTTGATTCTCTTTCCTCCAAGGTAGTTTGATGTTGGTCTTGGTTCTCCAATTCTCGTAAGGACGCTACCACAGCAAAGTCCATTCTCTCTGTTGTGTTCCATTTCGACGAATTTTACGCCCAGAGCCTTTATCAGCTCTCTTGGTGGTTCATATATGCCACCTGCTCTACCAATGTGGCACGAATCGTGGAACGTCACAGTAACGTTCTTCATCTCTTCCGGAAGTTCCGGAATTTCACACTCGCCCTTCTTTATCTTCTCTGCAATTACCTCGGTGTAATGCTTCACCTCTATGTCGTAGTCTATGCCCAGCTTCTTTGCGAACTCCTTGTAATAGTGGTGCCATGAAAGCCAGCAGGCTGGACAGGATGTAATTACGGTCTTAACGCCCCTCTTCTTCATTTCATTTATGTTGTGCTTCATTATTTTCTCGAAAAGATCCCATTTTCCAGCTACGAGCATTGGAATTCCGCAGCATGCTTCGTCAGTACCCAGATACTGGAAGTCCACTCCAGCCCTTGAGAGGAGTAGCACTGCAGCCTTTGCTATATCCTGCTCCACGAAGCTGGCAGTACACCCGGCAAAGTATGCAACAGGCACATCATCCTTCAAATGCGGCTTGACTTCTTCCAGAAGTTTTTCATCCTTGTACAGCCAGTCAGCCCTGTTTTCCCTGTAACCTGCCCAGATGTTCAGATTGTTGTCAAGGCTCGCTGCCATGATTTCAAAGGGTGGAAACGTCATGAATCCCTTCTTTCCTATCAGGAAGTCTCTCATATACTCCCAGGTTTCCAGAACTGGCATGTCAAGCTGGCAATTCACGTTACACTTCTCACACGTTGTACAGAGCAGGAATTTGTCAACCATCTGCTGGTTGAGTTCTACCTCTCCCTCAGCATAGAGCTTCAGGAAGTGGTACTTGCCCCTCGGTGAGTAGCTTTCCCACTGCTTTGCATCGTATTCGGTACAATCATCCACACAGTAACCGCACTGAGCACATGCATAGGCATACCATTCTACAAATTCCGGCAGTTTTCCGCTGGATTTCTCGCCTATTCTCTCACCGTATTCCACTGGCTTAGCCATTTTTTCGGCAAATGCAAATTTCTCAGCTATTTTGATTAGCGATGCAGCAAGAGATAAATCCACAACTTTTCCGGGGTTGAATATCTTCTCAGGATCGAGTTTATCCTTAAAGGATTTTAGTTTCTCAAACCTCTCCTTTCCAAGTATTTTCTCAGCCTTGTGAGCCATGTACAAACCAGTTGAATATGGTCTGCCCCCAACTCTTTCAGCAATCTTGATGAAAGCCAGCGACAGCGCATAGGCGTACTTGTAGTCTCCCCTGCGCTCATCGTGAGGTATGAATCCGAGAAGGACTATCTCGTTTCCTTTAACGGAAAATCCCTCGAGCATAAACTTGTGCTTTGCAGCTTCTCTGGTAAATTCCCTGTAGAATTCTGCAAGCTTATCCACCGGTATGACAGCCTCTGCGGGCACAAGGCTTGGCCCCAGCCTCTTTATCTTCATCGGTTTGAAACGGGATTCCCATTCATGCTCCGCTAAATCCTGCTGTAGCCTTTCTCCATTTGCCTTCTTTGCAATTTCATCAAGCTTGCTCTCTACATTCCTGCTCTCAGGAAATGCCAGTATTACTATGAACTTCTCCGGTAACTTTGGAACTTCCTCAACCGGATGTCCGTGATGCAGCTTCGGAGGAACTATGCTTTTCAGAACCGCTCCTTCGGGATTTATGAAGCTGACAGACCATGCAGGGATGTTTTCCTTTGTGATCAACTCAAGGAAGCGCTGGAGGTCTTCGACACTGTCAAAAGTAAACCCGACAACATCCTCCTTTTCATACTCTTTAACCTTCAGCGTTACCTCAACTATGAAACCTGTCGTACCCTCGGCATCGCTTATAAGATCTAGCTCATCTCCGCTGAATTCTTTAAGCTCACCAGTTGGAAGAAGAACCTTAGCAGAAACCACATTCTCCTTAAACCATCCGTACTCGTAGCTGCCTATTCCAGCTCCACCCTGTGCAAGCCACCCGCCAACGGTTGAAGATGGGTAGCTCGTTGGATACAGTCTGAGCGTTAATCCTCTTTTCTTGAGTTCTTCATCAAGGTTCTTCCACACAACTCCGGGCTGAACCCTTACAATCTTTTGTTCTTCATCGATTTCAAGAATTTTGTTCATCGCTGTGAAATCTACCACTATACCGCCCTTAACCGGCAGAACACCACCATAACCTGATGTAGCCTTACCCCTGGGAACGAGTGGTATTTTGTACTTCTTTGAGAACTCTACCAGCTTTTTGAGCTGTTCAATACTCTCAGGCTTTACAACAGCATCAGCAACACCGCCAATGACCTTTTTGAATATCTTTGGAGGCACACCCACATCGTGAGAGTATATTTTTCGCTCTATTTCATCGAAACTTACCATTTTTCCGAAAATCTCTTCCAGTTCTTCTAATTTAACCGTGCTCATCTTATATCACCTCAAATTAAAACTTATCAAATATAACTAAAAGCTGTCTAGGTTTTCTGTACCTCGGAAATTCAGCGTAAAGTTTAAAAAGGCATGATTGAAAATTCCAGCAGATTCTTTTTTTACGCTAAAATTTCAGCATATGATACATCGAAGTACCATTATCCTGCGTTGTTAACTTTGACAGCATATTGGTTCTTGTTTTTCACGATTTTGACAATAAAATATTAAACAGTATAGTATTTATAACTATCCATCGAAATGAGCTGTTCAAATACATTATCTCCGGACGCTTACTCCCACGGAACGTATCTGTTGGTTATCGGCAGTCGTCTATCCTTTCCAAATGCCCTTGGGGTTATTTTTACTCCCGGCGGGGCCTGTCTTCTCTTATACTCATTTCTGTCAACCATTCTTATTACTCGCTTAACAATCTCCTCATCATAGCCCTCCGCCACTATCTCATGGAAACTCCTGTCTTCTTCGATGTACGCCTTCAGTATTGGATCCAGTATTTCATATGGAGGCAGATCATCCTCATCCTTCTGATTTTCCCTTAGCTCTGCAGATGGTGGCTTTTCAAAAACCCTCTTGGGTATAATCTCTCTTCCAGCCCTTTCATTAACATGCTTAGCAATTCTGTAAACCATCGTCTTGAAGACATCCTTTATTACAGCAAATCCTCCAGCCATATCACCATAGAGCGTTGCGTATCCAACGCTCATCTCACTCTTGTTGCCCGTCGTTAAAACGAGATATCCAAATTTGTTCGATAGGGCCATCAGTATATTTCCTCTTATTCTCGCCTGAATGTTTTCTTCCGTTGCATCCCAGCCCCTTCCCTTGAAAACGTCCTTCAACTCCTCCAGATATTTCTCAAAAATTCCAGTTATTGGTATCGTGATAGTTCTAATTCCAAGATTTCTTGCAAGTGCTTCCGCATCTTCTATGCTTTCTCTTGACGTGAACTGAGAAGGCATCAAAACTCCAATGACGTTCTCGCTTCCCAAAGCTTCCACAGCTATTGCTGCAACCAGAGAAGAATCCACACCACCGCTCAAACCAACAAGAACCTTCTCAAACCCATTCTTTCTAACGTAATCCCTCGTTCCAAGAACCAGAGCTCTGAATACTTCCTCTTCAAGCTTTAAATCTTCCTCAACTCTTGGCTCAACCTTTTCCCTCTGTTTTTGCCTGTTGCAAACGAAAATTTTGGGGATTTCTTCAACCTCCAGCTTTTCTTTTCTTCTTCTCGGGTCATGCAGCCTTTTTCTGAATACAGCCTCAATGTTCAGATCCACAACAAGGAAATCCTCTTCGAAGATTCTGGCCTGGGCAATAAGGTTGCCTTCCTCATCGAAAACCATGCTTCCTCCATCGAAAACGAGCTCGTCCTGCCCACCAACGAGGTTAACGTAGGCAACAAAAGAGCAGTAGTCCGAGGCTCTTGTGGATAGCATTCGTTTCCTGAAGTCCCTTTTACCAACATGGTATGGTGAAGAGGATAAATTCACAATCAACTCAGCGCCATTCAGGCTCTGTATCAGAGCGGGGCCGTCTGCATACCAGATATCCTCGCAAATCGTTATTCCAACGTTGATATCGTTTATAACAAAAATATTCGGCTCTCTTCCAGCCTGAAAGTACCTCTCCTCATCGAAAACACCATAGTTTGGTAAAAACATCTTTCTGTAAACTCCCTTAACTTCCCCGTTGTATATCACCGCCGCTGCATTATATATGTCATCCTCAGCATCAACAAAACCAACAACAGAGACCACATCCTCCGTATTTTCAACTATGTTTTCGAGAGCTTTCAGATTGTCTTCCACAAACTGCGGTTTTAAAAGGAGATCCTCAGGAGGGTAACCTGTCAGAGCGAGTTCTGGAAAACAGATAAGATCGGCCTTTACTTCCTCCGCTTTCTTAATATGTTCTATTATTTTATTAGCATTATATTTTAAATCACCAACAATTGGGTTTATCTGGGCTAGAGCGATTCTCAAATTTCGCATATACTTGTATTATGTTCTTGGTGATAAAAATTTTAGCTTTCAATTTACAAGCTTCAGAATGTCAATGCGATCCATTCCCCAACGTAGTGAGTTATCAAAATGACCAGAACTACAATGAACAGATGCTCTAAAACAACTTTGTGTGGTTCCACTCCCTTCTGTTTGGCTATGTAAACGCTGAATACTGTTATCAGAGACAGACCCCATATCACGCTAACAATAACTGCCGTAGAGAGTTGCAGGAGTAAAACTGGTACAGCAAACGTTAATGCAAAGACAAATTTCGAGAGGAATGTAGAGACCGTTGATTCCCATATTTCCCTCTCAGAGCGCATATTAGTCGATTCTTCGGATATGTGAATCCCAACAGCATCGGAAAATGCATCCGCTATTGCTATAGCAATAATTCCACCTATTACTGCAAGCTTTGAATGAGTACTGGAATGAATGCCCACCATCATGCCCAGAGTTGTGATTACTCCCGATGCAAGCCCAAAACTAAAACCCTTCCTGAAAGAAAGTTTCATAACCATGTATTTTGGATAAAATAGCTTAAATAATTTTTTTGCTAATCGCATTTCTGGTAATCTAAAGAACTGAAGACGTCACAAAGTTGTTCTTTTGTATTTACCATAATGCGGACATATGTGGACATTGACGTAACTTATCTCCGGAATTCTTCTCTTCAACTCGTTGGCTAATCTCTCCGACAATTTATCTGCTTCCTCAACGCTCATTTTACCATCCACTGTTACGTGCATGTCCAGGTGAATTCTTCCCTCGCCAATGTATATTGCCACCATATCATGAACACCTTTAATCTCATCAAATGTCAGAGAAATTTTCTCCACCCTGCGGTAGAATTCGTGGGGTGGTGAAAGTCCCAGTAAAAATCTCGCATTTTGCTTGAGAAGTCTGATGGAGTTATATAGTATCATTAGAGCGATCAAAATCGAGACGAGACCATCAAAGAATGCGTAGCCAAATCCAATGAGAATTATTCCGATTATACCTGCTGCAGTAGACAGAGAATCGTTTATACTTTCGACGAACACGGTTCTATCAAGAACGCCAGATTTTCTTGAGGAGAGATAGGATGCAAACAGAAGGATTGCCAGAACAACAAGTTCAACTGCAATTGCCAGAGTTGGATCGCCATATCCATTTTGAGGGTTGATAATCTTCAAAACACCCTCCTTGAGTAATTCGAATGATACAATCGTAATGAATGATGTAGCTGCCACCAGTGATGCTATATTTCTTGCGAGTTCGTGCCCAAAGGGATGGGAGGGATCAGGTGGTTTCTTCGAGATTTTACCGGAATACATGAGAAGAAGGATTGTCGCTATGTCAGTAAGGCTGTGCATTGCATCAGCAAGCAGTATCAAATACTTTGTTAATACATATCCGGCTATCTTAAGAATGAATGATGCCAGATACAGCAGGAAAACTCTCAGCATTGACATGGAGAATGATGTCGCTTTAAACGTATTTTAGATTTTTGAATTCCAGAAAAATTTTGGATTTCCTAATTTTCGCATCTTATCAAAATTTCTTTTTCCATATCATAGCCACTCAAACCTTCCATCCGGAAGGAGCTTAACTCGCCCATAGAAATTCAGACCAGTAATAATTGACTGGTCAAGCTGGATTACATAAGCCTCTTCAAAATAATCCTCAATTCTTTTTATGACTATGTCCATGTCAAATAACTTCCCCAATATTCTGTCTGTATGAGCATCAAGAACTCCCATGGGCTGAGGCATAAATAGCGTCAAATCCGATGGCATAACCTCAAACAAATCCAGAAATGATGGAAGGATGTTTCCGTGGAAGAAGTGCATCGTGTAAAAGCCCAGTAAGAATACCACGTCATCCTTGTTGAATTGTTTGAAGATTTCCATTAGCCATTCAAACAAATTGCTGTCGCGAAGTCTTATAAATCCCCCAAGCGTACCGAAGGGTATTTCTTTTACTGAACCAACCTTAAAAATTCTTGATTTATTTATGGCCTCAGTAAGAATCGGATTGTCCTCAGCGAGAATTTGCCTGGTGACTATACCCAACTTCCTCAGAGCTAGCTCAGAGTGAACGATAAAATTTATTCTTTTGCCCTTAGAATAGTAAAAGGGAATAATATGATTGAAAAGAAAACTGATCAACGCCTGCCGAGAATCGTAAATTATTCTCGTTCTCAGACCTTCTAAACCCTCAAATAGAGTGTTGAGGTCGGTACAGGCATTGCAGTTCCCATTTTGCATGATGAATGGCCTTTATTTAAATTATTTATACTTTACGAACCCATCCATCACGAAATTAAATACTTCAAGGAAATAACTGTGGTTATTACAAACTTCACAAATTTTCTCAAAAAAATTTATATGATTCTGTTTACCCTTAAAAGCGAACAATTGAGGGAAAAACTCGATAAAAAGTATAACCCAAAGAAAGGTAATATAGAAGGAAATCATCGGTGGTGCTATGAAGGTTGTTGCATTTCAGCATGTTCCCAACGAACCAATGGGGCTGATAGAAGATATATTGAATGAAAAGGGGATAGAATACGAGTATGTGAGAGTTTACGAGACAGACGAGATTCCCGAACTAAAAGATGTAACGCATATCGTTATTATGGGTGGCCCAATGGGTGTATATGAATGGAAAGAATACACATTCCTAAATCAGGAGAAAAGACTGATAAGACAGGCTTTTGAGAACAACATCCCGATTCTCGGGGTGTGTCTCGGAGCCCAGCTAATAGCCAGCGCTCTTGGAAAGAATGTTTATCCCTTCAAAAGAGAGATTGGCTGGTTTGAAGTTGAAAAAGTTAACAGCGACGAAGTAACAGATGGGTTACCGGATAAAATGGTCGTTTTTCAGTGGCATAATGACACATTCGATTTGCCAGATGGGGCTAAACTGCTCTACGCCGGAAGAGAGGTCAGAAACCAGGCTTTCCGTATCGAAAATGCAATAGGCTTGCAGTTCCATCTTGAAGTCACTCCAGAAATAGTCAGGGATTGGGTTGAAAGTGAGGAATCCCTGACAGACGACGAGAAGGAAAGAATAATCTCAGAGACTGATAAATACATTGATGAATTAAACGAGAACTGCAGAAAACTGGTTGATGCATTCCTGAAGCTCGGATGAGTTAGCGTTTTAAAGAAAAAAGAGATTATGTGGAAAAATCATCTAAAAAAACAAAAAATCAAAGCACCTTAATCCTTAACTTGGTTAAATCTTCCTTTATTTCAGCCTTTATTCCCACACCCGCAAAAACTTCCTCCAAAAACGTCTTTATGAAATTCTTAGCTATCTCGTTTCCAAGTATCAGTGTAAACTCATTGTCCCCTATTTTATTCATTCTGAAAAAGTTGCATGCCTCAAGCCTCTCAAGAATGTATTCAACAGACTTGTTCTTAAATTGTTCTGCGTGGCTTCTGGCTACCTCTCTATGCAACTCCCAGAACTTGTCCTTCTCGGGGTGAGTTTCGAGGAGCCTGAGGAAAGCGATCCAGTGATCTATATCAAGAATTACATGCTCCCCTTCAGAAAGCATTTCAACATATATCTTTATCTTCTCTCCTTCAAGACTTTCGAAATCCTTGTAAGCATAGTAAAACTTGAGGGCGTTTCTTATGATTTCACTTTGAGATTGCTTGGATTTTTCTCTGAGCTTGTTGAATATCTCATAACTCTCCTCATCGAATGCTATAGTTACCCTCACTGGATTTCTCATGCTTTCAATCTTGCCCTTTTGGGTTTAAAAATTTTGTGAATTAATCACAAATTTTGTGAAAAATTACCAGCGATTAAGCCGTAATATTAAAAAATTTTTTAAAAAATACCAGACTTGCTTCTCCAGAATTAAAAAGAGGTGGTGTGAAGTGGCAGGAATGAGAAATCCGGAAGCGATTGCCAGAACACACACAGGAAAGTCTAACCTACCAGTAGCTCTGATTATATCACTGCTTGCGCTGGCAATGCTTTCAATGCCAGCCATGGCCGGTGATCCAAGCGGTGCAGAAACTCTCAAGGAGAACCCAGAAGCTCCAGTTGATTTCGTATGGGTACTAGTATGTGGTTTCCTCGTAATGTTCATGCAACCTGGATTCGCCCTACTTGAGGCTGGATTTGCCAGAGCAAAAAACGTTGCCAACGTAATGATGAAGAACCTCATGGACTTTGCAGTAGGTAGCATTGCGTTCTTCGCTGTGGGTTACGCACTGCTCATGGGTGATACATTCCATATGCTATTCGGTACTACAGGCTTCTTCCTGAGCGGTGACGCATACGACGTTAACACACTATTGCTCTGGTTCTTCATGCTGGTATTCGCTGCAACAGCAGCAACCATAGTTTCTGGAGCCATTGCAGAACGACCAAAGTTCTCGACCTACATTATCTACAGCGCTGTCGTTACTGCAATCATATACCCAATATACGGCCACTGGCTGTGGGGCGGTGGATGGCTCAGCAGTGCTGACTTCATGGTGAAGCTTGGAGGGGGTTACGGAGCCTTGGACTTCGCTGGATCTGGAGTTGTCCACGCTCTTGGAGGTTACGTCGCACTGGCTGCATGTATGCTGATTGGCCCAAGAATCGGCAAGTACGATGAGAATGGAAACCCGAGGGCGATTCCAGGTCACAGCCTTGCGTTTGCAGTGATTGGTACATTCATACTCTGGTTTGGTTGGTTTGGTTTTAATCCTGGTTCCACCCTTTCAGCCCATGAGCTTAGAATCTCAGTGATTGCTGTAAACACCAACCTCGCAGCTGCTGCTGGAGCAGTAACAGCCATGTTCATCACTTGGAAGAAGCTCGGCAAGCCAGACGTCGGTATGTCATGCAACGGTGCAATCGGTGGACTTGTGGCAATTACAGCCCCATGTGCATGGGTCCAGCCATGGGCTGCAGTGGTAATAGGAATAATCGCGGGATTCATCGCATGCTACGGCTACTGGTGGCTTGAGAGAAGAGGAATCGACGACGTAGTCGGTGCAGTACCTGTTCACGGATTCAATGGTACATGGGGTCTGATCGCGCTCGGACTCTTCGCAGACGGAACCTATGGAGTCTACACAACAGAGGGTCCACTTGTAACCGGACTGCTCTACGGTAACGCTGGATTCTTTGTATGCCAGGTGATAAGCGCAATCGTGAACTTCGCATGGGCATTCGGTACAGGTTTCATATTGTTCTACATCCTGAAGAAGACCATAGGACTTAGAGTCTCGCCAGAAGAAGAACTGCTTGGACTTGACATCAGCGAGCACGGAGCAATCGCATACCCAGACTTCGTGTACGCAGAGAGTTCAAGAGGCGTAGTTATAAAGTCAGCTGAAAAGAAGTAAAGAGGTGATGCAAAAATGAAGAAGATCGAGGCCGTAATCCGCCCAGAGAAGCTAGAATACGTCAAGGCTGCCCTAGAGGAAAAGGGGATCGTGGGAATGACGATAACAGAGGTCAGAGGTCGCGGTAGACAGAAGGGTATGAAGATACAGTTCAGAGGCAGAGAGATGGAAGTGGACACTCTTCCAAAGGTTAAGATCGAGGTTGTGGTCAGCGACGAGGCTGTGGACACTGTGGTGAACACAATAGTGGAAGCTGCAAGGACTGGAAATGTCGGTGATGGAAAGATCTTCGTTATACCAGTGGAGAAGGTCGTGAGAGTGAGAACGGGAGAAGAAGGAGACGCAGCAATATAACATCAAATAATTTTTCAAATTTTTTATATATTTATTCTAGTCTAGATTTTGGCCTGTTTTTTGTCCGCAAGCAAATTTGAGATGGATGCCCAATCGCAAATTAGCTTATAGTGGGTTATTTTAAATAATTAATACCCATAATTCCGTCTCTTCCCGCATTCTCAAATATACCCAGCCAGGATGCAAACTATTCAAATCTCAAAAAATTCATGTCAAAATTTTGCAACCAGGTAAGCCGAACTATGAAAAATTATGAATCTTTATGACTTCTTGTTAAAAAAGCTTAAAAATTGATCAATTTGCTGAGTGCTCTTTAGAGGTGATTGGGATGGGTCTCGATAGTGGAGATACGGCCTGGATCCTGGCTGCAACAGCACTGGTAATGCTGATGACGCCAGGAGTTGGATTATTTTACGGAGGAATGGTCAGAAGAAAGAACGTTGTCTCGATGATATCATTGTCATTCATAGCATTCGCACTCGTCAGCATTCAATGGGTTATTATTGGCTACAGCCTGTCCTTTGGCTCAGACATAGCCGGATTCGTTGGTGGCTTGGATTACATAGGGCTGAAGGGAGTTGGCATGGATTGCGGAGATTCAACAATACCACACCTGGCCTTCATGGTGTTCCAGCTTGTCTTCGCAGCAATAACCCTGGCAATACTTACTTCGGCCGTAGCTGAGAGAGTAAAGCTGAGCTCATTCATAGTGTTCGGCTTGCTGTGGACGACTCTTGTCTATGACCCACTAGCCCACTGGGTATGGGGCGGTGGCTGGTTAGCAGAGCTTGGTGCTCTTGACTTCGCTGGAGGTACCGTAGTTCACATAAGCTCAGGATTCTCCGCTTTAGCACTTGCACTGGTAATAGGCAAGAGAATTGGATTCGGAGAGTACGACATGGAGCCCCACAACATACCCATGACTTTGCTTGGTGCAGCACTGCTCTGGTTTGGATGGTTTGGTTTCAATGCAGGAAGTGCTCTTGCAGCAGATGGACTTGCAGCCAACGCATTCGTCGTGACCAACACAGCAGCAGCTGCTGGAGCTCTTGCATGGTTATTTGCAAGCTGGCTGAGTGGAAAGCCAAGCTCGTTGGGAATGGTGAGTGGTGCTGTAGCCGGGCTGGTTGCAATTACACCCGCAGCAGGTTTCGTTGATCCAATGTCATCCATTGTAATCGGAGCGGTAGCAGGAGTGGTCTGCTACAAGGCACTGCTGTTCAGGGTTAGAAGAGGATGGGACGAGAGTCTGGATGCATGGGCCGTCCACGGTATTGGTGGATTGTGGGGTGCCATAGCCACAGGAATATTCGCCAGCGAATCTGTTGGTGGCTACACAGGTTTGCTATACGGAAACGTTGAGCAGTTCATAGCACAGATCGTTGGAGCTGGAGCTGCAATAGTGTATGCGTTCGCTGTAACCATGATCCTCGCCAAGATCGTCGACGCTACAATGGGATTGCGCGTCAGCGAGGAAGAGGAATACGTCGGCCTCGACATCTCCCAGCATGGAGAAAGCG
>CAZZAF010000009.1:0-63176 GCA_964652135.1 uncultured archaeon
TTATAAGATATTTCTATGGAGGTGCAAAAATGGAAGAAATCAAACTGCCTTATGAAACACAATCACTTTGCCCTGAATGTTTAAAGGTCATCAATGCTACACTTTATGAAGAAAATGGCAAGGTGATGATAAGAAAGACGTGTCCAGATCATGGCGAATTCGTCGATGTTTACTGGGGCGACGCTGAAATGTTTAAAAAAGCTGCACGCTTCGCCCATGATGGTCCAGGCATACAAAACCCCATCATCAAGGAAATAGACTGTCCATTCACATGCGGTCTGTGTGGTCTGCATAAAAGCCAAACTGCTCTACTGAATATCGTTCTCACGAATAGATGCGATCTCGCATGCTGGTACTGCCTTCCAGCGGATGAGGTTGCAGTGTTCAAGATCGATGGCAGAGTTGAAGCCAAGAGCTTCGGAGAGCTTGCGGAGAACTTCGATTTCGAGCATAAGGTTAAAGTGGGCGAAATAGAAGGAGAGTTTTCAGTTCCAGACAACTTAGAAGTTCTTACGTTTAAGAATGGCAAAGTCCGCTGGACGAAGGTGACAAAATTCCTTAGAAGGAAATTCGAAGGAGACATCTTGAGGATAAAAACGAAGACTGGAAGAGAGATCAGGTTGACTCCTGAGCACAACGTATTCGTTTACGTAGATGGTAGAATGGTCAAAAAGAGAGCAGATGACCTGAAGCCAGATGATAAGTTAGTGTTACTCTGGAATTTGCCCATAGACGACGAAGTTTCTGAGATTGACGTAATTGAAGGATTCATAAACTTGCCAGAAGAAGAGAAGAGAAAGACGTTCGTCCATGGAGTCAGGCATGTAATGAGACCGTTTGGCACTTACAATCCAAAGCTCAGAGCTTACGGAAACAGAACATACCACTGGTATCGTAGAGATCACCTGCCTCTGAACGTATTTTACGAAGTCTACAACGATGGATTTTTCGAACTCGGCAGAGATGCTACTAAGCACAGAATACCATCGAAGATTCAGATATCCCCAGAATTTGCCAAGCTCATAGGATACTTCGTATCGGATGGACACTATACCAGCAAGGACATAAGAATTACTGTTGGCTCGGAAGAGACGGAGAGAGAGATTCTCGATATCATCAGGAAGCTTGGACTGACATACAGCATTCTTCAGGCGGATGGAAAGGCTAAGCAGATAGTGATCGGCAGCAGACTGATGAGGCTCGTGTTCAAATATGTGCTCGGAATTCCAGAAAAAGCCGAAAACAAGAGGTTGCCGAGGATGTTCCTACAGCTACCCAGGGATATTAAGCTAGCCCTTCTGAGCGGTTTGTTCAACGGCGACGGCTTTGTTGTGAGAGGCAAGAGACATCTAAGCTTAGGTTACGCAACTGTATCTAAAGAGCTGGCGAGAGATATACTGTATCTACTGGCATCGCTAGGCATATTCGCTAGGATTTACGTCATCAAGAAAGAAAAGGTGAAAAACGCAAATTACGACCTCTACAAGATACACATAGCTGGAAACGAGCTTAAGAAGCTAGTTGAAATGATATCGCTTAGGAAGAGTCACAGAAACAGGTTGGGATGTGTAGGTGTAAGAAGAGATGTCAGAATAAAAAGGATCGGGGACATCTACGTCGACGAAATATCCGAAATCACAGCTGAGCATTACAGCGGATACGTCTACGATTTAGAAGTCGAAGATGACATGCACGCATTCCTAGCTGGAGACGGTGTCCTCATAAGCAACTGTTTCTTCTACGCAAGAAGAACAGGGTATGTTTACGAGCCATCAGTCGAGCAAATAAGACAGATGGTCAGAGTTGCTAAAAGCATAAAACCCGTTGCCACAAACGCAGTTCAGCTAACCGGTGGAGAACCAACACTCAGAGACGATTTAATTGAGATAATAAGGGCGATCAAAGAAGAGGGGATAGACCATATTCAGCTTAATACAAACGGTATCAGACTGGCACTGGAGCCCGATCTTGCTCTCAAAGTCAGAGAGGCAGGAGTCAATACAGTCTACCTCTCCTTTGATGGTGTTGATGAAAAGACAAACCCGAAAAACCATCAGGAAGTTCCAAAAATCCTTGAAAATTGTAGAAGAGCTGAACTTGGTATAGTTCTTGTCCCAACCATCATAAAAACGGTTAATGATCATCAGCTTGGAGACATCATAAGATATGGTGTTGATAACATAGACATTGTTAGAGGTGTGAATTTCCAGCCAGTCAGCCTCGTTGGTAGCATGCCAAAGCGTGAAAGAGAAAAATACAGAATAACAATTCCAGATGCTATCAAAAAGATAGAAGAACAAACTGATGGAGAAATAAGCAGAGATGACTTCTACCCCGTCCCGAGTGTTACACCGATATCACACTTTGTCGAAGCCCTTACAGGCACTCCGCAATACGAGCTGACAACACACTTCGCATGTGGTATGGCAACGTACGTATTCAAGGAAAATGGAAAGCTTTTGCCAATAACAAGATTTGTCGATGTTGAAGGTCTGTTTGAATACCTCAATGAAAAAGCCGAAAGTCTAACAAACAGCAGAATAAAGACGATAAGAGCCCTCAAGGGTGTAATAGACATTCGCAGGTTTGTCGATTTCGAAAAAGCTCCAAAGGAGTTCGATATCAGCAAGATCCTATTTGACGTTCTTGTAAGGCATGATTACTCAACACTCGGACAGTTCCACGCAAAGGCTCTCTTCATAGGAATGATGCACTTCATGGATTTGTATAACTACGACATAGAGCGTGTTAAGAGATGTGAGATTCACTATGCAACACCAGATGGGAGAATAATACCCTTCTGCGCCTTCAACGTGATGCCAGAAATTTACAGGGACAAGATACATGCAGAATTTGGAATCCCTATAGAAGAGTGGGAAAAGAGAACCGGAAGAAAGCTTAAAGACGATATATACAGGGTTATCAGAAGACCAAAAGAGTGACGCCCATGCGCGGATTTTTCATTGGCAGATTCCAACCATATCATTTCGGACATCATGAAGTCATAAGACAGATACTCAACGAAGTAGATGAGCTGATTATAGGGATAGGTAGTGCCCAGGAAAGCCACAGCATAGAGAACCCATTCACAGCCGGAGAACGTATCCTCATGATTTCAAGAGCTCTCGACGAACTCAATGTAAAGAAAAAAATCTACATTATTCCGCTTGAAGACATTTACCGCAACAGTCTGTGGGTGTCTCACGTTCGATCAATGGTTCCACCATTTGATGTTGTCTTCTCCAATAATCCTCTGGTCATCAGACTGTTCAAAGAAGCTGGCATCAAGGTTGTCCGAACAAAGATGTACAAAAGAGTGGAGTATCAGGGAACTGAAATAAGAAAGAGGATGCTCAACGGAGGAAACTGGGAAGAACTCGTACCGAAAGCTGTTGCCAAAGTGATAAAGGAGATAGACGGAATAGAAAGAATCAAAGAGATAGCCAGCAGAGATGTCTGAGAGCTTTTTTATTAGGTGGGATTCCTTTGTAAACGTCTTTATCGAGAATGGAGAAGTAATAGTCGTCTCTTTCGATGGTAGGCCATACAGAATAAACATAAAAAGCAAAACTGCTGAAATGCTGAAGAAAGATCTGGAAGCATATTTTAATGGAGAGACCATCGATTTTTCAGTCTACCCGGTGCGAATAGATGCATCGGAGTTCGTCACAAAGGTTCTCAAAGAAGTGAGAAAGATACCGTATGGAGAAACCATAACATACAAAGAACTCGCAGAAAGAGTTGGAAGCAGCCCAAGAGCAGTTGGGCAGGCTTTGAAAAAGAATCCTGTACCAATTATTGTTCCATGCCACAGGGTTGTAGCAAAGAACGGCTTAGGTGGATTCAGCAGCGGAGTTGAAGTAAAACGAAAACTGCTAAAACTTGAGGGAGTCTTTAATTTCTGACTACTTACAATTGATAAAAAATAAACAGGTTTATTTTTCCTAAATCTCCGCCAGCAAATCTCTCACAGCCATTCTCACAGCCTGTTCGGAGTTGTATTTAGGTTTCCACCCCATAGACTTCAACTTCTCAATTGAAAGGAGCATGACAGGTACATCACCCTTCCAACCTCTGTCGCCACCCGTAAACCTGAAGACCGGATTCAAACCCATCTCCTCGCAGACAATTTCAGCAATTCTTTTCACCTTTACCTGGTCTTCACTCCCGATGTTGATTATATTCACAACCTCATCAGCCTTCAAACCAAAAAACATTGCATCAACGCAATCAGATATGTAGATGTATGACTTGTTCTGCTCCCCGTTTCCAAGAATCTCAAGTTCATTCGGATTTTTCCTCAGTTTAATTATGAAATCGTAAATAACACCATGATTGCTTCTCTTTCCTATAACGTTTGCAAAACGATATATCCAGCTCTGCATCTCGAAGGTGTGGCAGTAAGATGAAATCATAGCCTCACATGCGAGCTTCGATGCACCGTAAAGAGATATGGGAATGGTAGGATAATCCTCCGGTGTCGGAATTACTTTTGCTTCCCCATAAACCGTCGATGTCGAAGTAAAAATGATTCTCCCAACTCCAGCCTTCCTCATCGCTTCAAGCAGATTATACGTTGCAAGAATATTGTTATCATATATTGCATCAGGATTTTCAGCACCTATCCTGACGTCAGGATTTGCTGCAATGTGCCAGACTTCTTCAACACCCTTTAACAAATCTACAAGTTTTTCCCTATCCTGCACAAGATCAACGGGGTGAAAATCAGCCTGTTTGTTAACGTAATCCTTCTTTCCAGACGAAAGATTATCCACCACAATAACATCATGACCCCCATCAACAAGCCTATCCACAACATGACTGCCTATGAACCCCGCTCCTCCTGTAACCAGAACTGCCATGGGATCGCTAAAGCAGAAGATATATATACGATTTTTGATATCTTAGTCTCCCGCTGACAACTATCAAAAACACCATAACCCTAAAATATTTGGATCCACATAACTTAAAAGAGGTGATGAAATGCTACCAAACCAGATGGTCAAGTCACTCATCGGAAAAATGATTAGGGTTGAAATGAAAGGCGAGGAAAGTGATCTTGTTGGCAGGCTAGAGAGTGTAGACGACTACATGAACATATACCTGAGCAACGCCACGGAGTACAAGAATGGCGAGAAAATAAGGAACCTTGGAAACCTAGTACTCAGAGGGAACAACGTAATTCTGATACAGCCCTACGAAGAGTAGGAGAAAACTTAGATGGACACAAGAGAGGAGATTCTCCAGATTCTTGAACAGAAAGGATCTATTCTCCAGAAAGATCTCTGGAAGGAGCTGAACATAGATAGTAGTAAATGTTCAAGAATTCTAAGGAAGCTTGGAAAAGAAGGACTCATAAAAAGAGTCGAGGTTGTTGTTGACGGAGTTAAGACCTTCAAAATTATTCCAGCCGGAGCAGAGGTGGAGGAGGAGAAGGAAGATGAGCTGAGCCTTCAGGCCATAATGGAAAGAATGGAAGATTTAACCGGCCTCCCACCCTGCTTCGGCTGCCTCGAGCATGATTGCGAAGCAACAAACTGCATCAAGCTCGAGGTTTGGTTTTTAAGGAGAGCAAAATTCGGTGAGTAACTTCATGTTCATCTGAACTCCCGTTTAACTGAAAACTCTTCTATCAGTTCAGCAGTCCGAAAAAGCAAAGCTCTTACACCCAATAGATTTCAAAACCAGAGGTAATACATCTGTTGTCATTCCCCCCTCGATCACTTTCTCTTTCGAGTTAGGGATGTGAATTACTGCGAAGCCCATAGAGTCATCAAAGTTCAGCGATCCATGAGCGCCCATATGGTCTGCCCTTTCAAATTCGTAGCCATCCTTTGCAGTTATAACGAAATCACCGCATCTGCTGCTTCTCATTAAACCCTCAATTCTTATCTTTGCGAAGGGATACTTTTCATGTGGTAATGTTATTGAATCAAGATCCGTCACTTCACCATTGTAATACACTTTAATTTCTCCGCCATCCCTGAAAATTATCTGATCGACACATTCCAGAGATTTTAAAGCCTCAAAGACGTCATTTTTCCTCTTAATGGCATAGACGTGTGCCATCCTTGGACCGCTAACCGCTATAACCACATCACCGTCCTTGCCAGTCCTTTCCCTATACTCGTGGTAGTCTATGTTTGTGAATGCATTCAAATCGAATTTTGCAAACTCTTCAGTAAGATCCACATGGTATTTTTTACCCTTTCTCAATTTACTCTGCCCGTGATCAGTCAAAACAGCCATTACTGGCTCTCCAGCTATCTTTGTTATGTTCCTGTAAAGTTTTTCAAGTTCCTCATCCGCATCCTTCAACGCATCTTCCAGAGAATCGTACAGGAATGGTTTGCCCTCTGTACCTTCAAAGCTTTCAGGCCCGAAAATGTGACTTGCTGCATCAGTTTCCATAAACCAGGTTACACCGAATCTGCATCCCAGCTTTATAGCCCGGATAGTGTTTTTTGCTGCTATTTCATTCTGGAAGATATGAAATGGAATAACTTTCGTGATAATCTTCTTCAGTGTGTTCTTACCCTTCCTGCTCTTATGTCTTGCAAATCTTCGCAGAAACATGAACTTTTTCGCCAGCCCTGAAACATCTCTGTCGTAACCAGGCGTAATAAAACTGAATTTCAGATCTGCACCTCTCCTTATCAGATCTACACTGAATGATTTAATACCGTGTTCCTTCACAATTTCAAAACCAGTCTTAACACCGCCTAAATGTCTATCGCTGAGGTTCATGGATGCATCGATCCAGTTGTCCGGAAGGGTTAGTTCAAAATCGTAGCCTATGAATTCTCCAGTCTTTCGGTCATACCACGACTGCCCCACAAGCTCGTGATCACCGGGATGTGATGCGGTGCTTATAGAAGCGTGTCCACTTACAGTTGCTGAGGGAAACACCGTGCAGCACTTCTTTATCTCAACCCCTTCTTTGGATAGTTCATCTATGAACGGGAGCTTGCCCAGTTTTCTCAACTTTGTGTATGATCTATAGTTCACACCGTCCAATATCACAATTATGGCCGGTTTCATGCTTACATCCCGAACAGTGCATGAATGAGTATTCAAATTTTTTTAAATCAGCTGCTTTTGATACTATTTAATCTCAAAAAGAACCCAAATTGTAGAAGTTAGAACAGTATGAAAGTTTAAATTAAAGGAGAAAATTCAAACAATTAAATCACAGAATCTGAAGTACCACCTGTCTCTTTCTCGGTCTAGTGTCGAAGTTTATCACGACAATCTGCTGCCACGTTCCGAGCAAAAGCTCCCCATCTTTAAAGGGTACAACGATGCTTGGACCCACTATACTTGCCTTTACGTGGCTCGACCCGTTATCATCATGCCAGGTTTTGTGATGTTCGTAGTCTTCACCATAGGGTGCTATTTTCTCCATAATTCTTGGAAAGTCCTTCTTCAATCCAGGCTCATACTCAATTGTCGTTATTGCACCCGTAGAACCTACAGAAAAAACAAGAACTGCTCCATCCTTCTTACCACTTTCTTTAACAAATTCCCTAACCTCGTTGGTGATATCTTTCATATCACCGTGAGCACCCATTTCAAGTTCCAGAATCTTTATCATAGAAATCACCATTAAATAATAGTATCACAAATTCAAAACTTTTTCTACCGCTTCTTCAGGTGTTTCGGCCGTAATAAGTCCAGGAAGCTTTATCTGCGGTTTTATCGCAACGACCCTCTTACCCTCTTTCAGTGCAATAGCCATTTCAGAAATCGTTCCATAACCACCACCAATGGCAATGAGCGCATCGCTTGAATGCACTATTATCATATTCCTCGCATGACCCATATTCGTTGCTATAACAATATCCACATACGGATTTGCATCACCCTTAAACGCGGAGGGAATTATTCCCACAACAAGCCCACCTTTACTCTTAGCTCCTTTCGCGCTGGCTTCCATAACGCCTGTCAGTCCACCATTGATAACGATGCATCCCTTCTCAGCAAGCAGTTCACCAACACGGTATGCAATCCTGTACAATTCTTCATCGCATGAAGAGGCACCTATAACTCCAACCTGCTTCATGCGTTCGATTAGGATAGAGTGATAAATAACATTGGCTTAAGTTGAGCTATGATTCACCGTTATGTTGATCCAAACAGAATCAATGTAAAAACTGACTGCGTTGAAGCTGACGAACTATATTTAGGAGAAAAAGTTACTCCCCATAGGATAATCAAAGGTTTCGAGCTTGTAGAGGTTTCAGATTCTGATCTTGAACCCGGAATAGAAGTAATCGGAGAATTGAATGATTGTTTGGGAATACGTGTACTCGTCTCTGGTGTGAGCGACTATGCTACTTCCGCACTGGAATCGCTAATTCCCGAAGTTATGAACAGAATAAAGGGTCTTGAATACGATTTTCGCAGGGAAAATGTGGAAATCAGATTATCAGAAGATACACTGAAAAAAATAACACTTGACTGCCTGGGCAAGATGCTATATGATGCTTTCAGGAGCATACCCAGCATAGAAAAAGTCAGAGTAACCCTGATAGCAGATGAGGATGTTTTTAATAGCGAAATAGAGAGAGCCAGGAAAATCCACGCTGAAAGGGATGAAAAAAGCAGAAAAATAAAAGATGAAGATGTGAACGAGTTTTTCGGCTGTGTATCATGCCAGTACTACGTTCCAAACCATGTTTGCGTCATATCTCCTGAACGGCCATCCCCATGCGGAACATCGTGGTTTGATGCAAAGGTCGCAAACGAACTGGACATTGTTCAGTATTACTTCAAAATCGAAAAAGGAGACGTCGTTGACGAAAAAGGAGGAGAATATGCAGGAGTTAACAGAGCAGTCGAAGAGAAGAGCGAAGGAAACATTAAAAGAGTGAAACTGCACTCTGTTCTCGATAAACCCCTCCCAACAGGGCTTTATTCAGAGCTAATCGTATTTTACATACCAGAAGAAGACGGATTTGGTATCGTAGATAGAAAATACAGAAAGAGGACTCCCATAGGTCTTACATTTGATGAGATGGAGAGACTAATTGTGGGTCAGCAGGTCGAAGGGTTCGTGGGTATTAGCTTTGCCTATTTAAAGAGCAAAAAATTCCTCAATGGAGAAGAGGGCTGGAAGAGAGTTGTGTGGGTTAGTCCAAGGGTGGAGGAATTTCTTAAACAAAACTGATTAGTCGATGACTCAGACAAAAATAAAATAAAAAACTATAGCAGCAAATTCATGACGGAATAGATCTGGTACAAGCCAAACACTGCAGTCGGGATCAACGCAGATACAAACGCCTTCTTTGTCGGTATTTCTCTAGCATGTTTTATCGCAAATGTCCATATCGTCAAAGACCATACCGTCACCGCCGCATTTATCATTAAGTTTGAATACAGCAAATCCCTCGGAATAATAGAAAGCATCAGAGTTTTCATTACCTCTTTGTTCTGAATCTGACCAACATCTATCGCCGGTATGTGCGCCTGAGAAATAAAGTAAGCTGAGATAGAAACTGTGATCAGTGACCCAATCAAAGACGGCAGGAAACCATAGCCAACGAATTCAAATGTTCTTCTAAAGCTGCCTTTACCATCGAATAGTGCTGAGATAACGTGCATAATTGCGGCGTTTATCACCCACACCGCAAACATACCGATGAATGAACCCACTATACCCACATACGCACCTATCATCAAGAATTTCGCCAGTTCTGCAGGAAAAGCTTGAGCAAGTTTTGACATTAATAAATACTGATAAGCCGATGTAATTACTGCAATCGCCAGTACAATCAACAGTAGTATTCTGATCTTTACATCTCTCTGCTTTAGCTCTTCAAAAAACCTGTCCGGATTCATTATCAGTCGCATACGTGTTGTCGCACATAAACTGATATTTAAAGTTTTTGAAATTACGTAATAAAGAAATAGTCCTTATAAATTTAGCATTCTTGGAGAATTACAAATTTGTGAGAGATGTTCCAAATTTTTGAAATAAGAAAAATTTAAATAGTTAAAACTACTGAGATATGTCGGAGCATAACATAGAGGTGTGGGAAAAATGCATGGATATGTGTCGGATGAAAAAGTAGTGAAAGCTATAGCATTGCTTGGAGTGCTGGCAATGGTTAGTGTTACAGTAACGCCATTGGTCGTTGGGGATATAGTAGGAGGACTGTATATAGCAGGGGCTGTTAATGATAGGGGTGCCACAGCTGCAGGCTTGGTCGCTGGTGGATGGTCTGCAATAGGCTCTGCGATCGCTATGTATTATGGTAGCAGTGTCGTCTTGCTCGGTTTAACTGGCGTTGCACTAGGCAGTGCAATTGTTGCTGGTGCCGGAGTGGGGCTACTATAACTTTTTAATTTTTAACAATTGAATGGTGAACAAGATATGTCAGCCGCAAATATATTGTTAATTGCTTCTGTAATATGGATTATTAGCATGCTGAATATATTCTTTGTTGTAAGGAAACAAAAAGTTAACAAATCAGAGCTTTTGAATATACGTACTTTAATATTAGCTTTTTTCGTTGCGTTTAGCGTAGCAGCTATTTCAATTACCATATCAAAACTATGATTCCGGCAAGTTTGGATTCGGCTAAAACCATATTTAAGAATAACTTCAAGATCATTACATTACCTACCATAATATATTGCTTGGGTATCATAGCAGGTTTCTATAGCTATTTGATTAATCCTAATGATACCATCCCCAAACTGGTAGATATCGAGTATAAAGAATTAAGTTATTATAGCAATCTTAATTTTATTTTAATATTAAAAAACAATATTTTTTTGATTATTCTACTAATTACTGGCTCGGCATTATTTGGAATATCTACATTCAGTTTGCTGACGTATAACAGTATATTTTTTGGTATTCTTCTTGCAAATTCTACTGAGAGTATGATTGCCACTAGTGGGATCTTCCTCCTAATCCTTCCACATGCCATCTTCGAAATCCCTGCCATTATCATAGCAGGAGCAGCCGGCTTCAAAATCCCATTTGAGATCACAAGATATTTAGCAGGTAGAAAGGAGCACATCCTAACTAAAGAAGACATAAAAGAGTATTTAACCCTCGCTTTGATCTCGATAATCCTGATTATAATAGCAGCGTGGATAGAGGCAAACATAACCTTAAAGATAGCGAAAATGATGCTTGAGAAATAGGGAAAAATAGAGACATGAAGGAAAAAATAAATCTACGCAACTTGGAAAAATCAAACTAGGAGGCTCACAAAATGACTAGAAATTTAAACAAAACATTTAAAAGCAAAGAAAGAACCAGAAAAACCATGAAAAAATTAATAATAATTGCATTAACTCTTCTCGCTCTAACAGTTCCAGCGTCAGCGCAGGTAATTGTTTCAAAAATAGAAATGAGCCCTTCAATTCTTCTTCCCAATGATGTAGCCGATTGCAAACTAACAATAACTGCCTACACAAGCACCAAAATCAATGGAATTATCTTCTTTACTCCCAGTGGCATAAAAATTGAACCTTCATCGGTGTCAAGAATTGGATTGATTCCAGCTGGCTCAAGCTATGAGCTACCTTTCACACTGAAGGCGGAAAAAGAGGGAATCCATACCGTCTACATACACATCTACACCTCAAATGGCACCATAATACAGGTGATGAACGTTAGAGCGGAGGATATGATGCCAGAGATAGTTATCCAACCCACAACGCTAACGCTTAATGAAGTGAACAACGTCAGCTTCTATATTTCAACACCCCTGCAAATCTCCAACGTAATAGTCGAGCCTTTATTCAATGCAGATCCAAGAATAATACACGTCACCAACAATAAAGGGTCTTTCAGCATTTATCCAGTCGAGCCACAAAAACTGAGCTTTAAAATAAAATTCTACAATGGTAGAAATTACCATGAAGTTATTCAGACAATTGAGCCAAACTACAGGGGGAGTAAAGGTGTGCTTGTTAATCTGTCGCTACAGTATCCAACAGCCCTTCTGAAAGACGTTATCCCGATAAACGTTGAGCTAACCAACTTAAGACAGGACAGTATCTACACCGTCAAAATTACAGCTGTATCCGATTTCGGAAACTTCTCCGAGAGTAGAAAGGAAATACCAGTTATACAGAGTATGGAGAGTAAATCCACTGTTTTCCTGTATTCTCCGTCAAAAGCCGGAATAAATGAAATCACGCTGAGAGTAACATACCTTGACAAAATGAATAACGAACATACAATAACAAAAAGAATCCAAATAAACGTGCTGAACGAAAAACCGCTATCAGTAAGCAATATAGAAGTGGAAAAAGATCTGAAAGGTATTAGAATTACAGGAGACATAAGCAACAACGGAAGGAGCCTGGTGTACAATGTCCTGCTCTCAATGCAGCTCGGAGATGAAGTGAAAACATACTACCTCGGCTCGATTGATCCCTCCGACTTTGATACATTCGAATTCAGCTTTCCAGTCTCGAATGCAACGCAGGCCGTTTTGAACGTATACTGGTCAAACAAAATAGGAGAAAAAATCGAAATTACCCAAACAATAGAAGTACCCGTGAGCACTGTTCAGGCTGAAGCCGATGCCGGCTGGGTTGTTTACGTAAGCGCCATTGCATTTGTTGCGGTATTAGCCATAGTGGCAATAGCGTGGCGAAAATCAAGGAAGTAGTATGAAGGAGTACGTAATAGAGCTTCACAACGTCAAGAAAATATACCAGGTTGGTGCTACGCAGGTTTTTGCTCTTAATGGAGTTTCAATGAGTGTTGAAAGAGGTGAATTCATAGCAATCATGGGCCCCTCAGGAAGCGGAAAGTCCACGCTGCTCAACATGATAGGTTGCCTCGATAAACCCACAAGCGGCAGGGTTATCATAAACAGTGTTGACACATCTCATCTTTCCGATAAAGAATTAACAACGCTTAGAAGAGACACAATTGGATTCATATTTCAGCAGTACAACCTCATACCTACCCTCACTGCTTTTGAGAATGTGGAGCTGCCAATGATCTTCAAGAATGTATCAAGAGCAGAAAGGGAGAGAAAAGCGAAAGAATTGCTTGCTCTTGTTGGACTTGAAAAGGAGATAAACAGAAAGCCAAAGGAGCTTAGCGGAGGTCAGCAGCAGCGTGTAGCAATAGCCAGAGCCCTTGCCAACAACCCATCAATTCTGCTCTGCGACGAACCAACTGGAAATCTTGACACAAAGAGCGGGAAGGCTGTAATGGATATAATAAAGAATCTGAATATCGAAAAAGGAGTTACAGTTGTGCTCGTAACCCACGATCCCTCTATCGCCGAATATGCGAACAGAGTTGTGAGAATTAGGGACGGTATGCTGGAGGAGTAAGATGTACTTCGAACTTGCAAGAAGAAACCTGATGAGAAATAAAGCGAGGAGTTTCCTCGCAATGCTCGGGATAATAATAGGTGTCATGGCCGTCGCATCTATAGGAATATTTGGAGAGAGCTTGAAAGCTACCGTCCTAGAGGGCTTTGAGGATGTTGCAAACGAGATTATTGTAATTCCCTCTTATTCTCATGGATACACCTCAATCAGTAAAGAAATTGTGTTTAAAATGGAAAAAATACCTTACGTGGACAAATACTTCCCCATTAAAAGCCATCAAAGTGTTGTAGAGTACAAATCAAAGAAAGGATACAGTGTAGTATATGGAATGGAAGAAGATTCGGTTGAAGATCTTTTTAAGGCAGAAAAGGGATCAATTAGACTGAAGGGTCACTGTGTCGTTGGAAGTGGTGTTGCTGAAAGGTTTGGAGTTAGAGTTGGTAGCAAGATAAAGATAGATGGCAGAGAATTCAGAGTCTCGGCAATTCTCAGGGAAGAAGGAGCTAGATTCGACATAAACCCCAATAACGCCATTTTTATATCCATCGACGACTTCAACAGGCTTTACGATGAAGAGTATTCGATGGTCATAGTAAAGGTAAAAGACATAAGTGACATTGAGCTGTTTAAAGAGTCCGTTGACAAGATAATCAATTCAAGAGAGGAGAAAGTCTCTATTTTCGAGATGCGAATCATTTTAGAAAGAATTGACGAAGTATTCAAGCAAGTAACGATATTCCTGATGGCAATCGCTGGTGTGTCACTGCTCGTTGCTGGAGTCAGCATCCTGAACATAATGCTGATGTCAACCCTTGAGAGAACCAAAGAGATTGGAGTTATGAGAGCAATAGGAGCATACAGGGAGACAATCCTTAAAATTTTCCTGCTCGAGGCATTAATCCTCGGGATTACTGGAAGCATTATTGGTGGTGCCCTGAGTCTTGCAGGAGGGTATGCAATCTGCATGATTGTGCTTCAATCAGCAAAATACGTTCTGGCTCCATCATCCATACTCTACATCTTTGAGGGGATACTTTTTGGTGTTGCAACAGCACTTCTCAGCGGTCTGTATCCTGCATGGAAAGCCTCAAATCTTGAACCCATAGAAGCTCTGCGTTACGAATAGCTTGCGGGGTTTGGACTGAGAAATCACCCACGAGGAACGTTTTTATTAGATCTGTTTAACTGGGCAATATGAAATTTAATCAACCCATACTTACATTGCTTACAATCCTGGCGATTTCCATAGTTTTAGCTGGATGTTTATCAAAAGATTATGTGGACAAGGATACGTTAAACAATACTGTAACAGATAATGCTGAAGGAAAAAATGTCAGAATATATTATTACTACAGTCCAAATTGCTTTTCGTGTCAGCAGGTAAAACCATACATGAATTTACTCGCCTCTGAAGTAAAAGAAGTGGAATTTGACTTCTGCAATGTTAAAGACATCGAAAACTGCTCAGCCAGAAGTTTAATGGTCATGAAAATGGTAAGATTGCAGTACATCCCTACAGCAGTCGTAAAAACTGACGACGGGGTTTACGTTCTGGTTGGAAGTGATGAAGTGCTCAGACTTGGTGAGTTGCTTGAAAAATACGGAATAGATACGCCAAACGCGGTTTATAAAAACGTGAGCTACGACATTGAAAGCTGCATCGCATGCCACGAAGAAAGGGGCTTACCTCCACCGTCAACCTACAGCTGCACATCGTGCTGTCACATGGGGTGATCAATCAATAAAGAGATGTTCCGGAACAGTTACGTTTTCAGCGGGCTCAGTAACAAGCTTTGTCCTGATGATCTCCCCATATTCGCTCCAGATGTTTTCAAGCTCTTTTATTTCATCCCTGCTTCCAAAAGCAACGTAAGTTGGTCCGTTTCCGGAAAGTCCCGCAGAGACGTTGAGCTTTTCAGCTTTCTCAATAGGCTCGTAAGCATATCCCAAAACCCTGCAGTAATGCTTCGAGTTGTAAATCATTGCAAGCCTGTAGTTTCCATTTATCGCTTCATTCACAGCCATTTCAACAAGCTTAGTATTTTCTCTTATTCTTTCAAGTGAGACTTCACCCCTCTTCCATGGCGGAATTAACACTATGGCATCTCCCTCTATCTTTTCCCACTTCAACAACCTCATCTTTGTATTGTTTGAGACAGCAAAACCACCCAGCAAAGATGCTGAAGCATCATCAAATGCTCCAGTATAGCTTATCCCCATTTCAAGAGATAATCGGGCATTGGATGTCAGTATGCGAAAAGCGTCAAGCTCCTGATGCGTAGCCTTGAAAAGTGCGGTAAGCAAAGCATTCATGAATGCGCTGCTGCTTCCAAGCCCGCTTCCCCTTGGGATTTCACTCTCAATTCTAACAACACCTTTTTCCCCGAAGGAGGCCATGACTCTATCCACAATGGGGTTTTCTGTCTGCTCTCCATTCTCATAGACTACATTTTCCCTCAAATCTTCCTCAAAAGATATGGTTACTTTTGTTCTGAGATCCAGTCCAAAGGCACATCCAATACCCGTTGCAAGAGCATTTATAACCGTTCCCGCAGCGTAAGCTTGCCCCTCCACAACGGCAGTTAATTTGCTGGAATTTAAAGTTTGCTAAAGTATAGCTCAGTTGCCTACATATACATAAATGGCTAAAGCCTGAGCTCCCTCTCTACCCTCACATAGTAACCTGCAAGACTCTCAACAGTCGTGATGTCCTTGCGGACTAAAGCAAATATCTTCTTTTTAAGCTCGGTATCGGGTGTAACTCCCCAGGACAGGAATTTACTCACAAGATTCTTCTCTATCTGCTTACCCCTTCTATCGCAATCGGTGAGAATGATAACCTCTCTTCTTCCAACAACATCAACGAGATCAGCATCTGACATGCCAGAAGAAGTCAATATCTCCCCTCTAACTCCGAGATCTCTTAAAGCAACAACATCCTTTAATCCTTCAACAACAATTACAGCTCCATTCTCCGATCTATCAATCAACTCTTCAATCAGTTTTCTAAGCTGAATAAACTCCTCTGCCTCAATCATTTCTACTTATCTCAATCTTTTCTCAATCTTTCCCCATTTTACCTCTGAGTAATTCAAGGGCTTTTTCCTTGGAAACACCGTGCACAAACAAAACCTTCTGGCTGGATGTTTGACCTCTGATTATTTCGACCTTGCTTCCAAATATCGCTTCGAACTCCTTTATTATCTCTGTATTCGCCTTACCATCCTTGGGAGGACTCTTTATCCTCACAACTATGGATTTTCTCCACTCATTGTAGCCTGCCGGCACTTCGGTTTTTTTGGCGCCTGGGGAAACATCAATGTTGATTGTTACTCCACCCTTGCTATCATGAATGGCATCTTCCATGATACTCACCTTTATCCAGCTTCCAATCAAACCTTACCTCAAGTTAAACCGCAATTCAAAGTAAAATAATGGGTAAAAAAGTTTTCTAAATTTCAGTTTTTAAAGTCCAAGAACATCATCCATTCCATATATTCCCGGCTTGTCTACCTTTGCAACCCATTTGGCAGCTTTAAGAGCTCCACCAGCAAAAGCCTGCCTGCTGTGGGCTCTGTGAGTAATTTCAATTCTCTCACCCATTCCAATGAAATAGACAGTATGGTCTCCAACTACGTCTCCACCCCTAACAGCGAAAACACCTATTTCGTCACCTCTAGGGCATATGCCCGATCTTCCATGCACGATTTTTCTTTCGATCCCCATTTCCTTAAGAGCATTTACCAGCACTTCTGCAGCCTTAACAGCTGTTCCACTTGGCGCATCTTTCTTGAAGCGATGGTGCATCTCAACAATCTCAATATCATACTCGCTGAGATACTTAACAGCAAACTCAATAAGCTTCCAAAATACGTTTACACCAACACTAAAATTGGGTGTGATTACAGCCGGCACATTCCTGCAGTATTCCTCTATCAATTTCCTCTGTTCTTCCGTAAAGCCAGTGGTTCCAACAACAAGTTTGACTCCTTTCTGCGAGGCAATCCGTATATTCTCAACAGCAGCATCAGCAACAGTAAAATCAATAAGAACGTCTGCATCAAGGACCTTTTCCATCTCAGATGCGTGAGTAATCTCTACACCAATCCTACCTACACCTGCAAGCTCTCCTGCATCCTTTCCAACTTCCCTAACATCAAAAGCCTGAACTAGCTCAGTTTCTTCGTCGTTAACGACGTTCTGAACAACAAGCCTACCCATTCTTCCTGCTGCTCCAGTTACGGCTACCCTAATCATATCAGATCAAGAGATTGTAGCACAGATTTCAGTTTTGCGGTTTTTTCTTCATCAAGCTCAACTAGGGGCAGGCGGGGTTTTCCAGCTGCCAGCCCCATAAGATCCAGAGCTTTCTTGACAGGTATGGGATTTGTATCTATGAAGAGGACTTCAAAGAGGGGCATAAGCTTGTAATGCAACTCCCTTGCCTTCCCAATATCTCCACTCTTAAATGCGTTATACATTTCCTTCATTAAATGCGGTGCCACATTTGCTGCAACACTAATTACACCCTTACCACCAAGCAGAAGGATGGGTAATGTCAGAAAGTCATCTCCAGATAGTAGGATAAAGTTCTTATCAGCGGTTCTCCTAATCATCTCGGAGATCTGCTTCAGATTTCCGCTCGCTTCCTTGATTCCCACAATGTTGTCAATCTCCGCCAGCCTTTCAACAAGCTCCGGGGTGACGTTGACTCCAGTTCTGCTGGGCACGTTGTAGATAATTACCGGGATTGAAATTGATTCTGCAATCGTCTTATAGTGCTGATATAACCCTTCGCTGTTCGGCTTGTTGTAGTAAGGGGTTACAAACATTGCCGCATCTGCTCCAGCCTTTTCTACCTCCTTAGCAAGAAAAAGAGCTTCTCTAGTAGAATTGGAGCCAGCACCACCTATAACAGGAACATTCGAAACTTCGGCAACGTATCTTACGACCTCTATATGCTCTGCATAACTGAGGGTTGCTGCCTCACCCGTTGTTCCTGCTGGAACCAGTGCATCAACGTGCTTCTCAAGATATTCAAGGTTTCTATCGATGCCCTTATAGTCTACTTCGAGATTTTCCTTAAAAGGTGTGACGAGGGCCGGGATTACACCCTCAAACATTCACCAACCCTCGGTTGACCCTTCTTGTTATATAGCCCGCAACCCTGTTCCTTACCCTCTTGCTCTGTATGTTTGTGAGCTGCGATACGAGTTTCTTATTCTCGTCAAAGTCTCCAGTAAACAAATCCGGATATCTCCTCAACAATTCCAACGCGATGACTTTGATGTATGCGGGTTTTACTGTCCCCATTACAGACACCTCCGACTCGGAAGTTTGGAGTCCATCTTTATTTAAGCTTTGCGTGAAAAGATGTCGAAAGACTTGAACAAAAGAATTTCGGACTGATAAAGTAGAGCAACAGAGGCCGGACTTTTTAGACATTGCCATCTTTCTCATCGAAAAAGGAATCCAACTTCCCACACTTTCTGAAAATTACTTCATTCAAGCACCCATCATAACACATTCTCAGATAATATTTTATGCTACGTCCACCAGCACTTTGCAGATGATCATCGCCATACCCAATAAAGGCAGACTGAGCCAGCCAACAGTGGATTTGCTCGCTCAAGCTGGAATTAGGATCGAGAATTCAGGTAGAAGGCTCGTTGCATCCACAAACAATCCAGATATTAATGTACTCCTGGCAAGAGCAAAGGATATTCCCAGATATGTAGCCATGAGCGCTGCAGATGCTGGTATTACCGGTTATGATATGGTTGTCGAGTCAGGTGTTGATGTTGAAGTCCTGCTTAAGCTCGGATTTGGGAGAGCCTCACTGGTGGTTGCTGCTCCATCCGATTCTGGAATTAAAAGTGTAGAAGATCTTGAAGGTAAAAGAGTTGCTACTGAATTCAGCAGAATTGCTGAGAATTACTTCAAAGAAAAAGGTGTCAACGTAGAGATTGTAGAGGTGAGTGGAGCGTGTGAGAACGCTCCGCACATAGGTGTGGCTGATGCGATCCTTGATCTCACCTCTACCGGCACAACACTCCGCATGAACAGGCTCGAAGTTATAGACAGGGTTCTTGAAACTGAAGCCGTGCTGATTGCAAACAAGGAGCGCAAAGATAGTTTTGGAGTGAGAGCTCTTGTTACAGCTATTCAGAGTGTTATAAACGCTAGGGGAATGATGTATCTTATGATGAATGTCCCGGCAGATGCCCTCGAGAAGGTCAAACAGATTGTTCCTGGTTTGAAAGGTCCAACTGTCATGAAAGTTGAGTCAGATGACACGATGCTTGCTGTTCACGTCGTGGTTCCTGAAAATAAGCTGTTCGAAGTAGTTGAAGAACTTAAGAGAATTGGTGCGAGAGACATACTCATAATGCCTGTTCAGAGATTGATTTACTAATATTTTCACCCCACCCACAATTAATTAAATCCGATTTTTTCAACGCAATGAAGAATGATCGATGACTTGTTCTGCCCAACATGCGGGAGACTCAAGAAGAGATGTATATGCAAAAGAGAGAGTACAAGAAAGAAAAACATCAAATTACTTCTTCAGGTTTCCGGTAAGAAAGAACTGAAACCCCTGTTCGACACAGACGATGAAATAGTTCTTTACAAAGTTTTTCAGCCTTTTAACCCCCATCCAAATATACCAATCGAGGAATTGAACCTTCCAAAAACTCTTGAGAAAGCTTTGCGATGGAGAGGTATAGAAAAACTCTATCCTTTTCAAAAAGAGGCTATAGAAGAGCTCAGAAAGGGCAAAAACGTTGTTATTACTGCCCCCACCGGCTTCGGGAAAACAGAGGCTTTTGCAATCCCTATACTGGAGAGACTTGCACTGGATGGAGGTAAAGGTATTATCATCTACCCTACAAAGGCTTTAGCCAGAGACCAAGAAACAAAGCTGAAATACTATGCTTCGTCCCTTGGCCTCGAGGCAGTAAGATTCGATGGGGATTCCTCTCAGCAGGAGAGGAGATCTGTTTTTAGCGGAAAAGCAGACATTATTCTATCAAACCCAGACATGATAGATTATCACCTGAGAAATACTCCAGCATTCAGAAAGTTTGTGGACGAGCTCAGATTCCTTGCTGTGGATGAGCTTCACAGCTATATCGGGTTGCTTGGATCGAACATGTACTATCTAGTAGCTCGACTCTCGAGATTTTCAGATTTCCAGATTGCTTGCGCTTCAGCAACAATTGCAAATGCTAGAGATTTCGCTGAAGAGCTTTTTGAAAGAAAATTCGTTCACGTCCATGGCGAACACCGAAAGGGTGTCTTGCACTTTATCATGCGTTATACTCCCAGTATCTATGCGTCCATCAAAGACATAGCGAAATCAATCCCTGACAAAAAGCTCCTAATTTTCGGGAACAGCTACAAGAGTGTTGAGACTGCAGCATGGGTTCTGAACAGAGAAGGTATAAGGGCTGCAGTGCATAAAAGCGGTTTGCCTAAAGAAGTCAGAGAAAGCGTGGAGAAAGCATTCAAGGAAGGAAAGATCAAGGTTGTTGTTGCCACTCCAACGCTTGAGCTTGGAATTGATATAGGAGATGTTGATGCCGTTGTCTCTGAACTTGTCAGCTATTCCCAGTTCCTTCAGAGAGTGGGTAGAGCAGGAAGAAAAGGTCAGGAAAGCATAGGAATCCTTCTTCTGCGAGAAGACGATTCAATAAGTACGTATTACAAAACAAAGCCAGAGGACTACTTTAAAGATGAGAACTTCAGCTATGCGGAAAAGCTGAATGAAGAGGTCATGAAGTATCAGCTTCTCTCAATGTGTATGGAAATGCCCCTGTTTGAATCAGAAATCAAACCCGAGTGGAGAAACGCGATGGAGTGGCTAAAACAGAAGGGTCTTGTTGTGGAAGTAGACGGAATGTATCTTCCATCAAGCGACGCTGCCAGATTCCTTTCGAGTTTCAGCATGAGGGGCATAGGTGAAGCTGTGAGCATGATAAAAGATGAAAGGATAATAGGCGAGAGAACACTGCCAATAGCGCTAAAAGAACTCTTCCCAGGAAGTATAATCATACACAACGGAGAGAGACTGCGCAGCATTTCACTGGATTTGGTTAAGAAAGAGGCTGTTTTAGAGAGCTACACCCATGGCAGCGAAATTACAGATCCGCTTTACACCTCCCTTCCCCGCATCACAAAGGTTGAGGAAAGAAGGAGCGATGTTGTCGATGCGGCATACTGTTCCCTCGAGATTACCATAAGCGTTTACGGCTACATTGAGAGAGACATGTTCTCAAGGGAGAAAAAGAGGGTTCGCTATCTTGACGAGCCTGTGAGCTACACTTTCGCAACCAAGGGCTTCATCTTCGCCGCTCCCTTCCCGGAACCAATGGATTACGAGGACTTCTTTGCTGGTACTTTCCACGCCCTAGAGCATGTACTGATAGAGTCGAGCGATGTTCTAACAGGTGGCGGAAGTCAGCAGATGGGCGGAATTTCAACACCAGAAGGAGACATCTTTGTCTACGATGCCACCCTTGGCGGTTCGGGTTTGAGCAAATTGCTCTTTAAAAGGCTCAGAAGAGCTTTCGAAATATCCTATGAAGTTCTCAAAAACTGCGATTGCAACCGTATCGATGGTTGCCCGAAATGTACGTACAGCTATCAGTGTGGTAACAATAACCAGCCCCTAAACAGAATTGGAGCCATGAAAGTACTAGAAATCATACTGAGCAGAAAGAAAACGAGGAGTGTTGAGGTTGAGAAGTACGAAGAAGTTGCAGAGTTTAGATACTTCCCCTGACAATCTCGTTCAGATTAATTAGAACGTTTGCAGCCTTCACGATTTCATCTATTGCCACCCTTTCCCTCTCAGTATGACAGTTGTGTAGTTCTCCAGGCCCCCATACCACAACCCTGCAGCCAGCATTCTTCAAATTGATTGCATCCGTCCATGAGTGCATTTCCGTATATTCTACCCCAATCCCGGACTTTCTCAACGCTTTTTCTAAAACATCCAGGTTTTCTTCGATGAAACCATCAGATTCTTCCACAATCTCAGCATTTCCGTACTTCCTGGCAACCCGTACAATCATATCTCTTAGCTCAGCAGCCCTGACATCCGGCGGGAAAACAAAGTCAAGTCTGAGTTTGCAGTAGTCTGGAATTACATATTCATCACTTCCACCAACCATCTCCTGAATGGAGAATTTTCCAGTAAAATCGACGGATTTAATTTCATTGATAAGCCCGATGGCTTTTTCAATGGCGTTATCACCATATTCCGGCAATGAGCCGTGGGCAGAAACTCCAGCAATTTCAACAATAACTTCAAGTGAGCCATAGTGGGTGTTTGCAATTTTTAGCGAGGTTGGTTCCATGACAATTGCTTTCTCAGGAGTGTATTCCCTGATAAAAAGTTTGGATCCTCTTCCATTCTCCTCCTCATCAGAGAATAGAGCTATCCCGATATTCAGTCGGTCAATTTTCTCAAGAGCAATAAGAATTGCTGCAATACTACCCTTTGCATCACAGACGCCAGTTCCATAAGCATAAAACCCATCAAAACGGAATTGGGATTTGGTCTGAACAGTATCCATGTGGGTTACAACCCATACTGAGGCTTCAGGATTAACAATAATGTTCCTGACTTCACTTTCCTGAATAATCGCATCAAACCCCATCTCATCAAGCATATTCGCCAAAAATTCCACTATTTCATCTTCATGCCCCGAAGGTGACGGAATTTCCACGAGCTTTTTCAATAAATCAACCACCTGCATCATCGTAGAGTTTAAAAGACAGAAAATAAATATGTGTTTTTGTGGATTTGAAAATCAGAAATGCCACTAGAGACGATCAAAAACATTTTGTCGAAATATACAAAGAAGCATACAGAGGTCTGGAGCAGTACGCCTATACAACCAATAAAGAGATTAAAAACTATTTTAGATGGTTAATGGGAAGAGACTCCAGCGGAGTGTTCGTTGCGGAAGTGGATAGGCCAGTCGGATTTATAGGATGTGATGCAA
This sequence comes from uncultured archaeon, assembly GCA_964652135.1. GTDB lineage: Archaea > Halobacteriota > Archaeoglobi > Archaeoglobales > Archaeoglobaceae > CAZZAF01. The sequence continues at coordinate 23,331 of CAZZAF010000009.1, forward strand.
ACTGGTTTAGCTCTTTTGAGGATAGAGTGGTTGGGGAGATTCATGAAATTTTTGTACATCCAGGATGGCAGCAAAAGGGAGTTGGCAGAGCACTTGTTGCCAAAGGCCTAGAATATCTGAGGAGCGAAGGAAGAGATATTGCCGAGCTGTGGGTTGGAGCGACCAATTACAGGGCAAAGAAGTTTTACGAAAAGATAGGGTTCAGAGAAAAGGGAAGCTGGGGGCACTGGATTAGAATGGTTCTAAAGCTTTAACTATAGCTCCGTATACTTCTTTGCAACGCCCTTTGCTTTCTCAACCGGGTATTTCTCTGCATTCTTTTTAACCTTTCTATGAAATTCTTCCTCCATGTCAATTCCTATTGCGTCGGCAAGATAAAGCAAGTAAATAAGAATGTCAGCCATTTCTTCAGCAATTTCTTTCTTCTTGTTTTCCGCAACCTTCCAGACTTCGCCTTCACCAACCCATTGAAAGTGTTCAAGAAGTTCGCCTGCCTCAATAGAGATAGAAACAGCAAGATCCTTTGGATTGTGAAACTTCTTCCAGTCTCTCTCATCCCTAAAACGGATAACAATATTCTGAAGATCCTTAAGGTCCATAGTTAGATAAAAGAAATGAGAGTCAAATAATTATTCTCGTGCAGCCATCTTTGCTTTGATCTTCTTCAGTCTAACTATGTTTTCTCTGTCCATCTCTTCAAGCCTGAAGGTAATATAGCGTGCAGCTTCCTGCATTCTTGGGATTACACGGTATTCAAGAGCATTAACTCTCCTCTTGGTCTTTTCAATTTCATCAATCAGTCTTTTGACGGTGGTTTCAATTTCTGCAACTTCGAGAATCGCATCTACAAGCTCCTCGTATGCAGCAACAGCTTCGTCAATTCTTGCTGTTGTGGCTATCACACCGTATTCTCTTTCGCTAACTTTCTTTCTTACCTTCTCTCTCTTAATTACTGGAACGACAACACCCATTATGTTCTTTTTCTTCATTACAAATTTTGGTTCCTGCTGACGAGAGATAGCAACAGACTTAACTGCTACAACACCATCCACAGCCTTTGCCATTGCCATTTTTTCCTGTGCCTTGTTGTACTTTTCAACCATGCCACCCATGACCTCTTTAGCTTCCTCGAGGATTTCTCTGAACTCCATTATAAGACCGTCTCTTTTCATCTTTAGCAGTGCATGTCCTCTTGTTGCCATTTTGATTCTTCTTTTGAGCTTTATTAGCTCCATTCTTGTTGGTTGTATGTCTGCCATGGTTTCACCCGTTTAGAAAAAAGAAGAAGATTAGGCTGCTGCCTCAGCAGCTTCCTTGGCCTGTGCCTTCTTCTTGTAAGCTGGGTGGTACTTCTCGATATACTTCTTCTCGATCTTGGTGAGTTCGCTCTCTGGGAGCATTGCGAGGAGTTCCCATCCAAGGTCGAGTGTGTATTCGATGTCTCTGTCCTCGTACTTGCCCTGCTGTACAAACCTTCTCTCGAACTCGTCTGCAAACTTGAGATATCTTCTGTCTTTCTCTGAAAGTGCTTCTTCACCGACGATTGCTACGAGACCTCTGAGATCAACACCCTCTGCGTATGCGGCATACATCTGGTCGTTCCACTGTACGTGGTCATCTCTTGTTCTACCTTCACCGATACCTTCCTTCATCAATCTGCTGAGTGATGGCAGCACGTTGATTGGCGGATAGATACCCTTAGCGTGCAATTCTCTGCTCAGAACGATCTGTCCCTCTGTGATATATCCTGTCAGGTCAGGAATCGGGTGTGTGATGTCGTCACCGGGCATTGTAAGGATTGGCATCTGCGTAATTGTACCCTTTCTTCCTCTGATACGGCCAGCTCTCTCATAGATGGTTGCAAGGTCCGTGTACATGTAACCCGGATAACCTCTTCTACCTGGAACTTCTTCTCTGGCAGCCGAGATTTCTCTCAAAGCTTCACAGTAGTTTGTCATGTCTGTCAGGATAACGAGGACGTGCAGGTCATATTCGTATGCAAGGAACTCAGCTGCCGTAAGAGCCATACGAGGTGTGAGCAGTCTCTCAATAGCTGGGTCGTCTGCAAGGTTCAGGAAAACGACTGCTCTCTCAAGAGCACCAGTTCTCTCGAAGTCTTTCATGAACTGATAAGCTTCTTCGTTTGTAATACCCATAGCTGCGAAGACGACAGCGAACTCTTCACCTTCTCCTCTAACCTTTGCCTGTCTAGCAACCTGCAGAGCAATGTCGTTGTGCGGCAGACCTGAACCACTGAAAATTGGCAGCTTCTGACCTCTGACAAGTGTGTTCATTCCGTCAATAGCCGAGATACCGGTCTGGATGAATTCTCTCGGATATTCTCTTGCATAGGGGTTTATAGCAGCACCGATGATTTCTCTTCTCTCTTCAGGCACAATCTTTGGACCACCGTCTATTGGGTCTCCAGCTCCAGAGAGAACTCTTCCAAGCATGTCCTTTGAACATGAGAGCCTGATGATGTCTCCGGTAAATCTGACCGAAGATGATGTGTCGATACCTCTCGTACCTTCAAAGACCTGGACAACGACAACATCTTTTGATGTGTCGAGCACCTGACCTCTCTTTGTTGAACCGTCTGGCAGTGTTATCGTGACGAGCTCACCATAACATACAGGCTCGGTCTTTTCAACAAAAATAAGGGGACCAGAAATTTGTTTTATCGTCTTATACTCCTTCATCTATATCACTCCTCCAACAAGGCTTTTCTAATCTTCTCCAATGCATTCTGCAGAGCCGTCTTGTAGTCCTCTTCAAACTTTGCTCTTGCGAACTCTTCCAATCCTGGCACGCCGATGATCTCATCGACAAGCTTTCCTGCTTCGAGCGCCTTGTAGAACATATCATTGACTTCCTTGATGGCCTTCAGCAAGTCATATTGCTTCTGTGGCGAACAGAATGTGTCAACCGGGTGGTATGCATACTGCTGGAGGTATACTTCTCTGATGAGTCTCGCAACTTCAAGCAAGATTCTCTGAGATTCTGGCAGTGCATCACTACCAACAAGCTGTACGATTTCCTGCAGGTCTGCTTCTTCCTGCAGGACACCCATTGCCCATCTTCTCAACTCTGACCAGTCAGGAGCAACATTCTCCTCAAACCACTCGCTCAGTACATCGGCATACAGGCTGTAGCTCTGCAGCCAGTTGATGGCCGGGAAGTGTCTTCTTGCAGCAAGCTTTGCGTCAAGAGCCCAGAACACCTTCACGATACGGAGTGTGTTCTGTGTAACAGGCTCAGAGAAGTCACCACCAGGTGGTGAAACTGCTCCGATAACCGTAACACTTCCTACGTTGCCGGCAAGTGTCTTAACTCTTCCTGCTCTCTCATAGAACTCCGCAAGTCTTGAGGCAAGGTAAGCTGGATAACCTTCTTCACCGGGCATCTCTTCCAGACGACCGGAAATTTCTCTCATTGCCTCAGCCCATCTTGATGTTGAGTCAGCCATGATACTTACGTCGTAACCCATGTCTCTGAAGTACTCAGCAATTGTAATACCTGTGTAAACCGAAGCTTCTCTTGCAGCTACCGGCATGTTCGAGGTGTTTGCAATCAGCACAGTTCTCTCCATGAGTGGCTTACCACTTCTCGGGTCAATCAGCTCTGGGAATTCTTCAAGAACCTCTGTCATCTCGTTTCCTCTTTCACCACAACCAATGTAGACAACTATGTGAGCATCACTCCACTTAGCAAGCTGGTGCTGCGTAACGGTCTTACCACTACCGAATGGACCAGGGATGGCTGCGGTACCACCCTTAGCAACCGGGAAGAGTGTGTCGAGAATTCTCTGTCCCGTGATAAGCGGGATTAACGGTGGGAGCTTCTCAACATATGGTCTGGCTTCTCTAACAGGCCACTTGTGGTAGAGCTTAAGCTCAGTACCATCATCAAGGACAGCAATTGTATCTTCTACAGTAAAGCTACCCTCGTAAATCTCGTCAATTACTCTCTCACCGATCTTTGGAGGGACAAGAATCTTGTGCTCAACAAGATCAGTTTCCTGAACAGTACCTATTATGTCTCCACCCTTAACCTTATCACCCTTTCTAACCGTTGGCTTGAACTCCCACTTCGTCTTTCTGTCAAGTCCCGGAACGTAAATACCTCTTCCAATAAAGTCACCACTTGCATCCTTCAAAGCTGGGAGTGGCCTCTGAACTCCATCATAGAACGACTTAATCAGTCCCGGTCCAAGTTCAACGCTAAGTGGCATTCCAGTGTTCTCGACCTTATCTCCGGGCTTAACACCCGAGGTATCCTCGTATACCTGGATTAATGCCTTGTTCCCTACGAGACCTACAACTTCACCCATCAAACCTTCTTCTCCTACTCTGCACACGTCGTACATTCTTGCCTTCAATCCTTCAGCTACGACGAGCGGTCCTGAAACTCGGTAAACTTCACCTACCATACCTGCTGTTTTCACTTCCATAGGTCAACACCTATCGCCCTTCTTATCTTATCTCTAAGTTCCTCAACTCCAGCCTCACCACCCACCTTTACAAACGTGGGCTCAAGGCTTTCCTCTATTCTGATTTTAAGAGGTACTGGCAAATTCTTATAAAAATCATACTTAATTACTACAATTCCCTTTTCTCCAAGAACTTCCTCTATAATCTCAGGCAACTTACTCTCATCTTCAACATCGATAACGTTCCTGATCCCTACAAGCCTGAACCCAAGGTTGAAATCTGGATCACCAATTACTGTAATCTTGCTCATACAATCACCAGCTGTTCTTCTATAATTTCATTAGGCAAGCCTTCCCATTTACCCCATCCAATAATCCTCAGGTTGTCGGCTTCGATCTTCTTAAGATTCATGTAGTGCAGGACTGGGATTATTGACAGTGGATAGCTGTTTGATCTTTTTGCGACCTCGTGAATCCACAAACTATCCAGATTGATCTCAACTCTTGAGAAGCTTCCGTTAAGTTCTATTCCCTTCCAGAACCAGTAACCTTCCAGAGACTTTGTCAGTTCGTCCATTGGCATTGCTGCAAGCTTTCTTGCCTCATCCACGTCAAGCTGGTAGCCTCCAGGAATTATCCTGGTCATTATTTCTTCAGGAGATACATCATCCATCTTCAGTCTTAGTATCGTTTTAATGTTCTTGATATCAATCTCCATGCGGACGAAGTCAACGAAGAGTTTCAAAGCCTGTTCTGCAGGAGTCATTCTTATTATCCTTGAATAGTATATCTTGTAAAGCTCATCCTCTATCTCGCTCAGAGGTGCTGAGCCTATTTTGGAGAGAGTCTCATAGTATGGAGTCCTGTCAAACGATTTGACGATCTCATCAACATCCTTGACCAGCAGTGACTTGTAGAACTCGTAGTCAAATTCACCGACAGGGACAAGCGTTTCCTCAATTTCATCTACCGGAACGTTGGCAAGCTTACCCCTGAGAATGTTAATTATGTTCCAAACGTCCCACTTCTTGAGATACTCCAGGATCAGTTCCTTTGCCAGCCCAAATGAGACATCAACTATACGCTTGTATGTTCTAAATAGATGCAAGGATAGAGCGTAATCCATGAGTCTCGGACCCGTGTATTTGTAAGATAGTTCATCAATTTCCTTCTTGTACTGTGTCTCCTCCAGATACCTTACAACTTCGTGGAAGTCCATGTTCAACAGTTTTCTGAATTCCTCTGAGGGTATCAAATTCCTTTTCATCACTCGAACCCTTGCAACGATATACGCCCACTGTGCATTCTTTCCGAACGAGAACATCGGTTTCACTCCCCGAACAGGATTTTAGATACTTCGCTCATCTTCTGCTCGTAGAGCTGCTGTAGCATTTCATCGTAGGTAAGGTTAATCCTCACCTCCCCATCTGCGCTTTCTAAAATCACTCCACCAATGCAATCGATGTTACCACCGTACGAGAGATCACCAACTTCATTGATGATCTCCTTAACAATCTCCTCGTCATCCTTGTTAGAGTAAACCACCATTCCTGGAGAGGCATTCTTCTTTATCAGAGTGGCCAGTAGCTTCTTCCTGGTTTCAGGATCCATAGACTTGATCTTTTCTTCCACTAGCCCAAATACCATCTCCAGAACTTCTTTCCTCTTGTTAAGTAGGAGTCTCTTCATCTCCAGGTTAACTGAAGAGACCTCCTGTTTTTTCAACCTCTCTGCTTCCTTCTCTGCATCCTCCTTTGCTTTCTTGAGTATTTCCTCTGCCTTTTCCTTGGCATCAGCGATTATCTTCTCTGCTTCCTTCCCTGCCTCGTCCTTGATTTTCTTGACTTGCTCCTCGCCTTTCTTGTAAATTTCCTCGATCAGTACATCGAGTGGCATCGTAGTCCCGCTCCTCTTGTAAAAAGATTTAGTAGGCGAACATCAGTATGAACGCAATGACGAGACCGAAGATCACTATGGTTTCTGGGATAACTGTGAACAGCAGACCAAGTCCAAGGAATCCTCTATCCTCTGAGATTGCACCTACTGCAGCTGCTCCGATACCGCTTTCACCGGCTCCAGCACCAATACCTGCCAAACCTACAGCCAATCCTGCACCTATTGCCGCACAGCCTTTTATAAATGCCTCATCACTAATCAATGCTTCCGCCACTTTTTCCACCTCCTAATTTCAAACATCATTTTCCCCAAACATCAAATCCCACTTATTTAGGCAACAAATCTTCAAATTCATACCCCGCAAGCAATATCAGCAACATTATTGTAAAGCCCAGCGCGAGGCGAAATGTCGATATCAGCCAGTAGTACTTCACGAACCTCTCTATGTTTTTCTCAGTGACTATTTTCTTTTCCAGCCACCTGAATATCGCTTCGCCTACGTTCATAACCCTAAAAAGATTAAGGGGTTCAGTAGGCGAACATCAGTATGAACGCAATGACGAGACCGAAGATCACTATGGTTTCTGGGATAACTGTGAACAGCAGACCAAGTCCAAGGAATCCTCTATCCTCTGAGATTGCACCTACTGCAGCTGCTCCGATACCGCTTTCACCGGCTCCAGCACCAATACCTGCCAAACCTACAGCCAATCCTGCACCTATTGCCGCACAGCCTTTTATAAATGCCTCATCACTAATCAATGCTTCCGCCACTTTTTCCACCTCCTACTCCTCTATAAACCTCTTAATTCTTCCAAACGGCTTGAACAACTTACCGCCACCTTCAACAAACTTGGTAAAGAACTCTACATAGTGGAGACGCAAGGACTGTATACCTGGGTCCATGATACCCAGCAAAGTGTTGACTATGTGTCCAATGATCAGCACAATTACACCGATTACTACACCGATGAATCCCAGCTTCTCTGGAAGCATCTTTATTCCCATGAAGTTTATAACGTATGCAATATACACCGAAGACAGACCGACTGCCAGCAATCGAGCGTAGCTGATTGTCTGTCCGAACCATGTCAACAGTTCAATTCCAAGAACAACCCCAATACCACCCATCTTCGGAATTTCTGCTTTCAGGAAGAGCACCAGCCATATTGCAAGGAACACTGGACCAATCATGAAGAATGTGTTAACCGTCGTAAGTGGTGGAACTTCATTTACAAGGTTGGTAACAAATCCGAAGATACCGCACGCAATCGCCATCATGCCAAAGAGCCAAGTTCCCTTTTCGAGAATTGCTTCCTTCAATCCGTGTTCCTTGTAGACGTTGTAGAATCCAAGAGAGAAACCGAACATGATTTTCGCAAGCCCGAGAACGATTGTTATGAAGAGCAACAGAGTGATGTTAGGCGCCTCAATTCTATCAAATGCTATCATGTGGTGAAGTTTCTCAGCTGTCAATCCGATGCTCGTAAGCACACCTGTGAGGAAGTGTGGCATCCAGCTTACCTCAGTGACACCTTCATGCTCCGCAACGTGGACAAACGGACCAAAGCACTCACCGTATATAAGTCCGAATATTATCGATGCAATACCCACGTAGACACCTATGTTGAGGAGCTTCTGCATGCCCTCAGACCTGAATAACTTCTTGAGATACAGTGACAGCAGAGTGACCACGAGACCGTAACCAACATCACCAAGCATCATTCCGAAGAAGATCGGGAAGAATATCGATACAAACAGGGTTGGATCGATCTCATGATATTTTGGCACCGCAAATGTCGTGGTGAGTGTTTCGAAGTCTTTCACAATCTTCGGGTTGCTGAGTAGTGTTGGCGGATTGTCATCTTTGTCTTCAATCTTTTCTACAGTTACTTTCCCATCTGTCACTGACTCAATTTCATTCTTGACCTTGCGGAATTTCTTAGCAGGAACATAACCAACTATCACAAAAGCATACTTTGATGTCAGAGCCTTCAATGGAAGCTCGGACTTATCGAGTTCAATGCTGAGGTATTCCTCCATTGCAAGCATGAATTCAAGTTCCTTCTTCTTAATTTCCTCCAGTTCTGCTTCAAGGCTCTTCTTTTCTACCTCTATTGTTGCCTTCTCCTTCTCTATATCCTTGATTCTTGCCTCAAAGTCCTCTACATCCGGTACAGGGAGCTCTTTGAAACCAAACTCCTGAAGAACTCTAAAGACATCCTCTTCAAATTCTTTTTTGACAAAAACAACACCCACGTACTCGTTCTTGAACTCTTTGAGCTCAATCACAAAATCCGAGGTAATTTCCCTTATCCTCTCAGATGGATTTTCCTTCAGAAATCCTACAAAGCATCTCAGATTCTTGTAACCTTTGAGGAGTTTCGGTGGAATCCCGAGTACTTTCAATGGCTCAATAATCCTAAGTTCTTCCTCAAGGGCTTTAACTCTCTCGTTCAATTCCCTCAGCTTCTCTATTCTCGTTCCAATCTCACTCTGGAACTGCTCAAGTTTATTCTGGATTTCCTTTTCCACTTCGGATGCTTTGTATTTCCTAGTTGGTATTACCTTCTCGGGATCAATTTTCAGGTGTGAAAGGTAGCTCCTCAGCAGAACAAGGCTCTTTGAGATGGTGGAAGCTTTTTCGAGTGGTTCACCAAGCTTGAAATATTCCTCTTCTGTAGGATCCTCTATATGCACTGCATTGACTTTGTGAAGAATGTCAGAAACAGTAGCCAGATACTCTTTGGGACCCGCTACAGAAATTTTAACCATTTTTACCGGCTTAAGCATGCTCCACCATCCCTACAAACTCATTATATAGAAACTCAGCAGCTTTCTCAGCATTGCTTTTACCTTTAGACTCTGTTTCAGAAATTTCCTTGTTCCATTTCTCTTTTATGGCCTTCTTCTCATCCTCTATAACAGTCTTTGCCTTTTCAAGAATTTCAGCCCTAATCTTATCTGCTTCCTTTTCTGCATCCTCAATAATCTTCTTAGCTTCAAGCTTTGCATCCAGAATAGTTTTCTTGGCCTCTTCTTCAGCACTCAAAATGTTCTCTTCAACCTTTTTTTCAGCCTCTTTAATTTTTTCAAGAATCTCTGTTTTCTCCATGATAGTCACCCTTATTTCTTTTGTTTATAATACTCTCCTATTTGGGCTACACCAAAATATTTAAACTTTGCTATTTTTGTTTTTTCGGATATATTAAGCCAGTTTGACAATTGTTTTCGAAAAATCATGACCTTATAAATTAATTTTAGTAGTTATTCGATTTTAAATTAAATAGACTATAATTTTTCCAACACCAAACTCCTTTACTTCCTCCGGAATGAGAACGTACCCATTGGCATCGACCATTCCCAGCTCTCCATTCGAAACAGGTCTGGCTGCCATTGTATCAAAATCAACAGATACTGCAACAAAATCAGTATAGCCAGTTTTTGAAATAATTTTCCCTTCCAGTTTCACCTCGAAAGAAACCTCACCACCACGATTCAGCATCCTGTAAATGGCAGGTTTAAGGAAAAGATGGGCCAGTGATATACATGCAGCAGGCGTGCCAGGCATTGACAGAACCGGAGTAGATTCAACAACACCTGCTATTGCCGATTTTCCCGGACGTAAAGCAACACCCCTGAAAAGTACCTCACCACAATCCGATAAAATCCTGTATACGTGATCCCGCTTGCCCACAGATGTACCGCCCGTCGTAACGATTAGGTCAAAGCCTTTACTCATTAGAACTTTCCTTATTTTCACCGGATCATCTCTTACAATTGATGATTGTACAGCTTCACCACCCCACTCCCTGATATAGCACGATATCATCAGACCATTTGACTCGAAAATCTTCCCTGCTACGAGATCATCATTTGGTTCGATTAATTCATCACCAGTAGGAACCACAAGGACTCGCGGTTTTCTGAATACTCCGATCTTTCTCACTCCCGCAGATCTAAGCAGTGCTATGTGGGCTGCCTTAAGTACATCCCCTTTTCTTACGATGATATCTCCCCTTCCAACTTTCTCACCCTTCCGTTCAACATTCTCGAATGGTTTAACTGCCCGGTATATCTTTACAACGTCGCCATCCAGCACCACATCTTCAACTTTAACCACTGCATCGCTCCCCTCTGGCATTGCATCTCCTGTATTCACCCATACGCACGTTGAATTGCTTACCTCCTCACCAACAAGAAGCTCAACAGGAGTTTTCCTCGATGCTCCCTTCGTTGCAGATGATCTCACAGCATAACCATCCATTTTTGCTCTATCGTAGTGAGGTATATCAATGGGAGAAGCTACACTCTCGGCAGAAACGCGAAGGTGTGCTTCTTCAACAGGTAGTATTTCCGTGTCATCCATCCCAAATTTCCTTATTCTGCTAAGAAAGAGTCTTCTAGCTTCCTCAAAAGATATCAAATCAACCACCGCTCACAGGTGGGAAAATTGCGACCACATCGTCATCCTCCAGTTCTGTATCTACTCCACCAAGCAGGTTTATGTGCCTGCCATTTACCATTATCTGTACATAGTCGCGAAGCTCACCATCTCTGAAGAAAAGATCCTTCATGGCAGGATATTCGCTAGCTAGCCTATCAATTACTTCCCGCACAGTCGTTGCTTTCATCTCCAGCTCTCTTTTTCCAGCCGCCTCCCTGAAATTGGCAAACAGTTTTACCTTAACCATCATATCAAATTTTAAGAGCTGATATAATTCACTTTTGCCATTGAAAAAGCCAGCCTACCCAAAATAGTGTGCACAACCCTATCAATGAAATCAAAATACTCTTCCAAAGAGTCAAATTACCCGGAGTTCTTAGAGTTTAAACAGAAGTAGACATAAAACAAGCATTATAATAAAAAATCTCCATTAGGAAATTTTTTAGAACAGTTCTTCGATAACACCACATATGCTAAGTAGCCCTGAGATATGGAGAGAATTTTTCGAAACATATTATCAAGATGAATTAAATAAACTGGCTGACAAGTTCCTCTCACACGATAGTGCTAGATCCATTCATGTTGATTTTCTCAATGATTTGGTAATTTTCAAGGAAGGTAAACTCGCAGAGGAACTTCTTGAATACCCAGACATAGTTCTCGAGCATGCCAACCAGGGACTGGAGCTTGCAGATAACATCCATGACGTCAAACTTGTAGGCTGCAAGGCAAGGTTCTATAATCTCCCCCTGTCACGCAGAGTTCTCATAAGGGACCTCAGAAGTGAGCACATTTCAAAATTCGTGGCAATAGAAGGAATCGTAAGGAAAGTAACGGAAGTGAGACCAAGGATTGTCGAAGCTACTTTTGTCTGCAGCACATGTGGTAAAAAAGTAAGAGTGCCACAGGAAGAGAATACTATAAAGCAACCCTACGAATGTAAAGCATGTAAATCCAAGAGCAGATTCATCCTTTTGCCCGAAGAAAGTATATCCATTGACAGCCAGAGAATAAAGATCCAGGAGTATCCAGAGAACCTGAAAGGTGGAGAACAGCCACAGACCATCGACGTACTGCTGGAGGGAGATCTCACCGGCAAGATCAACCCTGGAGACAGAGTGGTCATCAACGGTATAGTAAGGGCTCAGCCAAGGGCGATGGGTAGTAAAAAACTCCTCCACATGGATATTCACTTAGAAGGCAACTCAATAGAGATTTTACAGCAAGAATACGAAGAATTTGAGATTACTGAGGAAGATAAGAAAAAGATAGTAGAGCTGAGTGAAGACCCCGACATATACAACAAAATTGTGAGATCTATTGCTCCCTCGATATACGGGCATGAGGACATAAAAATGGCCATAGCACTTCAGCTATTCGGTGGTGTGCCAAAAAGACTGCCGGACGGGACTGAAATAAGAGGAGACATACACATTCTTCTCGTTGGAGATCCAGGAGTGGCTAAATCTCAGCTACTCCGCTATGTCCACAGAATTGCGCCGAGAAGCGTTTATACTACAGGTAAGGGTACAACGACTGCCGGTCTCTGTGTTGCTCCAGATAGCATTATTTTTACGGAGAACAGCGTTTTTGAACTTGGCAAGCTGGTAGACTCAACGCAGTTAACTGAATTCAGAAAAGGCATATACACTTCAACACCAGAAAGACCGATAAAAGTTCAAACGATAAACCCAACTAAAGTGACCTTTAAACCATCAAATACGCTGTGGAAGCTCAAATCACCAGAAAAGCTCATAAAAATCAAAACGCAATCTGGCAAGGAAATTATCACCACACCAGAAACGAAGATTCTGGTTCTCGAAAATGGAGAAATCAAGTGGAAGAAAGCAAAAGATCTTAAGCACGAGCTCATTGCAACCGCAAGAGAACTAAAATGCAAAGGCAGAAAGGTTTTAACAATCGAACTTATAAAAGATTTGGATATCACAGTTTACGGCGTAAAATCCTTAGTCAAAGAGCTCATAGAAACGATAAAAACCAAGAAAGGTTTGACGACGAGAGAGTTGGCTAAAAAGCTTGATGTTAACGAAGACTCGTTGTACTACTCGTGGATAAACGAAAACGCGGTAGGAAACATAAACTTGAAAACGCTCATTAAGCTGGCTGAAGAAGCCGAGTACGATCTGGAAAAGGTTGCCGAAAAAATCGAAAGTTTCTCGCAGTATCACGGACACAAGATAAAGCTACCAAAGTACTTGGACGAAAAGTTCCTCTACTTTGCCGGATTAATTGCCGGTGACGGTGATATAACCAGAACTCCGAGAGGAGGATACGTCATCAGATTTTCAAACGGCGATGAGGAGCTTAGAAGAAAATTTAAAAAAATCGTCAAAGATTTTGGTTTCGAGGTCGAAGAAGAATCGGAAGGTTGGAGGACACCGAGTATCAGGTTTAGTTCGAAGATCGTGGCGCACATCCTGAACAAGCTCGGAATTCCAGTTTCTCCAAAATCCCACGCACTCGACATGAGCGAAATTCTGCTTTCGTTACCAGACAAAGAGCTTTCAGCATATATTAGAGGTCTATTCGACTGCGACGGAACTGTCGTTATAAGAAAAAATGGCTCGTCATTCATTGAATTTGACACTACGAGCGAGAAACTCGCCAAAAAACTCCAGCTCGCTCTGTTGAGGTTTGGAATAATATCGTACTTGAGGAAAAGAGAATGTAAAGGCGAAATATCAAAAGTCACGCTTGATAACGGAGACGAAAGAGAGATCGTCAAAAAACACGATCGCTACGAACTCAAAATTTACAGAGAGAATGCCAAGAAGTTTGCCAAATTAATAGGTTTCGAGCATCCAGAGAAATCCAGAAAGCTTCAAAGATTGCTCGAAATAAAAGGGAAAGAACATACAAATTTTGATGTGATTCCAGATGTCGGCAAAATTATCAAAGAAATCAGAATGTTTTACGGATTGAGTATTAATGAAACGTATGGCTCAAATTTCGGACAACTGGTCGAAAGCGGTAAGAGACACATTTCGAGAAAAGTGTTGCAGAGAGTGGTTGAAAATCTAAAAACAAAGGCAAACATCGAAATGATTAAAGTCAAAATTCCAGAAGAAATCAAATACGAAATCGGTGTTACTCTAAAACCAGAAGAATTAAATCTGAATAAAACATTATTTTACGAATATTTCAAAAGAAAAGGGAGGACGGTAAGGGTCCCGTTTAAAGTTCTTACCGATGTCGCTGAAAAACTCAAAGACCAAAACGTACACGACAAAATCACAAAAATCCTAAACGAACTAAAAGCTCAGGAGAAATTGGTGGCAGAAAAGCTTGAGTACTTGGAAAACCTAGCATATTCCGATATACTCTGGGAAAGGATCAAGGAGAAACAAGAGATCGAGAGTCCCTACGAATACGTGTACGATCTAACGGTGGAGAATTCTCACAGCTTCATAGCAAATGGAATCGTCGTCCACAATACTGCAACAGCAACAAGAGACGAATACGATGGTAGATGGACACTCGAAGCAGGAGCTCTGGTTTTGGCAGATAAGGGTATTGCGCTTGTGGACGAAATTGACAAGATGAGGAGTGAGGACAGAAGTGCTTTGCATGAAGCAATGGAACAGCAAACCGTAAGTGTAGCAAAGGCTGGTATAAATGCTGTTCTCAGGGCAAGATGTGCGTTGCTTGGAGCAGCAAACCCAAAGTATGGTAGATTTGACAGATATGCACCCATTGCAGAACAGATAGATCTGTCGCCAACCCTTCTCTCCAGATTTGATCTGATATTTGTTCTTACAGATGACCCAGATGAAGAGAGAGACAGATTGCTTGCAAAACACATTCTCGACACGCATGCACTCGGAGAGAAGCTGGAAAAACTCAAAAATATAGTTTCAACAGAGTATAACAGAGAAGCCGTTGAATCTGAAGCAAAGAAAATTGAGCCTGCCATTGAGCCTGAATTACTTAGAAAATACATAGCATATGCAAAAAGGACAGTATTCCCCGTTTTGACTGAGGAGGCCAAAGAGAGGATAACAAACTTCTACCTCTCCCTTAGATCGAAAGCTAAAGAGAATTCACCAATGCCTGTCACTGCTAGACAGCTTGAAGCTTTGATAAGACTTGCAGAAGCTTCAGCGAGACTGAGACTGAGCGATCAAATCACCCTCGAAGACGTTGAGAGAGTCATAAGGATCGTAAGAAAGAGTCTGGAACAGATAGCCATCGATCCAGAGACAGGAGAGATTGACATCGACTATGCATTTACAGGCACATCAAAGACTCAGAGAGACAGAATTATGACGATGAAGAGAATAGTAGAAGAGCTTGAAAACATACATGAGAAAGGTGCTCCAGAGGAAGAAATACTGAAGATGGCAGAAGAACATGGAATAAACCCCGAAAAAGCAAAAGAGATTCTCTACAAAATGAAAGAGAGGGGAGACCTGTACTGCCCACGTGTCGGATTTTTCAGAGTGGTAAGGAAGGACTGATAAATTTATTAATCCACTTTTAATATTATCCATCTTCTATTCTGGTTTCTATTCTGGTTCATCCACCCCCAACCCATTGTCAAAATATAGCATACCGAAAAGTTTAAATAGTTTGAAAGATAACTAAAAGTTAGGTATATGAAGTAATGAAAATAAAGTTAAAGAGGTGATGGAAATGAGAGGGCTGTTCGACCCATTTGAGGAGTTAAGAAGAATGCAGGAAAGATTTAACAGATTGTTTGATGAGTTTGAGAGAACCACAAGGTTCTTCGTTAGCCCTGAAGAGCTCGTTGACTTCCCGGTTGACGTTATTGACGAAGAAGACAAGATCAAGGTCATCGCAGACTTACCAGGCTTCAACAAGGAGGACATTGAGCTGTACGTTGAGGATGGTTACCTCGTGATAAAGGCCCAGAGAAAGGAGGAGAAAGAAGAGAAGGGCAAGGATTACATAAGACAGGAGAGGAGATACGGCGAGGTCTACAGAAGGATTCCACTGCCTGCCGAAGTGAAGATCGAGGATGTCAAAGCCAAGTACAACAACGGCGTGCTCGAAGTGGTGCTTCCAAAGACTGAAAAGGCACAGAAGAAGACCATCAAAATCGAGTAACCCCTATTTTTTAGTGTATTTTTCTAGAGATCATGATTCATTAAGTTTACACGAAGTACTGCCTCGATCCATTTTCAATATCACCATAATATTTGTGAATATCTGAGGCAAGAAAAAGCTAGTAAATAAGCACGGCAAAGCATCACCCTAGACTTCATCTTTTTCATATATTTTCTTAAATGATATTAAAAGATATTAAAAAAACTTTTATTAGAATGGTTAAGCCATTGAAATATTATATATGTCGGTAAAAACAGCAATGCTGCCAGTTAAAAATTTCATTAAAAATTTACAACGTCAAAAAGATTCATCTGCAATAATAATTGCTTGCTCTGGTAGAAAAAGATCAGATAGTGATATCATCTCCCTAAAAACTCCATTAACAGCTTTTGACCTTAAGCAGACATCTATCGACTTTGACAGCTACGCAACTGAGACTCTCATATCCTTCAGAAACTGTGCAGAAAAAGAGCACCCTGATGTCATTAAACCCTCTGAAGATTATCCTGCCTATCTTAGATACAACGGTCTGTTTTACAAAGCCGTATGGGAACATGGAGGAGCGAACGTACGGGAGAAAGTTATTCAAGAAGATTGGAAAGTCATAATATTATCGGCTACCATGGCTTTTTGAAGATCACTGACCCCATTAAGAACTACAACCTGCAAATGTCGGAGCTTAAAAAGAAATGTAAAAGAATACTCCCACAAGTGTTACGTGCAATAAAGAGTACCAATGGCATCGAGAATATATACTTTCTCACATCAAAGACATACACCGATCCGTTTAGGGGAAAACTCGAAAATACATACCGAATAGTTCTTTTTGATTATTTAAAAAATGAAATCCGAGGGTACATGCTAGCAGATTATTATAGGGAAGCTGGATATCTATTTGCCTCGATAGTTTTGGAAAAAATTCTGGGGTCTGCCTACTTTGTGGGGCTTGAGGTGGTGTAAATGGAGTATGAACTTGTTGAGATGCTTAGAAACTTTATTGAAGAAAAATCTAAAGAGCCAGACTTGCAGTTTGACCCAAATCGTGAGCCTAAGCTGCCTGTAGATCCCTATTCCAAAAATTACGAAAAAAGGAAAAGAACATCACATTATCTCCTGCTCGTCGCATCCATAGATGAAGGTAACGTGATCAGGAAAGCAGATAATGCAAGAAAGCTTATAGTAAGCTTATATGAGCATTTTGATGAAGAACTGTTCGAAATAACTAACGAAAACGTTTTTAGAAAAATTCTGGATGATTTTAGCATTGGCATACCACTTGGTAGACTTAAGAGAATGATTCCGGAAATTCTTGCAAGCGTTAACAGATTTGTGATTGAAAAAGCAAATGGTAACCTCATCAAGTATAGCAGAGAATTTCAAAGACCTTACGATTTTGTTGAGCAGATTGGAAGCCACATCATTCGCATGGGAAAGGACAGGAATTCTGCAAGAAAGAAGGCTTGGATGTACATGCGCTGGATGGTCAGAGACTATCCCGACTTGAAGGCATTTGATCACTTTTCTCCAAAAGACCTCTTCGTACCGCTTGACAAAAACGTTGCTAGGGTTGCCATATGCTTAGGTATCATCCCATCCCTCAAAAATTTGAATTGGAAAGATGTGGTAAGGGTAACAGAGTTTGCAAGAATGCTATACCCCAATGACCCCGCAAAAGTAGATTATCCGTTCTTTCTTCTTGGTAGAAAGTTGTATTTGCAAAAACTCCCACTTAATGAAAAGAGTCTTAAAAGTATCATGAAGTAAACGGCTGAAAATGCATGAGAAATCTACCGCCCTCATTCACTCCCACAGAAACCCCCTATTTTTTAGTGTCTGCCTTATTTAAAGTGTTTTACAATATCCGCCTTAGAAATACCTTATAATTTCATAAAGCGTTGTTCTCTGCGCCACTGGCCTGCCAACAGATTTTACAGCATTTACGATATCCTCTACCCTAGCAGGGGTAAAGGGTTTTCCAGTTGCCCTCACAACATTCTCTTCAAGCATTGTACCGCCGAAATCATTCCCTCCAAAAAACAGGGCTATTTTTGCGACTTCAAAGCCCTGAGTCAGCCAGGAAACCTGGATGTTCCTTATGTTGTGCAAGACTATTCTTGAAATAGCAAGAATCTGGAGGTATCTTGTTGCCGGAGCCGGCTCCTTCACAACCTCATACAGCTTAGTTCTGTTCGGCTGGAATGACCAGGGGATAAAAGCTGTGAATCCATTTGTCCTTTTCTGCAGATCTCTTATCCTGAAGAGATGTTCCACAATATCCTCGTTGCTTTCTACATGTCCAAACATCATAGTAGCTGTTGTTCTCATTCCAAGCTTATGTGCAGTCTCCATCACCCTTATCCATCCATCTGCATCCACCTTGTTTGGACTTATGGCTGCACGAACCCTGTTGCTGAGAATCTCTGCCCCGCCACCAGGCAACGAGTCAAGACCAGCATCCCTCAACCTTTCAAGCACTTCTCTTACGCTCATTCCTTCCTTTTTTGAAAGGAAGTCTATTTCTGGAGGTGAGAGACTGTGGAGCTGAATGTTTGGAAATCTTCGCTTTATTTCAGAGAAAACATCCTCAAACCATTCAATTCCAAGGTCAGGATTTATTCCTCCCTGCATCAGTATTTGTGTTGCTCCAACCTCAACAGCCTCTTTAATCTTGTTTAAAATCTCCTCCTTGCTCAAAACATAGCTTTCGTCCTTACTCTTGGCATAAAAGGCGCAGAACTTGCACTTCGAAATACAGTAGTTCGTGTAATTTATGTTCCTGTCAACAACAAACGTAACGAGATCACCACATTTCTTTTTCCTGATTTCATCCGCAATTTTTCCTACGACAGGTAGGGGTAGATCAAAAAGCTGCAGAGCTTCCTCAAAGCTCAAATCTTCATTTTCCAGATTTTTCCTTACGTACTCAAAGTAATCCGTTTTCACGGCACATCTCCTCGAATATTTCGAGTCCTCTCTTCTCCTTACTGCCCAGCCTGTAGTTCAAACACCTGAAGTATTCCTCAAGAAACTCTGATGGAAGGTTGAATTTCTTTTTTGCCTCATCCACGATTATATTCATATTATTAAGACCCCACTCAACAGACTCCATAAGCCTCCTGTTGATCTCGCTGGCATCCCTGTTTTTAAGTGATGCAGAAACCCCAAAAACCATTGGATATCCTGTTAATTCGTACCACTCCTCACCCAGATCCATTACAACCCGATTCTGCATTCTCGCCTTTATTGCTTCATCCCCAATAACAAGGGCATGGTCGCAGTATTTGAGTAGATCACATGCATTGTTTTTGTCCATCAAAACAATCCTGTTCTTCATACCTCTTTCCTTTAAGATGAGCCTCAGCAGGTTTACAGATGTCATTGTCTCATTTGTAACCGCAATACATCCATCATCGAGGGTTTTCTTCTTGGAAATAACAATAACGCTGAGGACTCTACCCTCTGAAGCTACGCAGAAATCATAATTCTTCAACCTTTCCTTGTTCTTCAGAAAATAGAATGACGGGACGGGTGCAAAATCAATCTCTCCATTCTCCAGCATTTCTGCGAGTTTTTTTGGTGGCGCTTCAACAACCTCAACGTTCTGCTTTTCCAGCCAGTAGTACGGCAGAAAGTTGTTGAGGAATCCGAATTTCCCGACCCTCATTGATACACCCTCAGGATGTTGTAGAACGTATCCCTCTCCGCTGGGATTTTCTTAGCTCCCCGTATAAGATTTAAAATCTTCTCTT
This sequence comes from uncultured archaeon, assembly GCA_964652135.1. Classification (GTDB taxonomy): domain Archaea; phylum Halobacteriota; class Archaeoglobi; order Archaeoglobales; family Archaeoglobaceae; genus CAZZAF01. Next base: position 42,940 of record CAZZAF010000009.1, read on the forward strand.
TTGGAAGGTAGAGAGGTGTTGTTGCCCCGGCCGCATGCGTAATTTTTTCCTCCATGAGAGTTCCATCAATATCGTTTGCCCCATAGTTCAGAGCTATCTGGGCAAGCTTCTCCCCAAGCATAACCCAGTAAGCCCTAACACTTGCGAAATTGCTGAGCACTATTCTGGAAACTGCAATTGTCTTGAGAACATCAATAGGATTCGTTTTCTCACTAACCAGTCCCATCTCTTTCAGCTTTGTATTCTCGGGGTGAAACACAAGGGGTATGAAAGCTACAAAACCACCTGTCTCTTCCTGAAGCTTCCATAATTTGTAGAGGTGGATTGCTCTATGGCGTATTTCCTCGATGTGTCCAAAAAGCATAGTTGCATTGCTCCTTATTCCAAGCTCATGAGCTGTACGCATAACCTCCAGCCATTCATCAGCCTTTGCCTTGTTGGGGCACACTATTTTCCTTATTTCATCATCAAGTATCTCTGCTCCCCCGCCAGGCATGGCCTGTAATCCAGCATCCTTGAGTCGGGAGAGCACCTCCCTAACGCTCATCTTTTCCTGTTTGGAGAGATAGTGAACCTCAGTTGCCGTTAAAGCCTTTATGATAACATGCGGAAATCTGCGCTTTATTTCCGAGAACATTTCCTCAAAATACTCAATACTCAACTCCGGATGGTGAGAACCAACGATGTGTAATTCCGTCGCCCCTGCCTTTACTGCCTCACCAACCTTTCTCAAAATCTCTTCAATACTCATGAAATATGCATCGCTGTCTTCCGGATTTCGGTAAAAAGCGCAGAGAGAGCATTTCGAAACGCATACGTTTGTGTAATTTATATGCCTGTTAACAACAAATGTAACGAGATTATTCTTTCGATTAATAGAGTCTGCTTTCTCTCCCAACTCATGTAGATCCAGCTCAAAGAGATCCTCTATTTTCTTTGGCGTCCATCTTTCCTCCAGCATCCAGATCATCCCTGATACGCTTTAATTCATCCTTCACGGCTATTAACTCTCTCCTCATCTGGGCAGTACTTCTAAACACAAAATCGCTCATCATTCCAAAAACAATGATCTGCAAACCGGAAATTATCAGAAGGGCTGTCAGGATTGCAAGAAGGTAGTGGCTGATGTTCTTGAACCAGTCGTAAACCACATACAGCCCTATCAGAAGACCGACCAGAATTAAAAACGATCCAAGGAAGTAGAAGTATCTTCCCGGACTGTAGCGTTTAAGCAACTCGTATATGGTTGTGGCAATTTTGAAACCATCCTTCAAGGGGTGTAGTTTTGTTCTGCCACCCCTCTTCCTATAGGTTATGGGCACCTCAAGAATCGAGAATCCCTTTGCTATGGTTTCAACTGTCAGCTCGGTTTCTACCTCAAAACCTTGTTTCCTTAGTTCCACATTCTTGTAAACATCTCTTTTCAGTGCCCTGTAACCGGAAAGGATATCGTGCAAATCAACTCCATAGGTCAGTCTGAAGAAGAAGTTCAGGATCTTGTTTCCTATGAGGTTGAGTTTAGTGAATGCCCCCTTTTCAAAGTTAACAAACCTGTTTCCAACAACATGATCGGCAATTCCCTTTTTTATTGGCTCCAGAAGCTTGTGTACTTCCTCCGGTAGATACGTGCCATCACCATCTATTATCACAACAACGTCGCTATCTATGAGCTGAAAAGCTTCTTTGACTGCCTGCCCTTTCCCTTTTCCGCTCTGAACAATGACCTTTGCACCCTTGCTCTTGGCTATCTCTCTCGTCCTGTCGGTGCTGTTTCCATCAATGACAACGATATTCGTGAATCCCTGGTGTAAGAAAGAATCGATTACCTCCCCAATAGTTTTCTCCTCATTTAGTGTCGGGATGAGTATGCAGACTTCCATTCTACAGTCTCAGGATTTTGAATATGCTGAGTATGGGAAAGCCATCAATCTCATCAATCCCCTTTTTATCGATGATTACCGAAGCGCAAAGCACCTTTGCATCCTTCTTTGTCACGTATTCAGCCACTTCTCTTATTGTCGATCCGCTTGTGATTATATCGTCGACAACAACACATTTCCTCCCATCAACCTTGGCATAATTCTCACTGAAAACACCACTTATCTGCTGGACATCCTTTTCCCACTTCAGCTTCTTTGGATAGTAAATGCTGAGGTCCGCATAGAGTTCTTCAGCAACCATCGTTGCTATTGGCAGACCAGTGGTGGCCACACCAACCACAACTTCTGGTTCTTCCTCAACAGCCTCCAGAATCATGTCAGCCATTATTCCAGCAATATTTCTCAACCTGGATGGATTTGAAAGTCTCCTCCACTCAATATAGATATCGGATGGAGGAGTGAGATCCTCTCTAGCTTTAGTAAGTAACCATAATGCAGTATCTCTTGACACGTTAAGTTCATCAGCAATTTCGCCGGTTGTTAACCCCTTCTCCTTCAATTTTTTTGCTTTTTCAACAAGATCTTCAATTCTCCTCACTTCTTAACCCTCCTCACAACAACTTCACTACCACATACCGGACAAACATCGCCCTCTGTCACCTTCCTCCCACAACCTCTACACACCTTAATCCATTTAAAAGCTTTGGAAATTCCAGGCTGTATAACAGTTTCAACCTCGATACCAAGTAGCAAGGCCACATTCTGAATTGAATAATCATCTGTAACGAGAACCGGTTTTTTACCACTCTTTGCCTCATCGAGGGCTCTAGCAATCAGCCTTATGTCGGTATCTGAAAGCTTGTATATATCACCAGTCTTCCTTGCCGCTTTCTTTACTTTTTTAATGCTCTCTTCACTGGCCTCCTCAACCCTCAAATCAACCAGAGAGAGATACAGTCTGGAATCTTCATCTTTTATTTCCTCAAGTACTTCGGGAATCGTGACAGCTTCATTGTGCACTTTCCTGAGAAAAATGACACTTGAATCTATAACAAACACCGTGTCCACAGAAACCGCTCTTCGTTTATTTGTCTTAAAAGTGTTTCTGGCACATTGTTTGAAGCTATATATCTATACGGATTCTATGCTCAGTAATGTGCAGATATGTAATTACAGGTGGCTGTTGCTCCACATAAAGCTCGATTGTCGTCAGATCTTTGTTGAAACCCATCGACGCAGGAGTTTTAGGATCTTCAGATATTGTTATGTCCGGCGATGTCTGAATTGCCAGAACCCTGAGATAATGCTCGATTACTTCCTTCAGAGACTTATTTGGTGGTGCAGTCCAGTCGCCCTCTTCAGCACTCACATAATCCGTGTTGTTTAAATCACTACCCCACGTCCACGTAGGTTTCTCAGGCTGATTTGTAAACTGAAAATCTGTTGGAGCTGTGAAACCCTGGGGTTTCTGATAGACCATGGTTATGTTATCATCCAGCAGGTTGAGACTGTAGGAATCATTTGACGCATCCCAGCTAATTCCACTTTCCGTCTGCCAGGATTCGTATTTCGTATCATTTCCATAAACTACCGCAATCTGAAACGTGTTGTTACCACCGCCCTTTGTCTTCTTGAACAGTATTAGCAGTTCGGGATCGGTGTTCGTTCTCCATATCAGGTTAAAGTTTGATTGTAGCTCATTAAAATTGATTACGAAAGTCTTTACAGGCTCAGGATCAGAAGTGTTCAGCCTGTTTAAATGAATTGGCACTGAATACGTCCTCTCAATCGACGCTGATTTGGTTGCCATAATTACACGTACACTCTTGTTGCCCTCATCAATATGCGTTATTTCTGCATCTGTTCTTTCCTCAAAGTATGCCTTCCATCCTTTCCAGAAATCGCTTTTTATTTCCAATTCCAGCCAGTTGCAGACAAGTGGGTTTACAAATTTTTCATTGTTGGTTGTGTTCGGATAATATACAGTTACTCCCTCTTTTCTGACATTCAATCCAACGATTCCTTTTCCACCAATAGATCCCTGCGAGACAATCTTGATTATCGGAAGGGTAAGTGTATCTGTCTTAAAATGAAACTCTGGGGGCGTGAGCATTACTACAGAATCATCTGTTTTCTTCCAGACACCTCCTCCTTCGTATCCAATTTCCTCACCACCCACAGAATAGATTACGCGCCCAATTGGACCCGAGTAAATAACGTACCTCTCCTCCAGCGATCCGTTTTTAAAAACAGCCCATATTGTGAGATTGTTGCCACCCGGCTCCACAGTCAGAGTTCCGTCATTAAGGTTAAACTTGATGATCTGCGATGGGACATCTCCCAGCGATGATCTACTTGTAGAATAATCCAGGAGAGTCATCTGCACTTTCCCAATTTCCAGTTTTGAACTTTTTATGCTACTGGATATGTAAGGATACGAGGAAACGAATATGAGTGAAGCTGCTGCAGTTAAGATTGCAAAGGCCATTAACCATCCAACAACTTCAGATTGAGCCTTATCTATATCCTTCATTTCACATCATCTTAAAAGCTCAACTTTAACAATTATATACTTAACCAACAGCTTTTCGGAATTGCACGTCGCAATCACATTATTACCATCTACAGTAACATTAAAATTATTGTCTCTGAGTATTTCTGCCCACTTATCCCTAAGATCAGAATGGATGATTATTGTCTTATTGGTCGCCTCAAACACACCACCTCCTAGACTTTCCAGTCTAATCCTCAAAACTCCCTTACCGGCTGTTGATCCAATTCCCTTCAACTGAATTACCTGAAAAACCGTGACATTACCCCTGCTGATCACAAACGGATCTTTGAGAATCAATACATTGTCACCATAAACAGCAAAAACCCCACCATTCTCTATTATCACCTTCTTTTTCTCTCCCTCATAAACTATACGGCCCAAATGAAGGATTGTATTGTTCAGATTCACGTATGATTCATTCAAAACAGAAACTGATCCTTCATACGTTCTAAATTCGGTTACTCTTACAGGAACACCGTCAAAAGCTACTTTCATGAGATTTGAATGAAGCAACGTCAGTGACTGTTCTAAAGCCATTTCATGACTTGAGGTTATCATGCCCTCAACTATGGGCTTGGATCCGGTATAGATCATACTGACTGCTACAACAACCAGTCCAAATACAAGTATCATCCCAACCTGGGTTGAAACGGCCCTATCTTTCATTTGTTAACGACCTCGATTTTCCCCTTTGTTAAATTATAAACCAGATACGCATTGTAACTGTTCGCAGTGGAGTTTTCAACAGGAGCTTTAGAGCTTATAACAGCCTTGACTTCAATTTCACCCTGTCTAACAATTACTTCGCCAGTCCTTAACTCTATAATATACTGTGATCCTTCCACTTTATCAGGTATTTCGAGCTTTTTTTCAAGTACAAAATTTCCCGGTCTGATTGCAAGAGCATATACGGTATGCACGTCCTGTGCAATCTTTCCGGCAACATTGGTGAGAATTGAACGGGTGCTCGTATCCTGTATATTGTCATGGATTGAATAGAAGTTAATAAGAACTATACCGATCAGCAGCGAGGTTATTGAAAGAAGAAAAAGAGTCTCAACCAGAGTCGAGACTCCTTTAGTACTTGAATTCTTTTTCGAAATACTGCAGTTTCCCATCTTTTCTTACCTCCGCAACTACGACATATTCCTCACCATCCACGAACTTCCATGTTCCAAGATATATTGGGCTGCTACCGGTACCTTTTTTGAGGTACCAGTACGCATCATTCGTCTCTTTCTTAATTTCACCCTCAAACTTTCCGTTAGAATCGGTAAGACCTGTAATACCACTGTAAATCACTTCATCAGTGTCCTTTTTCCTGACAGATATGTTCACAGAAGCGTTGGAGAGTGGTTCCTTCTTGCCCTTATTTTCCTCATCTCTTGTCCAGACCTCGAGCTTTATTCCGATAGAGTTCTTCTTAGCATTTACTTTAAGCGTTCCTTCCCACTCAGCTCCAACTCCTGGCTGGCTCCCGGCCCCATTTATGAAAGTAACCTTTATCGATTTGTACGCAAACGCTCCTCCATCTACAGTTTTTGCCGCAAACAAATGCGTTCCGTCAGCATAATCCGTAGTGTTTATGGTTAAATTCCATAAATCCGTGCCAATTTTGTTCATAGCCACCCATCCGGTGTTATCTATCTCAAAGTATGTGCTGGAGCCATTTGCAGCCACCCTAACCTCTACAGTTCCATTCAAAATGTAACCATCCTTCGGATAAACGAAGTCCACAGACAGATTCGAATTTGAAAGTTCCGTAACAGCTTCTTCAGAAATTTCTTCGAGCGTTTTCTGATAAGTCATATTGATTTCCTTAAAAAACGTGGTGGATCCGTCAGAATAGTTCAGGAGAATCCTAATATGCGCCTTGTAAGCAGGAATCACCTTGACCGCTTTTGCCAGCATGAAGGTATCGAAGACAAGCATTGCCCTCTGTGGTGTAGGAGTGCCGCCGCTTTCGGTCTGATCATGCCCTCCCAGATAGATTACGTGTCCGTTATCAAAGGGCGCATATGCAAGCACTATCGCCTCCCTAGTACCGTCTGAAGCGTTTATCAAAGGTACAGCGTCTGGATTGCTATCGATTCTAAAGAGGAATGATGGTACGCTACCTCCTCTTGGTGGCACCGTGCCGTCGGGCGCGTACGTCTGAGATATAAAGAGTGTAGCGTTGGATGTGAACACTGTATCAAGAATCTTACCCTCATTGTCTTTACCCAGCTTATTCGGATCTGGTTCAACACCAATAAAACCATACCACGGATGAAGATTCATATCAACCTTTTCAATTACGTCGTCCACTGATTCAACACCTTTACACTCAACATGGTAAACACCGCCAGCCGAAACCCACTTGAGGATTTTATATGCTGCCGTATCTGTAACATTGGCGTTAGGATCGAATGCTTCGTCGATGTCTGCATGAGGCGTGAAAAGAACGTCAACGTCCTTCAAAGCTCCTTGCTCAATTTCCGTCGTGTTGAGTAGGATATATTCCTTATCGGTCAAACCAGATAGCTCAAAATACTTCTCAATTATGCCTGCCTGACCCTCCTCTGGATAAATCGCGATTCTCGGAGCTTTATACATTAAAACACTGAAATCGTATGTAAAAGAGGTGTCAAGCTCATAAATATCCAGACTGAGGTTTTTGGCTTCATTTATTATCCACGTCCTCTCCGCGCTGGAAATGTCATTCGCATCTATTATAAACGGTCCACCGGCAAATGATCTCGATTCCACACTTCCTGTGACTTCTGTTTTGTTTTTACCATCTACAATCTGCCTGACTGTCAGTGTTACACTGTACGGAATTCCGTATGGATCAGCATAAGCGTCTCTACTAGAGCCCCTTGGATCTTCTATAACCCTGTAAACAGGAATCGCAACATCGTCAAGGGGAGTTGTATTTTCATTCCTATCATTCAGAGTTCTGTAAACCAGTCCAAAGGTTCTCAGAGCCAAAAGATCGTTGGTAGTATCGGAATCGTTCAGGAACCACTGGTTATTGTCAACAGCTATTACCAGCGAGCCCTTTGGAAAAGTGTGGGTACTCATGTTGACCGTGGAGCTTTTGGTGACAGACACATCAGAAATGAGCACTTTCTCCGCCCTGGTTTGATTCACATCAACCTCAACATCCAGAGCCACCCCATGGGACGCATAGAGATTCTCCAAAAGATCTGAGAGACGCACCATCTGCTCTCTCAGAATTCTCGTAGCGTTTGCATCATCCAGGTTATTTTTGAGGAAGTATTCTAAAAGCCAGTTAACCTGATCCTCAAACACCATCACCGAATCTTCAATTTTCGATCTCTCCTGAACTTTGACAAGAGCTGGAAGATTAAGACTGTAAAGAACATTATTCGTAAGTGTGATAAGTACAACTAAACCAATTGCCATTAAAAAGGCTGTAAGCAGTAGAAGCTGACCTTTGTTATCCATATCACATCCTCCACAGGGTTAATCTCACTTCTATCAAATTATAGAGAGCAGTGGCATTTCCATCCACATCATAGGTCAGAGTTTTAATTCCCTGCTGGCCGTAATCGGAATCATATAGCGGAATTATTTTGGAAACCGTAACTGCGTTATCTGAGGGGTTTCCATTCAATACAAAGTATCTGCTCTCAATAACCCGTGTATCATTAATGACCCTGAAATACAACACCTCAATATTGTAGGCGATTCCCTCCCTGACAAGCGTCTGCTCGATAAACGTTTTTAACTCTGCAGAACCATAGTAATCATAAATGCCGCCATACATCGTTTCTCCATCCCAGTAAAGCAGAGCTGCTTTTAGCGGACTGTATTCCTCGTTTGGTTTCTTGTAGCTCATAACGTTTAGGATATCCATCCCATACCGCTCAAGCTGATTTTCCACATGAACGTTAGCTGCAGAAGATGTGAGAGGTGTTATGGAGACTGCCATAATTATGTAAAGAAGAACCAGAACGATCAAGAGTACGGACATTGCCGCCTCAAATGTGAAAGTTTGAGCTTTTTCATCCATTTTCACCAGACATACACCTCCAGCACCATCGGCTCATTAATATCATTAGAAACGATAAATCTCTTAATGTATCCAAAATCAGCATATTGCGGTAATTCTGGCCCAACATTGGCTATCTCCAACCCGTTGACAGTTCTTACAGAGACGTTAATGTTGTATTTGGTATGAGACAGTCCTATCTCATCAAGAAAGTTGGTATATCCAGACGAGAAAAGTGCCTGCATTTTTGATATGTTAACAACGTTAGACACATTTCCCTCGGAGAATTCGATTAAAAGATAATCCGAAATAGATTCAGCAATAAACTGCTTTTCATTGCTTTTTCCAGTAAGAGGTGAAACTATATTTGATGAAACCTGGAATATAATAAATACGCCAAAAAGAAACAATGTAATTCCAACTATGTAGTCAGCACTTACCTGTCCCGACTCGCTCTTCATTATAGATAATAGATTGTTATCGAGATGATAAAATGTTTGTGGTGATTTCTAAATTTGAAGAACTGATATGGCTGATTTCGTGGAGATTGGTTTCGAGACGCGACCTCCCAATTTCGCAGACAACTTATAATTCCACCCGAAAGCAGAGATATTTCAATGTCTAAAGGGAGTTATCTCCTGATCCTCAAACTGAACACGGAAGAAAGCCTGAAAGTAGGCGCGCTGGGGACTTTGAGTTTCAAACCCGGTTATTACATCTACACTGGCAGTGCATTGAATGGGTTAATGCACAGAATAAAACGACATTTCAGGAAAGAAAAGAGGTTGAGGTGGCACATTGATTATCTTACAATGGTTGCCGATGAAATTTTTGCCATTGCAATTCCTGGTGATAAGAGACTTGAGTGTGAGCTTGCCAACAAACTCTCGGAGATTTTTGAAGGTATCAAATCCTTTGGTTGCTCGGACTGCAACTGTGAAACCCATCTTTTCTACTACAGCAAAAACCCGGAGAAAATCATTGAAACTATGCTGAGAGGTCTAAGACTGAGATTCCTTAAAATTGAAAAGCCAGATGACCTGCAACAAATTTAAGGTTAATGATTCGCCAAACGGCTAGGTCATCTATAAATACTTATACAACAATTCCAAAACTTCCATCCCGCACCCCACCATAAACGGTGGAAAAGAATTATTTATTCGCCGGTGAAAAAGATAATCAGGAGGTGAGTGGTTTGAGAAGCTACGAAGAACTGCTTGAGAAGGCCATTGAAGAATTACCAAAAGAAATAGTCAAGAGAAGAGAGAGATTTGAAATTCCAAAGGTCAGTATTCAGAGGGAGGGGAGCAGAACCATAATCAAGAATTTCGCACAGGTAGCGAAAACCCTGAACAGAAGTGAAGAGCACGTATTCAAGTACCTCCTTAAGTCAATGGGTACTGCTGGATTCCTCGAAAGCGGAAGAGTGATACTGCAGGGTAAGTTCACAGAAGACGAAGTTCAGAAGGAGATCAATTCATACGTAAAAGATTACGTACTCTGTAAGGAGTGCGGCGCCCCAGATACCGAGTTCGTGAGGGAAGAGAGGGTGCTGTTCCTCAAATGCCTTGCATGCGGAGCGAAGCACCCCGTGAGGAGTATCTAATGTTCAGACTGAAGGTTTACAGGGTTCGAGGAGAAGTGCTTGTTGCGGTATGCGATTCGGACATAGTCGGGAAAACGTTCAGAGAAGGAGATTTGAAAATAGAGGTCAAGGAAGACTTCTACGGGGAGAGGGAGGTTGGAGAAGAAGAAGTTAAACGTGCACTTCAGACTGCAACGATTGCAAACATAACGGGGGAGAAAGCGGTCAAATTTGCAATAAAAATTGGAATAATTGATGAAAAGAATGTCATAAAAATAGGTGGTTGCTGGCACGCGCAGATGGTTGTAATCTGAAAATGCCGGAAATGGTATTTACCCAGGAGATTGCTGCCGAAGTATTACAAAATATAGAGGAAGAAGTAATTTCCGCAAAAGAAGCTCTTAGGAAGAGGTTTTCGAAGGAAAAAGTAGATTACAAAATTAGAGGTAGCGTCCATGCGTATGTAATGGAGACGCTGAAAAGAAGGAACGCCATTGATTTACTCATAAATCTTTGCCTTGAAAACAAAAAGGTTGATGATCTGAAACCGTTCATCCGAAATCTCCTGAGAATCGGCATCTACGAAATGCTTTACAAGAATGTTCCACCCCCTCTTGCTACGGATTCTGCTGTAAGAATAGCAAAGCGAAGATTTGGAAAAGGAGCTGCAGCTCTCGTCAATGCCGTAATGAGGAAAGCCGAAAGGATAAATCTGAAAGAAGAAATAGAAAAAATAAAAAAAGAGGATAGGATTGGATACCTAGCCCTGAAATATTTCCATCCAGACTGGTTCGTTAAATATACTATCGACCTGCTTGGAGAGAAGCAGGCAATTGAGTTGATGATTGCAGACGTTGAAAACCAGCCCGTTTACGTTAGAGTTAACGAGCTAAAAACATCCATAGAATCCGTTAGAAAGTACCTTGAAGAGAATGGGGTTGTCATTCAGGAGACTCCATTGCCGGAAGTTTTTAGAGTTTTATCATACGTAAAACCACCTGCCGCATTAGAATGGCACAATAAAGGTTACTATATAATCCAAGATCTCGCCTCCGCCTTCGTTTCTCACGTGCTAAAACCTGAGCCGGGAGAAACAATTCTCGATCTTGCTGCGGCTCCTGGCTCAAAAACCAGCCATATTGCCATGCTGATGGAAAATAAGGGTAAAATAATAGCCGTGGACAATTCAGCAGAGAGGCTCAAAAGAATGAAGGTGAAGATGAAGATTCTTGGCGTCAAAAACGTAGAATACGCGCTTGCAGACGGTGCCAGATTTTCTGCTGGAGAGGTCGACAGAGTGTTGATTGATCCTCCGTGCTCCTCAACCGGCACGCTAAGAACCCACCCATGTGTTAAGTGGCGTTACGATCCTGCAAAATACAGAGCTACAATAACGATTCAGCGTAAAATGCTAAAGAATGCGTTTAGAAATCTGAAGGAGGGGGGATTGGCTGTCTACTCCACATGCTCACTGACGTTTGAAGAGAACGAAGAGAATATTCTCTATGCATCAGAATTCTTCAGAGTTGAGACTATAGATGCAAGGATAGGGACAAGAGGTATTACAGAATTCAGGGGAAAGAACTTTCCCTTCTGGGATAAAGTTATCAGAACATATCCACACATGCACAACTGCTCCGGATTCTTTATATCAAAACTCTTGAAATAAATTTGACCGGAACAGTTTTTAACGTTCGACGCCAAAAATTAAAAAGGTGGTTTGATGTGCGAATCAAAAGTGGTGCTCGTTAAAAATGGGCACGAAGAAGTTGTTATGAGCGATGTTGTTAGAATTGAAGTGGATGGGGAAAAATTAAAACTCTATGGGATTCTTGGCGAACAAGCCGAAGTGGAGGGTAAAATCGTTTTAATTGATATGAGGAGTCACAAGGTGGTGGTAGAATGAAGAAGGTGAAGGTTGCAATAAATGGGTACGGTACGATTGGAAAGAGAGTTGCTGACGCGATCAACCTCCAGAAGGACATGGAGGTTGTGGGAGTAACAAAAACCAAACCAGACTTTGAGGCAAAACTTGCCGTAAAAAGAGGATTCAAACTGTATGCAGCCATTCCTGATAGAGTTAAAGTATTTGAAGAAGCTGGAGTTCCAATTGAAGGTACTATTGAAGATTTGCTTCAGGAAGTTGACATAGTTATTGACTGTTCTCCCGGAAAAATCGGAGCTGAAAACAAGAGTATGTATGAGAAGGCAGGAGTGAAAGCCATTTTCCAGGGTGGAGAGAAAAAGGATGTGGCCGAAGTTTCATTCAATGCACTCGCAAACTATGAACAGGCAATAGGAAAGAATTTTGTGAGAGTTGTTAGCTGTAACACCACCGGCCTTACAAGACTGATCTACACCGTTAAGAAGAACTTCGGAATAAAGAAGGTTAGAGCAACGATGATAAGAAGAGCAGTAGATCCAAAAGAGGATAAGAAAGGTTTGCAGAACGCAATTGCTCCAAATCCAATAAAGCTGCCCTCTCACCACGGCCCGGATGTTCAGACTGTTATGCCGGATGTTAACATCATAACCACAGCCTTCAAGGTACCAACCACACTCATGCACGTCCACGCTGTTAGCATGGAGATGGTCGATAATGTTAAGGCTGAAGATGTAATCGAAGCTCTCTCCAGCGAGCCGAGAATTATGCTCATCTCAGCAGATGATGGGTTCACCTCAACTGCAAAGGTAATAGAGTACGCAAGAGAGCTCAGACTCCGCTACGACCTCTTTGAGAACGTTGTCTGGAAGGATTCAATAGCAGTTGTGGATGGTGAGTTGTTCGTAACCCAGGCCATCCACCAGGAAGCGATAGTCGTGCCAGAGAACATCGACGCGATAAGAGCAATGTTTGAGCTCGCCTCAAAAGAAGAGAGCATCAAGATAACAAACGAGACACTCGGAATCGCCTGAATTCCATTTTTTATTTTAAAATTTTTTCCTTCTCCCATCTAGCACATCATCAAAAAGGCAAATATCCCAGTTTTCTGTTTAAAGAAATTATAAAAAACCAAACCAAATATTTTGGCAGAATTTACCTGTCCTGCTCTGTTTCAACTGTCTCAACTATTTTATTTCCAGCAACGATTTCGTCTATACTGTGGATTACTCCGCCCAAATCCTCAATAACCTTCCTTATTTTTTCAAAATTCATATCGTTTCCCACTATTGTAATTTTGATGTTTTCAGTGGTCTGATCGATCTCGTACAGGCTAAGGTTTACTCCGTCTACATTCTCAAGCTCACTGAGTTTCAGAGCTAGCACAATGTTGCCCGGTTCATGCGGCTTAAGCACATCCAATACAAGCCTTCTCAATCCTGCCACGTAGAAAGGTTTTTCAAATGCCTATTTAATTCTTGTGTATGATTGACCTTCACGTGCATTCCGTTTTCAGTGATGGCGAACTCATTCCCTCAGAAATTGCAAGAAGGATGGCAGCACTCGGAAATGAAGGTGTTGCTATAACAGATCACGCAGATTTTTCCTCGATTCCCTGGATAATGGATAATTTGAGGAGACTTCAAGATTTAAGGGACGATTACGAACTTGAAATTATTTTTGGTGTTGAAATTACCCACGTGCCTCCAAAGCTTATTGGAAGGGCAGTTGAGCTCGCAAGAAAAGAGGGGGCTGAAATCGTTGTCGTTCATGGCGAAACGATTGCCGAGCCTGTGAAGGAAGGAACAAACTTCGCTGCCGTTCAGGAAGAGATTGATATTCTAGCCCATCCCGGATTGATTGATCTCGAAACGGCTGAAATTGCAGCATCAAATGGCATATTCCTCGAAATTTCATCAAGAAAAGGTCATTGCCTGACAAACGGTCATGTTGCAAGGATCGCAGCAAAAGTGAAGTGCGAACTGGTCATAAACACCGATGCACACTCGCCCTCGGACTTTATAAACACAGATACGGCCAGAAAAGTACTGCTCGGAGCGGGAATTGACGAACCCGAAAAAGTTCTCAAAAACTCAGGCAAAATCCTGAGAAAGAGGATGAAAACCTAACTTTAACCTTTTACAAAAATTACCCTGAACATACACTATAATCTTCAAGCAACCTTACAACTTCCTTATTCTTGCTTACATAGTTGCGAAGTAAATCCACAGTCATGTAGTCAATCATCTTGTCGAGCTTTCCTTTACTTTCAGAGTCTGTAAAATAGTCAAGGGCTTTTTTGCTCTTGGCCGCATATTTTTTAATCAGGCTGAGAGTTCTTGCAACCGCCTCTTCAAACCCATAGCGCTCTTCATATATCAGAGGTAAAGTCCTTGACTCAAACTCGGATTTCTTATCTTCAAACATCTCTAGATACTCAAGCAGATCGTCAACTAGCTGATATGCTATGCCCAAATTGTTACCGTATTCATACATGTGCTCAGCAGCTTTCTCATCATCCGAGACAACAACACACGCATTTTTCGCGGTATAAGCAAAAAGAGATGCTGTTTTTGCGGAAATGCACTTAAAGTATTCCTCCTCACCAAAGTTTTCCTTTATGCTATCTATATCCATAAGCTCGCCTTCGGCCATCATCATTCCAACTCTTGCAAAATCTCTGATGACTTCTTCCTTGTAAACTGAAACCAGCTCCACGGATTTGGATATGAGCCAGTCTCCAACAAGAATTGCCAGAGAGGTGTCATACTTTACGTGTAAAGTTTCAACGTTTCTTCTCATCACGCCTCTATCAATTACATCGTCATGAGCCAAACTCGCTGTGTGGATGAGTTCAACGGCAAGAGCGACATTCATCACATCCTGGTAGTTACCACCACAAAGCTTCCCACTGAGAAGCACAATTATTGGACGTGTTCTTTTACCTCCAGCCTTGATAATGTGTTTTAAAGCCTTTTTAACTTTCGGAATTACATTTGTTTTCTCCACAAGCTCATTGAGAGCATCATTGACTATTCTGTACTCTTCCCACTTCTCTATCATCGTCACAGAACCCCTCGGCTGAACTTGTTTAAACATTTTACCCTTTTAAACTTTCCTAACCAAATACTACATTCGACAATCGGAACACATCAAACGATTTTAAAATCTTTCAAATAAAATATCTTCAAAAATTTTATACCTAGTCAATACTCATCATGATAATATTCATCACAAAAAATATTACAGATTTTTTCATTAACAAAATTATGTAAAAGTTTATAAGCAGGGTAGCCCATATTAAAATTATGCAAACTAAGATCCCAACAGGTATCCCGGGTTTTGACGAGGTTTTAAGGGGAGGTCTAGAAAAAGGATGGGCATACCTCCTTAAAGGTGGCCCGGGGAGTGGAAAAACAATCTTTGGTATCCAGTTTCTCATGGAAGGTGTAAAGAGAGGAGAGAAAGCTGTTTACATTTCATTCGACGAAACACGAAAGGAAGTTGAGCTTCAGGCTAAATCATTCGGATGGAGTTTTGATGCTCCTAACTTTCATTTCATTGACAAGGTCTCCGAAATGGATATCCTCACATCAGATCTTCTTTTCCTTGATTTCGACTCAATAAATGAAATTCAGAAGTTCATAGAATCAATAATAAAGCTTGAAGAGCTGGAAGGTGCAGACAGAGTATTCATCGACGGGATAGGAATTTTGAGAGATGTTGCCAAGGATGCATCGATATACAGAAGAATAATGTCTTCTATAATCAGCTTTCTGAACAGAAACAACGCAACTACCCTGATTTCGGAAGAGCTGGTCAGCGAAGTTGGTAGAGAAATAATAAGCTACCTCACGAGTGGAGAATTCATTCTTGAACGTAGAGAAAGAAAAGATGGTGAAATTTTCAGATGTATAAACGTGTTCAAGTATAGAGGTGGCAACGCACACCTTGGCAGACACTACTTCGATATTACCCCAAATGGAATAGAAGTCTACCCGATAATACCAGTACTGGAAAAAACCAATGGAAAGAGAAGTGTCCTGTCAACAGGAGATGTAAACTTTGATGCCATGCTTGGCGGTGGCATATACGAAGGTTCGGAAGTGCTGATTACCGGAAAGAGTGGAGTTGGAAAGACCAGCCTCTGTCTCCAAATCCTGAAAGAAAATGATATGAAAGGAAATACTGGAATTATTTACTCATTCGAGGAATGCAAAGAAGTAATTGAAAGAAGATACACCGAACTCTTCAACTACAAACCTTCAAAGCTTCTGATAAAAGAAGTATCACCCTACGGAATGAATCTTGGAAAGTTTTACAGGATGGTCATTAATGACGTTAAAGCCTATAACCCCAAGATTGTTGTCATAGATCCTGTAAATACGCTACATCGAATGGCTTTCTCACTTGAAGAGCTGGAGAGAGCCTTAGAAATCCTATATTCACAGTTAACCAATGCAGGAATTACTCTGATACAGACCTACGAGGTTTCCCAAGCAGCAGATGTATTCCACTTCACTGGCAGCGGAATAAGCTATCTTGCAGACTACCTCATCCTCGGAAGATACATGGAGATCAACGGAGAACTGGTAAAAACAATTACAGTAATCAAAAACAGGTTCGAAGATCACGAGAGAACTGTGAGAATACTAGATATGAAGCATGGAGAGGGGCTAAAGATTGGTTCACCACTAAAAGAATACAGTGGAATAATGAGTGGAGTGATCAAGCAGATCTAGTAGCCCCATTCAATTCATTTCTCTTTACAAATATTTTCCAGAAACTTCTCAACTTCTTCCACCTTCGGAAAGTTTCTCGCACCATAATGCTGAATATTGTATGCTGCAACAAAGTTGCCGATTTTCAAGCACTCGCCAATACCACATCCTCCCAGCAGACCATAGAGAAAACCGGCAGAGAATGCATCTCCAGCCCCAGTGGTATCAACAGCCTTGACCTCAAAAGCTGGCTGATAAAACTCTGCATCGCGTGTAATAGCTCTACTACCCTTTTCACCCATAGTTACTACCAGAATTTCCACATACTCCAGAAAATCATTCTCTTTCCCGCCCAATGCTCTAAACTCCAGCTCAGAGAGGATTAGAATATCCACATACTGTAAAAGTTGGGATAGCTTCTCAAATCCAAGAGAAGAGTACGGATGGCCTGGATTCAGGATTACAGACTTTCCATGCTCCTTAGCCATCTTTGCAATATCAACATGCATATCAAAGCTATCCTCAGATGGGAAAGGATCGAGATAAAAGTAATCCACATCCTCAAAATCAGAGTCAGTTAGCCTGACATCCGCAATTCCCGCAGCGTTTGGATGTACAAAGAATGTACGTTCACCACCGCTATCAACGTAAACATCGACCCTCCCGGTCTCAGGATGTGTCGTATTAAGCTTCAACTCAACCCCAACATCCTCCATACTCTTGATAAAAAATTCAGCATCACTATCACGCCCAATGGTTGAGTAGAACCTGCATTTCAGTCCGAAGGAGGCTAAACCATAAATTACATTGGCTGCTGCACCACCAGGCATTTTCAATGAGCTTTTTACTATTGCCTGCCCACCTCTTTCCGGATACCTATCTATGGAATAAATGTGATCAACAAGTGCGGGACCGATACCGGCTATCATGAAATAGGGCAAATTTTCACACTATTAAAAAGCAATGGAATGAGGGCAACCGTTAGGAAATTCAGTAACGAAATTAAAAATCCCTACCGACGACTCCCTAAAAACCTGAGGAATGGGGCCGAAAGAGTGGTCAGCAACAATATCAACCAAGGTTTTTTAGAGCTCCCTCAATTTTCATAATCTCCTCTCTGATTCTCTCCGTGGCCATTGAATTATCAAAATACTCGAGTGGAGCACCACATCTTGGACACATAAAACCAAATTCCATTGCAGTTTCATACGAGACCTTAACACAGCCATTCATGCAGATGTAATAGACTGTTGATGTCTCAGCTTCAAGTTTCTCCTCAAGCTTTTCCTTCGTCTTCAAAAGCTCCCTTTTCAAAACCTCGTTTTGCTTATCGTAGTTTATCTTCCAGTAGTACTCCATCCACCCAGTCTCATCATCTCTCTTTCTCCTGTATTCCGCAATACCTATTTCGTACAGAGCGAACAAGGCTCTCCTGACCTCGTTGATCTCAAGTCCCAGCTCAAGCGCCAGCTGTTCATCTGTGAACTCTCTATTAGGCCTTAGCATAAATATTAACAGCCCAACTTCACCGGCAACTCTCTCGATCAGTTCGCGTATCAATTCGTCAGACTGCATCACGCTTATGCTCACACACAGACTTATCTATCTCATTCTTATTTAACTTTGCGATTCAATTTACACCAAACCCAGATAACAAATAACTATTTATAATACGTTTACCCCTTTTTATACTGTCTTTAAAAAGTCTGGGATAGACATGAATGAGGTAGAGAACGGAGGAGTGATACCAATGAGGGCACCGAGCGACACAACGAAGTACCTGATACATGCAGAGATAGTTGCAGAAGGTGTGGTTGAAAGACCCGACGTTGTCGGCGCAATATTCGGCCAGACCGAGGGTCTGCTGGGAGACGATCTTGACCTGAGAGAACTCCAGAAAACTGGAAGAATTGGTAGAATTGAAGTGAAGGTTGAAAGCAAGGGTGGAAAGAGCTACGGTGAAATAAAGGTACCTTCTAGTCTCGATAAAATTGAGACAGCTATACTTGCTGCTGCACTGGAGACGATAGAGAGAGTTGGTCCATGTTCTGCAAGGATTAAAGTGACAAAAATAGAAGACGTCAGAGCAAGCAAGAGAAGAAAGATTGTAGAGAGAGCCAAAGACATATTGAGAGACCTGTTCGAAGAGCCAGAAATTGAGTCTGAAAAGATTGCTGATCTCGTAAGACAGGCTGTAAGAGCTGAGGAAATTATTGAGTATGGTGCTGAAAAGCTCCCAGCAGGTCCCGCTGTAGATGAGTCTGATGCCATAATTGTTGTTGAGGGTAGAGCTGATGTTTTGAATTTGCTCAGGCATGGAATAAAGAACGTTATTGCAGTTGAAGGTACGAATATACCCAAGACAATAGTAGAGTTAAGCAAGAAGAAAACGGTAACTGCATTCCTCGACGGAGACAGAGGTGGAGACCTGATCCTGAAAGAGCTACTGCAGGTTGCAGACATAGATTACGTCGCCAGAGCTCCAGACGGAAAGGGTGTCGAGGATCTAACGCAGAAGGAGATCGTCAAATCGCTGAGGAACAAAGTACCAGTGGAGCAGATACACGTACTGAAAGCAAAGGAAGATAGCAAAGAGACAAGAAAGAGTTCCAGAGAAGTCAAAGAAGAGAAGAGTGAGACTGAAGAGAGGAAAGAAAACACCATGAATGTGCTTAAGAAACACAAAGACGAAGTTGAGGGCAAACTTATTGCAAGAATACTCGACAGAGGTCTCAACGTAGTCAAGGAAGTTCCAGTGAGAGATCTGGTGAAAGTGCTAAAAACGAATAACACAAAGGCATCAGGCATGGTTTTTGACGGCGTAATCACCCAGAGGGTAATAGACCTAGCCGCAAAGAGGAACATAAACTATCTTGTTGGTGTCAGGCTCGGAAGTGTTGTGAAAATTCCCACAAATGTGAGAATCATCACATTTGATGAACTTTAATTCTTTTATTTTTTTTATCTATAACTCATAATTTAAAAAATTGGAGGTTGAGTATATTCATACAACCAAATCAAGAAGTCTCTTCCTATAAAGCACTTCACAGGAATGCTCAAGATAGCTTGCTTTTCTAAAAGCTTCTCTAAGGTCCTTACCACCTGCATAAATTCCATGTGCCCTTACAACAGCAACTCCACACCTCTTTATTTCATTCGCTATATCTTCTGCAAGTTCCTCGCTGCCAAATTCTCCTTCCACAACTTTTGCCTTTCCGATAAAAATCCTGCCTTCGAGATCTACGGGAACTATTTCCTCATCGACCAGAGAAAGTACAACATTAAAAACGCCATGACAGTGCAGCACCGCCTTGTAATCCGTAGTCCTGTAAATGGTTTCATGGACGATAAGATCGCTCGAAGCTTCTTTGTTTCTTTCACCAAGTTTTAGAGTGATAAAGCTGCTATCGTCAAGCTCATCGAGCATTACGCCCGTTTTTGTTATGGTTATAAGGTCTCCATCCCTAAAACTGATGTTTCCACTAGCACCATCAATCAACCTGTAATCCGCAAGCTTTTTACCAATTCTAATAGCTTCTGCGATTTTTTCACCCATATTCCTCTATTGTAGAGTGAAGTAATTAATAATTCCGCCAGTTTGAATAATACACCAAAGCC
>CAZZAF010000010.1:0-62252 GCA_964652135.1 uncultured archaeon
AACGGCTTCTGCTGCAGGTCGAAGTTATGATGCATACTGTATACACTTGAGTAGCTGGATTTAAGAGTTATCTCGTTTCTGTGTTGATGGAGAAACATTTTTAAATCTCTATTACAAAATAATAATACCGCCGTTGCGGCTGGAGGGTGCCGTAGCACGCGATGAAGTGCCGTCGGCAAGCCGCCAATTCCAATTTTTCTCTCTTTATTGCGCTGCTACAATCCCGTTGGCACGTCTATGAATTCGACTTCGATGCTGAATTCGTTCTTGACAACATTCATGAGCGCTTTAATACCAACTGTTTCGGTTGCATAGTGTCCGGCAAATATTACGTTTAAGCCACCTTCCTTAGCCAGGTGGTATGCTTCATGTTCTGCCTCACCTGTCACAAGCAAATCCAGACCATTATCTATGGCTTGAGAAATTGCGAATGCGCCCTTTCCCGAGACAATGCCAACCTTTTTAACCTTAGCCCCTCCGAATCTGAGAATCTTGACCTCTGTATTCAGAGCTTTTCCAATCACGCTGGCCACTTCTTCAACACTTTTATCTTCGCTAAACTCTCCCGCATACCCGATAGCAGAACCATGGTAACTTCCAAATGGTTCACTAATCTCTGCCCCTAAAATCTTCAAAAGTTGAGCATTGTTTCCTATCTCGGGGTGAGCATCCAGAGGTAAATGGGCTGCATACAGCGAGATTCCATTTTCAAGCAGAAACTTCAATCTTCTTGCCACAATCCCACGAACGTATTCTATACCACCCCAGACAAGACCGTGATGAACCACAAGCATGTCTGCATCTGCCTGTTTTGCTCTCTCAAAACTCTCCATACAGGCATCAACAGAAAAAGCAATTTTTTCGACTTCTCCATTCCCCTCAACCTGTAAACCATTCCTGGATTTATCGCTCCACTCGTTTATTCTCAGGTACTCATCGAGAAATTGTACAATCTCGTCAAGTTTCATGAATCTAAAGTATGCTCCTTAGTATTTTAGGGTAATGGAATCAAAAAGAGGTTTAGAAAAAAGAGTCACTTAATCCAGACTCTTACACCCTCTTCTATAAAGATGATCCTTGCTCCTATCTTGCTGAGAATGTCGGCAATCCTCTCGAGATGTCTTGCCACGAAGACGAGTTCAATAACCTTGTCTATTGTTTGCGGATCTTTTCTTACGGTTTCTTTGAGAACATCCAGAGCTTTTCTGTAGAGATTGTCGATCTCGTCGTCCAATCTTGTAAGCTCCTTCTTTAAATTGGTCGTATTTCCTGTCCTGAGAGCATTTCCAATGAGGTTAAACATTTCTAGGTGGAGTAATTTTATTTTTGAGAATATTTCTATAACTTCATCAAAACCAGTTTGTACGTTGTAGCTTGCAATTTCTTGCGCCAAATCGGTAATTCTTTCATAGCTTCCTGATATCCTCATCATACTCATAGTAAAACGCAAATCTCTCGCAACGGGCTGGAATAAAGCCACAACAGAGACACATTCACAATCTACATCGGTATTGATAACGTCCACTATTTGTTCCATATCGGAGGCTATCTTCTTCTTTTCTTCGTCTCCTCTAAGTCCATCAATACATGCATCTACTGCCTTTTGTGCCAGTTTATGAATTTCCAACACATCTTCCTTTATACTTCGAAGCTTCTCCTCAAGTATCTTCATGTTTTTCCTCCATAGGGTGATTTACGTGGTTTCAGGTCTCTGTATTCATTTCTAACAAAATGTCCAGATATAATTTTTCCCAAATTTCTTATTGACTTTGATTTCCGGATACTTTCACCGGCACATATCTGTTGATCGGGCATTTTTATGTATCATCCTGGATATTAAATTTAACGATCATCCAATCCTTCCTGTGAGGTAATCTTCGGTAAGTTTCTCCTTTGGCTTCTCGAATATTTCTGCTGTTTCACCAAATTCAATGAGTTCACCCATCCAGAAGAATGCTGTGTAGTCACTCACTCTACCGGCCTGCTGGATGTTGTGTGTAACCAGTACTACCGTATAGTTCTTTTTTAGCTCTGCTAAAAGCTCTTCTATTTTTATTGCTGATATTGGGTCGAGAGCGGATGTTGGCTCGTCGAATAGCAGAACCTCTGGGTTTGTTGCAATTGCTCTGGCAATACACAGTCTCTGCTGTTGCCCGCCCGACAAGTTCGTACCGAGTTCGTGAAGCTTGTCCTTGACTTCGTCCCAGAGAGCAGCTTTCTTTAAACTCTCTTCCACAACCTTATCAAGAACTTTTTTATCTCTTATACCTCTCAATTTCAGACCTACTACCACGTTATCGTAAATAGACATATTCGGGAACGGATTCGGTCTCTGGAACACCATGCCAACCTTCCTTCTCACTTCTACAGGATCTACGTCTTTGTCGTAGATGTTCTTTCCATCGAGGTATACTTTTCCCTCGACTCTTGCACCCTCTTTTAACTCATGCAGCCTGTTGAGACATCGTATAAACGTACTCTTTCCACATCCGGATGGGCCGATTATGGCCGTCAGTGAGTTCTTTTTAATGTCAAGGTTAACGTTCTTTAAGGCCTGAAAGCTCCCATACCATGCACTTAAATTCCTGACCTCTATTTTATTCTCTGGTTCCATCGTGTTTCACCTCTTATACTTATACTTCACCAGCATATTTATTCCCAAGACTAGGAGCATTAGCACTAAAGCCGCACCCCATGCCTTTTGGTGCCAATCCGGATATGGCGATGTGGCGTAGATGAATATAATTAGCGGTAATGCTGAAATCGGCTCAAAAATACTGTTTGCAAAGTTTGGATTACCAAATGCTGTGAAAAGGAGTGGGGCAGTCTCACCCATTATTCTCGCGAGGGCCAGCAGAATTCCAGATGCAATAGCCGGGAAAGCTGTTCTCAGGACTATTCTTGTGATTACTATCCAGTATTCAATACCGAGTGAAAGTCCGGCTTCACGAATATCTTTGGGTACGAGTTTTAATGCTTCTTCCGAAGCCCTTAGAATCATCGGAACTGCTAGAATACTCAGTGCAAAGGCTCCTGCAACTGCTGAAAACCCTCCGAAATTCACTACAATCAAAGCATAGCCGAATATACCGGCAACAATCGATGGGGTACCCATGAATGTATCGTTTAGAAGTCTTATCAGCTCTTTAAACCTGGAATTTCCATATTCAGCAAGATATATTGCGGCAAGTATGGCTGAAGGTATGCTGATTGCCATGGTTAGAGCGGCTAAAACAAGTGTTCCCTGAATGGCATTGGCTATACCTCCTCCTGGCTCACCAGGTGGTTTTGGCAGGGCTGTAAAGAACTCCAGGTTTATCGCCTGGGCTCCGTAGTACACAGTGGTGCCTATGATATGGACTAATGGAACTATGATAATTAGTAGAGAGATAATGCAGTATGCGGTGAAGAGATTATCCTTTAACCTTTTGCCTGTGATTGCCATTTCCATATTATCATCCTCCCTACGAGATTAACTGCAATGGACAGCACGAGAAGAAGGAGACCTATCGCTATTAAGGATGATAGGTAGAGATCACCGGTTGCCTCAGTAAACTCGTTTGCTATAACTGCAGCCATTGTGTATCCCGGGTTTAGCAGTGAGAGTGAGATTAGATAGGCGTTACCTATCACCATTGTAACAGCCATCGTTTCTCCGATTGCTCTTCCGTATCCCAGCACAATTCCTCCAAAGATTCCATTTTTGGCGTATGGTATGCAAACGTGCCTTATCACCTCGTACCTCCTGGCTCCTAGTGAATACATCGCCTCCTTCAGGTCTTCAGGAACCATCAGCAGTGAGTCTTTAGCAATTGTCGCGATTATGGGTGTAATCATGAAGGTAAGAACAAGAATGGCTGTCAACATACAGAGCCCAGTCAAAGTCTTTCCGGAGAAGAAGGGGATAAAGGAAAAATGGGAGAGAAGGGGTTGCAGGTAATCCCTTACAAATGGTGCCAATACAAAAATACCCCACAAACCGATAATTACACTCGGTATTGCAGCTATGAGCTCAACAATCGAGGATATTGGCTCTCTTATGGACTTTGGAGCAATCTCGGTAAGGAATATTGCTATTCCCAGGCTTAAAACAACAGAGATTATGAGCGCAAAAGTTGATGTGACAAGAGTACCGTATATGAACGGCAAGGCCCCAAATTCTTCGTTAAGCGGGTCCCAGTCTTCTCCAATGATAAAATTAAGCCCCAGTTTTTGCCAGGTAAGTGACGAATCGGCAACAAGCTTGTAAAACAGCAAAGAAAACATAATCAAAACGGAAAGCGCAAAAAGAAATGTTATATTTTTGAATATTTTGTCGCCCTTCATTTTTTTGCCCATACTGTTTTTTCTGCCACGAATTCGTTTAAAAAATTTGTGAAGGGGTTCACCATTTGATCATTGAAATTGTCTCAAGGTTGTGTTTCTGGACCTCCTCTGGCAATGGAACGTAGTGCAGTGGTTCTGCATACTTCTGCCCTTCTGTTACAGCCCATTTGAGGAAGCCTACAAGTGCTTTGGCTTTCTCTTCAGGCATGTAGCTCAGGTCCTTGTAAACCAGCAGATATGAGAAACTTGCTATTGGATATGAGTCTTCACCGGGGGCATTTACTATCGAGACATCATACCATGGTTCGTCTCCTCTTGGCAAGTCCTTAGCTGAATTTGCTGCTGCGGCAGCGATAGTTTCAACGTTAGCATAAACGAAGTTACCGGCCTTGTTCTTGATCAGAGCGTATGGGAGCTTATTCTGTATTGCATAGGCCAGTTCTACGTAGCCTATGGAGTATGGGTTCTGCTTGATGGTTGCTGTAACTCCCTCGTTACCCTTAGCCTGCACACCTCTGCCTCCAACTTCTGGTGGGAAGTTGAAGACCTTACCTTTTCCAACCTTCTCTGCCCAATCTTTACTGACTGAGCTCAGATAGTCTGTGAATATGAATGTCGTTCCACTACCATCTGCTCTCTTTACAACTACGATCTCCTTATCGGGCAAGTTCAATCCTGGATTTAACTCAGCAATCCTGGGATCGTTCCATTTGGTTATTTTGCCAAGGTAAATGTCTGCTATTACCTCTCCACTGAGCTTTAGTCTTCCATTCAGGTCTGGGATGTTGTATGCCACTACAACAGCACCAATTGTTTCTGGTATGTGGAGAATTCCAGGTGCTTTCTTGTACTCCTCAGGAGTCATGGGTGCATCACTTGCGCCAAAATCAACGGTTTTGGCGATTATCTGCCTAATTCCTCCACCACTACCAATGCTCTGGTAGTTGATAGTTACTCCCGTGAGTTTTTTGTACTCATCTGCCCATTTTGATATCAACGGGTATGGAAAGCTTGCTCCTGCACCGGTAATTGTTATTTTGGTTTTGTCGTCTACATCTTCGTCTGGTTTCTGAGCACACCCGAGCATAAGAGCGGCAACAAGTACAAGTATCACGGCTACAATGGTACCTCTCATAGTAGTCAGTCACGTGTCAGAGTATATCTACTTTCTCTATACATTATCTACACAATATAGAGTCATATATATGCTCTATAGACTTCGTGGATTGACGACGGGGTTTGTTTTGGTGGACAGCAGATGGCGGGTTGTAGATAACATGGCCTAAGCCAGTTCGTTCATTATTTTCTCTTCTGGGGAATATAATCGAATGACTATTGCCATCTGTTCTGACCCTATGTGGTATATATCGATGTATATAGAAAGCGTAAAAGATATATCCTAAATAAGTTGAGGAGAAAGTATGGAGATAGAGTCAAGGAAGATATACTTTAGTGGAGGTAGCAGTTATATTATAACTCTACCAAAAAAATGGGTTGAAGAACATGGGTTGAAGGTTGGCGATTCTGTAATAATGCAGATTGGTAAGGAATCAATAAACATAATTCCCAGAACATCTGAAAAATCGAAAAAGGAGGCTTTTATTGATGCAAAAGATATGGAGTTCAAACCACTTGTAAGGCAGATAATCTCTTACTATCTCGCAGGATACGATTCCTTGAAGATAAAGGTGTACAATGAAGACCACAGGAGGGCAGCAGGTCTTGCATCGGACATCTTAATGGGTGCAGAAATCATAGAAGATTTGGGAAGAGAAGTGAGCATAGAGATCTTTCTTGATGACAGCCGCCTCAAAACGAAGGATGTTATGGAGAGAATGAGCAATACATGCATAACGATGGTATCTGATTTCCGTTCAGCACTGAGGAACTTTGACAGGTATCTCTGCAGCACAATCATTCTAAGGGAAAGTGAAATCGACAGACTCCACTTTCTTGCGTTAAGACAGCTCAAGTCTGCTGTAAAGTATCAGGATGTCTCGAATTTGCTTGAAATTGACCCTGGGAAAGTGCTGGAGTATAGAACTGTTGTGAGGGGTCTTGAGAGAATTGCCGACCATGCCGAGAACATGGCATACAGCCTGCTTAAACTTGGAAAACCAGTTCCAGACTTCTGCAACATCACTGAAAAAATAGTAGGTATGCTGAAGACATCAAACGTGGCACTATTCCGCAGAGATGCTGATCTTGCAGAAACTGTGCTTGAGGAATTTGATGAATTATCAATGCTTGGTGAAGAATGCTATCGCTGGATTATTGATGAGGATGTTGAGGAGGCTTTGCACATGAAAACAATTCTGGACAGCCTCATTAGAATAGGAGGATATTCGGCAGATATTGCAGAGATAGCCATAAATCTCGCTGTACCCGAATAATGTAGGGAATAAGCTAAAACTCTGAAGTATCCAAGTAATATTTGCATAATCATTGGGTAGTGCGAAATGGGTAGATTGCCGCCCAAATCGCTCAAAGGTATTACTAATCTAAAAATATAGGTTCAGCCATTTTTATTAGAAAATTGGATTAATTATTGCCAACGGATTTGATTATGAAGCATATATAGATTTTCGCTGATACAACCTTCTTATATTGAGGTAGTGTACCTCAATCGAACGGAGTGTAAACTGTTAGTTAAATTTTTAAATTCTTCTATCATCATAATGTGCTGAAAAGCCCAGTTATGTTTATAAGGTGATTAGGAAATGTCTACGGGGAGGAGCCACTGGTTTATCACAACATCGGTAATTCTAATAATAATTTGGTTCTCCTCCTTTGAAACAAAACCCATTGAAAAAATTGACTTGAATGATGCAATTATCGAGGGCGTGTATTTACTTGCTGCTATTATGAGTTACATACTCGTAAGAAGACTTGAAATCAAAATTCTGGATTTTGGGTGGGGGTTGTTTGTTATTGGATTGCTGATGGACTGGCTCGACGAATTTACGAAGGAGCCGGATTTGGTAAGCACTAATCTGGAGGGTGTCATAACTTCGGTGGGTCTAATTCTGATCTCATTCGGATTTTACAATGCGTTTACAAGAATCAGGAACCTGTCTGCCAAACTAAAAAGTGAAATTGAGGAACGTAAAAAGGCTGAAGAGAGAGTTAAAGAGGTAAATGAATATCTGTTGCTTTTAAACAGATTATTGAGGCACGATATCTCCAATGATCTTATGATAGTTAACGGCTATCTTGAAATTTATGGGGATAATCCTGATAGGATATTTTTGGAAAAGATAAGAGAAAGGGTGGATCATAGTGTCAAATTGATAGATAGTGTAAGAAATCTGGAGAAACTGATCACGACGACTGGAGAGTTAAAAGCTATGGATCTATCAAAAATAATTAAAGAGACTGCTACTTGCCTAATGCACGAAGCTGAAATTCACCTTAATATCCCAGATAACGTCTGTGTTATGGCTGATGAAATGCTGTCTTCTGTTATTGAAAACATTCTCCTCAATGCAATCCTGCACAGTAATAAGGAAGATGTTAGAATTGATATTTCTGGCAGCATCAAAGGTGATTGGGTTGAAGTGAGGATAGCTGACAATGGGCCAGGTATTCCGGATGAGCTGAAAGAGAAGGTATTTGAAGAGGGCTACAGTGGTCGTGGGGGTAAGGGGTTGGGATTATACATCGTTAAAAAAGCTATGGAGAGATACGGTGGCACCGTCCGGGTTGAAGATAACGAGCCAGAGGGCACTGTATTCGTTCTGAGATTCAAGAAATGTGATTAAGTCTTTTCTAAATTAGCCTTTGAACTTCTTCAACATCAGCGAGTTTGTTACGACGCTTACCGAGCTCAGAGACATTGCTGCTCCAGCCCATTCTGGACGGAACAGGATTCTATACAGCGGATAAAGAGCTCCTGCAGCAGATGGAATCAGAATTGAGTTGTTCTACAACGCCCAGGATATGTTCTGCTTGACTTTTCCCATTGTTGCCTTGCTGAGTTTTATTGCTCTAACAACATCAAGCGGGTCGCTCTTGATTAGAACAATGTCGCCGCTCTCGATGGTAATGTCCGTTCCACTCCCAATTGCTATTCCCAAATCAGCCTGTGCCAGAGTCCGGAGCATCGTTGATACTGTCTCCAACAAATGCAACAACACCGTCTTTC
Organism: uncultured archaeon; assembly: GCA_964652135.1. GTDB lineage: Archaea > Halobacteriota > Archaeoglobi > Archaeoglobales > Archaeoglobaceae > CAZZAF01. The sequence goes on from CAZZAF010000010.1 coordinate 8,471, forward strand.
TGAAGTTCAGCAACGATTTTAGCTTTGTCTGTCGGTAGAACTTCTGCGAAATACTCAACTCCAAGCTCTCTGGCTATTTTTTCAGCATTTGTTTTGCTATCTCCTGTGATCGTTATTTTTAATTCTTCCCTCAACGTAGATTTCTCCAACAATTTCTCCGTCAAAAACCACCACAATTGCAGACGATTCTTTATTTGCTATTCTTGAACCACCCACAGCCACTTTTTTGCCTTTTATAATTCCAAAAACTCCTAAGCCTGGTTTCTCTTCAAAGCTGGCAACTTCGTAAAGCTCAAGATCTCTTTTCTCAGCCTCCTTTAAAATGGCTTTGGCAATTGGATGGTTTGAGGACCTCTCTAGAGATGCAGCAATTCTCAGCACCTCCTCATCTATATAACCGCTGGCAGGCTTTATGGAAACAACGGAGGTTTTCCTTCAGTCAGCGTTCCCGTTTTGTCAAATGCGATTATGTTTATTTTCTCAGCTATTTCCAGCACATCTCCATTTTTTATGAGAATTCCCATCTCCGCACCCTTGCCCATTCCAACAGTAATGGCTGTGGGTGTTGCCAGTCCAAAAGGCGCAGGGACATGCAACAAATATAACGGCGATAAAGGTTGTAAAAGCGAATATGAGTGGCTGACCTTTCAAAATCCAGAAAACAAATGATGGAATTGCAATGAAATGGACTGTAGGAATGAAGTATGTAACAATCCTGTCGGCGAATTTCTGGATTTGCGGTTTTTATATGGATGCTCAAAACAGAAAAAATTATCGAGTATGGATCGAAAAGTCTGGATAAACGTAATTAGGGATTCTGGCTACCACCTCCCTTGGATTTCACCCAATTTTAGAATTGCCTTCTTCTACTGTTCCCACCCCCTCAACCTTCTAATAATTTTAACGATTTATCATTAATAAATCTTTCGGTAGTAGAAGGAGAAAGTGATTAATGGTATGTATGACAATGATCAACCATGCAGGCACTTGTGGTTGTTGATATGCAGAAGGATTTCTGCTACCCAAATGGAGCTCTTTTCATAGGAGACCATGTTAGAGATATATTTGAACCACTCAGAAAGGTTATTGATTCTGCAAGGGGAAAGATGCCGGTAATATTCACCCAAGACTGGCACAGAAGTGATGATAAGGAGTTCAAGATATGGCCGCCTCACTGTATTATGAATACTGAAGGTGCTGAAGTCATCGATGAACTCAACCCGCAGGAGGAAGATTACTACGTTAAGAAGAGGAGATACTCGGCATTCTATGGAACAGACCTCGATTTGACCTTGAGGGAACTCGGGGTTGAAAAGCTGTACCTGACGGGTGTTGTTACGAATATATGTGTTTTGCATACAGCAAGCGATGCTATTCTGAGAAACTACAGGGTGGCGGTTATAAAGGACTGCACAACAGCGCTGAGTAATTACGATTACGAGTATGCAATAAAACACATGAGAGAAGTTCTCAATGTGGAGATTATTTCGTCAGAAGAGTTCTTATCCTCCATCTGAGGAGGTAGTAAAAAGCTGATCCTGCTGCAATTCCGGCAAGTAAGGAAACAGGAATACCAAAACCGGAAATATATGCAACCAGAACCGTAAGGAAGAATACGGTAACAGTGCTGGTGGACAGGGAAATTCTGTACAAAGCGTTTTTTAACAATTCAGGTTTTCCTTCATTTTCATTCATATTTAACGCCTCAGACTCTCCCCTGTCATCACACATCAGTTCGCCCATCAGTCATCATCGGCCAGAATAAGTTCTTCTGTGGAGTAGATAAATGTTGCCCGAACCATGTAATATTGGACTGTGGGTTTGTCAATAAAAATAAAAAATTAAATAATAATGTTAATAATGTTTAGAAACTAATTAAACCTCCGAGGTACAGGAAGTATCCTACAAAGACTGCTGCAAGCACGTAAAGCAGCGGGTGTATTTCTCTGTATCTTCCCGAAACCAGCTTCAGGAAAACGTAGCTTATGAAACCAACACCGATACCGTCTGCAATTGAGAATGTGTATGGTATTGTAACCAGTGTAAGAAAAGCTGGAATCGCTTCAGTGTAATCTCTGAAGTTTATTTCTTTGACAATGCTCATCATAAAGAACCCAACCAGTACAAGCGCCGGAGCTGTTGCGCATGCTGGGATTATCTGTGCTATTGGCGCAAGCACTGCTGATGCCAGGAAGAGAACACCAGTAACGAGTGCTACCATTCCGGTTTTTCCACCCTCCTCGATACCTGCTGCAGATTCTATGTAGGTCGTTACTGTCGAAGTTCCAAGCACCGCTCCGAAGGAAGTTCCAATGGCATCTGTAAGCAAGATCTTGTCCGAGTCTGGAATTCTTCCGCTTTCGTCTATAAAGCCTGCTTTGGCACTCAAACCTGTTACGGTTCCAAGCGTGTCGAAGAAGTCAACCATGAAGAATGCGAATACTACTCCGAGAACACCGACATTGAGCAAGCCTTTGAAATCCAGCTTAAACAATGTATGTTCAAGTGTTGGCATCGCAACTATGCTCTCAGGCATGGGCGCAACACCAAGCGCTATCGCCAGAATTGTTGTCACAATTATTGAAACAAGCAGGGCTCCCAGCACTCTCCTCACAATCAATGCTGCTGCGAAAAAGATTCCGAAGACTGCAAGCCAGAACTCAGGTTTGCCCATATTTTCAGTGCCAAGTTTGACGAGTGTTGCTGGACTGGCTACTATAATTCCTGCGGACTTTAGACCTATCAGCGTCAGGAAGAGGCCAATTCCAGCTCCGATAGCATACTTCTGGGAGGTGGGTATTGCGTCAATCACTGCACTCCTAAACTTGGTTACAGATAACACTATGAAGATCAAACCCTCAACGAATACTGCTGCCAGGGCAACCTGCCAGGAGTATCCCATTCCAAGCACAACACCATATGTGAAGTACGCATTCAGACCCATTCCTGGAGCCAAAGCGAATGGTTTCTTTGCATACAGACCCATTATTATGGTAGCAATACCTGCTGAAAGCGCTGTTGCGGTTACAAGGGAAGGTATAGCTTCCTTGCCTATTGCATCACTCAGAATTGCTGGATTAACGAAGATTATGTAGGCCATCGTCATGAATGTCGTCAATCCAGCGATTACTTCGGTTTTCATGTTTGTGCCATATTTACTGAATTCGAAATACTCTTCAAACCAGGTCATTTTCTAACCTCCTTCTTTTTGAGGTTCATTTCATTTTCATGCTCAGTTATGCTCTTTCTGAACCACCCATAACAGTAAATGCAACTGAATATAAATAATTAGATTGTCTGCTGTTGTTCTGGAAATTAAGAACAGGATTAATATCTGAACTTATCTTGGCAATTTCACCCAATATTAGAATGGTAAGTCGAAACTTATTTAATATTTGAAATCAAATGTAATTCTGTGAAGAGGTTGTTTGTGCTGGCATTAATCCTTGCCACAGTTACACTTTCAGGCTGTGTAGAAAAACCGACCGTTAAAAGCATTGAATACAAGTGGGGTAAAGTAACATCCGAACAAACTGAAATACTATCCTATATCACAATAAACAATCCAAATCCTGTGCCAATTCCTCTTGGCGATGTTGAAGTGGATGTACTCATGAACGGGATTCTAATGGGTCATGGAAGTGCGATTGGTGATACAACGATTTCTGCATCATCGGATGACACCCTAACCCTATCGATCAAACTTGACAACGACAAGCTCGTTGACTGGTGGGTCAGTCACATTGAAAATGGGGAAAAGACAGTAATGCGGGTGAAGAGCAGCCTTGTTTTTAATATTCTTGGTTATAAATTCAGGACACCACCCATGGAGCAGTCAAACACCATTGAAACTTCAATGCTTTCACAGATATCTATTGAAGGAGCATCTCTGGAAGTTGCAGGTGTAAAGGCTGTAGAGATTACCCGTGCAAGTGCCAAGTGGGGAGATGTGAATAAGGAACGAACTCAGATAATCATAGATGCTGAAGTAAAGAATAACATGCCAGTACCAATTCCGATCAAGTTCTTGACATACACAATAGAGATGAATGGAATAAAGATGGGTAGTGGTAAAGTAAAAAGTGATGTAATCATCCCGCCAAAGAGCAAAAAGAGTATCGAGCTTGTAATGAACATAGATAATTCGAAGATCCCAGAGTGGTGGGTCAGCCACATAAAGAACGGAGAAAAGACAACGATTTCAATATCGACAGAGGTTACTGTTGAGTTCATGGGAGAAGAGTACACATTTAAGCTATTCACTCAGAACTATGAGTTCTCGACGAACCTCGTTGGATCTATGAAATAACACGGCCAGCCCTTCTTTTTATTTTTTGAGGAATAGAGTTGGGAAATAGAAGGTAAATCAAGCAATACTTAGAGTCAGACTCTCTTCCTGAATTCTTTTGTGGACAACCTTAAAATGCTTGCAAGTCCGATAAGATTTTCCTTTGATAGGGTACCGTCTGCGACTTCCTTCAAAGCCTTCTTCGCGTTGAAGGCAATACCCAACCCAGCATTTTTAATCATTATCCTGTCGTTTGCCCCATCTCCTACAGCCACGATATTCTCTTTGCTTATGCCCTCTTTCCTCGCGAGTTCCTCGATTATTCTCGCCTTTTCCTCTGCATCAATTATTCTTCCCTTTATTCTTCCCGTTAGTTTTCCATCTTTTATTTCCAGTTCGTTTCCAAAGGCATAATCCAATCCAAGCTCATTTTTGAGTTTGTCAGTGAAATATGTGAATCCTCCACTCACAAGCGCAACCTTGTACCCTGAGGCTTTTAAACTCTGAATGAGCTCTTTTGCCCCCTCTGTTAGCTTTATCTCGCTATATATCTTTTCGAGAACTTCAACAGGCAAGCCTTTGAGGAGCTTGACTCTCTCTTTCAAAGCTTCTTTGAAATCCATCTCTCCATTCATAGCCTTTCTTGTCAGCTCTTTTACTTCCTCCTCCACTCCAGCCGCCTTGGCGAGCTCATCGATGATTTCTGCATCAACGATTGTGGAGTCCATATCAAAGACTATGAGTCTTTTATCTCTCTGGAAGAGTGAGTAGGGCTGAATGACAACATCCAGACCAAATTTCTCCACTTCTTCCTTCAGCTCTCTTTTTACTTCTTCCGGATCACTGTCCTTAACATCGATCACAAATTCGATGGATATCAGGTTATCTCTTGCTGTGAGTGAAGTCCTCTCTATGTTTATTCCATGCTCGTGGAGAATCTTTGTTATGCCATGAACTATTCCTACTCTATCTTTTCCAATAACCGTGAGGACATATAGCTGCTTTTCTCCAGTTTCCTGCCTTTCAAATGGGGAAACGTGAATTTCTACACCAATCTCATTTCCCTTTTCCTTTAGCTGTCTTTCGAGCTCTTCAATGGAGATTGGACACTTCTCGACATCTCCAACAATAAACATGGCAAATAAGCCTTGCAGGACAGTCTGCTCTATGTCGACAATGTTAACAGAGTTTCTGGCAAGAACTTCCGATATCTCATGGATGATTCCTGGTTTGTCGAGCCCCAGTACTGATATTGCTATCAGCTTCTGCACGTTTGTGCCTCTACGTATAGTTATTTTAATCTTTGTTATCGTATTATCTCTACTACTCTCTCACAAACTTGTAGAAAATCTTTAGATAATCCTTCACATTCTCGGGTTCTGGTTTCATAAACACGTAGAAAACGTTTGTTTTTGACGTGATTGAAATATGTTTTATGTTTCTTGGTTCTGGCAACATTTTAACGAGTTCTATCAACCTGTCAGCCTGTTTGCGATCGTCAAACAAGAGCTCAAATGTTACTCCATTAATATCAACGTAATCTCTATTCAGGAATTCTTCATCCTCTATTTTAGGTCTAATTCTGAAGTATCCTTTCTGGATGAGGTGAACATTTCCTTTGATATCTTTAAGTCTGAAAACGAGGAAAAGCTTATCATGTCTGCTTGTTACCAGTGCTATCGGGAAATAAAGAAGGCTCTGTCTTGGCAGGAGAGTAAGCGTCGTCTCCACTGCCTCTACATTCTCGCTGGATACTTTGTATTTAGCCCTGTATCCGACGTATCCGCCAAGCCATACGTATTCCTTATCCACGGGCTTGATAACATCCTCAATCTCATTCAGGTAATGTCTCATCAGCATCAGATTGAGCTTTCTTCCCTTGTAGAACTGAAATGTAACTGCGCCAGCTAAAACCACCAGTAGGAGTATCATACTTTCCATTCTCATCGACCTCTAGAGCAAGCTTTTGGAGAATTCTTCGAGTGAATTAATGCCGCGGACTTCTGTGTCCCTTTTCTGGACTTCAACCACTCTTACATTGAAATAATCATGGATTTTCTTCATAATCTTTTTTGGAGATTCAACTTTATTAACAATTACCATCCTCAGGGGGATTTCAAACTTATTCATAACTTCAGCAGCACGCTTCATCTCAAGAAACGAAAGCTCATCAGGGTTCAATACTGCGATCACTGCTGTTTCGTTGCCTGTTATTATGTTGTTTATCTCTTCGATCTCCGTTCTGTATGACTTCAATTCTTTAATTACCTTGTCCTCGTCTTCTCTGGCAGGCAACTTCATTTTTTCTCCATCGACAACGAAATATCTTTCACCGTGTACGTTCTCCAGAATAAGTCTTCTGTCAAGGATCTTTTCTCTCAACTCTATAAGTTTCTCAATCCACAACAGAGACGTCTTGGGGAGGGCAAAAACTCTGAGCGTTAAACCAGTAGGTGGTGTATCGAATATTATAACGTCGTATTCGTTCCTCTTTGCGAGAATCTCTTTGATAGCTTCAAGAAGAGCGTATTCCTCAACACCGGGAGAATAGCGCAGAACGTCAAAATACTTGTCTAAATTAATCACAGTCAGATACCTATACAAACTCTTCAAGTTGTTCTCAAGCTTTTGGAGATATTTTAAGGTCATCTTGTCGATGTCTACTTCTAATGCCCACAGATTTTCGTCTATCTTTTTAATTCTGCTGCCGACTTCTTCCATTAGAACGTCGCCGAGGTTGTGAGCTGGATCAAGGGAAACTACTAGCGTTTTGAAGCCCTTCCTTGCCAGCCCTACTGCAATCGCTGAAGAACATGTTGTTTTACCAACGCCACCTTTTCCGATTAAGAACATGACTTTGTATTGTGTGATATCCATAACCTCACCCTATATCGAAGAGTGCTGCAATCTCTCCCATTGCATCATCTGTTTTTGCTCTTCTCTGCATCACGTAAATCTCTCTCGCCATATAAGGCATTACCCTCATCGTAAGGGGCGTTGGCGGAGCGGGCAATCCAATCAACGAACCCATCAGCAGCAATGCAAATGCATTCTCAAGTTCCCTCAGTTCGAATTCTATGTATTCCGTTGACTGTGTTTTGAACGCTGCGGAGAATCCCTTTAGAAAGTCTGAAACCCTATAAAATAAAAAAGAGAGGTTATGCATAGGCGTACTCTTCTACCGGTTTTCTATATGCTGCTGCAAAGTCGAAGAACAGTAGGAAGTTCAGCACTAGGCTCACTCCAAGTATCACTGATACCTCTGGAGATGGTCTTACGACAGCAAGGAACCAGATTATTGCTGCTGTAACGGTAATCCACAGGAAGAGCGCCGGAATCAGCACGGCGTATCTCCATGCACCACTCGGCTTGGCTACTTTAATCACCCATAATGCTGCAGTCATCAGTGCAATCGATGCAAGAAGCTGGTTCATTCCACTGAATGCGGGCCATATTATCAACCAGTTGTTGGCCCATGCCATCCAGCCACCGATGGCAGCGGGGATGAGTGAAGCAACCCATCTGTTGCTGAGGATGTTGAATGCTCCTGAACCCTCCAGGGGACTTATGATTTCCTGGAATGCGAATCTGGCAAGTCTTGTTGCTGTGTCAAGTGTTGTTAGTGCAAATGCTGCCACCCATAGGCTCGCAAATGAGTTGCCCAACTTGACTGGAATTCCAAACGCATCATAGAGTCCGTGGGCGTAGCTCTTTGTGAATATACCAACTTTACCCACCTGCTTTACTGCAGCAATTGCATATGCAGCTCCCCAGCTCTCGGCAGTCATATTCACACCAGCTTCACTGAAAACAGTGAGTCCATATACAGCAATTGACACAATGACAATGGTTGAAAGGAATCCCTCAGTGAACATTCCCCCATATCCAACCATGAGTCCGTGCAGTTCGTTGTCAAGCTGCTTAGATGTGGTTCCAGAACCAACCACTGAGTGGAATCCCGAAAGTGAACCACATGCTATGACAAGTGGTATTGTTGGCCAGAAGGGTGAGGCTTTTCCTCCAATGACATTTGGACTGAATGAGGTTATTGCTGGAGCAGTCAAGTCCTTGCCGATTATTGCAAACGCAATACCTCCAAGTATCAACCCAATCCAGAGAATGTATGCGTTCAGGTAGTCTCTCGGCTGAAGCAGTACCCAGACCGGCAGTGAAGATGCTATTACGCTGTAGACGAGGAGTATCAGCAGCCATGTCTGGAAGCTAGCTTTTATCGGGAACTTAAATCCAATCCATATGCCAATAACCAGGAGGACCAGTCCAATTACTGTTGATGCGTAGAAATTGAGTTTGACCTTGTACATGAGCCAGCCAATAAATACTGCAATAACCATGAAAATCAGTGAAGCTGTCGCCACCTCTGGTGCTCTGCTGAATATTCCGGCTATTACTGCCATGAAGGCTGCAAGAACAAGCAACAATGCAAACCAGATGTAAAGTCCGAAGGAGAAACCTGTTCTCTTGCTCATCAGATTGCCTGCCATCCACTGGACGGATTTTCCGTCGTGTCTGACTGAGCTCATCAAGGCGAGGTAGTCATGCACAGCGCCAATGAACACATTGCCAAGCCATACCCACAGTAGGCCTGGAAGCCAGCCCCAGGCCATTGCAACTGCTGGACCCACTATTGGACCTGCTCCTGAAATACTTGCGAAGTGGTGACCATATAGAACAGCTGGATGGGCTGGAACGTAGTCCACACCGTCGTAGAATTTGTGTGCTGGTGTAGCTCTGCTGGGATCAGCTTTTACGACTCTTTTCTCCAGACTTTTCCCATAGGTGAAATACATTGCTAGGTATATTACAGCGGCCATCAATATTACGAGTGTACTTGTCATCATGGACACACACCCCGAATACGCCCCCCGTGAACTGTTTATAATTTTTTTGCATTAAGAATTCTGTACCCACTTGTACTATACAGAACGGGCAATATAACGATAGAAATAAGACGAATATGTTTGGTGGCGTGATGGAATGCCCGAAAGTGATATTTCATCCACCATGGTAAAAATTAAAACTCGGGGATATATCAGGATTAATAATGCGGTGATGCAATGAGGATCGGGGTGTTCGTATGTCACTGTGGGCTCAATATAGCAGGAGTCATTGATATTGATGAGGTTATTGAATACGCAAAAAATCTGAAAGATGTAGTTCACGCTACAGCTATTAAGTATGTATGTTCAGATTCGGGACAGGAGGAGATTGTTTCTGCAATCAGGGATCATAAACTCGATGCAATCGTTGTTGCGGCGTGCAGCCCCAGGCTGCATGAGGTAACTTTCAGAAGGGTTGCCATGCGTGCCGGACTAAATCCCTACATGGTTGCCATGGCCAATATCAGGGAACAATGCTCGTGGGTTCATCGCAACAAGCCAAAATCCGCCACTCTGAAGGCCAAGGATCTTGTGAGGATGGCTGTTGCCAGAGCGAGACACTCTAAACCGCTGGAAAAAAGAAAAGCGATGGTGGAGAAGGCTGTTCTGGTAATAGGTGGGGGAGTTGCAGGTATTGAAGCAGCCCTTACCATTGCAAATTCAGGCGTAAAGGTGTATCTTGTGGAAAAGAAGCCAACAATAGGCGGGCATATGGCATTGCTGAATGAAGTTTTTCCAACCAACGACTGTTCGATATGCATCCTAGCACCAAAAATGAGCGAAGCGTGGAACCATCCCAATATAGAGGTAATCACAAATGCTGAGGTTAAGGAAGTAAAAGGTCACGTTGGCAGATTCAAAGTGAAGATTGTAAAACATCCCCGTTATGTAGACACATCAAAATGTAAGGGCTGTATAGGTGATTGCTCGTCTGTGTGCTCTGTTGAAGTACTAAATGAGTTTGATTATTCAATTGGAACAAGAAAAGCCATTTACATTCCGATTCAGCAGTCCACACCATTGTATGCGATAATCGACTGGCAGCACTGTATTGGCTGCAGACTTTGCGAAAAGGCCTGCGAACCAGGGGCAATAGATTTTAGCCAGCAAGCCGAAGAGATTGAGCTGGAAGTTGGAGCAATAATCGTTGCGACGGGATACAAACCATTTGATGCAAGAAGAAAACCTGAATTTGGTTATGGTGTTTACAGGAACGTGATAACGAGCCTCGAGCTTGAAAGAATGCTATCTGCAAGTGGCCCTACACTCGGCCAGCTTCTGAAACCCTCGGACTCAAAACCTCCAAAAAAGGTCGCATTCATTCAGTGTGTTGGTAGCAGGGATGAGGGAACAAACAGATACTGCAGCAGGGTTTGCTGTATGGAGAGCTTGAAGAATGCTTATATCATCAAGGAACGCTATCCGGGCGTTGATGTTGCAATTTTCTACATAGATGTGAGAGCCTCGGGAAGAATGTATGAGGAATTTTACAGAAGGGCAATGGACAGGGGTGTGAGGGTTATAAGGGGTGGAATAGGTCAGATATGGGAGTCCGGTGATTCGGTCATTCTGAGGTATGAAGATACTCTTGAGGGAGTTGTGAAGGAGGAAGAGTTTGATCTGGTTGTTCTTGCTATCGGGCTTGAAGGAAATACGGAACTTGCTACAAAGCTCGGGATTTCTGTTGGAGAAGATGGCTTCTACGACGTGGCACATCCAAAGCTGAGACCTGTAGAGACGGATGTGAGAGGGATATTTCTTGCTGGAACGGCCAGTGGACCGAAAGACATTCAGGATAGTGTCGCTTCTGCTGGACTTGCTGCAGCAAAGGCACTACAGCTTCTATTTTCTGGTGAGGTGGAGTTCGATCCATACAACGCATATGTCGAAGAAGAGAAATGCATTGGTTGCAAGCTGTGTGTCGAAGTATGCAGGTTCAACGCAGCTTTCATGGAAGGTAACAAGGCGAAAATAGATGCTAATGCCTGTGTTATGTGTGGAATGTGTGTTGCAGCCTGCCCAACAAACGCAATTGATATGGGTTTCTTCTCTGATGATCAAATAAAGGCTGAGATAGATGCTCTCACGGAAGAAAAGAACGCTGACCCGCTTATCCTCGTTTTTTCCTGCTGGTATTGCAGTTACGCAGCTATAGATCTTGCAGGCACGATGAAGTTAGGCTATGAGCCGAATATTCGGGTGATAAGAACACTCTGTAGCGGAAGGGTTGATGTAGAGTGGATTATCAGAGCGTTAAAGCGGGGAGTAGATGGTGTCATCGTTTCCGGATGTAGACTTGGTGAATGTCATTTTAAGTTTGGAAATCTGAAGGCCAAGGAGAGGATTGAGACTCTTCAAAAAGCCCTTGAATCCATTGGAATAAATCCGGAAAGAGTAAAGACGATCTGGCATTCAGCTGGAGAGGCAAGGGAGATTGCAGAGGATTTTAACGAGTTCGTTGAGAGGATAAAACAGCTTGCCATAGAAGACGAGCTGAAGAAGAGGAGGCAGAGCAATGCAGATTGACAGAGATGTTACAATAAATGGATTATTCAGATTCGTTCAGAGGGCTGGGAAAGAAACGAGGGAGCTTGTCTACGATTACAAACGCTGCAACGGTTGCGGAATATGTGTCTATGCATGCCCTGTCAATGCCATCGAACTCGGGCCGGTACATGATATAGCTTCTGGCCTGGACATGCCTCCAGTAATAATAGACCACCTTAAATGCGCCTACTGCGGTATATGTTATGCTTTCTGCCCATTTAACGCCTTTAAGTTCTACATAAATGGAGATGAGATCGAGAAAGATTCTCTGCCAGTTTCACCTGTAGCCTACACATACAAACTGGATAGCTGCGTTAAATGCACCCTCTGCTACAAAGTTTGCCCAATGAATGCAATTACGCGAAACGTCAGGATAAGAAGGGAGGATATCCCTGAAAGAAACGAGGGTGTTTCGGGAAAAGTTACCGTTGATAGAGATAAATGCAACCTGTGCGGAATATGTGCGGAGTTCTGTGGGGTGTTCAAGCTTATCGGGAAGGATGTTAAGCCGGATGACATAATGCCCTACGAAGACTTACTTATCGATGAGAGCAAATGTGATTACTGCAAGCTTTGCGAAGAAATATGCCCTGAAAATGCCATAAAAGTTGAAGGGAAGCGAATAAGTTTTGAACTACCAGATACAATAGCCGAGATTTCCATAGATCAGGAATTGTGCTCTTACTGTGGTTACTGTGAGAAGGTATGCCCCTATGATGCTGCAAGGACGGTCAAGCCAATTGAGGGTGAGCTTATTCTTTACGAGAAAAGGCTCCATCGCTGCGATCCGATAGGGTGTAAGGCGTGTATTAACGTATGTAAGCACAACAGGGTGTGGTGGGTTTCGGACAGGCTTCGCTTCAACAGTGATTTCTGTGTCTACTGCGGTGCATGTGAAAACGCATGCCCTCACAACCTTATTGAAGTTAAGCGTAGCAAATACTATACAAAAGTGCTGCTGGACAATGTCCCGTGGAGAGAAGCGTGGCAAAGAGCTGTTGAAAGAATTGTACTCAAGCAAAGAGCAGAACTCCCTGAAGGAAAATTCTCTATAGAAATAAAAGAGTTTGAAACTTTCGGGGATGAAATGGCGGTTGAAAAAACCGTGTCAATTGAGGTTCTTGAAGACAGATTAAATGCTATTGAGCAAGCTTTAAAAATACCGTTCTATAGAAGGGCTTTTGAAAAGGGACATCTCAAAATTTTCCTGAAAGCGGTGAAAGAGTATGCATCTGGAAAGAATCAGAGGAATCAAGAACAGAAAGCTTGAGGGAAAAAGAATCGTTCTCGGAGTTACGGGAAGCATTGCTGCAGTTGAAACCGTAAAACTTGCAAGAGAACTAGTAAGGAGAGGTGCGGATGTAATTGCGGTAATGTCTCCTGCAGCCCAGAAAATTATCCATCCCGATTCTCTCGAGTTTGCAACTGATAATCCTGTTATTACGGAATTAACCGGAAAAGTTGAGCATGTTGAGCTTTTAGGTGTTGATGGTAATGCGGATTTGCTTCTGATAGCTCCCGCTACTGCAAACACAATCTCAAAAATAGCCAGAGGTATTGACGACACTCCTGTCACTACAATGGCCACAACGGCCATTGGTTCAAAGAAGCCGATCATAATTGTTCCGGCAATGCATGAGAGTATGATTCATAACCCGTTCGTTGCTGAAAGTGTTGCAAAGCTTGAAAAAGCGGGCATTCATATTGTTGAACCAAAATATGAGGAAGGAAAGGCAAAGTTTCCGGATATTGAAACAATCTGTCTTCACGTTGAAAGGGTACTGTATCCAAAGGAGATGCAGGGTAAGAATGTAATTGTGACCTCTGGCCCAACATATGAGCAGATAGATCCGATCAGGTTCATAAGCAACAGAAGTTCGGGAAGGATGGGTAGAGAAATTGCCCTTGAGTTTTGGAGAAGGGGCGCTAAAATCGTTCACATAACTTCCAAACCAACCGGTTTAAAGCTTCCCGACTTCGTTGAAATTCATGTTAAATCAGTTAGAGATATGCTCGAAGCTGTGATGGAGGAAGTGAAGAAGGGTTGCGATTTACTAGTTTCTGCTGCAGCTCCGGCAGATTTCACAATCGATATGGCTGAAAGCAAGATAAAAACCACTGATGAGCTTGTTCTCAGGCTGAAAGCTGCACCGAAGATAATTTGGGAAGTGAGAAAGATTTACGATGGTCCTATAATTGGCTTCAAAGCGGAAACAGGTGTTGGGGAAGATACCTTGCATAACATTGCCTACGAAAAAATGCTTCACGATAAACTGAGCATGGTGGTTGCAAACGATGTAGTAGAGAAAGGAATGGGTACAGTGGATACAAGAGTACTTGTTGTAACTCAAAAGAGGAAGGAATGGATTGGGGGTTTGAAATCGGAAGTAGCTGAAAAAATTGTTAAAATCTATATCGAAGACTGCCTATGACTTTCTTCGCCCCTGCGAGCATTACCTGCTTTTTTTCAACGGTGATAGGAGACAATCCTCTTCTTTCTGGTTCACTGGGAGTGGGGATTACACTCAATATAGGTGTCAGGGCTAAGGTATCGAAAAAGAAGGGAATATGGGTAAACGGAGAGCAATGGGATTTTCCAACCGTTCGATACGTGATTGAGAGGCTGAACTGTGATTCTGGTGTGGAAATAATCATGGATGTTCCAGCAGGCTGTGGTTTCGGTATGAGTGGCGCATCCGCTCTTTCAGCTGCATTTGAGCTTAACAGAGCATTTAACCTCGGGAAGTCTTTTTTGCAGCTTGCAGATATTGCCCACGAGGCTGAGGTCATCAACAAAACGGGGCTGGGTGATGTGGTGTGTCAGAGCTATGGTGGTGTTGTGGTAAGAAAAACCGCTGCATCACCATCAAAAGCCTCTATAGATCGATTTTTGTGGGATGAGGAACTGGATCTTCTTATTCTGGGGTCAATTTCAACGGAAAGCATTCTGGGGGATACCAGAATCAGGGAGCGGATAAATAAAATTGGAAGGAGTTGTCTGTCTGAATTTCTCAAAAAACCAACACTCGAAAACCTATTTGATCAGTCCAAGCGCTTTTCCGTTGAAACTGGGCTGATAGATGATGAACTGATGGATATTGTCGAGGCTGTAGAATCTGTGGGTGGAAAAGCATCCATGGTTATGCTCGGGAAAGCGGTATTTGCATATAATGGTTTTGATGCCCTGAAGGAGTTTGGCAAACCGTTTAAAGCTGCAATAGATCTGTGTGGTGTGAGATTTTATGATTTTAAATGAGTTTTTGTAATTTTAAATCTGGTGAATTATATTTTAAATAATGGTAAATCTTGAATAAATTGGGTAATGGTTGACAAAATTGTCGCTAATTTTTTATAAGCTGCAGCAGGTATTAGAGAAAGGGGGAAGATGTTATGGTGGGACTCTTTGAGCTTGATGAAAAGGATAAGATGATACTTGAAATACTTGAGAAGAATCCTGAAGTCTCTCAGAATGAAATAGCGAAGCTTGTGGGACTTTCTCAGCCATCTGTGGGAGCGAGAATAAAGAAGATGAAGGAACTTGGAATCATTAACCACACCTATGGAATAAATATAAAGAATCTTGGATTGTATATTTTAAAAGTTGATGTTAAGTGTAGACAGCCAAGGGAACTGTTAAAGCTTTTTGACGGGTGTCCGTTCCTTCTTAATGGGTTCATTGTAGCCGGTAACAAGAATCTGACATTGATGTTTATAGGTGAGGATCTCTCAACACTTGAGGCAATTGTGGATCAACATGTACGTCCAAATCCGGATGTTTATGACATAGATGTAGGAATCGTTGTGAGGGCTGAAAGGGATACGGTTGTGCCAATGAAAATACACATAGAACAATCAGATAAGTCCCCATGCAGTTCAAACTGTGGAGAATGTGATTACTGGGCAAACGATCTTTGCTTGGGCTGTCCAATAACTGGATATTACAGGGGTAAGATATGGAGATAGAAAATAACAAATACAACGTTACCTGCGAAAAGCAGCATGCTAAGCATCTTCAAAAATAAAACAACAAGACTGCTATCTCCTATCACAGCAGTATTAGTTAAAGCTGGATTAAAACCAAACCATCTTACTTTTTTAGGCCTTATTTTAGGTTTTGCAGCATCACTGTTTATTGCTAAATCAAATGAGATTGGGGGTGCGCTTCTTTTAATGGTCAGTGGGCTTATGGATATGCTTGATGGGGCGCTGGCAAGAAACGAGGGCAAAATGACAGATTTTGGAGGTTTTCTCGATTCCGTATTTGACAGGTATGTTGATGTTGCTATATTCATTTCTCTGGGGGTTTATGGTGTTAACTGGCTGCTCGTTGCACTGGCTTTAAGCGGAGCATTGCTCGTAAGCTACACGAGAGCAAGAGCTGAGAAAATTATCGAAAAATGCGACGTGGGCATTGCTGAAAGAGGAGAAAGGATGTTAATTCTCATAGCAGGACTACTTACAGGTTTTGTCTGGCATGCTGTACTGATTATAGCCGTTCTTTCGCACATCACTGCAATTCACAGGGTAGTTTATACATATAGCAGCTTAAGATAAAGAATTTAAGCGCAATCTTTGCAGTCAGACTCACCGAATATTACGGCATATAGTCGTGCATTGTACTCTCTGATACTTTTGTGCGTGTCTATTATTGCATAAATCTAGGGAACTATTAGCCACGAAAATATAAAGCAAAGAATCCCTCTCACTGTTTTTCCAGCATATATCTGTCCGATTCCACTAAGTAGCAACGCTAAAATCAATCCAATTGCCTCATCTTTCCTCTTTTGTTCGAAATACATTATTTTCTCTGCATCAGACAGTTTGCTTGCGTGTTTTCTTATTATTTCGAACTCAATCTCATGTTCACGCATGTTTTAGCACCACTACTACATAATTTTTTTATTATATTAAAATTTTGTCGAAAGTTGCTTGTTTAAATTTTAGTCAACATACAATTCAAAAAACTCATTTCTTTAACACATCAGGCAAAGAAGTAAATGTTAATCCCTCCGATAATGCATATTGCCCCGAGTATGGTTCTGAGACTAAAAGTCTCGATATTTCGGATGAAAATATAGGAAAGCAAAAACGTGAAAAGTGGATAAGTGCTCAGCACCGGTTCTACAACACTTACGGGAAGTCTGGCAAGTTCATAGTATCTGAGGTAGTGTCCTGCACCAACAAAAATCCCTCCAATTATGAAATACTTGTAGTGGTCCAGATCGATGGCATCGTAGCGAATTTTTTTACCTGCTAAAGCTGGAAAGAGAGCTAAAGATGCTAGATATCCGATTGCGCTACCAAATACGGGGTCGGGATGTATTGTCATACCTGCTTTCACCATCACGGATGATAGAGATGCTGTAAATCCAGTGAATATACCAAGGGCAATACCGAGAATATCTGTTTTAATGGTTCTTGCAGGATTTGAAAGCAAAACAATTCCAGCGAAGATGAGGGTGGACATTAAAATTAGCTTTGGAGTTAAAGCTTCATCGAAAAAAAGGATACCAAACAAAGCTGCAAAGTAAACACGTGTTGCTGCAAGCGGTGCTGCCAGATTTGCTCCAATTCTGTCAATGCAGGTATAGAATGCCGTTCTCGCAATTAGGAAGTGAAGTATGCCTGCAGCAATCATGTATCCTATGAAAGCAGGGTCTAAAAACAGTCTGTTGAGAGACAGGACGAGAAATATTGCAGATGTGGTGGCCAGGCTAACGAATGTGCCGGTTATAACCTCGCCCTCACTTGTTCCCTTCCGTATTGCAATCTGGTGAGCACTGAACAGCAATGCTATACTAATTAGTGCAATGAGGTCGAGCACACATCAACGATAAAGAGGTAGTAGAAAATGCTGTCGATTATTCTTAAAATTATTTAAGTTTTAAAAAACAAGGAGCGGGTAGAATTGCTTATGCAGAGAGTATGCAAGCCACCACGGCTAAGAGAAATCCTGCAATGTTTATCATCATTAGATTATTGTACGCTTTCTTCGTAAATTTTAAGACAAAGATTCCTTCAAGACTTCCTGGCTTAAGGAAGGTGTCTTTGAACATTTCATCAATGTTTAGAGCGGTATCGATATCTTTCTTTGCTTTCCAGGATAAGACTGTCAAGGCGCCATACATTGTGGCAAGAACGAGCCAAAATACCTTCGGGCCCATAGTGGATTTTAACTTTGTTATTATATAATACTTTACCTCCAAAAAACTGGTGCAAGTTAGGCTGGTAAAAATTCCAGCATGACAAAAGCTGTATAGGGTCGATTATCGTGCTTACTATATCAGACATCGATCCACTAAATTTTTATACCAAATACTGACGAAGTACTTCCCACCTCAGGACCACTCCAGGGAAGATGTATTGGGGAAAACAGAGGTGTTTTGCAACTCGAAAACTTCGGCACGGCTCTAGACTGTGAAACCCTCTGAAAAATGGCTGAATGCGTCAGATACGCTGGCTAGTCCTGAATCAGTCAACCATGCTGGTAGACAAAAAATTTATTAATTGGTCTATAATCGGTTTGATGAGGAGGGATTGAAACGGCGAGAAAGAAGAGGCAGGCAAGGGTTAAGGATAAGTGGACTCAAAAGAAGTGGTTCACGCTCATCGCTCCGGAATACTTTGGAATGGCTGAGATAGGTGAGACACCAGCCGATGATCCAAACAAAGTGGTAAACAGAACTGTCGAAATAACTCTTGCAGAGTTGACAAACGACTTCTCCAACCAGAATCCATACAAGAAGTTGATCTTCAAGGTTTTCAGGGTTGCAGGAGACAACGCATACACCAAGTTCCACAGATTTGAGCTCACCAGAGACTACCTGAACAGCCTTGTGAGAAGAAGGACAAGCAAAATTGAGGACGTAATAGATGTCACAACGGCAGATGGATACGTGCTCAGAGTTAAACCTGTTGCATTCACAATTAAGAGGTGCAAGAGTTCACAGAAGAGGGCCATAAGAGCAATAATGAGGGAGCTCGTATTGAACCGCGCCGCGCAGGAGAACTTTGTACAGTTCCTGCAGGAGTGTGTTCTCGGAAAAATACCCTCCGAGATCTATAAGAATGCCAAGAAGATCTACCCACTCAGAAGGGTTGAAATCAGAAAAATAGAGCTGCTGAAAGAGCCAAAGCCTGTTGAGGCACAAGAGGAGCCTGTAGCTGAGGTTGCGGCTGCCTAATTTTTCTTTATGAACCTTTCTGTTAGATTTGCACTTTTCTTTGTAGCTTTAGTTTGGGCTGGGTCATTTATTTTTATAAAATTTGGTCTTAAAGAGCTTGACCCCATTAATCTTGCATTCTGGCGCTTCTTTATTGCCACACCACTGATTTTTGCAATTGTTGCCGGAAAATATCGTAAAAGACTGTTCTCCTTCACGCTGAATGAGTGGTTCTTGCTGGTGTTTCTCGGTTTGACTGGTGTTTCTCTGCTTTATGTTGTTCAATTTGCAGCACTAAGGCTAACAACGGCGATAAACGCATCAATACTTATCAACAGTTCAGTTCTATTCATTGCAGTTCTGTCTTTCTCAATTCTCGGGGAAAAGTTAAGTACAAAAAGAACTGCTGGTATTATTCTGGCGTTTATTGGGATACTCGTTGTCGTTTCCAACGGGGATGT
This sequence comes from uncultured archaeon, assembly GCA_964652135.1. Taxonomy (GTDB): domain Archaea; phylum Halobacteriota; class Archaeoglobi; order Archaeoglobales; family Archaeoglobaceae; genus CAZZAF01. The sequence continues at coordinate 27,828 of CAZZAF010000010.1, forward strand.
GAAATTTTTCAATTCATCAACATTTATCGGCGATGCGTTGATGATTCTTGATGGATTAATATGGGCTGGCTACACAATAGCCGGGAAGAAGATCCTGGAGTTGCATCCACCTGATCTTGTTACTGCATGGGCTTTTGTTTTTGGAACGATTACGATGCTTCCATTCCTGGTTATAGGAGGGTTCCATGTTCCCGCTACGACTCTTACATGGATTTCTTTGCTGTATCTTGCCATATTATGCTCAATTTTTGCATATCTTATCTGGTACTGGGCACTTGAAAAGGAAGATGCATCCAGAGTGGCAGTTTACATCTATTTTATACCCCTGTTTACGGCAATACTGGCGTATTTCATTTTAAACGAGCCTGTTGGGATATTGAAGGTGATTGGTGGTTTTTTGACAATAGCCGGAATATATCTTGCGGAAAGTTAATATCATACCTATTGTTTTTGATAATTTATGGGCTTTGAATGGTATACTGAGTTTGTTGATTTGGACTTCGAACCAGAGAACGAACTTGTCTGCGTTTTTAGAGTAGAGCCAGATGGAATTTCAATGGAAGAAGCTGCAGGTAGAGTCGCTTCTGAAAGCTCGGTTGGAACATGGACAACTCTTGCAAAACTGCCTGAAAGGATCAGGAGACTGATGGCCAAGGTTTACGAAATTGATGGTGATGTAATCAAGGTAGCATATCCTCTCGACCTGTTTGAGGAGGGCAGCATACCTCAGCTTTTGAGCAGCGTAGCTGGAAACATCTTTGGTATGCGTGCGCTGAGAAACCTACGCCTTGAGGATATAATAGTTCCAGAGGATTATGCAAAACACTTTAAGGGCCCTCAATTCGGAATTGAAGGTGTAAGAAAGCTTCTTGAAGTCTATGATAGGCCAATAACCGCTACAGTCCCGAAACCAAAGGTTGGATTTGATGCTGACGAGTATGCTGAAGTTGCGCGCGAGGCATGGTCTGGTGGGATTGACCTCCTCAAAGATGATGAAAACCTGACTAGCCAACCGTTCATAAGGTTCGAAAAAAGGCTTGAGAAGGTAATGAAGGTAAGAGACAAGGTTGAGAGTGAGATTGGTGAGAAGAAGAGCTATCTTGTAAATATTACGGCAGAAACAAAGGAAATGCTGAAAAGAGCCAAACTCGTTGCCGATTATGGCAATGAATTCGTCATGGTGGACATCATCACCGTAGGATGGGCAGCTGTTCAAACTGTTAGAGAGGAATGTGAGGATCTGGGGCTTGCAATACATGCGCACCGAGCTATGCATGCAGCGTTCACGAGAAATCCAAAGCACGGAATTTCGCTAGATGTAATCGTAAAGCTTGCACGAATGGCTGGAGTTGACAACATGCATGTTGGAACTGGTGTTGGTAAGATGGTTGGTAAGGCGGACGAGGTAAAAAGGCTGGCTGATCTTTGCAGAAACGAATGGTATCACTTTAAGCCTGTGTTCCCTGTATCCTCTGGCGGTCTGCATCCCGGGTTGATGACTGAGATTTTAAGGTTCTTTGGTAAGGATGTCTTAATTCAGGTTGGTGGAGGGGTGCACGGACATCCGGATGGCACCTTTGCTGGGGCAAAAGCGTTGAGACAGGCAATCCAGGCTGCGGTGGATGGTGAGAGTATTGAAGATGCAGCAAAGAAGTATCCAGAACTTGGAAAGGCAATTGAAAAGTGGGGATATGTACGACCCAAGTGATCAACACAAAAACCCCAATCTATTTTTTTAATAAACTTTAATAAAAAATAAAAATTATGTAGTAGCAACCATACCCATACAGAGCTCTTCAAACTTCTCGTGCTCGAGCAGCTCGCTGGCTTTGCCCTTGAATGCAACTCTACCGCTTACCAGCAGGTATGCGTTATCACTTATCTCAAGTGCTCCGGTCACGTTCTGTTCTACAAGCAGTACCGTCAGCCCAAGATTGTCTCTGAGCTCTACAACCTTATCGAATATGTGTTTCGCAAGTTTTGGCGAGAGCTGAGCTGTGGGCTCGTCAAGCATTAGAAGCTCAGCCTTTCTGACAAGTGCTGTTGCTATGCCGAGGAACTGTCTCTCACCACCACTCAATGCTCCGGCTCTCTTCTTTAGATATTTTGTGAGCTCTGGGAATACATCCAGTGCAAGATCGATTCTGTCTTTTAGTTCGTCCTTTTCCAGTGTGTAGCCAGCTATCTTCAGATTCTCCTCAACGGTAAGATTTGCAAAAACGTTGTTGACCTGTGGGAGGTATGCCATGCCCTTCTTTGTTCTTTCGTGTGGAGGTATTTCCGTGATATCTTCGCCCTTGTATATCACTTTTCCGGAGTATATGGTTGTCAGTCCAAAGACCGATTTGAGGAATGTACTCTTACCACTGCCGTTAGGGCCAACTACTGTTGTAATTGTTTTCTCGTCTATGGTGGCATCTACGTCAAAAAGTATGTGAAGCTCCTTATATCCTGCATTCAGCTTCTCCGTGCGCAGCACCTAAGTACACCTCGACAACTTCTGGATTATTAAGTATTTCTTCCTCCTTACCCTCTGCTATTACTCTTCCGTTTGCCATGACATATATGTAGTCAACATATCTGAGTATTATGTCCAGTCTGTGCTCCACTATCAGGAATGTCACACCCATCTCTTTCAATTTCGTTAGTTTGTCCAGGATGTTGTGGGATAATGCGGGAGCAACTCCAGCAATTGGCTCGTCCATGACTATTAGCTTGGCGTTAGTCATCAATGCTCTTCCAATTTCGACGAGCTTTAGCTGTCCACCACTCAGTTTGTAGGACTCTCTGTCCCACAGGTGCTCAATTCCCAAAAAATTTAAAATATTGAAAGCTTTCTCTACCAGCTCTTCTTCCCTTTTGATCCATGCTTTTCCTAGACTTCCAATCACACTTTCTCCTGGATTGTCTTCAGCAATCAGTAGATTCTCTAGCACTGTAAGTTTTTTGAGTGGCTGGGGTGTCTGGAACGTCCTTACAATGCCGAGTCTGTAGATCTCGTGCGGAGGTTTGTTTGTGATGTCCTGTCCCTCGAATATGACTCTGCCCTCGTCAGCGTTATAGAATCCTGTAATGGTGTTTATAAGCGTTGATTTACCACTACCGTTGGGGCCGATTACCAGTGTTATACTTTCCCTAGGTACGGCTATGTTGACGTTGTTCAGTGCCTTCAGACCGTCAAAGTACTTGCACAGGTTCTCTGTGACGAGAATGTTACTTCCAGATGATTTCGTTGGTTTCATACTTCCATAGTCCAGCGTCGATCCATTCACCGTTTTCTACACAGTATATCGCATAGTCACCGGATGCTCTGTCGTTGAACTCATCGAGCTTGATGAAACCGCTCACGCTCTTGACACCGTATTCACCGTTGCAGTACTTCTCTGTGACTTCTGGGATAATCTTTGCCATCTCATCTGCATCGTACTTTCCGAGCTTCTCGTAGACTTCAGCGTAGGCAAGTGCAAGCACCCATGCAGCATCGTAGGCGTTCAGAGCGTACTGGTATGGGCTACCGCCATACTTCTCCTGGTAAGCCTTGCTCAACCTCTCGAAGTCTTCACCCTTTGACTCGAAGAGTGTGCTGTACAGCTTTACCTTGTTGGCCTTGTCAGCAACTTCCAGAACCTTGCTGCTCTTAGCACATCCATCACAGCCAATCCACTTGACCTTGAGCAGTGGTGAATCGCTTGATACCTGTGCCAGCATTGTGGCAACTTCTTCATAGCTGAAAGCAACTACTGCAATCTCACTTGCATCGTATTCCTTCAGCAAATCGTTGACAGCGTTCTCAAGGGTTGCAATGTATGGTGTGAAGTCTGCTGGTGGTGGGTCTGGGTATTCAACATCTTCTCTAACCACTATGCCGTACTTCTCGAATTCGGCCTTACCGTATTCGTCCAGACCCTTGCCCCATGCGTTTCCGATGTGTGCAATTACAACAGCCTTGATTCCAAGGTCGTTTACGACTTTGGCGATTGCTTTTGTCTGGAATGTGTCAGTTGCGACAAATCTGAAGACATACTTCTTCTCTTCAGGCTTTGTAATACCCAAAAGCTTTGGCGGGGTTGTGGATGACGGGGAGATGATTATTATCTTATTGGAGCTGACATACTGAAGAATGTTCTTGACTTCTCCACTGCCCATTGGTCCTATGACCAGCTTTACACCCTTACCGTGCAGAGCCATTACCTTATCAAGTGCAAGCTTTGGATCCACTCTCATGTCTTCATAGTAGAATTCTACTCTGTAGGGCTTGCCCTTCTCTTCGAAGTACTTATTGATATCTTCCTTGGCAATTTCAAGCGTGTTCTTAATATCCTGACCGTAGGTTACCAGTGGGCCTGACAGGTCAATAAGAACACCAATGGGAATCTTCTGAACCTCAGCTTTTGCTTCGGATGGTGTTGTTGTCTCTGATGGAGTAGCTGCTGGCTTCTCTTCAGGTGCTGCACATCCAGCCATCAGTACTACTAGGGCCACTACCAGAACTGCCAATTTCTTCATGTGCATCATGAGAACCAATAGCTCACTATATTTTATAAAGATTATGTAGGAACCATTTCTGAATCTTTATTAAATTCTTATGAAATTTCAATAAATCTTCATAATATGCTTATATATCATTGCGGTATGCTGGAGATCCCAAAATTTTAAAAACTCTCGACCGTTATGCTAGTGCATGCCAGTCATCGAAGGTGCAATAATCTATGCGAATTTACTTGTACTTCTCAGTATCGGGCTAACAATTACATATATAACAACAGGAGTGCCCAATTTCGCACAGGGGTCTTTCGCTGTGTTTGGCTCATACGTAGCGTTGACAATGTTCCAGTTATTTAAAATACATCCGTATTCATCAATACCCATAGCGTTTGTCCTCGGAGGGTTGCTTGGGGTGTTGGTTTATCTGGTGACTCTAAAACCGCTGATTAACAGAGGTGCTACAATAGTTATACTGATGATTGCTACTCTCGCCGTGGACTTAATACTGCTTGGATTTCTGGGTGCATATTCGGGAAGTTTGGAGTCAATTACACACAAGAGTACAACCAAATTCATATTCACGTATCTGGACTTTGAAATCCTGAATACATCTGCTATTTTTGTAATATCAAGCTTGATAATAGTATTGCTGCTTGTGTTCTTGTTCTTACTGCTCTACAAAACCAAATTCGGAATTGCTCTCAGAGCATCAATGGAAAACCCGGCACTGGCCGAGATCATGGGTGTAAATGTGGAATACACAAGGCTATTCTCATGGTTCCTTTCAGGTTCACTGGCTGCGGTGGCGGGATGCCTGTTACCGTTCAGGCAGGAAATAGTGCCAGCGACGGGAGCAATAATAATTGTGTCAATATTTGCGGCGAGTATAGTTGGTGGACTTGGCAGCATTTACGGTGCACTGCTTGGCGGATACATCATCGGGCTCTCGGAGTCATTGGTAACCTATGAGCTGTCAATACTGTTCGGTGCGGGGATACTCGTTTACAGCAAGGTGGTCTCTCTGGTTGTTTTGATAATTACACTCATACTGGCACCTCGTGGTATAACCGGAGTTAACTGGAGGCGGGTAAAATGGCTCAAGAGTATATTCTCCTCAACATAATCATCTGGTTCGGGCTGTACCTGATAGTAGCGTTAAGCCTGAACATCGAATACGGCTACGGAGGCATACCAAACTTCGGAAGAGCTCTCGCTGTACTCATGGGGGCTATTGCTGTTGGTGGACTGGTTAACAGAATACTGATGGCCGTATGGGGTATAAGTGGGAAAATCGTAGAGGCTAGTGGTGAAGTAAAAGGTGTGGCTAATGCAATAATAGCACAGAATCCAGCGTTTGGTATTTTACTCCTCTTGCTATCGTTATTTATTGCAGGAGTTCTGGGTGCAGTCGTGGGAGCTCTATTCATCCTGCCCAGTGCGAAGCTGAAGGAGGACTATTTGGCAATTACACTGCTGGCAATCAGCGAAGTTACCTTCATGGTATCATACTATAACACAGACATCATAGGTGGCTACTACGGAGTTACTGTTCCAGATATACTCGCGTGGATTCCTGGTGAAATGAGGGTTACTGGGTTTGCAGTAATAATTCTGGCTATGGCATTCCTGACATACCTGGTAGTGAACAGGATGTTGAACTCGCCATATGGCAGATTACTGAAGGCGATGAGAGAAAACGAAGAGGTGGTCAAGGCATTCGGTAAGGACATTATGATGCTTAGAATAAAGACTGTTGCAGTTGGTTCAGCAATTGCAGCCATGGCAGGTGCATTATATGCTCTGTATTCGGTAAATGTAATAGCAAGCAGTTTCAGCAGGGTTGAGTGGACATTCTATCCGTTCCTCATGGTACTGCTTGGAGGACTTGGCAACAACAGGGGTGTCACGCTGGGTGTATTGGCATTCGTTATAGTCAAAATACTACTGATGACCTATAAGTACGAGATCTCTTCAGCATTGCACCTGCCATTTGAGGCGGTCTGGCTTGAGTACATCCTGTTCGGTGTCTTAATGCTTCTGATACTGTACTACAGACCAGAGGGACTGATCAAGGAGAGACCAATAATAACAGAGCCAATCAAGAGGATCAGTGAAAAGAGAAAATTGGCCCAGAAAAGCGAGTAAAGGTATTAGCCCTTCGTAATCAGGTCTGGTCTGATCTCTGCCTGCACGATCTCAGGGATATTGCCAGCGAGACCAATAATTTCTCCTTTTATTACCATTGCTCCTTTTATGTGGTCTTTGGCTTTATTCCAGAAAGTTTTCAGTGTCTCTTCTATCTCCTCTCTGCCAAATTCTTCTTTTATCTCATTGCCGAGTGCAGTTGCGAACGCATCAGCAACGCTGGCATCGCTGGCAAATATTGTCGCTGCATCAGCGAAACCGAGACTTATTGATGGCCCGATGGTGCCACTGGATGTGCATATTGCCGTTATTTCACTGGATGGTTTTATTCTGAAACCTATTTTTAAATTCGCTTCACCTGCATAAACGCCTACAACCAACTCTCTGTCGGTGAAAATTGCCATGTCTCCTCCGTTATCTACCACCGCAAAATTTGCTCCCTCTTCTATCATCCTTTCAACTGCATACTGTGCAATGGTTCCTGCTACCGCTGCCATCGGCCCAACGTTGGCAAGTTTGGAAGCTTTGCACATCCTTCCAATTATACTGCCCACGCAATCGTAGGGATCAAAAGTGGTAAGAAAAAAAGGATCTTTTTTGATCTGGTATTCTATTTCCTTTCTGGCTTCGAGTATCGCATCAACCGCTACTCTGTAGTACCTTTCTTCCTCTGCAAGTATCGTTACAATGGTTTGCTTGTGTTTGAAGTGAAAACGTCTGTAGCTCATGGCAGTGTCAATGCTCCAACCGGACACACCTTCACGCACACACCACAGTGAATACACTTGGATGTGTCGATGACAACCCTTTTCTCTTCATCCAGGCTAAACACTTCAACGGGACATATGCTTAGACATGCACCGCAGTGAACACATTTGTCTTCATCCTTCACTATGGCTCTGTCGATCTTGCTGACCTCAACACCATGTTTTTTGAATACCTTTATGACGTCGTCAGCCTTCGAATCATCCACTTCAACTACAAGCTCTCCCTGCCTTGCTCCAATGCTGGCCCTGATAATGTTGATCAGAGCCTGAGTCTCAAGAGTGGCTATGGAAATTATTGGCTCCTTCACAGCCTTGGAATCAAATTTTAACTCGAGCATCATTTTCATCACCTCGCGAGCAACCTACTCAGATCTTCGCTTGTTACTAGCCCCAGGACATGTTTTCTGGCATCAACCACTGGCAATGCTGATATGCCATGCTTTTCCATTTTCCTTGCAGCAACCTCAACAGGATCGTCTGGAAATGCTGTAATTACTTTCTTTGTCATTATGTCTGCAACCTTACCGACCTTTCCGGTAGCGACGGCCTTTGCGACATCCCATGAAGTAACGATTCCTATGAGCTCTTCATTTTCATTAACAACCGGAAGGTGGTTGATACCTTTCTGGATCATAATCTTCGATGCCTGTTCAATCGTAGTTTCTGGAGAGATCGTCAGTATTGGTGTCATTACACTTCTAACAACCTTTACTTCTCTCTGTCTCATCGGTTTGAATGACGGTTCCCTTGTCACCCTCTCCACCGGCTGTGTGAGGAAGAATTCACCCTTCTCTATCATCTTCTTGAGTTCTTTTGTTATCTTTTCTGCCATGTACTGACTTGACAGCGGTGAAACGCGAACCTCCTCGCCATTTATCTCAACTTTACCGCTCTTCAGCTCTGCATAACTCACCTTTCTTATGACGGGCCTGTTCCTTCTTGGAACACCAAAGTCAATAATCTCTGTCATGATCTCTTCGTCCCTTACTGCAGTGAATTTGGCCATCTCGGCATCTAGGATTGGAATTGGTATTCCTATACCGACAAACAAAGTAGTACCATAGCCTGGAAATGTTGCAGCTCTCATGTACTCTGGATCCATCTCTTTCAGGTCTCCTTTGACCATGAGTGTTCCGAAGGGTGGTGCGTGCTGAGTACCCTCTCCAATTACGTATCCCTTTGCTCCACAGAGAAAGATTCTCGTTCCAACTCCAATCGTTCTGTATTCGGGATCGTTGTTGAGGGGCGAGATTTCACCGGTACCTGCAAACGTCACATTTCCGAAGTTGGGCAGGAGTGTTCCCATATACGTTCTCAGAATCTGATTTGACGAGTTTGTTGCGGCTTTATACCTCTGATAAGCATTTCTCGGATTCAACATTACAGCCTGATTCAGATCTTCGAGGGAGATCTCCGTCACTATTTCCTTCCTGGGATAGCAGTCTGTTCCATACGCTGTAGCTCTCAGTGAGACTTCTTTACCCCTAACTAAGTCTTCTATTACGTGAGCTCCTCCATATTCCATCCCCTTTGTTTCGGAGAGCTGCGTAACACCAAGATAAGCATCAACCGCTGCAATACCGGTGTAAGCTTCAACATCGTTTAACCAGACTCTTTGCATCTTTATTGGAGGGTCTGAATGTCCAAAATTCATGAAAACACCGGACGAACACATCGCGCCAAAGGTACCTGTTGTGACTACATCGACTTCCTTGGCTGCTTTTTCTGGGCCAAGCTCTCTGACAATCTCTTTCATCTCGCTTGCTGTAACCACATAGACATTTCCTTCCCTAATCTTTTCATTAATCTCTTCAATCGTTTTCACGCAACAGACCTTTTTTAGTGGGTATATAAATATTGCTAATTTCAGGGATGTCTAAAATTATTACTAGTAATTTCAATCTGAAAAAGCAGATATTTTAAAATTATTAAATTCAATGAATCCGAATACGGGATTGAGGTATCAATCGATATAGAAACTTTGTGGCCAGTACAAAAAGCCAGAAAATTTGGATACAGGGCCATTGTATATCGGAATAGCCTTGTAAATCGCTAACAACTGGTTTAAACTAGATACAAAGAATTAGCGGGGAGAAGCGTCTTTGATTGCTTCTCCCCATTCTTTCCTTACTTACTTCTCTTCTTCCTCAGCACTTCTTCAAGCTTCTTTTCCAGTGGCTCCTCGTGTGTGTATGGACACATAAGGTAGTGCTCTACAGCCTTTGCTATTGCATCCTTTGTAGCGCTCTCTCCTGTCTTCTTCTTCAACTCATCCAGCACATTTTCCGGCAATACTGTCTGGGCATGAACGATTTTCACCATTGACCATCACCACCCCTCATTATGAGTCTTGGAGTACTTAAGCCTTTTGTCATTATTACAATGATGCGAAAAAATATTGTTTATGAACAATAGAGTTGGTATATGTAGCGCATCTAATTCAATAAAGTGTCAATCCATCTCGCTACCTCTTCAATTCTTTTTCTTACTGTGCCAAGGTAGTTCTCGGGCTTGAGAAGACTCTCAAGTTCATCCCTTGTGAAGTGTTTCTGTATGATCTCTTCTTTGAGGAGTTCTTCAAAAAGCGTTGTGTTGTTGGTGTAAGCACGCATTGAAGCCTGCCTGATAAGCTCGTGAGCTTCCTGCCTTCCAACACCCTTCTTCGTTAATGCAATCATTACTGCCTCGCTCATATTCAGACCTTTCTGCATTTCGAGATTCCTTCTGATGTTCTGGAGGTCCAGTGATAGCGATTCAACAACTTTTATCATTTTTGTCAGTATGTGGTCTGTTAGCACTGTTGCTTCAACAAGAATTATCCTTTCGGCTGAGGAATTCGTCAGATCTCTTTCTTCCCATAAAATGGCGCTCTGGTGCTGAGGCTCCACAAACCCCCTTACTATTCTTGCAAGCCCACAGATATTTTCGCTGTCAATGGGGTTTCTCTTATGGGGCATTGTTGAACTTCCAACCTGCTTTTTCTCGAATCTTTCCATGACTTCGCCAACCTCGGCTCTTTGCAGTATTCTGAAGTTGGTTGCTATTTTTTCCAAGGTGGTTGCAAGATTTGCAAGGAATTCGACGTATTCGCAGTAGACATCGCGAGGAATTATCTGGCTTGAGATTATTGCAGGCTTAAGACCAAGCAATCTCATTACTTCCTCTTCAATTTCAATACCTTCATCGCCAAACGCTGCCTGAGTACCCACCGCTCCGCTGAGCTGTCCCACAAGCAAACGATCTTTCATCTGCTGAAGTCTGACGTAATGCCTCGCAACCTCTGAGGCCCATATGGCAAACCTAAAACCATATGTTGTCGGCAGAGCAGCCTGTCCATGGGTTCTACCAAGACACACAACATCCTTATACTCAATACTCTTGCTTACAAGAGCTTTGAGCAGTCTTCTTAGCTTAATCTCCAGGATCTTGACAGAATCTCTCAACTGTGTGGCTGTTGCAGTATCAATTATGTCGTTTGATGTAGCTCCAAAATGCACCCATCTAGCAGCATCTCCAGCAACTTCAGATATGGCCTTTACAAGAGCCATCACATCGTGCTTAATCTCTGCCTCTATCTCCTTAACCCTTTCAGGTTTTATCTTAACAGCTTTTTTCTTGACTTCTTCAACAGAAGCGGGATCAAGATAACCTTTCTTTGCCAGTGCTTTGAGGAGAGCGATCTCTACTCTGATCATTCTCTTAATTTTACTGTCCTCACTCCAGATTCTTTTCATTTCGGGAGTACCGTATCTGTAATCGATTGGGTGTACGATCATCGGAAGGGGAAAGAGAAGAGGTTTTAAAAAATTTTACATTAGAATCTGAGTCTTGAGTCCACTTCTTTAACAGCTTCTCTTACGCAGAAGTATTCTCTGTTTACTTTCAGGAGATATTTGCATTTTTTACCAGTGTATCCAGAAATGCAGGGCTGACAGTCAATGGGATAAACCCTTTTTATACCCATTCCGTATTTTTCAGCCAGAATCTCGAGGGTGGTCATGTCAACCACCTTTGTTATTTAGATTACATCCTCTTTTAAATCTATTCCAAACAGACCGCAAAGTAAATATGTAAAAGTATGTAAACAAAAACTCAAGGGGCCCGTAGTCTAGTGGTTATGACGCCTGCCTCACACGCAGGAGGTCCCCGGTTCGAATCCGGGCGGGCCCACTTCTTTGGCTAATATTAAAGCGGATCTTTCTTGTTGCTGCTTTTCTTAATTGCTTGGATTTCAATTTGTACAAAAGCTTGGCTCAAAATTAGATTAGAATAATTTAAAATAAAGTTCTAGGTTAAAATCTAACGTCTCTTCGGTTTAAAGTACTTCTCAGCAGTCTCCAGAGCTTTTGCAGTTAGAGATGCTGTGTTCTTGAGATCTTCAAGATCCAGAACTTCAACAGGTGTGTGGATGTAGCGTGTAGGTACGCTTACAACACCCGTTGGAATTCCAGCTTTTGTCAGATGAATGGCCGTTGCATCAGTCGTGCCACCCTCTGCAACCTCAAGCTGGTATGGTATGCTGTGCTTCTCAGCAGTGGTTTTCAGCCATTCGATAACCTTCTTTGAGGCAATCAACCCTCTGCCAGATGCGTCAACCACTGTTATTGCTGGACCGCCTCCGGCCTTTACATCCATGTATGCCGATTCCGTGCCGGGGAAGTCTGCAGCAATGCATACGTCCAGCGCTATTGCAGCATCTGGCTCAAGTGCAAAAGCTGACGTTCTTGCACCCTTTAAACCTACCTCTTCCTGCACAGTACCGACAGCATAGATCGTTGCATCGCTCTTTGTCTGTTTTATGGCTTCAATCATTGCTGCAACGCCGGCCCTGTTGTCGAAAGCCTTGCCAGTAACTTTCTTTCCTCCTAACTCAGCAAACTCTCTGTCAATTGTTATTGGGGTGCCAACGGTAATTCCCATCTCGATTACTTCATCCTTGGAACTAGCGCCAACATCCACAAACATGTTTTCGATCTTGATGACCTTGTTTCGCTCATCATTCTTCATCAGGTGTGGAGGCTTGCATCCAAGAACTCCGTAAACTTTCCCTTTGCTACCGTGGAGGATTACACGCTGGTTCAGAACAGTTTGATCAAACCATCCTCCTATTGGAGTAATTCGTATGAAACCCTTATCATCAATATACTTGACCATAAAACCGATTTCATCAATGTGGGCAGCAACCATCAATTCGAGATCGCTACCATTCTTCACGCATATTATGTTTCCAAGGTTATCAACCCTGATTTCATCGACGTAGTCTTCGAGTTCTTCTTTTATGATCTCTCTTACATCGTCTTCATAACCGCTTATGCCATGAGCGTTACTCAACTTTGCGAGAAGATTCTTCAACTCATCCATTTTTTCACCTCATTCAAGAACAGCATGCCTTTCTTCCAGATCTTTTTCAGTCAGGCTCTTGAGGTTCATGAGTTCAGCCACAAGCCCGTCAAGGAAAATCATCGCTGTAAGCTCAAACATTGTGCCAAGAGGAGCTATTTTGGCGAGCTCATCATCTCTCTGGGTTTTGGCTTTTGCTTTGAGTAAAACGACCACATCACTCATCTTTGCGAGTGTAGAATTCTGATTGTGGGTTATGGCTACCAGTTTTGAACCAATTTGCTCTTTTGCCTTCTTGCTTATATTTACAACCGATGTCGTTTCTCCCGAACCTGATATTGAAATAAGAACGTCATCCTTGCCTATTCTTGGTGTTACTGTCTCTCCAACAACGTAAACTCTGTAGCCAAGGTGCATAAGACGCATTGCAAATGATTTGGCAATAAATCCGCTCCTGCCAGCCCCCATCACAAAAATATTCTTTGCATCCTCTATGGCCCTAATCAATTCCTCTACCTGTTTTAGGTCTATCTCTTTTTTCAAGCCCCTAATGTGTTTTTCCAGGTTGTCGAGGAATTTTATGAGCATTTCTCCTGTCAACTGCTCACCCCTCCCCCCTTTTCTGGAAATGAATTTAAGTCTTACCTATTCTACCATGCAATGTATGTAAATTTCGGCTGAAAAAGATTTCTGATTGGTTTTTTCAATCTTTTGGCGATATAAATTAATAGATGTTTGGTATGCTGGGAAATCCTAAATATCGTTTTTGCATTCTAGTGTTATGGGGAGAAATATTGGGCTCATTCTGGCATTGGACGTAACAGATGCTGAAAAAGCTCTGGAAATTGCGGGTAAGGTATCAGAACACGTTGACATGATAAAGGTTAACTATCCACTTGTTCTATCGGCTGGGATCGATATTGTTGCAAAACTTGCAGATTTAAAGCCAGTTATTGCGGATTTCAAAATAGCGGATATTCCCTACACAAGTTCTCTTATTGCAGACATAGCTTTCAAAAATGGGGCTTCTGCGGTTATAGCTCATGGGTTTACCGGTAGCGACACACTGAAAGCGATTCTTGATGTTGCGAGTAAATACGATGGCGAGGTTTACGTTGTAACGGAGCTCAGCAGTGAAGGAGGCAGGGAATTTCTCACATCTGTTTCAAACAAAATTGCAGAACTGGCAAAGGAGTTGGGCTGTCATGGTATAATCGCTCCTGCAACAAGGACAGAAAGGGTTGCGGAGCTGCGGAGAATTGTAGGCGATCTCAAAGTAATCACCCCTGGCGTAGGTGTGCAGGGTGGAAAGGTTGAGGATGTAATAAAAGCTGGAGCGGACTACATAATAGTTGGGAGAAGCATCTATAATGCTGAAGATCCTGGGCAGGCTGCGAAGGAATTCAAAGAAAAGATAAGAATGTGCAGCAAATTTTAATAGACCTTTAGGGGGTGCATTAGAAAATGCTACCTGAAGAGATAAAGATCACAAAAATGCATGGCAACGGCAACGACTTCGTGCTGGTGGATGAATTTCAGGAGGAGGTTGTACCTGAAGACATGAAATCCATGTTTGTCAGAGCTGTTTGCCATCGCAGATTTGGAGTAGGAGCTGATGGTGCATTATTTGTCCAGCCTTCTGATGTTGCAGATGTAAAGTTCCGCTATTTCAACAGCGATGGTAGCGAAGCGGAGATGTGCGGGAATGGCATAAGATGTTTCTCAAGATATGTTTTTGAAGAAGGATATACAGAAAACAGGCTAAAGGTCGAAACCCTGGCTGGTATTCTCGAATTGGTTGTAGAGGTTGAGAACAGTACCTACTGGATAAAGGTGGATATGGGCAAGCCAAAGTTCAAAGCCTGTGAAATACCGGCAAAGGGTGGAGATGTAGATTTCTGGAAGGAAACGATGGAAATTAATGGAAAGAAGTATGAAGTATATGCTGTAAACACAGGCGTTCCACACGCCGTTGTTTTTGTGGATGATCTCGATTTTGACATTATCAGCATTGCAAGGAAAATAAGGTACAGCGAGCTATTTCCACAGGGAATTAACGTGAATTTTGCAAAAGTTATTTCGGAGGATGAAATCCACGTCAGAACATATGAGAGGGGGGTGGAGGACGAGACATTAAGCTGCGGAACAGGAAGTGTTGCCGTTGCGGCTATTGCACATAAACTGGGGCTCGTCTCCAACCCCGTCAAGATTGTTACCAAAGGCGGGCTGCTAAAAATTGAACTGGGTGAGACAGCATATATGACGGGCAGCGCAAACAGGATTCTGGATGGTGTGCTGAGAACTTCCGAATTGAGATTTGATCTATGACTCTAATTTTTTTCAACAGGCTTGTTCTATCGGCGATGGCCGGAATAACTAATGCAGAGTTCTGTATAAAACACCCTGTTGGCCTTGCTGTCATGGGTGGGTTCAACGCCGACAAGGTTTCGATGGATGCTGCGAGAAAAGCAATCAGGAGGGGCAGGAAGGAGTTCATCTTTGACGATCTCATTGAGGGAATAGAGGAAGAGGTAAAAAAACTCGTAAATTCAGACTTTGAGGGTGTTTTCGCGATAAACGTTCGCTCGTCCACGCTGGATGGATACGTTCAGGCTGCTGAAATCGCGAGGAAGTATGGCGGTATCCTCGAAATTAATGCCCACTGCAGGCAGCCGGAATTTACTGAAATTAAATGCGGTCAGTGGCTCATCCACCATCCTGATCACCTTGCCAGTATAATTCGGGAGGTAAAAAAGCTGGATGTTATTATATCCGTCAAAATAAGGGGCAATGTTGAGGGTGTTGACTATTCTCAGCTCGTCAGAACAATAAGACAGGCGGGCTGTCACATCATTCATGTTGATGCAATGATTCTTGGAGGTGGCTGCGACCTTAAACTGATCAGCGAAATATCGAAAAGCGGCTTTACAATCGGAAACAACTCCGTTGTGGATGTTGAGAGTGCTGAAAAGGTTATTAGTGCTGGTGCAAGCATGGTTTCTGCTGCCAGAGCCGTTCTGAGGGATAGCTCATTTTTCAATAGGTTGTTGACATCCGATGTTCTCAGAAAAAATGTCGTATTGGAATTTTAAATCCAAACCATTTTCGTAAACCTTTTGTTGTTGGATCGAGAAAAAACTGGTATGGATTTTATTATCATTAGTGTTGGGAATGAACTCCTCAGTGGTGATATAACAAACACAAACGCAACATATATGGCGAAAAGACTCACGCAGAGTGGTCACAGGGTTATAAGGATCATAACCGTGCCCGACATCGTTGATGATATTGCAGAAGAAGTGGCAAGAGCCAGACAGAAAGCGGATTTTGTTCTTGTAACCGGGGGGCTTGGAGTAACGCATGACGACGTTACGGCTGAAGGAGTTGCAAAAGCTCTCGGCAAAAAACTTGTGTTGAATGAAGAGGCTTTATCCCTTCTTAAAACGAAAATGTCTAATGAAGAGGCGATGAAGAAGGTTGCCACACTTCCTGAAGGTTCAGAAATTATAGAGAACAATGTTGGT
This sequence comes from uncultured archaeon, assembly GCA_964652135.1. GTDB lineage: Archaea > Halobacteriota > Archaeoglobi > Archaeoglobales > Archaeoglobaceae > CAZZAF01. Next base: position 44,089 of record CAZZAF010000010.1, read on the forward strand.
GCAGCTCCAGGTTTTATTGTGGAGAATGTTGCTGTAATGCCAGGAGTTCCGGCAGAGATGGAAGATATATTTGAAAAATTGCTTGCAAGATTTGGTGTGAATGAATACTTCGAGGATAGGTTGAAAGTTGACGGTTTTGAGGACAGAATTCTTGACAAGCTCAATAGGGTTGTAGAGGAGTTCAGAGATGTCGAAATCGGTTCTTACCCGAAGAAGGATCATGTGATCATCAAATTCTCCGGCAGAGATAGAAAAAGAGTTGAAGAGGCGAAAAAGAGGCTTATGGAGCTTCTTAAATGAAGCCGTTTGTTTTCATAAATATTGCAGCCAGCATTGATGGAAAAATAAGCGATGAAAGCAGAAGGCAGATAAGAATATCGTGTGAAGAGGACATGCGAAGAGTGGATGAATTGCGAGCTTCAAGTGATGCGATAATGGTTGGAATCGGGACTGTTCTGAGTGATAATCCTAGACTTACAGTTAAAAGTGAAGAGCTGAGAAAAAAGAGGATTGAAAAGGGCCTAGATGCAAATCCAGTAAGGGTTGTGGTGGATAGCAGATGCAGGATTCCACCTGACGCAAAGGTGCTCAATAGCGAAGCAAAAACAATTGTGGCTGTATCTAAGGCAGCTAGTTCAGATAAAATTGATGAAATCAGGAAAAAAGCTGATGTTGTTATTCTGGGTGATAAAAAAGTCGATCTTAGGGGTCTAATGCATCACCTCTACAACATAGGTGTGAGAAGATTGATGGTTGAAGGAGGAGCAACGTTAAATTACGGGCTGTTAAAAGAGGGGCTTGTTGACGAGATTTACGTTTATTATGGTAGTATTGTAATTGGTGGAGCCAATTCACCCACAATCGTTGATGGATCATCTTTTTCGCCCCCATTACGGCTGGAGCTTCTGGATATCTCGAGGCTCGGCAGAGGAATACTTGCGAAATGGAAAATTATCAGGAATAAGGGATGAAACCGACCAAACCACGGGATTTTTAGCTTGATAAATAATTAGCTTTCAGAAGACAGAATAGTAAAAATAGAAAGAGTTATAACCTACTCTAAAATTTTTGAGAATATGAGCCCGGTATATGTTGTGGGTCACAAGAGCCCAGACACGGATTCTGTCTGTTCTGCAATTGCTTACGCAGAGCTCAAGAAGAAGCTTGGAATGGATGCTGTGCCGGCAAGACAGGGTGACCTAAACCCTGAAACAGAGTTTGTTCTGCAGAAATTTGGATTTGAAGCTCCGGAGCTGCTTACAGATGGAGAGGGTAAGAAGGTTATTCTTGTAGATCACAGCGACAAGTCCCAGAGTTTGGATAATATTGACAAAGCTGAAATTGTGGAAATAATCGACCACCACAAGATTGGAGACATCACAACGCCAAACCCGATATTCTTCCTTGCCATGCCTGTAGGATGTACTGCTACTGTTATAAAGAAGCTTTATGAGGAGAATGGAGTTGAGATCCCACAGAACATTGCTGGAATAATGCTTGCTGCAATTCTGAGTGACACTGTCATTTTCAAGTCTGCTACAACAACTGAAAAGGATGTTGAGGCTGCAAAAGAGCTGGCGAAGATTGCGGGAATTGATGACATAGAGGCTCTTGGTATGGAAATGTTCAAGGCTAAATCAGACATTGCTGGCAAGAGTCCAAGAGACCTGCTCTTCAGAGACTTCAAGGACTTCGACATGTCTGGCAAGAAGGTTGGTGTTGGACAGATCGAAGTCGTCGACCTCTCACTGCTCGATGAGGTTAAGGATGCGCTTTATGAGGAAATGAAGAAGGTCAAGGAGGAGGGAGGATACCACAGCCTCTTCTTGATGCTGACAGACATAATGAAGGAAGGTACAGAGCTGCTCGCTGTTACCGACGAACCAGCTGTCGTTGAAAAGGCATTCGGCAAAGCCCTTGAGGGCAAATCCGTATGGCTTGACAAGGTAATGAGCAGGAAGAAGCAGGTTGTCCCACCGCTTGAGAAAGCATTTGCTTCTCTCTAAATTTTATTTTTAGTTTTTTGGTTTTTACTCTGGTTTTCTATCTGCTTTTCGCATTCGCATAATAATAATCGCATCGCCTTCCTTTAAGTTCCGGACTGCTCCATCATCAAAAACAGCTTTTATAATCGTTGAAGCAGTCTCGATTTCTACAGTTGCAGAGTTTTTATCGGTTTTGATTCTTTTGATAATGCCTTTTATTTCACGATCTTCCAGCCCATCATCCATAACCCTGTCAGATATTTTTCTCAAATATTCTTCAACGTGATTGTATTGCTCAAGTATGGTCTCACCAAGCGGTGTTAGCTTTGTACCACCGCCAGTTTTTCCACCTCTCTCCCTCTCAACAACTGGACTGCCAAGAACACTTTCCATCCTCTTCAGATACTTCCATACGAAGCGGTAGGACATTCCAAGAGATCTTGCTGCTGCAGAAATTGAACCATGTTCTTTGATAGCTCTAAGTATCTCAGCACCACCTTTGCCGAGAACTAACATTCCATCTTTTTCAAACCAAAAACGCCATTTCAACTCCATGATAGCAATCATAATTTGTTCCCATAACACAAAAACATTCCGATACAGACATTTACTGTTAAATTAGGATAACTATTTCGTTTTCTTAGAAATATAATTCCCCAGTAATGAATTTCTTTGTAATCTCGTTCTCAGGATTTTCAAATAATTGTCTTGTTTCTCCCACTTCTATGAGCCTGCCATTAAAAAGATGTGCTGTTCTGTTAGACAGTCTCTTTGCCTGGAAGAGGTTGTGGGTTGCAAGAACAACAGTTGTATTATTATTCTCCACAATCTCTTTTATAGCCCTCTCGATTATAACAACATTTGTTGGATCGAGATTTGCTGTTGGTTCATCCATTACGAGCAACTCGGGATCGATCACCAGTGCTCTGGCTATAGCTACTCTCTGTTGCTCTCCTCCAGAAAGTCTTTTGGCGTTGTATTTTTCGTAACCCTCCAGTTTGACCAGACGAAGAGCATTTCTAACCTTTTTGTTTATTTCCTCTTTACTGTACCCTCTAAGCTTTAAACCGTAGGCGATGTTGTTGTAAACACTGGTGTTGAACATCACGGGTTTCTGAAAAACCATTGTAATCTTCTTTCTGAAGTAATCCTCGTTTCCTCTTACTTTTATACCATCATAATAGTATTCGCCTTCACTCTGTTTTTCCAGCATGGCCAGTATTCTCAGCAGGGTTGTTTTTCCAGCCCCGCTGTTCCCAATTATAGCGAGGATTTCCCCTCTTCTAACCTCTAGGTTTATTTTGTCAAGGGCCAGAACGTTTCCGTATCTCTTTGATATGTTCCTCAGTTCTACGAGGCTCATGTTAATCTGCTCTGAATTATATTTGATATTGTGCTTACAGCAAATACGATTGAGAGCAGTATAATTCCCAGGGCTAAAGCCATGTCAATTTCGCCCCTTGCCGTGTACATCTGCATGGCTGTTGTTAGCACTCTTGTGTTTAGAGCACTCCCCTTCACGAATATGTTGCCACCGATCATTATTGCAATACCAAGCTCTGCTATAGCCCTGTTGAATGATGCAATAACTGACAGCAAGATGCCGGAAATGGCTTCTCTCATCACAGCAAGCGAAGCTTCCAGTTTTCCAGCACCGAGCGTTATGGCTAGCTCCCTGATGTCTTTCTCAACTACCTCTATTGAGTTCGCTATAAAACTGATCATTATCGGGGTTATAAGCAGCGATTGTCCCAGGCTTATGCCCATTTCTGTATATATCAGGCGAAGAAATCCCAGCGGGCCGGAAGGTACAAGTAAAAGATAAAGAATTAAGCCGAGCACCACGGTGGGGATGCCCAGCAATCCATTGAAAAACCCTTTCAGGATGTTCTTTCCCCTGAAGTTGTACATTCCTATTGCTATGCCAATTGGAAAGCTCCAGAGTGCAGCCATCAGTGTTGCCATTCCTGAAACCCTGATGGATCTCAGGGTAATCTCGATTACGTCGGGATTTGCAGTTATAATCAGATGGATTGCCTGCTTTATCCCTTCTAGCACGTACTCCCAGGCCATGCACTCATCCTACTGTTATATTTTTACCTCGAAGAATTCAATGTTTGCTTTATATCTGTATTTCTCTGGGCACTCACTCCAGACACCATTGTCTTCAATGAATCCGTACTTCACTATCCAGTTGTAGATATCTCCTGATTTTTTCTCGAGAACTTCTACCGCTGGATAGAACAGTGGTCTTCCGTACTCCTCGACACCGTACTCACCTATTATTTTCTGTCCCTCCTCGGATACAAGCCACTTTGCGAGCTGCATTGCTCCATCAAAATCTTTGTTGTATTTTTCTGGATTCACGACAATTATGCTGTAGATGTTGATGAGTTCCTCGCCCTCATCAACGAGCACGTCCAGATCGATCAAACCGTCCTTGCGATACTTCAGGTATGTTCCCATGTCCGAGAGAGTGTATGCTCTGACGTTGTTGCAGTAGTTGAGAGTTTTACCCATTCCCGTACCTGTACATCTAAACCATGGTTCATTCTTAATTTCGCTGTAGTTGAATCCTGCTTTCTTCCAGAGAGCGATTTCCTTTGTGTTAGTACCTGAACCATCATCTCTCGATACCCAGATGGCGTTTCCTTTCCTTCCTTCTTCCACTATTTTCTTCAATGCCTCAACCGGACTCAAACCCCTTATGCCTGCAGGATCGTCCTCAGGCCCCACAATGGCGAAGAAGTTGTATGCGATCACCTTTCTGTTTACACCGTATCCTTTCTCCATAAAATCTAGTTCCTTACTTCTTGCGTGGACAATGATCGCATCTGCTGCGCCATTCATAGCATCCTGTATTGCAGCCCCAGTACCCTTTGGTATGAAGTGGAGCTCAATTCCGGTCTTTTCTTTGAATGCTGGGGCTATAGCATTTTCAAGCAAACCTGTGTCGTACAGACTTGTTGTGGTAGATATTGTCAGGACTCTCTGTTCTGCCTGCTGAGCAGTTTGGAAATACCAGGAAAGCCCTATAACTCCCGCAAGCAAAACTGCAACGATTACAAGCCAGGCACTTTGAGAAATCGCTTTTCTATCTTTAATAAACGGTTTAGAGCTCATCCTATCACCGATATGCACGGCGGTGCATAACGGTATATAAATATTTTGAATACTGCAGTAGAAAGGTGTAAAGAGCAGGTGGTATGCATATCGGTAATATTAAATAGATTTGTAACACTGGTGTTTACGGATGCTTTTTGAGATTGAGGAGATTAGAAGAAGGAGAAAGAAGCTTGGAATTACTCAGAAGAAACTGGCAGAACTTGTAGGCGTGAGTCAGCCTTTAATAGCAAGAATAGAGTCTGGAGATATAGATCCAAAGCTCTCTCTTGTCAAGAAAATCTTTGAAGTCCTCGAAGAGCTTGAGGGCAAATCCGTTAATGCCCGCCACATCATGAATTCTCCGGTTAAGTACGTCACACCGGACACAACTCTAAAAGAGGCAATAGAGCTAATGATGCGTGATGGGATATCTCAGATGCCTGTCATGGAATCTGGCAGAGTTTTGGGAAGCATAACGGAGAGTTCAGTTGTGAGAACGATTCTTTCCAAGGGTTTGGATGCAAGCGAGATAAAAGTTAAGGATTGTATGGAAGAACCGTTTCCTATGATTTCTCCCGATGAAAGACTTGAATCGATCTCCAAAATGCTTCTCAGCAATCCTGCGCTTTTAGTTGTGGAGAATGGCAAGGTTATTGGAATAATAACGAAGCACGATGTGATGAAAGCCCTGAAATCTGAATAAAGCCAGAGAACAGGGTCTTCAGGCTGTTTTTGAAAAATTGAAGAAATATTGGCGGAATGGAAGTGGGCTCGCCCGGATTCGAACCGGGGACCTTCGCCGTGTCAGGGCGACGTCATAACCGCTAGACTACGAGCCCTCGATGAACTACTTAGGTCATTGGAGATATAAGATTTGTGGTATTTCAGGGAAAGACACAAACATGCCTATGGAAAGGCTAATATTCGACATAAAAAATAACATCAATATGGTTTCAAAACTTGCAGTTTTCATATTGCTCATCTTTTTGATTTTCCCAGCTAAAGCTGCAAAAATTGTTGAAGTAGAAATCAAGGGTGAAATCAATGAGGGTACTGCTATATTTGTGGATGAAGCTTTTAAGGTGGCATCCCGGGTTGATGCTGATGCCGTGCTTATAATTATCGACACGCCCGGAGGTTTGGTAACATCCATGGAGAAAATTGTCTCCAGAATCTTAAACAGCGATATACCTGTAATTACTTACGTTTACCCTAAAGGGGCTTTCTCAGCCTCAGCAGGCTCATTCATTCTGATTTCCGGGAATATAGCAGCGATGTCAAACGGGACGTCTGTGGGAGCGGCAACACCGATCACTTCTGGATTCCCGCCGCAAGTTGAGAATAAAACTGTAAATTATATTGCAAGCTATGCAAGAGGTATCGCTGAAGAAAGGGGCAGACCTGTAGATGTCGTAGAGAAATTTGTAACGGAAGGTTTGAGCCTTTCGGCAAGAGAGGCGTATGAAAAGGGTGTTGTGGATGTGCTCGCCGACTCAAAGGAGGAACTTTTCGAGAAAATAAATGGCAGAGTGGTCAGGGTTAAGGGAGAGAATGTAACACTGGACTTTGATAAGGTTGAGACTGTCAAGGTAAGCAAGCCATTGCAGGCGAGCATCTTTGAAATACTTTCCAATCCTCAGGTTGCATCAATCCTTTTTCTTATAGGCCTCTATGGTTTGATTTTTGGGTTTACATCTCCTGGACTGGTTCCAGAAACTATTGGGGCGATATGTATTGTCCTCTCCCTCATTGGATTTGGTGCGCTGAGTGTAAACTATGTAGCTGTGCTGCTGATCCTGCTTGGAATAATCTTTCTCATTGCCGAGATTTTCACACCCACGTATGGTGTGCTCGGAGCAGCATCGATAATTTGTGTCACACTTGGCGCGATAATGCTGTTTGATGAGCCTTTGATGCCAAAAGATTTCTATAGTTCTTTTCCACTGTTCATCGCTGGAATATCTCTTGGTTTGGCTATAGTCATGACTTATTCCCTGATAAAGATCTCTCAGCTCAGGAAAGTGAGGAAAAAGGTAGGAGGAGAGGCAATAATAGGTGAAAAGGGAGAGATTATATCATTCGAGGCAGGCAAGGGGTATGCAAAAGTCAGGGGTGAAATATGGAAGGTCGAAAGTGAGGATGAATTGAGGCCAGGTGATAAGATCGTTGTGGTTGGTAGGGATGGATTAACACTCTACGTGAAGAAACTATGAGCGTGGAAGAAGAGCTGAGGAACGAAACTCTAAAGTGGCTGGAAAGGATTGAAGAGAAAATCAAAAACGTTGAGGCTGTTAATGAGAAGGGAAAAGAGTTTATGAGAAATATTGAAGCCTATATTTCTGACTCCAGGTATTTCCTTGAAATAAATGATCTTGTCAGAGCCTTTGAATGTGTAGTCTGGGCCTGGGCGTGGCTCGAAATAGGTATTGAAATGGATCTCTTAAAAGGTGAAATATAATCGTCGGCGTATTTTTCTACGTATTCCAAAGAACCCAAATCTGAACATCGATTGGTGTTTTCACTATCGTGTTTTAAAACGACGACTGTATCCTGGAAAAAGTCGGCTAGTTAATAAAGTAATGTTAGGGTTTCAAGCAAAAGAGATATAATCCCAATAGGGGGAAAGTTTAAATAATCGATACAGAGCAAAAAACATCACAGCGCAACACGAGCTCCGGTGGTGTAGCCCGGCCAATCATTCCGGCCTTTCGAGCCGGCGACCCGGGTTCAAATCCCGGCCGGAGCACTTTTCCTAATTTTGAATGGCTGTTTTAGGCAATAATAAAACGAATTTTGGGTTGTAAATGTGCAAAAAAGCGCATAATTGTTTCGTGTGAGGTGTAATTGGTTAGTTGAGTAGAGAGTATGTAGAATTGTGGGCTCGTTAAGCCGCAGAGCCTCATGCTTGTCAGCCCTGCCGGTTCCCGAGCCCCCCTTAAATTGTTTCAAACTTCATGTAAATAAATTTTGGTGAGTGTTCATAAACTTTTCCAGCCAAATATAAATCAAACTACATATTATTCTGGGAGTTGATGGAAAAAAAACCTTGAAAACCTATAAAATTCTAACAACATTATCATGTCGGATTTAAATTGGAATTTTGGATAGATTTTTATTCTCTTCAACCTCCTTGAATTTATGCTGAAGGATGTTATAAAAGATGCTCCTGGTGAGAGGGTTTTTCTCCTCGGTAATGAAGCCATAGCGAGGGGTGCTATTGAAGCAGGAATAGACGTTTTTGCAGCTTATCCTGGAACTCCATCGTCTGAAATAACTGATACGCTTAATGGAGCTTGCAAGCATTTAAGAGGAAAAATGGACTTCTTTATGGAATATTCAACTAACGAGAAAGTTGCTTTTGAAGTTGCTATTGGTGCCTCTCTTGTTGGTAAAAGGGGAATGACCGCAATGAAGCATGTTGGGTTAAACGTAGCAGCGGATTCACTTTTCAGTTTTGCATACGTTGGGGCAAGAGGGGGCTTTGTATGCGTTTCAGCAGATGATCCGAGCATGCACAGCAGCCAGAACGAGCAGGACAATAGATGGTATGGGAAAGCGGCAAATGTTCCCGTTATTGAACCATCAAATGTTAATGAGGCGAAAGAGCTAACAAAACTATCCTTTGAGCTATCAGAAAGGTTTGGACTTCCATTTATACTTAGAACCTATACAAGATTGAGCCATTCTAGTGGGATTGTGGAACTTGGAGAAATTCCGGAAAAGAAGTTTGAAAAGGTCGACTGGAAAAAGAATCCGGAGACAGATGTTGTTATACCAGCACATGCAAGAAAGCTCAAAGTAGGGCTTCAGAAAAAGCTTGAAAAGCTTGAAAATTATTTCAGCAAAGCTTACTTCAACTGGCTTGAGGAAGGAGATGGAGGGAAAGGGATAGTTGCATGTGGCATGAGCTACAATTATGTGATAGAGGCTATGGAAAACCTTGGCGTAAATCTGCCCGTCCTAAAGCTCTCTTCGATGTATCCTGTTCCAAAAAGACTTCTGGAGAGCTTTATTTCTGAGCTTGATGAAGTTCTTGTTGTCGAAGAGGTGGATCCATTCATTGAGCTTCATTTAAGAAGCATTGCTCTGGATTATGGTATAGCGGTGCATGGAAAGATGGATTCCTACCTGCCTGAGAACTACGAATACAATGTTTCGAAGGTTGAGGTTGGTATTGCAAGGTTTATAGGTGTAAAACCTAGCAGGGATTATGAGGAGATTGAGAATAGAGCCAAAGAGATGGCAAAGCTTGCTCCCCCGAGACCACCTGTGTTGTGCCCCGGATGTCCACATACTGCAAGCTTTTATGCGATAAGAAAGGTTGTGAACGAAGTTGGCTCTTCTGCACTGCCAAGTGATATTGGCTGCTATACTCTGGGTATAAACAAGCCATTTGAGGCTGTAGATATCACAATCTGCATGGGTGCAAGTGTGGGAGTTTCAAACGGGCTGAGCTACGTTTTGAATCAACCCATAATCGCGACAATCGGCGATTCAACGTTCTTCCATGCAGGTATCCCGGCTTTAATTAATGCTGTTTACAACAGAAACAAGTTCGTGCTTGTAGTTCTCGACAACTCAACCACAGGAATGACCGGACATCAACCACATCCAGGTGTTGGTGTCAAAGGGTGTGGGGATGAAGGAAGGGCTGTAAAGATAGAAGATATTGTTAAGGCTGTGGGTGTTGACTTTGTTGAAGTTGTGAACCCCTACAATGTGAAGAAAATGATCAGTACACTTAAAAGAGCTTTAGATCATGATGGTGTCGCGGTTGTAATTGCAAGGAGGCCGTGTGCAATCCTCTGGACAAGGGAGAGGAGAAAGAAGGGGATTAGAATCACATCATTTTACGTAAGCGATGAATGTGAGAAGTGTATGCAGTGTGTTACAGAATTTTCATGTCCGGCAATATATCTTGAAAACGACATTCCAAGAATTAACGAGGCTTTATGCGTTGGATGTGCTGTCTGTGCATCAATCTGTCCGAGTAAAGCAATTAAACCAAAGAGGTGAATGTAATGAAGATAAACATCCTCATCGTCGGAGTTGGTGGGCAGGGAGCGATTACAACCGCTGCTGTAATAGCAAGAGCAGCAATGATGGAGAATCTAAATGTGTTGACTGCTGAAACTCACGGAATGGCTCAAAGAGGTGGGAGTGTAGAAGTTCACGTTAGGCTTGGTGATGTTAAGTCTCCTTTAATACCGATCGGTTCTGCAGATTATGTGATTGCTTTGGAACCATCTGAGGCACTCAGATATAGTGCATACCTGAACGAAAACACGTTCGTAATTCTAAATGATAGGGCGATTATACCTCATGCGGTATCTCTTGGTATCGCAGAATACCCGAAGCTTGATGACATTGTTATAGCTTTGCGGAGCATAACTGACAAAGTGATGGTCGTAAATGCTTCTGAAATAGCAGAAAAGGTTGGCAGTATCCGAACAACGAATGTTGTTGTCATTGGTATGCTTGCAAAGCTTGGACTGCCTTTAAGCTATGAAAGCATTGAGAAGGCTATAGAAGATGTTGTACCTGAAAAATTCGTGGAGATGAACAAGAAAGCGTTGAAAGCTGGATACGATGCAATACGTACGGAGTGAAGTTCTCTTTTTTATAGCTATTATTTTTCCACCGTCAAAGAATAATAAAAAACCGGTTAATACGTTCGGAGTGGTAGCTTACTTCTAACTGTTTTGAACCAGCCAAACAAACCCTCGGGCATTTTCAGTATAAGCACTATCAGTAGAAGGTACATCATGAGTGCATCTGCCTGCTGTATGTTTATTGCTCTGGCAACCTCCATGAATACCCAGTACTTTGCTATGTATATTGTGAGAGCTCCGATAAGTGGACCAAAGAGGGTCCCAAGTCCTCCAAACAGGGCGGAGAGTATTATTAGAATCATCAATGGAACTCCGAACAGATCAACACCCACTGAAAGTCTGTAGAATACTGCTACTCCACCAGCCAGTCCGGCCATAAGTGCTGATATGCAGAAAGCGATTACTTTGTGCTTAACAACGTCAATACCTACTCCTTCAGCAAGTTCTTCGTCGTCTCTTATGGCCTTAAGTCTTAGGCCGAACTTCCCGTTGACGACTCTGTATATTGCATAAAGGCTGAGCAGCATGAATCCGTAGGCTATGTAATATCTACCCTCTATGCTTCTGTGGAGTGCATTTTTTATGCCGATTGATAGCCCTTCGTAGCCCCCGAAGATTCCTGAGTAGATATTCACGAACTGAATGAATACAAGAGGAAGGATTGCTGTTACAAGTGCGAGATAGTATCCTTTGAGTCTCAGGCATATAATTCCTATAACGAAACCAAAGATTGTTGCAAGCAAGCCGCCAGCAATTATTGAAATCAGGGGAGGAGTGTGTAATTTTAAGGCAAGTAATGCGGAAGTGTATGCTCCAATGCCTATGAAAACGGTGTGGCCTAAGTTCACTTCTCCGGTATATCCTGCAACAAGGTCCCAGCTAAGAACGAATACTGCGAATATGAATGCAAGTCCAAGCATGAATACGATGGATTTTGGCAATATGAATGGTAGAGGTAATGGGATTAGAGCGATCAGCAATTTCCAGTTTAAGTAGTTTAATTTTGGCCTCGTTATCGTTATCATTATTCCACCCCGAAAAGTCCTCTTGGTCTTACTATGAGGATGGCGATTATAACAGCTATAACCGCTACTTCAGACCATCTGGATCCAAGAACTATACTAACGAACGTCTGCACATATCCTATTAGAAATGCTGCAATTATACTTCCTTTTATACTGCCAAGCCCTCCGAGAATAACCACCGCAAAGGCAAATATCAGTATTCTGAACGCAGTTTCAGGATTAACTGAATATATCTGGGCGTATAGAACACCACCAATTCCTGCGAGAATTGCTGAAATCAGCATTGTTGATGAATATACTTTCTCTACGTCTATTCCCACCATCATTGCTGCTTCTGAGCTTTGTGAGGTTGCGTTAATCTCCCTTCCAAGCCTAGTTTTTCCTATGAATATTTCTAAGGCTGCAAGGCAAAGCAGGGCTATAATAAGGGCTATAATTCTGGTGTAGGTCACTGGAACGCCTGCAATCTCTACGACTCCATTTATTACTGGTGGAATGGATATTGACGTATCCTGGAATATTATAAGCAGAATTTGTTCGACAGAGAGAGCTACGCTCAAAGTAAGAAGTATGACCATTATTTCTCTATCTCTGATGGGTTTTATGAGAACATTAACAACCAGTCCAAATATTCCTGCAGCAAAAATGGCTAAAAAAATAGAGAAATATCCGAGGGTTGGATAGAGCGCGGCTGCCAGATATGCCGCTATGGCGAAGTACGTTCCATGGGCGAAATTGAAGATTCTTGCAACTCCGAAGGTAAGGCTAAATCCGCTGGCTACGAGAGCCCATATACCTCCGATTACTGTGCCTATTATCAGCACTTCCCACATGCTCTGGTCACTTTTTTTTGGTTTTTTAGAGGGGGCACGTTTACTGAATTATCAGTTCACCCGTAGCCTTTGGATAGAGTGTTACCTGCTTTCCGTTCTGCCACTGGCATATATAGTTTCTTATGAATTTATCGCCGTATACGAGGTCGTGGTGGGATGTGAAGGCTATGTTGCCTCTAACACCTGGGTATGGATTCTCAGCGTTAATGCTCTCCAGGTACTTTATCAAGACTTCAGTATCGAATGGGTTCTTCTCTCCAGCCTTTGCTGCCCTCTCTACTGCCTCCTTGTATACGTACACTGCATCATAGCAGCCATATGCACTGTAAGCTTCTGGCAGCACACCGTATTCCTTCTTGTATGCTTCAATGAATGCCTTCATCTTCTCGTTTATCTCGGCAGGGACTGAGGCAGATGGAGCGAGGTAGATTTCAAGATCACATTTGCCTGAGGTTGCATCCCAGTAGTCTGGGTTCACTGCATGCAGGTCAAGGCCGGCAAGCGGGATCTTGATTTCGTTGTCTTTCCACTGCTTGACGAGTGATGCTGCTTTTCCGTGTGCTATCAGTGGCATAATCACATCAGCCTTGCTCTGAGCTTCAAGCAAAGCCGTTGAGAAGTCTTCCTGTGTTGGTGGTACGACTTCTTCCATGACAACTTCATAACCGTTTACCTCCAGAATCTGTCTGAGCTGGTCCATGATGTCTGCAACCCACTTTGCCTCGTCTCTGATAACAGCCACCTTCTTGACTTTAACACCCTTCTCGTTCAAGAAATCAAGCATTGCTACGAGGTCAGCTGGGAACGTTGAGGAGTTTGTCGATCCAACTCTGAACACGTACTTGTATATGTCGTAATCTTCCTTGACCTTCTCTGTTACAGTTGGTGACGCACATGCAACCATCCACACCTTCTCTACTTCTGCAAGTGTGTCCATGCTCGCTATTACGACACCACTTGAGAATCCGCCGATAATTACATCGACATTCTCGTCAAAGGCAAGCCTTCTAAGTTCTGTAGAAGCAACATCTGGCTTAAGCTTGGAATCAGCAACCACGACTTCTATCTTCTTTCCGAGTATTCCACCATTCTCATTTATCTCTTTGGCAGCCAACATTACACCTCTTTCCATAGCAACGCCGTATCTGGTTTGCATTGGCCCGAGAACACCAATTTTAACGACTTCTTTTGAAACCTCTTTTTCTGAAGTTTTCTCTGCTGGTCCCTACTCGCCTGACTCCTGTGCGCAACCGAGGGTGAGCAATGCAATAAGCAACAGAACAAGAATTCTCTTCGCTACCATGCTTCGCTGGTACATAGAAACATAAATAAACATTGCGATTATGTGACATATCAACATGCTGGAGGTAGTTGACGTCACTAAGAAGTTTGGAGAGCTCGTCGCCCTCGATGGCGTCTCGTTTAAAACCAACGGCGGATGCCTCGGTATAATTGGTCCTAACGGAGCTGGAAAAACGACTTTATTCAGTATCATTTCTGGATTTCAGAAGCCAACATCTGGTAAGATAATATTTGATGGAAAAGATATAACCGGAATGAGGCCCAGTAAAATAGCGAAACTTGGTCTTGTGAGAACATTCCAGCTTCTTAAAACATTCAAACACATGAGTGTTTATGAAAACGTATCGGTCGTTTCAGATAATGCAAGGGAAATTCTTGAAAGGGTAGGGTTGTGGAACAAAAGGCATCATCTTGCTGCAAACCTCTCACAGGGTGAAATGAGGAGACTTGGAATAGCGATTGCCATTGCAACAAATCCAAAAATGCTCCTTCTCGATGAGCCCTTCTCAGGTTTGAGCCCGGCGGAAGGTAAAATGCTTGGGGAAATGATTGAGGAGCTAAAAAATGATGGAATCTCTCTTGTTATAATTGAGCATAAGCTTGGAGAATTGTTCAATCTTGCTGATAGGGTATTGGTTTTGAATTTCGGGAAGGTGATATTTGAAGGTCATCCGGATGAAGCTGTCAACGACAAGACTGTTATTGAGGCCTATCTCGGTGGAAATGGTGTGGACAATGTTAAGGGTTGAAAGTCTCAAGGCATATTACGATAAAGCGCTTGTACTCAACGGAATAGATCTGGAGATCGGGAAAGGAGAAGCTGTGGCAGTTCTCGGGCCCAACGGAGCAGGAAAAACAACTCTGATCAGAGCAATTCTCGGACTTGTGAAGACAGAGGGTAGAGTAATTTTTGATGGAAAGGATATTTCAAACGTCAGAACTCATGAGAGAATAAGGATGGGTATTGCAGTTTGCCCGGAAGGCAGAGGGCTGTTCCCCAACATGTGTGTCGAGGACAATCTACTGCTTGCTGGTGATGACCTTGATCTTGCATATTCGCTATTCCCAAAGCTGAAGAGTAGGAGAAAACAGCTTGTAAAGCAGATGAGTGGTGGAGAGCAGCAGATGGTGGCCATAGCCAGAGCGCTGATCTCAAAACCGAAAGTGCTAATTCTCGACGAACCATCAATGGGTCTGGCACCAAAGGTAATATGGGAGATAGGAGAGGTTTTAAAAGAGATTAAGGGTAGAATGTCTATTCTTCTCGTGGAGCAGAACATTCATCTGGCTTTAAGTGTTGCAGACAGGGGCTACGTACTCGTAAAGGGTGAAATAGTCAGGGAAGACGGGGTTGAAAACTTGCACGATCTAGAGGAGCATTACTTTGAAGTTGATAGCGCTACGGCCTGAATGCATCCTTTATTAGCATTTGTTTGTTCAAACTGGAAACTTGCTTTTTTACATTTCAGTATGCCATCTTCTAAGGTTTTAGATCGTATATTCAAGAGCCCTGTGGTGCTATATCTAATACTGCTAGATCCTGTATTTTGGGACTTATCCTGAAATCTAGGAAAACTTATATACCCGCAGAATTATGTTTGGAGTTGATGCCGGCTCTTGAAGTTTATGATAAAGCTAAGAAAGGAGTATACATGAGCAGAAAGGAGATTGACGACATCAGAAACAGAAGATTCAAAAAAATCGTAAAATATGTTTTTCAGAATTCTCCCCTCTACAGAAGGAAGTTTAAAGAAGCTGGGATTGATGTTGATAAGATAAACAGTGTTGAGGATATTGTTAAGCTGCCTTTTACGTACAAACAGGAATTGAGGGAAAGCTACCCCATTAAGGCTTCAGCTGTTCCTAAAGAAGAGATTGTGAGAATTCAGATGAGCGGTGGAACAACTGGACAGCCTGTGATTGTTCCATATACAAGGAATGATGTAGAGCAGTGGAAGGAAATGATGCTCAGAGCTTTTTACCTTGCCGGAATAACCAGTAGTGATGTAATTCAAATCACTCCAGCGTTTGGATTGTGGAATGGTGGTTTTGGTTTCCACTTTGCTGCTGACGCAATAGATGCGTTTATTATTCCCATCGGCCCGGGGAATACGAGGAATCAGGTAAGGTTCATGAAAGATTTCGGGACTACTGTTCTGGCGTCAACTGCAAGCTACCCGTTGAGGATAGCAGAAGTTGCCGAAGAGATGGGGATCGATGTTGCTGAACTGCCCGTAAACAAACTTATTCTTGGGGCTGAACCTTGGAGCGATGAGATGAGAAAACAGATAGAGAAGATATATGATGCCAGAACATACGACATTCCAGGGCTGACAGAGATGGGTGGCGTTGGTTGTGTGGGTTTCGAATGCCCCCACAGGAATGGATTGCACATGTGGGAAGACAATTACATTGTAGAGGTTGTGGATCCGGAGACTGGTGAAGTGGTTGATGATGGCGAGGAGGGAGAGATTGTTTACACTGCACTGAATAGAGAAGCTATGCCACTAATAAGATACAGAAGCGGTGAAGTAAGCGCTGTTGTCAGCAGGGAGCCATGTGAGTGCGGAATCGAGCATATGACAATAAAGAGGATTAGAGGAAGAACAGACGACATGGTGATATACAAGGGGGCAAAATTCTATCCGGCGGATATAGAGCAAATTCTTGCATCGTATGGTGTGAAACACTACAGGATAGAGGTTGGTAAGGGCAAAATTGCTGTGATTTTTGAGGGAAGCGATGATATTGCAAGCAAGGTTGACAAGGACATTAAGGAATTCCTAGGCTTCCGCGCCAGAGTTGTTGCTGTTGAGAAAGGTAAAATCGAAAGATTTGAAGGTAAGGCCAAGAGGCTTGTAAGACTGGAAGATTGACCATATTTAGAACTATTTTTGGATTTTTTGCTTTTGAAAGATGGTAGTATGCGATGCTTCTCATTTTAGGTATGAGTTTTTCTGCACATTATTGTTGAAAACCAGTTAAAAGCTAAAATCTGCTCTGAGGATGGATTATATCTTCTGTTAGGACATATCCGAGGCGATTGAGTTAGCATTATTCTTGGCGATATCTGAAAATTTATATAGTCTCAGAATAACGCTAAGAGAAGGTGGGGTTGAATGAACCTTGAAGCTAAAAAGTCATTGTTGTGGGATGCATTTGAAGAATTAAAGCATAAATGGAGTGTAGATGAACGAGTACTCGAAAAACTTGAGGAAGATGATGAGCCGACAATTGATGGCTTGCCTGAAAGTAAGGTAAAGGAATTGCTGGAAATAAAGGAGAAGTATCAGCTTGACGATATTGATTTCCTGTTTATTGTTGGAGCAGCTATAGGCTTCTATGAAGGTCAGAAGAATGTTAAGGATGTAATAAGGAAGAAAATATCTACTGTGAACGAATTCGTATCTTCTATACTCAAACGTTAGAGACCATGAGGGTCGCTTTAAAGCTTGCCTACTTTGGAACGAACTTTTCAGGATTTCAGTTTCAGCCCAATGTAAGAACTGTGGAAGGTGAACTCTTTAAAGCATTCAAAGCCATTGGTATTGAACCGGAGAACGCCAACTACAGGTGTGCGGGCAGAACCGATGCAGGGGTGCACGCCTTTGGACAGGTAATTGCAATAGACGTTGGGGAAGCTAAATCAATCCTTCCTAGAATAATGAATGCTCAACTGCCTGAAGACATCATCATCTGGGCATGGGCCAAAGTTAGCAGCAACTTCGATCCTCGCAGAGATGCGGTTAGCAGGGTCTATACATATGTACTTCCTGCAAGAGGATATGACATCTCCGCAATGAGAAAAGCTGCAAAACTTTTGATTGGAACGCACGACTTTACGAACTTCACGAAGAAATTTGGAGAGGGTACAAGCTGTGTTAGAACAATCTACAACATCGAGCTGAGAATAAATGGCGACTTTGTGATTTTTGAAATTGAGGGTAATGCGTTCACGTGGAATATGGTGAGGTGTATTATCACGGCTCTTGAGTCTGTTGGAAGCGGAAGAAGAAGTGTGGAATGGTTCGAAGATATGCTCGATCCAGAAAGACATAGAGAAAGAATTGAACCTGCTCCAGCATATGGTCTTATACTGAAAGATGTCAAATACAAGGGTGTTGAGTTTGAAGTTGACGATTATGCCTGGAAGACTTTGCAGATGAGATTTTCCGATATAGTAAATTACCATGGAACGATTTACAAACTGTTTTCGATGTTTGTTGAGTGATTGATATGTTATTGATGAAATATATTTTAAAAATTTTGGACATATTTTCGAAACTTTAAACATCAATATGT
>CAZZAF010000011.1:0-56705 GCA_964652135.1 uncultured archaeon
GCATCAGCACTTTCATGATACTGAGTAAATACAGGGCATCGTATCCAAAAACTGCCATTACTGAGGAGAGGTGAGGTGTGATGAGTATTTCAAAACCCCTTTCGGGATGTCCGAGGTGGGAAACCAGAGGAACATTTGTTGAAATGAGAAACGCTAAGGATGTTAATATGGAGAGTCTGAAAACAGGTTTAAGTGAATCCACCTTGAACAATTTGTATAAAGAAGCTACGAAAAATGAACCGGCAACTATACCGGAGATGTATGCATAAATTACTATGAGAAGGCTCCAGCCAACTTCAAATTCATTTGGATAAATAAAACCCTCCATTTACCTCACCTCTGAGTCTATTCCAATGTAGAACACCCTTGATTTTGTTCCCAGTTCTGGTTTAAGAACGCTAATCCTGTTTTTGGCTATTAATTCATAAAATTCGGCGCTCTGCTTGTCGTCTTTCAAATCAAAAATTCTTCTTGCCTGTGTCGGGCAAACTTCTACGCAGGCTGGCTTGCCTCCTTTTGTGATTCTGTGATAGCAGAATGTACACTTATCCACGGTATTCCTTCTCGATTCCTTTGGTCCATCTGCAGGGTAAAGATATCTGGCCCCGTATGGACAGGCCTGTATGCAGTATCTGCATCCCATACAGTATTTTTCATCGACAAGAACCACGCCATCAGGTGTTTTGTAAGTAGCTCCAACTGGGCACACCTGCACACATGGTGGGTTATCGCACTGGTTGCATAGCTTGGGAACGAAATAGCTTTTTACAACCTCATCATCAACTTCTGGAAAACCGTAAAACCCTCCATCCGGAGAATCTACTTTCAATTCGCCGTCTTTATACCATGTGTATCTTTCAACCCACGTTCTGAAGTAGTGTCCCTCTGGGACATCGTTCTCTACTTTGCATGCCACTACACACCTTCCACAGCCTATGCATTTTGTTGAATCAACCACAAATGCATAATTGTGGTCATTCCAGTTGTAATTTGTGTGTATGGCTTCAGCTTTCAATCTAAGCCCAATTAAACCCCCAACTGCACCAGACATTATCATCAGAAATTTTCTCCTCTTCATTTTCTCACCTTACTCAATGGGATTGTGTGGGTTGTGACACTGGAGACAGTCCCAATATTCCTCATGAGCATGTGGCACCGTCATCTGTGAGAATGATTCAGGTTTGCTTGTGCTTCTATTATGACAGCTCAGGCAGAAATCGACGATTGTTGGGTAAGCTCTGGGACTCAGATATTCACCGTTCCCTTCATACTTCTCAGGATCGAGGACGTGGGCTTTCAGAGCTCCATGACAGCTTTCACACCTTACATTCTTGTGTTCTCCTACTGTCCATAGGGCGTACTCCTCAACGTGGCAGTCGAAGCACTGGTTTGCACCTGCGAACTTCTGTGACGTATTGGCAACTTCTTTTACAGACTCGCCCCTGTACCATCCAAATTCTCCAAAGGTTGCTGGGACTGCTAGGCTTTTAATTATAAAAAATGTAATAAAAATTGTGGCGTAAATTATCAGTATTCTTGAACTAAACTTCCTCATAAGTCACCCCGTTGTCATTTCCTAGATTTCCATACTAAGGCTATAGATGTCAATCCAAATACAGCCGCCAGTATTCCCATGCCGAGGTTCGTTAGTGGAATGCTACCCTGTTCCGTGCTGGAAGCTTTTATAGTATCTTCATTTGTAGGCACGTAGCTACTCTGCTCAAGCATTGCGCTTGCTTTTAGACCTTCAGTTCCTCTCAACATCTTTTGAGTCTCATACCAGTCTAGCATTCTGCCCAGCTTGTCCATAATTGTGTCTACGGCTCCTGCCCAGTGGGTGAAGTCTGGACCCATCATGGATGCTCCCATTCTCCATCTTCTTCCATCATGGTGCCATATGTAGTACCACATCATTTCTGGATATTCGTCAAGTGGGTTGCTTTTGTCGGCCAGACCTTCTGCATATATCTGCTGGAGCAGGTTGTAAGCGTAGTTTGCTGTTATGTTGTAATCCTCAAGTACCCTCTCATATTGGTTGAAGTACTCGTCAACCCAGTACGGGCTATGGCACTGCAGACAGACACTTCTCATTCTTTCTCTGTTCTGTTCAGCAAGCTCTTTATCTGGTTTGAATCCTCCTGCAGCAAGATTTGAATTGTTGCTCTGGTACATTACAAATTTCGCTTGAATCTCCCACTTCAATCTTGCACCCACGTCATGTGTGCCCTCAACAACGACCTTTCCTGAAGGTGAAGCGATCTCACTCATGTGGCAAGCTGCACATGTTGGGGCTGAGAAGTCAACTCCAGCCTTCCAAGGCTGTGCTTCCCAGTTCCAGTTTTCTTCATCTGCCTCGTATCTCACTCCGTGGTAGCTGCTTTCGTAAATCTCTATCTGCGGGTGGTCATAACCCAGGTGGCACTTACCACACGTTTCAGGCTTTCTGGCTTCTTTTATGCTGAACTGGTGGGCAGAGTGGCATGAGCTGCAGGCACCTATGCTCCCGTCCGGGTTAACTCTCCCTACACCGAGGTTCGGCCATCCTCTGAGCTTTTCGCCATCATAGTAAACGTAACTTCCGTGACATTCCATACATCCCAGGAACTGGTTAGCATGATTGAATCCTGCATCAAAAAGTCCAGCTTTTTCTGCAATTCCACTTGCCGGGAACAATGCTGTAACCATTTCCTTTATGTATTCCTCAGGCGGATTCTCTTTCGCAACATTTGAATCTAGGGGGTCAAGTCCCCTCTTCTTCATCTCTTGATACCATGGCTTTAAAGGACCGTTAATGGCTGAGAATGCGTGTTTGCTTTTCATTTGGGTAATATACTCATATTCGTGGCAATTGGCACACTTCTTTGGAGAGACAACAGGTGTTATTTGATAACCGTGATGCTCCTCAGCGTAATCGCCCTCAGCAACTTGGTGACATGTATAACAGCTTACACCGATCTCAGAGTGCTTGCTCTTTTTCCAGTCCTCGACAATCGAAGGGGTTGTTGACGAGTGGCAGGCAATGCATGCATCCTGCTCGGCAGCTGCAGCGCTAGTTGTGACTAATAGCATTGCGAATGTAAGCACTACGTAGAAAATTTTCCTCATATCTGTTTATAGTAAAACAAAGTACATATAGTTTTTCCCGAAATTATTCGGTTTTTTTATTCATCATATGCGTAAACCCATGGAAAAAGCAATGGGAGGAATATAGTAGCATCACTGAAGGTTAAATCGGAAATAAAGCGGTTTCGTCAAAAATAAATTGTAGGAATCGATATAACTGCACAGGATACGTTAGTCTAAATAAAATATAAAATATGTGTATTTACCTCAACTCACTCACTCTTCAATACATTACCCTTTATCCCAACGATGGTGCACTTTACAGGAATATTTGTTCCAGCCCTCTTTAGAGCTTCCTGGACAAGGTAGTAGAGTCCACGGCAGCAAGGCACTTCCATGTGCACGACATGGATCCCTCTGATGTCTGACTCCTTGAAGATCTGAGTCAACCTATCCAGGTAGAAGTTGACATCGTCCAGCTTGGGGCACCCAATGACCACTGCTTTACCCTCGAGGAAGTCTTTGTGGAATGAGCCGTAGGCCACTGGAACACAGTCAGCAGTTACCAGAAGCTCTTTGCCCTGGAGGAATGAAGCCTTGGGGTTCACGAGAGCCAGTTTCACTGGCCAGTGTGTAAGCGCAGATGGTATGTCTGCAGAAGATATTTCCTTGGTCTTCCACTCCTGTGCTGCGGCTGATGGACAGCTAACTCCATGATGTCCGTGTGCATGGCTGTGGTGGTCTTGATGGTGGATACCCTTTTGAGCCATGGCCAGTTCCTCTTCTGCATGGCGAATGATTTCCTCGATTTCCTCTGGCGACTTGCCCATAGCCTCCAGGTGCTTTCTTGCCACCTCTGGATCAAAGTCTTCTGCCTCCACTTCTTCAACTGTTATAGCACCCTTTGGACACTCACCTATACATGCTCCAAATCCATCACAAAGCCTCTCATCGATTACTCGGGCTTTTCCGTCGACTATCTGAATCGCTCCCAATGGACAGGCTGGAATACATAATCCGCAACCATCACATTTATCCTCATCAATCTTGACCATTAGGCGTTTTCTCTTCATTTTTAACACCTCCTTATTTTTACTGATAATTTGTTCTGTATCAAAATGAGTTATGTCTTTTCCCGAAAATATTCAATTCTAAACTTAGTCAACAGATACGTCGATATGCAGTGCTCTGCGGACGAATCAAACTAACCAAACAGGGCATAATCGTCTAACTAGGCTCTTCACTTCAAATGTGCTGTCGCTAACACCCACACATCCACTGACGAGCAACGAGCCCGTTGGAATGGAAAAGTATTTTTAAGCCATCCATCACCGCAAAACACCATGGGCAAAACAATTGCTGAAAAAATACTCAGCGAAAAAAGTGGTAGTGACGCTTACGCTGGAGAGATAGTTATCGCAAAAATTGATCAGATTGCTCTCCAGGATGGTACAGCCCCGCTTGCAATAAGGCAGATTATGGAAATAAACCCTGAGGAAATTAAGGCCGCAGAAATTACTCACTTCTTTGTTGACCACGCTGCTCCCTCACCCAGAAAAGAGCTTAGCAACGATCAAAAGCTGATCAAAGAGTTTGCCGCCAAAATTGGAGCTGATTTCAATCCTCCCGGAGAGGGGATAATTCACCAGCTTATGGTTGAGAGACATGTGAATCCCGGAGACCTTGCTATTGGAGCGGATAGCCACACATGTACTTACGGTGCTCTGGGAGCTTTTGCAACCGGAATGGGTTCAACCGATGTTGCAATTGGAATTGTTCTTGGTAAGAACTGGTTTAGAGTGCCAGAATCATTTAGAATTGAAGTAAACGGGAAATTCCCCGACGGTGTTTATCCAAAGGATCTCATTCTTACGATAATTGGTGAGCTTGGTGTAGATGGTGCAAACTACAAGGCTCTTGAATTCCATGGCGAGACGATAGATGCAATGCCAATGGACGGAAGGCTGACGATGGCCAACATGGCGATTGAGTGCGGTGCGAAGGTTGGGCTTTTCAAATCAGACGAAATAACAAGAAAATTCCTCGCTGAGAGAGGTAGGGAAGACAAATTCAGAGAGATTAAGCCGGATGAAGACGCTGAATATGAAAAAGAGCTGTACTTCGATGCTTCAGATCTGGAGCCTGTAGTATCCAAGCCCCACAACGTTGACAACGTTGCAAGTGTTAGCGAGGTTGAAGGTACAGCGGTTGATCAGGTTTACATCGGTACCTGTACAAACGGAAGGTTGTCTGACATCGAAATCGCTGCAAGGATTCTGAAGGGCAGAAAGGTAAAGAAAGGTGTCAGGCTTATAGTTGCTCCCGCAAGCAGAGAGATCTACATAAAAGCAATGGAGGCCGGATATCTCAAAACAATTGTTGAAGCGGGAGGACTCATCGCTCCGCCAGGATGTGGCCCATGTGTTGGTATCCATATGGGAATACTTGCAGATGGAGAGGTTTGCATATCAACGCAGAACAGAAACTTCAAGGGAAGAATGGGTAACCCCGATTCGTACATATATCTTGCATCTCCAGCCACAGCAGCAGCATCAGCCATAACTGGCGAGATTACAGATCCAAGAAAGTTCCTGTAATTACAGAGCAAAGTTACGCCGGGGTTAATAACCTAGAACTACAAACCAGAAGTTAACATATTTTTTTGTGTGATTGAAAGTTACTATCAGCATGTAATTTACAATAATTTTTTACCATTATTTCGAGTTTTGTTGTCAAATCAAGAATTTTTTCAAGAAAAGCGATCAAAAAGTCCCTTTGCTTAAAGCTAATCATCAATAAGATTTATTTACACCATGTAACTTAGCAAAGCTATTAAATAACTGCTGGTTGATGTAGAAGAGGTGACGATCATGGAACTTGAAAAACTTAGATTTGGAACAGAACTAATAAAGAGAGGATTTGCCAAGATGCAGAAGGGCGGAGTTATAATGGACGTTACAAACGCTGAGCAGGCACAGATTGCTGAAGAGGCTGGAGCTGTTGCTGTTATGGCTCTGCACAAGGTTCCGGCCGACATCAGGGCAAGCGGTGGAGTTGCAAGAATGGCCGATCCCAAGATAATACAGGAAATTATGGACGCTGTTACAATTCCCGTAATGGCTAAGGTTAGAATTGGGCATGTTGCAGAGGCTAGAGCTCTGGAAGCAATTGGAGTTGACATGATTGATGAGAGTGAAGTTCTCACTCCTGCAGACATATTCTTCCACATAGACAAGCGCAAGTTTGTCGTTCCATTCGTTTGCGGTGCAAGAAGTCTTGGTGAAGCTGTCCGCAGAATCTGGGAAGGAGCAGCAATGATCAGAACCAAGGGTGAAGCCGGAACCGGCAATGTTGTTGAAGCGGTCAAGCACATGAGATTAATAAATGCTGCAATTTGCGAGCTGCAAAGAATGAGAGATGAGATGATATTCAACCTCGCTGAACATTATGCCCAGTCATACCTCAGGCTCACAAAAGCCATGAGAGAGGAGGCTGGTTTAAGTACCGAAATAACACTCAATGATGTTGTGTTCGAAGAATACACCTATGGCGAGATAATTGATGGAATTTACAAGATCCTCATTGAAATTAAGGAAATGGGCAGACTGCCTGTTGTTAACTTTGCTGCCGGAGGTATAGCAACTCCTGCTGACGCGGCATTCATGATGCAGCTTGGGGCTGATGGAGTGTTTGTCGGTTCTGGAATATTCAAATCTTCAAATCCACCAGAGTATGCGAAAGCTATTGTTGAGGCTGTCCAGCACTACGACGAACCGGAAGTAATTGCCGAGATCTCCAAAGGTCTTGGAGAGGCAATGAAGGGATTGGACGTCTCCCAGCTCGAGGAAAGTGAAAGACTCCAGACGAGAGGAATCTAATATGCGCATTGCTGTGGTGGGTGTGCAGGGAGACGTTGAAGAGCACGTAATTGCGGCAAAAAAAGCTCTAAAAAACTTGGGAATTGACGGTGAAGTAGTAGCAACAAGAAAAGCTGGTGTTGTGGCAAAAAGCGATGGTGTCATAATCCCCGGAGGAGAGAGCACCACAATTAGCAGGCTGATTTTCAGAGATTCCATTGCAGACGAGATTCTTCAGATTGCTGCCCAGGGCAAGCCAGTTATGGGTACCTGTGCAGGCTTAATACTGCTTGCAAAGCACGGCGATGAACAGGTAGAGAAAACCGACACAAAGCTACTCAACCTTATGGACATATGGGTAAAAAGGAATGCATTTGGCAGGCAGAGGGAAAGCTTCCAGGTAAAACTTGATTTCAAGGGAGTTGGAGAGTTTGATGCAGTATTCATAAGGGCTCCAGCAATCACCAAAGTTGATGAAAGCAAAGTTGATGTCCTTGCCACATTTGAAGACTATATTGTAGCTGCACGACAGGACAACATTCTGGGCTTAGCTTTCCACCCTGAACTAACCGATGATACACGAATTCACGAATACTTCATTAAGATGTCTGAAGACATCTGAATCTTTTTGACAATTTTTCAGTTATTTATATTTAGAATGGTACACTTTGATTTAGTATTTAATTCTAATCACTCCTTTCCTTTCTCCGATATACTTGTAAAGCTTGTAAAGTAATGTAGCTCTGTTTTCCGGGATTAGAAATGACTTCTCATTCCCTAAAACCACCAATTTTTTCCTTGCCCTCGTCACAGCTACATTCAATCTTCTTGTATTCGAAGCAAACCTCAGATCTGATACTGCAGTTACAGAGAAAATAATTACATCCTTTTCCCTACCCTGAAAACCGTCAACTGTATTAACCTCAACATCAGTAAGCTTCGAAATTATTTCCCTCTGTCTAACATATGGTGTTATCACTCCGATTTCTTCCCTTTTAACACCGTGTTGGATAAACCTCTTGCAAATTTCTGCTGCAAGTTCTGCTTCTTTAATATTGAACTTCGATGTTCTTCCTTCTTCCCACCCATCCACCGAGACAAAAACAACAGGTTTCGCAGGATCAAGGATTGGGAAAAAAGCTCCGGAAGGAGAGATATCGAGTACAATATCTCTGCAGGTTTCATGGGCACAGATCTGTCTTTTGTAAACGAACCGCTCAGCAAATCCAATTATTTCGCTGTTGCTTCGGTAATGATTTCGTAGCCAGATTGCATGTGGTTTTATGGAGTAAAAGAATCTGAAGGCACTGTATTTCAAAGGATTTCCTCTGTAAAACCTAAGGACAGGAGGGAGCTGATAGGGATCTCCAACAAGTACAAACCTTTTCCCCTTCCCAATCGCGAGAAGTGCTGCTGAAATGAGCGCCTGACTGCTTTCATCTATAAAAACGAGATCAAATTCCTGTTCATTTACAGGGTAAATACCACTCTTTATGAGTGTGGCACCAACGATATGCGATGAATTCAATATCTTCACCATCTCCCTCTCAAGAAGTTTTGCTCTATTTGCTACAAACTCAGCAAGCTCCTCTGCATTTGTCGGTTTTATTTCTGCTGAATCTTCTAACCTGCTGATGGCTTTTCTCTCGAGTGAAAATCGTTTTACAGTGTCTGATATTTTAGATGGGTTGCCAACTCTAACAGCATCCTCAATACGTATTCTTTCAAATGCATTATCAACAGCCCTGTTTGTATGGGACGCAATCAGAACTCTTCGCCCCTCATTAGCAGCCATCTGGGCGACTTTCGATATAAATGTCGTTTTTCCCGTTCCTGGAGGTCCTACAACGAGTAAAAGCTCATTTTCATCGAGAGAAAGTGAAGCTACAGCGGCCTTACTCTGATATTCATCAAGACCTTCTATGGTCGGGCCTTTTACATCTGAATCAAAAATTTGAGGCAATTCATTTTCCGTAAAGTAATCAAGCATCTCCAACTGAACATCATAACAAATCAAACTTTCAAGCTCTACCAATCTTAATTCCTGTTCCTCTGGCTCATGAAAAAGCTTGGTGATCAGAACGTTTCCCGATTCGATGACATAACCTAATTCCCTGATTTTACCATCATCAACGTATCCCAGAAATTTACCGGAGGATACTTTAGAATCCGTCTTTAAAACACCAATTCCCTTCTTATACGCCAGTAATTCTCCTTTGAAAGTATCTTTCTCTCTTATTTCGGCCAAGACCGACTCTTTCTCTTTTTCAAGAATGCTTTTTAGCTTTTCGAGTTTTTCATATATATCCATCAACCAAAATCCACCGTCCCCATTTTATACGCTTTGGGTGTGTAATGAAAGTTTGGTTGTGTTTTGCTATTATTACCACAATCTTTAAAAACTCAGCCAGCGTCAAAATGGTACAGCAATTGCAACATAAATAAAAGATCTGGATGGGCCGGTAGCTCAGCCAGGCAGAGCAGCGGACTCTTAATCCGCCGGTCGGGGGTTCAAATCCCCTCCGGCCCGTAATAAAAAATATTGTTCTGTTCTTTGTGCTAAACTTTATTCTTGCTTTAAGTATATGTTCTTTGCTTTTTTGAACGACTGTTGTGGTTGGGTTTCGCCTTTCCTAGTCGAATAGATATCACTCACCCGATATCAAATTCGAATACTGACAGGAGCCATTCCACTGAAGTTCAACTGATACGCCTACATATCTTCTGTTTCCTCTAACATGGGTTTTATTTGTTTGCATACCCCCTTGACCACCATCCTCAACTTTTCATCACTCACTTTCTGGCAAGTTTCATGCCAATTATATCTCATTATTTGAAACTATTTCAAATAATAATCTTACAAAAATTTTATTTAATTAATTGTGTTATTAATATGCAATCTACATGATTAAAGTAATTACATTTTGTGATCCTTAAAGATATCATTATGCATCATCTGTTTTGAAATTAATATTATTTGTGTGTTATGTAAACTGTCAAAAACAACCATTCCAAAAAATGTGGAACAAGATATTTTTAGGATATCCTAAACATGCCGGTTCCAGTAATTCAGTCATTCCAACAATTATAGGAATACAGGGGTTGGTGTGTGTTCAAGGGGGGTTAACTGCATGAAGTGTATGAAGACACGAAATTGACCCCATTCAGTCGAAAATCTGTTACACAAAATATGTAACGAATGTAAATCTCAATTTAATCCATGTATAAGTATTATTTTGTAAGATTTTACTGAATTACACAAACAATTAAAAATAAAATTAAAGATATGATAAGTTATAAATTATGCTTTTATTAATTAATTCTAAAATTATGACAGTTAGATTATATAAGAATATGTTAGTAGAATTAATTATTTTGTATTAAAATTTTATAATATTAGTTGAACTGCCACCCAAAAAAGTGAGTGATAGAGACACGATGCATGCTCAGAATTGGTTGTGTTGAGAATCAAAAGAGGAGTGATGCTGTTGAGTAAGCTGGAGATGTCAAGAAATTGGATAACTTGTACTTGTGCAAGGGTATGAGAGTAAAAAGGATGTGTTGTTGTGTTTCTCCTTCAAAACTCTAATATACTATTGCTCTCAGAAGAGTCTTGCAACAACCCTCCACCACAAAAAAGTGAAAAAAGATTAGCTACCCCGGGATTCGAACCCGGAGGAAACATCATTAACATGACGTCCTGTTAACAACGGGCGATCCCAGTCGCCCTCAATTAAACTCGAGGCAAAACCCTGAAGTTCTACCTCAAGCTTAACTTTCGTCTCCAAATATACATAACACTGCATTGTATATAACTCTTTTGGTAGTTTAAATACTTACTTTCTGAATACTTTTTTCTACTTTTCTTTACTCGTTATTCTTAAATTAATTCTCCTTTGAATTTAATAAATTCAATAAGGCTAGTAAAACTGTTTTGAAGATAAATACAAATTGTTGTTCATAGAATTGATGGAGTTTTTGGGATTGTGAATGGCTTGCATTACTTAGATCAAGAATAGATCAAGTTTGAGCTCGACGAGATCTGATCATGGAAGTGGTGAGGAGTTAATGTATCTGTTGCCCCCGCCTGAGAGAAGTGGAATGGGATGATAAGAGCTTATGTGGGAAAGTCAAATCTTATGACCCATTGACACCCCCATAAACTTTCAGCAAAATCCCGCATCTAATATGCAGTTCTCGGAGTAACAGGGATCATAGCCATGATAATTTTTTTGTATTTTTGTCCCGATGCTGGAAAAAACGTACGGTGCAATCTACTTCGATAAGGAGAGGGGTGTTGATCTCTCCAGCGCATCATGGTGTACAGTCAGAGGGATGTCATAGTTGCCATTGACATGAGAATTCTCCACCAAAACTTCCTACCTTCCTGTTTTGCCTCGTTTTAAGCTGCAGATAGTAGCTCTCTTTCTCAAAAAATTCCTTCAATGTAAGTCCTTGCTAGATGTTTTCACAAGCAAAGCCGTTAGGTCCCACTCCATCGATCGTTTGTGCTGTTTTTCACATTCCTCGGCTTCTAGGAATGTGAATGCTGATCTGGGTTGTGATTACAACGAAAAACTAGGGAGAATATTTACAACCTCTTCAAAACGAACGAGAGTACATCCATCTAGTCAATTGTAGAAACCCTTTTTCAAGAAGTTGAGCTTCACGTACTCACATCCTGTAGCTTTCTCCTAACACCATCTCAAAAATAACAGTGCGCGGGCCGGGATTTGAACCCGGGCTAACGCCTCGGAAGGGCGTTGTCCTACCACTAGACTACCCGCGCTTCAATTAGTTCATAGAAGCTTCTACTTAAAAACGTTTCGATAGGAAGCATAACACTCCCACAGATGATTAACAGGCTTACTACAGCCCTGAACCATTAATTTCGAGTTTTAAAAGGAGAGTTGGCGACATTTATTATAAAAATCGCCTTAATAGTTGTTTGTGTAAAGGGTTTACTGCATTTCGGGTGATAGTGAACGTCTATCCACCACTACAGGCAATGAAACGCCTTATAGAAGTGTCAACGGTGAGAAATGAACTATTGGCATGGAAAAGTATTTTTTCAGCTAATCCCAATAATAGCTTACTATGAGGGTGGGTTGGGACGCGACCCACGGTGAATTTACTATTGAAGATTATTATTACTTCTCCAAGCTAAAGACGTGCGCTAAAAAAGGAAGGTATCAATATTGACGAGGTGAGAACATTTTCCAAGCTGGCAGATTACGATATAATTGTCTTCAACTATCCAGAACAGCATTTCAAAGAAGAAGAGATTGATCAGATAGAGGGCTGGCTAAAAGATGGTAAAAGAGTTATTTTTGCGACCTACTACAACAACCACGATGGCGTTACCAAAACAATAAACCAGGTATTGCAGAAAATAGACACAGGCATAACAATAAACAACGACGTAATTGTGGACAGCAAAAACAACTTCTCGAACGATGAGTTCTTCCCCATTGCAAAGTTCAATGACTTGACACTGGTAATGCCATGCTCAGCATCCGTATCTGCTGAAGGTGCTGAAGTACTCGTCAAAGGGCTATCAACTGCAAAAACCATGCCCGAAGGTAATGAGCCAGTTTTTGCAGTGAGAAAGAAAATGGGCGATGGAGAACTAATTGTACTTGGAACATGCGTTTTCTGGGACAACTACTCTCTGTATGTGGAAAGAAACAGGGATTTTGCGCTTTGGCTTCTTAAAAGATGAATAAATTAATTCTCCTAGTTTTTTT
The DNA here is from genome assembly GCA_964652135.1 of uncultured archaeon. Classification (GTDB taxonomy): domain Archaea; phylum Halobacteriota; class Archaeoglobi; order Archaeoglobales; family Archaeoglobaceae; genus CAZZAF01. Next base: position 12,668 of record CAZZAF010000011.1, read on the forward strand.
CGTTTTTTACGTACTAAAGGATTATGTTCTGTTTGTAGCCGCAATTTGGACATCTCTGCCCATCAAGATCAATATCGACGATATGGAACCCTTCCCTATCAATAAGCCTGTGGTTACAGTTAGGACAGAATGTATCCTCGTATTCATGTCCCCATACGTTTCCTATATAGACGTATTCAACTCCCACGCTCTTTGCAACCTCAACTGCCATTTCAAGAGTCTCCAGCGGTGTCGGATGTTTATCAAGCACTTTGAATTCCGGACGGAATCGTGAAAAGTGTACAGGGATACGTTTATCAACGCTCACGACCCACTCTGCAAACTCTTTTATCTCTTCTTTTGAGTCGTTTTCTCCCGGGATAATGAGGTATGTCAGCTCAAGGAAAATACCCTTCTTTGCCATGTACTCTGTACTTTCCAGAACCTTTTCGAGTTTGGCCTTGCACATTTCTCTGTAGAATTTCTCGCTGAATGCCTTGATATCAACGTTTGCTGCATCCAGTATACCATCAAACTGGTCGATTGCCTCCCTGCTAGAATAACCGTTTGTTACGTAAACGACATAGTATCCTCTCTCCTTTACCAGCTTGCTGGAGTCGAGAGCAAACTCATGCCATATACCAGGCTCATTGTACGTCCAGGCTATTCCGTCCGCGTTTCTTTCTTCTGTCATCTCCCGTATATCCTCTGGCATTAACTCTCTCAGATACGGGTAAGTCAGGTCTGCAAAGCTTATCTGATAATTCTGACAGTGCTTGCAGCGGAAGTTACAGCTTACACCGCCAAATGAGAGAACCATACTGCCGGGTTTAAAGTTGTGAAATGGCTTCTTTTCGATTGGGTCGAGAGCAATTGATGAGACCATTCCATAGTTGTAAACGTTCAAGATCCCATTTTCATTCTTTCTGACCCTGCATATGCCCCACTTGTCGGGCCTAAGTTTGCAGTAATGATTGCATGTTTTGCACTGCACCTCACCATTCAACCTTTCATACAGATATGATTCGACTATCATCTTCACTCACCAAAGTGACTCGTTTTCACAACAATATATTGCTTTAAAACTCTCGAAGTTTGCAGGGTAAAATCGTATCGACTAACTTCAAGATCTTCAACTGGAGAGGAGATTCTTAAAATTTCAATTTCTCTTTTAAATTCCATATATCCAATTAGTGTCGTTTTGATTTAAAATTTTGGTTTCATTTAATTTCTAGTTAGTATTTTAGTTGCAGATATACACGCCCACTTCATTATGGTGTATTCAAAATTAGGGTCACGATTCAATGGACTTCAGAATTAACATATTCCCGAGTTCGATAGGCGAATGGAATAGAGCTTCATTTAATTTTTCAAGCAATTTCACAGTCTCACTATCGAATTTATTAAAGTAGTCAACCACATATTTCCTGTAGTCTGTAGAGATATCCAGTCCTTTTGTTTTAATTATTTTGTAGCTTTCAAATCCCGACACAAGATGAAAGAGTACGTTGAGTAGCAATCGACTTTTGTATGCTGTCCTGTACGGCTCTTCAAGATATTCTTCATACCTTTTTCCTATCTCCACTGCTTTTTTGCAGTGAATTGAGCATGGATAGAAATTTGATGTGAAGTGGGAGTAGAAGGAGTCTGGCAGCTCCATTCCAGCAATCTTTTCAGGATGCAAAAAGCAATCTAAGGCAATATCAAACAACCCTTCCCTCAGACACTCAAGAACAACCTTTGTCTCGGGATACACAATATTTTTCTCTTCTTTCTGAGATAGTCTGGCTTCAATCATTTCCCCCTTTAATCTGGTGAATTCAGATACACAGCACTCCGGATAACCCAGGAGTTCACCTTCAAGCTCGTTGATTTTAATCCTATCCTGCAAGGACTTATCTGTGTAAATTCCTCTTTCCGATTTTTCAATTACATTCATCTCTAATTTTTTTATCCTTTCAAGCTTTTTTCTTACTTTTTTCTCATTTTCGATACTGTAAACGTAGAAGTAGATGTCAGGAGCAAACAAAACCTCAGGAGAACTTATAATTCTGTTGAGTAGCACACTGGAAGGTAAAACATCCAGATCTAACTTTTTTGCATTCTTGTAAAGCACCGTACTTCGTACCCTCTCTTTTGCCCATTCATCCATTCTTTTCATTGATCGATAGACATCTTTTGTCCCACAAAAGCCAGCAACCAGATCATTGACGAGTTTGGATAGCAAAGGCTGTGCATTTGCAGCGATTTCTCCAAAAAACTGCTGTGGAAGAACACATTTTGCAGTCCTGGCTTTAATTCTTCCAATTTCTATGAAAAAAAGAGGGGAATCCTTGAATGTTCGATCAAACAGGGATTTAACTTCTTTATCCATTTCTCCACTTCACTTGTTCGGGAGCAAGCTCGATCAGTATTCTCGTTACCGATATGACACCAACCGGCTTGCCACCGTCAGCAACAACAAGCAATCTGGTATTCTGATCCCTCATTATTCTCAACGCTTCTTTAATGGATGTGTCCTTTTCTACTGTGACTATGGTTGGGCACATGAATTCCTTCACTGGCGCGTCCAGCTTGTCCTTCGCTATTGCACTTGCTACGTTGGACAGGCAGAACAATCCGATGAGTTTGTCGCCCTCCTTTACTGGAGCACAGTGGATTACGTGATCTGCAAGAACTTTTGCAGCTTCTCTAACTGTAGCATTAGCATCAACCGTAATGATTGGTGTTGACATGTGTTCTCCAACCTTGTCCTTTGGTAGAGCAACGATCTTTTCGGTTGAAATCACAATGGAGTTTGTAGTGTCATCTCTTCCCGTAACCACTCCGTAGATCATCAGCTCGTTAACCGGTGTCGGGCCTATAATCACCCTGTCTCCCGTGTTGATTTTCCTGATGTCTCCGAGAATCCTCACCCATGCCTGACATACCTTTGGATGGGAGAGAGATGGCAAAACAAGCTCTTCAGCACTTAGATCACTTATAAGGACGTCATTGACAATTACCGGAACTCCTACAGATTCTTCAGGTGTCGTGATGGCAAGAAGCTCATAAGCCTTAGCAGTTGGTCTATAGCCACCCTTTGGGCCGGGGACACCTTCTACAAGACCCAGGGCTCTCAAAGCCTGCATCTGGTTTCTTACAGTCCCCGGATTCCTATTAATGAGCTCTGCAATTTCTTCTCCCTTTATCGATGATCCTGCTTTCTTTTTATATAACGTTATCAGAGCATACAGTATGTCTTTTTGAATCTGAGTCAGTTCCAGGTTCATTAACTATACCCCCCGAATGATTTTAGGTTTATTAATTGAGAGAGTATAAATATTTTGCTTGCGATAAGCTACCAGTAAAAATTTCGCAATTTGCTCGAATTTGTTTATACATCTTTGACATAGCTTTTTGGGTTAGGCTGTATTGAAAATAGTTAATTATTTGTTATGATTGATTGACCACCGGGCAAGTATTTTAATATAAGAAAAGTAGAGTGCGCTGCGATGGAGAAGTTTGAACCGAAAAAACTGCCTACAGTATTGACAGCCGAAGAGTTGCTTGACAAGGCATTCAGGAGAGCATCGAAGGTTAGCGGGAGGAATAAAAAGGAGAAAACGATAAACAAACTTTCCACTGTGTCAAATGTCCTTTCAGACTACTTCCGTAAAATCATATCCTCACATCCAAGCTACGAAAATCTGCCAGATTTCTACAGAGAGATGGTGGACATAGTTGTCGGAATACGTAGAATCAAAAAAAGTCTTGCTGCATTGAAATGGGCAGATGGAGTGATTCAGAGAGTTATAACGAAGGGTGTTAGAGAGGTTAAAGGTGGGAAAGACCCTGGACAAGTTCTAAAAGCTGTATATGGGAGAATAGCATCTATCGTTGAGCAGATTGACTCCGAATTGAGATTTTTAAATGAGGCAAAGAACAGAATGAGAGAGATTCCCATTCTCACAGACGACCCAACCATTGTTGTTGCTGGATACCCAAACGTCGGTAAATCGAGCTTCGTTGCTAGAATCTCAACAGTACATCCAGAAATTTCCACGTACCCCTTCACAACCAAGGAGATCTACGTCGGATATGGAAACTTCGATGGGTTGAAAGTTCAGATAGTCGATACACCCGGTTTGCTTGATAGACCAATTCACAAGAGAAATCAAATTGAGAAGAGAGCAATCCTGTGTCTGGAACATGTTGCAGATTGTATACTCTTTATAATAGATCCCACTGAAACATGCGGATATCCGCTTGAAAGCCAGTTCTCGCTACTTGACGAAATCAAAGAGAGCTTCAATGTACCGATTATAGCTGCTTACAGCAAGTCAGATATGCATGACAGGCGAGACCTTCCTGCATTTTCGAACGTGACTGGAGAAGGAATTGATGAGGTCGTAAAACTTCTTAAAAACACCATCGAAGAAAGATTAAAAGAGAAGAAAAGAGAGGAGGAAGCCGAGGATAGCACCGGCGTTGAGAAATGGTAGGCCAGGATGAGCTCCTTCTTTTCGTTCCATAATTGCGATAAGGGCGATAAGCCCACATACACCACCAAGGAGTGCAAACAATGCAGAGGCTTTAATTATGCCAATGTAGGGGGAGTTTGTAAAAACCTGAGCAGAGACAACAAGTATGTTCGGAATTACTACATCACCAACTCCCATAAAAACAGCTTTGCCTCTTGATTTCTCCAAGTCTGAGAGACTGAAATCCCTTGAAAAGGGAATTATAAAGAGCATTGGCAATTTCATTTTTGTAATGGAGTCCGCTAAACTGATCATGTGTCCCGTTTTGTAAACAGATATTGCATCGTAAACAGCCAGAATGACTAGAAGAACGATAACCGGTAGCGGTTCAAGACTTATTCCGAATATGGATATTATACCAGCAGAAAGCAAGAACGCGGAAGTGTTTATTACAATCCAGTTCGGCTTTTTTACAAGAAGCACTACAATTGCAATTGCCAGGAGAATGGAGGTAAAGCCAAAAAACGGGATGAGAACATAATATATTGAGACTAAAACGAGAAGATACATAAGCTTCTGCAGGAAATTGGCCCAGATTTTTGAGACCACGAGCAGGAATGCGGTAAATCCGAGTATTACTGCAAAATAAATGAGGGAATTTGAGACGTCTTCTGGATCTTCAAAAGCATACATTCCTGCTTCTTCATACTTCGGTGTTGCAGCGATGGCAAGTAAAGCTGCAGCTACGTAAATCAGTAGCAGCACATATCTGGTCTTCAACCCAACACCTCTCTGAAAAATTTAGAAACGAATGTAAATCTTGTCTCCCTTCATTAATGCAAGCCTTATTGCTTTTCCTGCATCCTTATCTTTTCTTACTTTTATAACACCTTTCCTTCCCACAGTAGCTGTAAAGAGATACTCATCTCCAGCGTAAACATTCACTCTCTTACCTTCAAGACCTTCAGCATGCAGTATCCAGTGTTTACCACCTTCATCCACATTAACGGCGATCGTCTGTTTACGTTGTAGCGGCTGGACATCAATACTCATTTGCAGAATTTCCTCAATCTTTCTTATTCTTTTACCCTTTCTGCCGACGATGGATGGAATTTCATCTTCAGGAACTCTAATGATTGCCTTTCTCTCTCCCAGAACTTCAACTTCGAATTCTGATGCATAATCTTTGATTACATTTTCTACTTTGCTCCTAATCGCTTCAATATCCTTTGGTTCCATTTTTACAGGCATTACGACTACCTGTTCACCGTAGGTGTAGATCTCGTACTCTACTTCCTTCGTCTCAAAGTCTATTACTTCTATCACCGGTCTTGCAAGATCAGCCTCAAACATACCATGTGGAACCTTAACCGTGAAATTCAGCTCATAGATCTTCCTTATCTTTCCAGCATCTATGAAAATGACCGTATCAACAACCTGCGGAATTACACCCAGCTCGACCCTTCCAATCATTCTCTGAATTGCATCTATTGCCCTCGTTGCGTGAGTAACTCCGATCAGACCAACACCGGCAAGCCTCATATCTGCAAAAACCTGGAAATCGGATGTCTTCCTAACTTCATCATAAATTGTGTAATCCGGACGGACGAGAAGGAGGATATCAGCCGTTAGACTCATGTCTCCTTCGAGCGGTGAGTACTGAGTTATTTCATCCCTAACCATCAGGTCACGCGGGCTCTCCATGGTTTTTACCATATATCCGTGATCCATCAGGTAATTGGCGACACTAGCAGCAAAGGTCGATTTTCCAGCTCCTGGTGGTCCAGCGATGAGAATACCTCTCTGCTTCTCAACAATTCTCTTTTTAAGTTCCTCGCTGACGCCGTATTCGTCAATTGATAGTTTCGCTACCGGTCTTACTGCTGTTATTTCCATTCTGTCTGCAAAAGGCCTCTCTGCTATTGCTATTCTGATATCTCTGAGCTGTACAACGGTTGCACCCATTCTCTCGATTTCTATACTGCTTTCATCATCCTGTCTCGCAGCCTCAAGTATTTCATGTGCGATTTCTTGGAGTTCCTCGAGAGTCATTGGTTCATCCCTGAGTTTAACAAGCTGCAATTTCCCGATCTTACCCCTCTTAGCATAGGGTGGAACACCCTCACGTAAATGAACACTTGATGTATCTGGAGTGAAGAAAGATACGAGCTTTGTTTCTTCGGGTTTTATCCTTTCATGCCTCAGATACATTGCTTCGATACCCTTGGCAATAGCAACATAATACTGAACCCTATCACTTGTAATGAGAACAGCCTTTTCCTCTTCTGCAAGCTTTCTTATCAAATTGTCTATTTCCCCACCCTTTGCAAGCCTGATGTGTTCAATTGTTGGTCTTTCACCAAGAAAAAGAACGTCAAATCCTTTCTTCTCGGCAACTTCTCTAATTTTCTTTATCTCCTCCAGCCCCTGAATTCCACTCATTTTCCCGAAGTTAGCTTGAGCTTCAAGCTCTGCTACTGCAGCCTCGGGAATTATGATTGTTCCAGCTATCTCACCTTTTTCCAACATTTGCGAAACTCTACCATCTATCAATACACTCGTATCTACAACATATTTCATTCAACACCCTCCAGCTTCGTGAAAAAGCACGAGTAATTTCCGGTATGGCAGGCTACCCCATTCTGTCTGACAATATAGAGTACTGTATCTCTATCACAGTCAACACGGACTTCAACAATTTGCTGAACATTTCCAGATGTTTCACCCTTCATCCAGAGTTTTTTTCTACTTCTACTCCAGTAATGAGCATACCCCGTTTCAAATGTCTTTTTTAAGGCTTCTTCATTCGCATAAGCTAACATGAGTACTTCCTTGGTTTCCACATCCTGAACTACAACAGGAATTAACCCGTTTTCATCGAACTTTAGATCCATGTCAACCATATTTATGGGAAGCTTTATAAATGCTATGAACCGGATTTTAATAAAGTTCAGTATAAATCACTAAGGTGGTTCCATGAAAATCTTCAAAACTGGAATAGTACCTCTGGATACCCAGCTTCGTGGGGGATTTCCTGCAAGCAGCGTAGTTTTAATCCTTGAAGATCCTGGTGCTGGAGCGGACATTTTTTCATTTCATTTTGCCATTGAAGGACTTAAAAATGGTGAGAAAGTCCTCTATGTTACGACCGATGATACTGAAGATGAGTTGAAGGAAAATATGATGTTGTATTTTGACATTCCACCAGAAGAATTATCCAAAATGAAGATTCTTTGCCTGGTTTCGCCAAGATTGAGGGATGTTAAAGCTGAGAAAGATGCAAAAGAATTCTTGAGAAAGATAAGATATGACCTGCTTAACGGATTGAAGACTCTTATCCAGAATGAGCATTTTGATAGAGTAATTATCAACAACATTACGTACTTCTTCATGTATTACGACAAAGAAGAAGTCTTTAAACTCACAGAAGAGTTTTCAGTAGTTTCAAAGAGGAATGAATCAATATTCCTTATTCTTATGACAAAGGGCATGTTTGATTCCCAGACTGAAACAGCCATGAAACATGTAGCCGATGGTGTAATCGAGTTAACAGTAAGAGAGGTCGAAAATGAGGTTCAGAGAAGGTTCAAAGTTCTTAAGCTAAAGAGGGTGCTAGTTCCAAAGTCCATTCTAAGATACGACCTGACTGAAAAAGGCATAAAAATGGAGTCAGTGATGAGAGTATTATGAGCGACATCATACTACTTGAAGGTACTGTGCATGTTGACTCGGTAGCAGATTTTCTCAAAAAAATTGATTTAAAGGGTTGCTCAGTCACATTCCTTGACGCTGATTATGTGGTAGACAGAGAGCATGCAGAATTTGCCGCAAGAAAGGCGCTGAAATCGTGGACTGAGGGGCGAAACGTTGCCAGAACACTGGCTATGGAAGTTCTTCTTTATGCTGCTGCAACCCGTCAAATTTCAAAAGCTACAGAAATGGGGTTGAAAGAGGGGAAGAACAGAGTGGTAGTGGTTATAATAGGAGACAAATCCTGCGTAGAAGAGCTCAAAAAGAGAATTGACTTTGTAGAAGAGAAAGTGTTAGAGCTTACAGACGAGAAGATTAAAAGACTTACCGAGTTTTTTGAGATAAGTAAAGACGAAATCGAGATTGTCGGGCTGGAAAAAATTCCGCTTCTTGTTAGAGAAAGGATATCTCTATATGATATTTCCAAATAATTCTTATAAAATATTTTAAAATTAAGAAAAAATTAAGAAACAATTTTAGATATCCTCAAATCTGTCTTTCAGTTTCTCAAGAACCTTGGGCAGCGTTGTGTACTCCATGTCTTCATTGGGCAGTCTGTGTGGCTCGAATGGTCCGTGTCTTCTCATGTACTCAGCCACTTCCATAGCCTTCTGCCTCGTGTAGTCGTAAGCTGGGTCGTCAAACATATCTACTGGGCCGACAAGCTTTCCGTTCGCAACCTGGAAACCAGCAGCAATGACTCTTGGTGGACCGTCGAATCGTGTACATTTTGCATATTTGAAAGGTACTGGCATAAGAGGTCCGTTGTGGCTACCTCTCATCCATCCACTGACGAGGTGTGGGAATGCAAAAGCCTCAAGAACTTCACCAACAGCCGGCAAACCGCTCTGTGCCCTTACCAAGGCAACCGGGTCATCCTTTCCTACATACTCTCCAGCAATCTGGTAGAGTTTCTCCGTACTTATGACTGCAACAGGTTCATCTGCCGGTAGCTTTCCACCTTCCTTTGGATATACTCTCTTTATTACGAATCTGCTCTTTCCACCTATCAGCGCCAGGATGTCATACATCTCCTCGGGTGTCTTCATGAATACTCTTTTGTTTTCATAGATGTCCCAGATCTCGAATACGAAGCCATTGTGTAGGGCTGGATCGATAACAAGCCCAGCTGTGTTAAATGGATCAGCAAATATCCTGAATATGGGTAGGTTAAACGCTCCAGGCTCTGTTTTATCCATCATAAAAGCAATTAGCGGCTCAGCACCTCTCTCTGTAAACTCCATTTCAGCAACTCCAGGACCCATTCCCTTAACATTTCCTGAAAACGCATCCGCAAGTAGATCCTGTCCTGCACCGTAGAGTTTCAGTTCTTTAGCTTTCTCAGCAGCTTTCTCAAATGCCTGCCATGCAATTCCGTGTATCTTTTCGCTATCAACACCTTCTCGGTGCGTCATTATTAGCTCCAGGTCATCCCCAGCATTCAGAACCCTGAAATCGATAATATCCCCGTTTTTCCTCTTTTCCTCAAGAAAAGTTTCTGCAACATTCAGTATTTCCTCTGGAACTACAGCATGGCCTGGCAAGCTTCCAACGTCTGCCTTTATTATGCTTACCGTTATTTTTTCTCCCATATTTTCAGATCGAAACACAAACAATTTAAACTTTAAGGTGTAACCATTGAAACAAGGTTATTCAGCAAATCTCCTTAGTAAAAGCCCTTCATAAAAGGAAATGATGATGGGAAAAAGTTTTTATATTAGTATATGGATTCGAGTAGGAGAGTGATAATTATGGCAATTGAAAGAGTACCAACTGGCATTCCTGGATTTGATGAATTATGTGAGGGTGGTTTACTAAGAGACCGAACTTATCTAGTTTCAGGAACGTCAGGTTCAGGTAAGACAATATTTGCCATGCAATATCTTATAAACGGAATTAAAATGTTCAACGAGCCGGGGATATTCGTTGCCACCGAGGAGAGGCCCCAGCTTCTTAGAGAACATTTCTCGGTTTTTGGCTGGGAACTGGAAAAGTATGAAGATGAAAATATGCTTGCTATTGTTGACGCAACTTCAACAAAAATTGGTCTGCCGTCCGATGAGAAATACATAGACGTGAGACCTTTTGATACAAGATCTCTGATAGACCAGATGATAACTATCCAGGATGAAATAGGGGCTCGAAGAGCTGCTCTTGATTCTACAACTGCTATAGGGTTCTCCATTCAGGATCCGTCCAAGTTTAGGGTTGAATTACTCAAGATATCTACAACAATGGAAGTTCTTGGATTGACATCGATCTTTACCTGTGAAATTGTTGATACTGGTGGAGATAGAATAAGCAGATTTGGAGTTGAAAACTTCGTAACTGAGGGTACAATTGTGCTGTACTACACAAGATCCGAAAACGTGAGACTCAGAAGCCTTGAAATATTCAAGATGAGAGGTAGCAACCACAGCAAGAAGATTCATCCATTCGAGATTACAGAGAATGGAATAGTTGTACACTCTAGAGAAGAAGTCTACGCTGGAATCTAATTATTTTATTCATCATGCTTCATTTTTCTTAGATTTTACGCTTTATGAAACCCAGCAATTATATAAACCGCGGATCATCATAGAAAAATTACTTAAAATAAAAATTATTGAAATTAGGTTTTTTTATATTTTATAATCGAAATGCACTTAAACATTATAGGACATATGCCTAAGTATGTTTGTTCTTCTAACAGTGATTGGTCTACTAACGTCCCTCGTGGGATTAGCAGGATATATATTAGTACCCAGTAAAGTGTTTGACCAGGAAAAACACTTGAAGTCTATCACAATATTTTACATGATTATCAGTATGTCCCTTATTCTTCACGCTCTTTATCACCTCTTACTCGAAATTATACTCGTGGAAATAGTTATTGGTGTTTTCCTCACAATTGCAGCTTTATATTTTATAATTAGTACCGAAACTCGTTGGAGTATTGAAATTTCCAGATTAAGGGATGCTCTGTTGTACGCTTCAGTAATATGGTTGATGGGAAGAGAGTTGAAATTTCTATCTTCGCTTGAATTTTGTCTCACGATACTAGTTGGATTGGTATCTTCAACGATCTCCATCATCACCCTGCAGGCTTTAATGAAAATCAAAAAACACAAGACATTCTTCATTCTGGAAGAATTTTCTACCATCTTTTCCGACTCATTCTTTGCTGTATTTGTTATGGGTCTGGGTATACTTGCACTGGGAGATCCATACTATGAGAGTATTCATCCCTTAACGATGGTTCTTGCGGCCGGTATAATAACATATGTTCTAATTAAAATACATAAAGCTGTGAAACCGTACCTGAGTGAATAAATTGAAAAATCAGAGTTCTACACCGTATACCTTCTCAACATTCTCCACACATATTTTGTAAATGAAATCCTCGTCAAAGCCATGTTTGAGAAGTTCTCTAATCTTTCTCGGAACTGTCTTGGGACCCAGAACCGAGCCAGGGCGTTTTTTGTCGTCGATGTAATCCGTCTCAACCATGAATCTTGATCCCTGTTTCGCAGCCTTCAGAACATTGTCTCCGCCGGCTATTACCGATGGAAACAACCCTAGTTCCTCGAACTCCTTAACCAGTGGTGGTGAAAAATGCTTTACAACTTTATCTCGTTTTAACCCTACTTTGTCAGCCATTTCAGCTATTTCTCTCATCCCCTCTATCGTAAAGCTCTCTGTATGGAGCTGGATTGCACATCCAACATCTTTTGCAACCTCTAATGCATGCTTCAACACATCATTGCTCAATCGCCAGATTTTTTCGCTTACATTGTAGTGAGGTCTTCCGCTTTTAATTGCTACAGCCTTACCTTCCTCAACGTATTTTCCAGCTATTTCAAGGGCTTCTTTCATCACTTCCGCGGCTTTTTCGTAGCCCAGCCTGCTGCCGAGAATTGTTATCTCTGCTGGATGTACACCGAGAACTGCATAAGCCTTCACTATCTCGTTTGCTTTTTTGACCACTCTCAGGTGAGAATCGAAAATTTGCCTGAAGTCTTCGCCTTTAGTCGGTTTCACGTCATAATGCGAGCTAAGAAGTGAAACAAGAAAAACATGTGTTCCTCCTACATCCCTGAACTGCTTCAAAGCCTTGAATCTCAGATGGTTGTACAGATGCATGTGGTCATCAGTAATGATCATACAGCAAACTGACATTGTGTGGATTTAAAACTGTTCTCACTCAAGTTAAAGGCCGAATTGCCAAAAAACCGTAAATAACGCCAATGTAAAAAGTAGTTTAGAATAAAAAGGTTGAATTTAGACCTTACCCTTGAGCAACTCCGCGCCTTCTTCGACCTCGATCTTTATGGGCGTCGGAAGCTTCTGGCCGGCTCTCTTCAGAGCCTCCTTTGCGAATTCAAAGAATTCTGGCTTTGTCCATATACTCATGATCTTTGTACCTGGAAATACTCTTGCAGCCAGACCTACAGGCTTTCCGAAAGCCATCCTCATTCCCTGTGAAATTCTGTCTGCTCCAGCTCCTACAGCCATTCTGTGTTCTCTCAGTACGTGGTGGGGATAGATTCTAACCTTGAGGAAGAAGTTGCTTGAACCAACTCTTCTTGTGATGTATTTGTTGGCTGCAATTCTCGCAGCTTCCAGAGCAGTGTCTCTTATCTGAACTCCCTCCTTGGCAACGAGTGTGACCTTCACTGGGAAGCTTGCATTTTTGTTACCCATCTCAAACTGCCTCAATCTTGTACCGGGAGCACCATCTATATACTCCTTCCTTGTATACGGTCTCTCGAGCCTCCTGAACATTCTTGCCGGTTTTTTCGCCATAAGATCACCTTCCAGTATGAGTTTTATTTTTGATAGCCTTTTCCACTCCTCTTTGTATTTAAAGCTTTTCTGTGGAAGAGCCAAATACTCAACAAAACCACAAATGTCTGTCGTAGTAATTTTAGTAGGGGGTTCTTATGAACCTATGAACGACTTCACAAACCTTAGGCGCTCTGAAATAGATTATCTGCAATAACCTTAAAGCCTGTTAATTATTACCAAAAGTTATGAATTAGTATTAAAAAGATTTTTAAAAAAAGCCTAAAAACGGCCGTATTGAGGTGCTTGGCATGAACGACGGCGTAAATTCCATTGATTCGCTTATTCGAAAGCTAGAACATCTCAAGACCCGAATAGTTTTCGACTCAAGATACCCGATGATAAGCCTTGTCTTCCGGCATATAGTACCATATTTCTCTTCAAAAAGACAGATATTTGTTGTCTACTCAGATACGATGTGTAGAAGGCTTGAGAACATATTTTCGCTCATAAAAGAAGAATCAGTTGAAGTTGCAGACATTCTCGAAGAAGCAAATATCATAAAGATTGGTCTGAGCAGCGACATTCCTTTCGGCTCGCTCTACGGGCATATACCCTATGAAGAGCCAGAGGACATATTTTCAGGACTTAGAGATACTCTTATGAAGCTGGATAGTGACGATCTGCTCATATTTTATGGGACACACCTAATACCAGCCCTCTATGGATCCAGTGTCCTGAGCGATGTTATGAGACTGTTTGATGCCTTGCCAAAGGGAATAACACTCTTTACACCAGTTCCCAAAGGGATTAACGAGAAACGAGTTGATAATATTATAACCAGATTTTACGACGTTATTTTAAAAATTAGTAAGGAAGAAAATATTATGTGTCTTGATGAAGAAACATATCTTATTGGTGTTATGCAGAGTTATATAAAAAATATTCCACCAGGTTTTTCAAGGTTCCGTGTAAGGCGAGATGGAAAACTTGTGAAAGCTTAGCTATATATTTAAGAATATTTTCTTTTCCTGTGCATGGTTTGATAATGCTTAGGACTATTTGCTACCATTACTAAACTCAACAAAAAAGCTTAAATACTCATTGTCAGTGTAATCCCGTTTGATGAGAATATTCTCAGGTGATGGAGTTTGGCATGAGGCGGATGAGTGATGCCATAAAAAGGTGTGAGAAAAACGCAGTGATAGCTGAGGTAAAGGTATACTCGCCAAAATATGGCGATCTTTTGCGGGGCAGAGACGAGCTGGAAGTTCTAAGGGCTTACGAGAGAGCCGGAGCGGTTGGAATATCTTACATAACTGAACCCAAATACTTCAAAGGTGATTTTGAAGTTTTCAGAAAGATATGTAATGCTACATCGCTGCCTGTTCTCAGGAAGGATTTCATAACAACCAAAGAGGAAATTGAGAGAACAGCGGAAGTTGGGGGAGCAGCAGTTCTCATAATAGCCAGAATTCTGAAGGACGATACCGCTGAATTCGTTGATTACGCGCTTGAACATGGGCTTGACACTCTTGTCGAAGTGCACAGTGAAGAGGAGATTGAGATTGCGAAGGAAACAAACACCACAATGATTGGTATAAACAACAGAGACATAGCAAAGCTGGAAATTGACGATGGTGATGTATCGCTGACAGAAAAGCTTGCCAGACTTATACCGAAGGATGTAGTTCTGGTTAGTGAGAGCGGAATTACAAGCGTTGAAGATCTTAGAAGGGCTCTGAAGTATGCCGATGCTGCTCTTATTGGAACTGCATTCATGAAGGCTGAGAATACTGAAGAGTTTGTTAGAAGTTTTGTGGAGGTGAGATTATGCTGAACAAGATAATTGATCGCCAAGATCTAAGTTTTGAGGAGGCATATGAGTTATTCGATCAACTGCTAAATGAAAGTGAGATCAGGATAGCGGCGTATCTTGCAGCCATTCAGACAAAGGGTTACACTGCCGAGGAGATTGCAGGGCTTGCAAAAGCCATGCGAGATAAGGCAATAAAAATAGATCTTGGCAGCGTTGCAGACACGTGCGGGACAGGTGGTGACGGTTCTGCTACGATAAATGTCAGTACGGCTGTAGCGTTCATACTTTCATGCTTTACGAGAGTTGCGAAGCATGGAAACGTTTCTGTCACATCCAAGAGCGGTTCAGCGAACGTCCTGGAGGCGTTTGGAGTGAACATAAACATGGATCCTGAAGAGGCCAGAAAGCTAATAGATGAAACAAACTTCACGTTCCTGTTTGCTCCCCGCTACCATCCAGCATTAAAGAAAATTATGCCCGTAAGGAAACAGCTTGGAATAAAGACTGTTTTCAATGTGCTGGGTCCATTAGCAAATCCTGCCGAACCAGATTACCAGATAGTCGGTGTGAATTCTCCTGATCTGGTTGAAAAGATTGCCGAAGCGTTGAAACTGCTCGGGGTTGAGAAGGCTCTGGTTGTTCACGGAAGCGGGCTGGACGAGGTGAATCCTAAAGATAACACCATAGTTGCCGAGATTGGCAGAGATGTGGAAGTCTACAAGGTTAAGCCACAGGACTTCGGGATTGAGAAGTCGAAGATCCAGCCATGCAGCAGCCCAGACGAGAGCGCTGAGAGGATAATGAAGGTTTTCTCAGGTGAAATCAATGATGATGCGAACTTCATACTCATAAACGCATCAGCAGCACTCTATGCAGCCGGAATTGCCTCCGATTTTAAGGATGGTGTTGAAATCGCAAGGAATGCAATAGAGAATGGTGAAGTTCTCAAAAAGCTGCAGGAGGTAAGAAATGCTTGTAAAAAAGCTTGATTATGTTGACCCGCTGAAATTATACAACGTCATAAGGGAGGAATCATACCCCTTTATTCTTGAATCCATTAGCAGACACGAACTGAAGGCACGATACACGTTCATATCATCCCAGCCAGAGTTTATCGTAGAGGTAAAGAACGGTGTAAAAGTTGATGGAGATAGAATTTCAAATGAAAAAAGTCCGTTCCAGGCGTTGAAATCATTTTTCGAAGTGAAAACTGATGGCGAGAGATTCATGGGAGGTTTTGTGGGTTATGTGGCATACGATGCCGTGCATGCGTATCTCGGCGGAGAAATAGATGAGCCTTCAGTATTCGGCTACTACGACCA
The DNA here is from genome assembly GCA_964652135.1 of uncultured archaeon. Lineage (GTDB taxonomy): Archaea > Halobacteriota > Archaeoglobi > Archaeoglobales > Archaeoglobaceae > CAZZAF01. Next base: position 28,765 of record CAZZAF010000011.1, read on the forward strand.
TGTTTTCGTCTACGACCATATTCTTGACAACTTCTACTACCTCTCACTGAACGATTCTCGCGAAGAGGAAAAGTATGCTGAAAGGATAGTAGAAAAGGCGAAAAGAAGCAAGATAGAGGATGAAGAAGGTGGGAGTGAAATCGTCAGATGCGATGCAGACAAAGATACCTTCATGGATATGGTGGAGAAGGCAAAGGATTACATTTTTGCAGGCGATGCATTCCAGATAGTTCTTTCAAGAGAATACGAACTTAAAAGCGAGTACTCAGCTTTTAAGATCTACAGAAACCTCCGTGAGATCAATCCAAGCCCGTACATGTTCTTACTTGAATTCGAGAAGGACGTTGTTGGTGCATCCCCAGAAACCATGGCTTCTGTTGAGAAGAACATCCTCAAGATTAACCCCATTGCAGGAACAGCTCCACGAGGTAAGGACAGCAAAGAGGATGCAGAAATTGCAGAAAGGTTGCTCAACGACGAAAAGGAGAGAGCCGAACACGTGATGCTTGTTGATCTGGCAAGGAATGATGTCAGAAAAGTATCAAAGCCTGGAAGTGTTAGGGTTGTAAGATTCTTTGATGTCGTAAAGTACAGCCACGTCCAGCACATAGAGAGCGAGGTTATAGGCGAACTGAAGGATAACGCTACAATATTTGATGCAATGGAGGCTGCGTTTCCTGCAGGCACGTTAACCGGAGCACCAAAGGTCAGAGCGATGGAGATAATAGATGAACTCGAAAAGTCAAAGAGAAAAGTGTATGGTGGGGCTGTGGGGTACTTCTCGGTAAATGGCTGTGCAGATATGACCATTGCCATCAGAATGGTCGAAATCGACGATGTTTGCAGAGTGAGACCTGGAGCGGGAATAGTTGCAGATTCCAGGCCTGAAAATGAATACCTCGAGACCGAGAGGAAAATGGCAGCTGTTATTAAGGCTCTGGAGGTGGAGCATGATCCTTATAATAGATAATAAGGATTCATTTGTATGGAATCTTGCTGAATACGCTTCCATCTTTGACAAAATAAAGGTTGTTCCTAACACGATAACCCTAGAGGAAGTCAAAAAAATTGATCCAGATGGGATAATAATCTCCCCCGGTCCTGGCTCTCCAGATAAGAGAAGGGATGTTGGAAATTGTCCCGAAATCGTACTTGAAATGGATGTTCCGATTTTAGGAGTTTGTCTGGGGCATCAGATCATAGGGCACGTCTTCGGTGGAAAGGTTGACAGGGTTACGCCTATTCACGGAAAAGCGAGCATTGTCAGGCATGATGGAAAGACAATTTTCAAAGATGTCAAAAACCCGCTTAGGGCTGGAAGGTACCACTCACTTGCTGTGCTTGAAGTCCCCAGGGGCTTTGAGCTTTCAGCAAAGACCGAGGACGGGATAGTGATGGGAATCAGGCATAAAAAGAGACCGATAGAGGGTGTTCAGTTCCACCCTGAGAGCGTTCTGACTGAATTCGAGAGTGGAGACGGGCTGAAGATTGTAAAGAACTTCGTTGATATGAGCAGAGGTTTGTTATAACGCTTTAGCCGAGTGAAACCGGAGGAGATAGAATGTTCATAAAAATCTGCGGAATCAAGAGCGAAGACGAGCTAAAAATCGTCGAAAAATATGCTGATGCTACCGGAGTGGTTGTTGAATGCGAATCCAAAAGGCGTATAAGTCTTGACAGAGCTAGGGAATTGATTGAAATATCTAAAATACCAGTATTTGTTGTTTCAACGCTAAACAGATTTGAAGATTGGGCGAGCGTGATAGAGAGAACTAATGCAAATTTCGTTCAGGTTCATTCTGAAATGTACCCAAAGGATGTAGAAAAAATAAAATCTGAGTTTGGAGTTTTTATTATGAAAGCTTTTAAAGTTCCTAAAGTTAGCTCAAATCCTGAAAAGGATGCTGAAAATTTGATTGACAGGATCGAAGAGTATGAAGTTGATAGAATTCTGCTCGACACCGGGAAAGGAAGTGGAATAACGCACGACCACAGAGTCAGCAAAATAGTTGCTGAGAGGTTTGACATAGTTCTGGCCGGTGGTCTGAATCCTGATAATGTAATTGAAGTGGTTGAGTTTGTGAAACCTTTTGGTGTGGATGTGTCGAGCGGTGTTGAGAAAAATGGATTCAAAGATCTGAATTTGATAAAATCGTTTGTTGAAAAGGTGAAAGCATGAAGTTTGGTGAGGAATTTGGAGGGCAGTACGTTCCGGAGGTTCTCATGCCTCCTCTAAAGGAACTCGAGGAAGCCTATGAGAAATTCAAAAACGACGAGGAATTTCAGAAAGAGCTCGATTATTATCTGAAAGTCTATGCTGGAAGACCCACTCCACTTTACTATGCAGAAAATCTTACCAAGAAAGTGGGTGGGGCAAAGATTTTCCTGAAGAGAGAGGATCTGCTGCACAGTGGCGCCCACAAAATCAATAACACTCTCGGCCAAGCTTTGCTGGCAAAGAAAATGGGTAAAACCAGGTTGATAGCCGAAACTGGAGCAGGTCAGCACGGAGTTGCAACCGCCATAGCAGGAGCTCTTTTTGGACTGAAGACTGAGATATACATGGGCAGCGAGGATGTAGAAAGACAGAAACCGAATGTTTTCCGCATGAAACTACTTGGTGCTGAAGTTCATCCCGTAGATTCTGGCTCTAAAACGCTGAAAGATGCAATAAATGAGGCTTTGAGGGATTGGGTTGCAACATTTGAGACAACCCATTACCTCATCGGTTCTGTTGTAGGCCCACACCCCTATCCAATCATCGTCCGTGATTTTCAGTCGGTGATAGGAAAGGAGACGAAGGAACAAATGCTTGAAATTGAGGGCCAATTGCCGGATTGTATAGTTGCGTGCGTTGGTGGTGGAAGCAACGCAATTGGAATATTCTATCCGTTCGTGAAAGACAAAGTCCGGCTTATCGGAGTTGAAGCGGGTGGAGAAGGGATAGAGACGGGCAAACATTCTGCTTCTCTTGGTGCTGGCAAGAAGGGTGTGTTGCACGGAATGTTATCGTATTTCCTACAGGACGAAGATGGGCAGATCGCAACAACACACAGCATCGCTGCCGGACTCGATTATCCAGGCGTTGGACCGGAGCACGCATATCTGAAGGAGTCTGGACGGGCAGAATACGTTGCAGTTACCGATGAACAGGCTTTAAAGGGTTTTGTGGAGCTTTCAAAGGCTGAAGGGATTATTCCGGCACTTGAATCGGCTCATGCTGTAGCCTATGCCATTGAGCTTGCCAGAGAAATGTCGAAAGATGAAATTGTGGTTGTTAACCTCTCAGGAAGAGGAGATAAGGACTTGGGAATAGTTATGAGCAGACTGGAGGACCGAATATGAAGGGAGCTTTTGAGAATGGGGCTGCGCTCGTCACGTTTATAACTGCTGGAGATCCAAATCCAGATGCAACGCTAAAATTCATGCTTGCCCTTGAGAAATACTCGGATATCATAGAACTCGGAACTCCGTTCAGCGATCCAATGGCAGATGGAAGGACGATACAGAAAGCTAATTTCCGCGCATTGAATGCGGGCATGAAAGTTTCGAAGGTTTTTGACATTGTCAGGGCATTCAGAGAACACTCTGACAAACCCGTTGTTCTGATGACGTATTACAACCCCGTTTACGTTAGAGGTGTGGAGAACTTCGTTAAGATGGCGAAAGATGCCGGAGTTGATGGGTTGATAGTCGTTGATTTACCCATTGAAGAGGCAAACGAATATCTCAATGCCTGTAAGAAACACGGAGTGGGTACGGTTTTCCTTGCAGCACCAAATACATCCGAGGAGAGGTTGAAAGTTATCGATGAGGCTAGCTCAGCATTCGTTTACCTTATATCGCTCTACGGCACGACAGGTGCCAGGGATGAGATCCCACAGCTAGCTTTCGATTTGCTGAGCAGAGCCAAAAAAGTGTGCAAGAACCCTGTGTGCGTGGGATTTGGGGTATCTAAGAAACAGCATGTCGAAAAACTTGTCAGGCATGGGGCAGATGGCGTGGTTGTTGGCAGTGCAATCGTGGATATCATAGCGAAATTCGGTGATTCTGAGGATACGGTCAAAAAGTTGGAGGAAAAAACCAGAGAGTTAAAGGAGGGCTGCCTAGTAAAACATTAAAATTCAAATTTTCTTTAGTTTTAGTTTTATTTTACTGCGATGATTATCATAACTCATCCATCCCAACAGTTACCAAACTTTTTTTAGCCAGCAATCAAACAACCTTCATGAAATTCACGCATATAGAATCCGGAAAAGCAAAAATGGTGGATATTTCCGAAAAACAAGATGTTGTACGAATAGCAACAGCCGAAGGATGGATAAAACTTAAAGAGGAAACTATAAAGGCAATTGTTGAGGATAAAGTTGCAAAAGGAAATGTTCTCGCAACAGCCAACATAGCAGCTGTTCTGGCCGTAAAAAAGACACCTGAACTAATTCCGATGTGTCATCCTATACCGATAACCTCTGTTAAAGTCTCCTTCGACGTTGAAAAAGACAAAATACGGGCAGAGTGTACCGTAAAATCGGTAGGTAAAACAGGCGTAGAGATGGAAGCACTTACTGGCGTTAGCGTTGCCCTGCTGACAATATGGGATATGGTAAAGTCCATGGAGAAAGACGAGACTGGAAACTATCCATTTACTGCAATCGAAGGTATAAGAGTGGTTGAAAAGAGAAAAGAGCAGATTCAATAGTGAGAGCCAATAGTGGGTTCAGCTTTTTTACGCTTTTATACAACTCTTTTATCAATTTGCCTGAGCTTAATACCGCTCTGAACGATCATATGGAGTCAGTAATTATCAACCACCTCATTATTTTATTATGAGAGATTCTATTTCCGGTTAAAATTTTTTAGACTAATTCTACTCAAAATTGCCCAAATTCGCCTCAAACTTATTATTCCACTTAAAATTTTATATTGAGCGAATGAGGTAAAGAAAAGTTTAAATAACCAAAGCGACTCTAGTGAATGGCTAAATTGTAATATGGGATATACCGAGTATAAAATTAAGCCGCTACTGGGGAATATCTCAAGGAGTTGAGCGAAGTAAGAAAGTATCGATTATTAGCATTAATATGCTGATATAATATCCCTAAATTGCAGGGTATGCTTGCTCCAACTGGATAAACTTCCCAACTGGTGAAGGGAGGTGATGCAAGATATGGCGGAAACTGCAGTCATAGTCATCGATGGAAACAGCAGGAGTATGTATGACACAAAGATTCTGGGAATGACAGTATTTGAAAGAATAAAGAAAACTCTCGAAAGAGTGGGAATCAAGCGAGTATACACGATAGAAGACAAAAAAGAATATCTGCTTGACCTGGATGGGAAAATATCAAACCCCATTATGCTCCTTGTAAGTCCAGTTATTATTACCGAGAAAAGATTGGAGGTTGAGAACGACTCAAACATTATATTCACATCAAATGGTAAGCCTATCGGAGCCTACATCATCAAAAAAGACTTTTTCGAGATTTTAAGAAGTTCTAGTGATATAAAAACTGCCATCAAAAAGTATATGGATGAGAAAGGTGGTAAAAACAGTTGAGATAAATGCAATTAAGCTGGAGAACACCGATGACTTGAAAAAAGCTGAGAAAGCTCTTTTAAATTCACTCATTAAAATGGAGAAGACACTTCTGTCCGGCAGCAAGCCTGCATACTTCGATGGGATAATCTCCAGAAATATAAACAGAAAAATCTCTCTGAGAATCTCAAAATATCTGGCTTCAACAGGTATAACACCCAACCAGATAAGTATAATATCTTTTCTCATTTCAGCGATTGGTTCTTCTCTCTTCCTCCTGAATAACCATATCACGACTCTTATTGGCGGGCTGCTAATTCAATTTTCAAGTATAGTGGATGGGTGCGATGGAGAGATTGCGAGACTCAAATTCATGGAATCCAAATATGGTGCATGGCTTGATGGAATCTTGGACAGATACGCAGACTTCATCATAGTTTTCTGTATGACAATGAGTGTTTTAGAGATGAATCCAGTTTTCTGGGCAGCTATCGGTCTCTTTGCGGCGCTTGCAACTTTCATGATTCCATATACTGGGGATAAATACGTCGTTGCATATAAAGAGACGTATGTAGATAGGGGATTCTTCATTCCCATGACAAGAGACGTAAGAATGTTTCTGGTTATGTTAGGAGCTATATTCAATTCTCTGGGAGCAGCCCTTATAATCCTTGCAGTTCTGGGCAATTTAGAGTCAATTAGAAGAGTAATAGCCCTAAGATCTTCCTAATTCAGATTTTATCCTTTTAAATTTTTGAAAGTAGAGATTCAGCTGGAAAAAGCTTGCTGTAGCTGTCTGTCAGGCATGCAACCCCCAGTGGATAAAATACACCCAACTTCATCAAACTTAAATACTGCCAATTCGAACTAGATTGGGATCGAACATGCCGGCAACTATAGTGGTTGGAGGATTTTGGGGTGACGAAGGCAAGGGCAAAATAATATCACACATTGCCTATTCTGACAAACCAACGATCATAGCAAGAGGAGGCGTAGGACCTAACGCTGGACATACTGTAGAGATCGAAGGAAAGAAGTTTGGAGTAAGGATGATTCCATCCGGTTTTGTTTACAAGGATGCAAAACTCTTCATTGGTGCTGGAGTCCTTGTTGATCCAAGAGTTTTTCTCAGAGAAGTCGAGATACTGGGTGTAAGTGATAGGGCCCGTGTCGATTATCGCTGTGCAATTATTGAGGAGAAGCACATTGAAGCTGACAGGGGGAGTGAGCACCTGAAAGGAAAGATAGGAAGCACAGGCACCGGTTGTGGTCCAGCAAATGCAGACAGAGTTATGAGAGTGGCAAGGCAGGCAAAGGATGTCGATGAGTTGAGGGCTTTTCTCGCAGATGTTCCGCTTGAGGTTAATGAGGCGCTTGATAGGGATGAATTTGTACTTGTAGAGGGAACACAGGGATTCGGGCTCAGTCTTTACTATGGAACCTACCCATACGTTACATCAAAGGACACGACTGCCTCATCAATGGCCGCTGATGTGGGAATCGGCCCAACAAAAGTCGATGAGGTTGTTGTGGTTTTCAAAGCATTCCCGACAAGAGTCGGTGCTGGCCCATTCCCAACTGAGATGTCACAGGAAGAAGCAGAAGAGCTGGGAATTATTGAGTACGGAACAGTGACGGGTAGAAGGAGAAGAATAGGATACTGGGACGGTGAGTTCGCAAGATACTCTGCCATGGTGAATGGTGCAACCCAGGTGGCAATCACATGTATTGACAAACTCGACAAGGAGTGCTATGGAGTTACAGAGTGGGAGAAGCTTACTCCGAAGGCAAAGGAGTTCATTGAGAAAGTTGAAGAAGACGTAAGAGTCCCAGTCACATTGATCTCAACCGGTCCAGATGTTTCACACATAATCGATTTAAGGGATGAAAAACTCTGAGGTGGAGGTATGAAAAGAAGTCTGCTGGATATTTTAGCGTGTCCTGTTTGTAAAGGAGATCTGGAGCTTGTTGTCGAAGAAGAGAATGAAGAGGAAATTCTCACTGGCAAGCTCATCTGCAATAAATGTAATATCGAATACCTAATAGAGGATGGAATTCCAAATATGCTCCCGCCGGAATTGCGGTGATCTGCAATGACAAAGTACATAGTGGTTACCGGCGGTGTAATGAGTGGTCTTGGTAAAGGAATTACAGCAGCATCCATCGGCAGACTGTTCGTTGACATGGGCTACAAGGTTGTTCCAATAAAAATCGACCCCTACATCAACATCGATGCTGGAACAATGAATCCATTCCAGCACGGTGAAGTGTACGTTCTAAAGGATGGTACTGAAGTTGATCTCGACCTCGGCCACTACGAACGTTTCATAGGGCTGGAGCTAACAGGTGACCACAATATTACGACGGGCAAAGTATACCGCAACGTCATAGAAAAGGAGAGAAAAGGTGAATACCTTGGACAGACTGTTCAGATTATCCCGCACGTTACTGACGAGATAAAGTCATGGATCAGAAGGGTTGCAAGGGAGAACGATGCAGAGATCTGTCTTGTGGAAATAGGTGGGACTGTCGGTGACATTGAGAGCATGCCTTTCCTTGAAGCAATAAGACAGATGCATAATGAAGAAAAAGATGAGGACTTTGTTCTTGTTCATGTCACGCTTGTTCCACTCGATTCCAGTGGAGAGCAAAAAACAAAACCCACTCAGCACAGTGTAAAGGAGCTGCGGAGCCTTGGTCTGTATCCAGATGTAATAGTTGGCAGATGTGCAGAGAAGCTGGAAATGGCTACAAAGAAGAAGATATCCCTCTTCTGTGATGTGCCGGTCGAGGCTGTTATAAGCGCAGAAGATGCTGAGGACATATATGAAGTTCCACTCAAGTTCAAAGAAGAGAAGCTGGATGAATACCTTCTGAGAAAACTTGCCCTCGAAAGGAGGAAAGGAAGCGATAAATGGGCAAAAATCGTCGAGAAGCTGAAGAGTCTTGAAAAGGAAGTAACTATTGCAGTCGTTGGTAAATACGTCAACGTAAGGGATTCCTACCTCAGCATAAGAGAAGCTCTCAAGCACGGTGGGATAGAAGCTGGCTGTAAGGTGGACATACTCTGGATAGACAGTGAAGAACTCGAAAAGGTTGAAGACTTCGAGATTGAAGCTGATGGTATTTTAGTACCAGGCGGTTTTGGTTCGAGAGGTAGCGAGGGTAAAATCAGAGCCATAGAGTACGCAAGAACAAACAACATACCTTTCCTCGGAATATGCTTTGGCTTCCAGCTTGCCGTGATAGAATTTGCCAGACACGTCATAGGATGGGAAGATGCGCACAGCAGCGAGCTCGCTGAAACAGAACATCCTGTGATAGATCTGCTGCCAGAACAGCGAGAGGTGGACAAGCTTGGCGGTACGATGAGACTCGGAGACATTGAGGTTACAATAGTGCCTGGAACCATCGCCCACGGGCTCTACGGCAAAGAGAAAGTCTACGAGAGACACAGACATCGATACGAAGTCAACCCGGACTACATTGAGGAGTTCAAGAAACACGGACTTGTATTCTCAGGATACTCCGATGGCGGAAGGAGAATGGAGATACTCGAGTATCCAAAGAACTTGTTCTTCTTCGCCACACAGTTCCATCCAGAGTTCAAATCACGTCCGTATGCACCATCACCGCCATTTGTCGGTTTCGTCAAGGCAGCACTGAAATACAGAGAAGGCAGAGAGTAAAAATAATATCTAAATTTCTTATTTTTCTTCAACCGGCTCAAAATACGAGCATTCTTCCGGGTTTTTCAGGCAATTCCACTCGATGCACTTCTGGTAGTATTTACAGCCCTCACACCTCTTCATACTCTGCATTCTTATGAAATGTGTTTAAATTTTTATGCTCCTATTAAATTACGACCTGGTTCGGGAAAAGAGTTTTCTGCTCCATGGTCAATTCGGCAAAGTATGAGATCAATCTTCACACTCGATGTCGGAACAGGGACTCAGGATTTTCTTCTCTACAAGGAAGGCGAGAATATAAGAAACTGCCCCAAGATGATCCTCCCATCACCCACCCAGCTCGTTGCTAGGAAGGTTAGAGATGCTACTTCGAAGAAAAGAGACATTGTTCTGAGAGGCTATACAATGGGTGGTGGACCTTGCACAAAGGCGATCAAGGATCACATCAGAGCAGGATTGAAGGTTTACGCTGAAGAGAAAGCAGCCTTAACAGTTTCAGATAACATTGAAGAGGTAAAGAAGGTAGGAATCGAGATCATCAATGAAAATGAAGAAGTTGATGCAGTCGAAATTAAAATGGGTGATGTTGATCTGCCATTTTTCAATCAGATACTGGAAAAGATAGAGGAAAGTATTCCCGAAACAATCATAATTGCTGTTCAGGATCATGGCTTCTCACCCCACGAAAGCAATCGAAGATTCAGGTTCAGGATGTTCGAGGAAATGATGAAAAAAGATGGCTACATCCATTCATTCCTCTTCCATTCATCGGAAGTCCCCCGGTATTTCAACCGAATGACGAGCGTTGTTGAAAGTATCGAAGCATTTGGAAAAAAGGATGTTTATGTGATGGACACCGTCTTTGCAGCCATTGCCGGTTGCATGCCCGATGTCAGGGAGTTTCCCGCATTACTCCTGAATTTCGGTAATTCCCACACAATAGGGGCTGTGGTTGACAGAGATGGCTACATATTTTCCCTGTTTGAGCACCATACACGAATGATGAGAGAAAAAGGTACTGAGGGTATAGAAGAATTCATAAAGAAGTTTTTGAGTGGAGAAATCTCCAACGAGGACGTTTTCAACGATGGAGGGCATGGAGCATTCGTTAGAGAGGTTGTTGATGTCAAGGATGTTGTTGCAACAGGGCCCAACATGCATCTGTGCAGATACAGAATTGCAAATCCAGTTGGAGATGTCATGATTGTTGGAAATCTGGGAATGATTTACGCATTTTCGAAAAAGAAAGGCATTACACTGGACATTTAGTATGGCGAATGCGAACTGGCATAACGATATGAATGCTGACGAACCAACATGGCAGGAATTTGAAGAGAAGGTAAAGAGCATTCTCGAGGGACACGGTTACGAGACGAAATTCAGAGTTGTATTCAAAGATGAGGCAGGAAGGGCAGAAATAGATGTTGTTGCAGAACACTTCGGGCTGATTCTCGCAATAGATGCAAAGAGATACACAAAAAGATGGTATAGAGTTTCAGCGTTAAAAAAACAGTCAGAAAAACATGCAGAAAGGTGTAAAAGATACGAAAAACTAACTGGTAAGAGGGTTATTCCCATTGTGGTTTCACTCATCGACGACCAAATAGTTTTCCATGGCGGGTGTATTGTTGTACCCTTCGATAGTCTCAATGACTTCCTTTTGAACCTCCATTACTATCTCGCGGAATTTGGATTTGAGTAAATCAGTACTTCACAACTCTGCAGTTTCCGGTGTAGTTTTCAGGATGAATCTCTTTCAGCTTCCCACTGCATACAGGGCAGTTTGGATTTTCTGAAAACGGTATCTCAAAGACCTCCATTGTGAGCAGATCAATCCTCAAAAGCTTACCCTCAAGTGTTGGCAAGCCAGCAATGAGCTTTATTGTTTCTGCGGCCTGGATGCACCCAAATAATCCCGCTGTGAACCCCATAACAGCCCTTGTTCCGGCACCTTCTGGAGCTTCAGGAAATATGCATCTGTAGCATGGAGATTTCTTTATTGTCATCGCCTCCCCTTCGAATCCATAAATTGCAGCATGTACCATGGGTTTGCCTGTTATCCTGCATGCATCATTGAGAATGTATCTCGTCACCAGATTGTCTGGACACGATACAATCACGTCATAATCTGCGATTAGATCCATAACGTTTTCTGGTGTGATTCTGAACGGATAGGTTTCAACCTCCACGTCCGGATTAAGTTTCTCAACAAACTCCTTCGCAGATTCTGCCTTGTTCATTCCTATTTTTCCGGCATGAATGATCTGCCTCTGGAGATTACTTTCTTCAACAACATCTCCATCAACAATTCCAAGCTTTCCTACTCCTGCTGCAGCAAGATATGCAATTACAGGACTTCCAAGCCCTCCAGCACCGGCAACAAGAACTTTTGCCTTGAAAAGTTTTTTCTGACCTTCTTCACCAAATTCTGGAACGATGATTTGCCTTACATATCTTTCCATTCTCTTTTTAGCCTCACTCAATATCAATCACCTCATATTCACTTACTCCAAGTCCTAACTCTTCTGCATACTTTATATGCGTAAGTGGGTCTGTCCACTCCCAGTATTTATTTTCAATGAGTGATCCCGGATTGTTCTCAAATTTGAGTATGGCATCGAAACTTGCCTTATCCACAGCCACAATATCCTTCGATGCAAAAATACCCACATCGGGAACGATTGGATTATCGCTGTAAGGATGGCAATCGCAGTGAGGAGTTACATCAACCACAAAGTTCAGAAATGCAAAGTTCTTTTTTCCAACAACATCCATGACTCTTTTGGCACACTCAACTATCCTCTCCGCAATATCCCTACCTGAAATCCACTGTATCTCGATGGCATTTTGCTTGCAGACCTCATAACAACCAGTACACCGGATGCACTTTGTCGAATCGATCTGGTAATCTATAATAGCATTTGCGGGACATATTTCGATACATTTGCCACACTTGTCACATTTTTCGTTTATTTTCGGAGGGGCGGGTGAATGAATGTCGAACTTGGAGGGTTTGGCTGTGCACCCAACACCAACATTTTTTATGCTTCCCCCTATTCCAGCCTGCATGTGGAGTTTAAAGTGTGTTGCGCACACAACCGCATCCGCTTCCGCAATACCTTTCGCAACACAAACTTTTTTGATGTGTTTTCCTTCAACATCTACATTCACATAGTCAAAACCCAGCAGTCCATCTGCAATTATTATTGGTGCTGCTACAGTTTGAGATGTATAGCCATTCTCCTCGGCAATTAGAAGTCTGCCAAGTGCGGTACTTCTGTCCCTTATTAAGCCAAGACCCGTTGTTTCGGTTACAAACGGTTTTCCACCTCTCTCCTTGACAGCTTCAACGATCTTTCTGATGTAAACAGAACGGAGTGTTTTTGTTGTACCTCTATCCCCAAAATGTGTCTTCACAGCAACCAGATCACCCTTATCTATGAAATCGAGAACACCACTTTCATCAATTAGCCTTTCGAGCTTCCTGACAAGGCTTAGTTTTGGCTGATACCATTTCTCAGGTTCAGTAACAGGAGCGCGTGAATCAACAAAGAAAACTTTGCTCATGAACAACAGTAGATACCGACCTATTTAACTCCTTCCCGAGCATGCCAATGGAATTTGCTTCCAAACAGGACATTAGCAGCAAAATATTTTTATGGATTATCGCACTAAAGGCTCCTCAAGATTTAAAAACACTAAGATTTAAAAGATGAAACGGCGTTGAAACCAGTACCTTAATCACAGGCCGGGGTTGCAGAGAGGTACTGCGCAGGCCTTGAGAGCCTGTGTCCCGAAAGGGACGCCTGGGTTCAAATCCCAGCCCCGGCGCTTAATTTTATGTTCAATTCCCCACACTTTCACACCACACTCTACTGCTAAATACTGTTTTTCCGTAAAGGGGCTTGATGCTCTTGATTGGCCTTTATGACACCGATAAGCGCTTAGAAAGACAGCTTGCCCTTCTGGAAGAATCCAACATCCCCCAAAGAACAAAAGAATTGCTTAAAGAATTCATTGATGACGCGCTACATGGGTAATGGTACCGAGAAAAATCTCCAGGGCCAGGGCGTTAAAGCTCCTCTCACACCTCTGCTATATGGCGGAAATGTTACATGAAAAAGAATATGATTTCGAATATATTATGACTGAAAATGAGCCCAAACGTGATAATTTCAAGCAAAGCAGCAAAAATATTCCCCATAGATAATTGATCCTTACCACTCATATCAGTTCGTGCAGCGTAGAAAGCCGGAGATATCATGCCCCCGTTCTTCAACAAGATGTTTAAAACAAGTTGTAACAGATTAGTTTATTTAAATTATTGAAAAAATAGGAATACAAGTTTTGTGAACTATTAATTCAAAAATCTTCATCTCTATTCAATTTTCTCCACATTATATCGTCATACTGAACAGGATATATTCCTCCTTTGCATTCCTTCTGAATTTCCTTTTTAATTAGATCCTGAAGTTCGTCATATGTTTCTTTTTTCTCAATATCTTTGAGCGAACGGATATTTTCAATTTGATGAGTGAGGATTCCTTCCTTCTTAGCCCATTCTTTGATATGGTTTATGAGTGAGTTATCTATGGCCGCATTAAGCCATGGAACAATTTTCGATGCTTTCGAAGGGTCTGGCAGATTGCAGTAGTAAATGAGAACCTTTAAGGAGATGTCAATTACTTTCGCCGCATGTCCCCATGAGGCATTCTGTGAATTTTTGGCCATTTTTACATGTTCTACAAACCAATTGCAGAACTCTTCATGCTTTCTACGAAATTCCTCTTCACTTTCTACATTGAAAAAACCATCCATAACTTCAGCTATTTTCCTCTTTATCTTTTTGTTTGAGTCTCTACTAAAAACTCTGCTCATCGCAGAAAATAAGTATGCTAACTCCGCCATGTTCTGCAATTTTGCATTTTCTGCATTTTCTTTCCAGTTTGGATTTTTCGAATTGGCTATCGATCTCATAATTATGCTGTTTCAAAAAAATCTCTTATTTGTGTTGCGGTGGTTTATATATTCACAACTACTGTTAGAACGTTCAAAAAAGATCCATTTTTGAAATATTTATTCCAGTCAATCTTGCGGGGTACTGTCAAAATAAACACCTCCAATAATCATACAACGCCATAAAGCGCTCTAACCGGATCTGTACAGAATCAAATGAACTTCCAAACGGTAGCCAGCGGGGCCTGGACTGGAAATTTATACGAGTACCTTTGGTTTTACATCCCCTTTGTTCCCGTTGTGATATTGTTTGCAGTGTTTAACATATGGGGGGTGCACGGTAAGTTTCTGGACAATAGCAGCACTTGAGAAAATGGCGAAACCTAACAGCATGTATGCAAGGGTGTTCACGGATCCATTTGTTATGTTAACACCTACGTGAGTGTTGCATCTACGCGTATTGTGTGATCTCCCTCCTTCATTCCTTAATTATGCCTTTTAAAATGCTTCCACGTATTCCTCTAGTAGATGCCCATTTCCTCTATTGTGCTTCATCTCCTTCCAGCAATCAAAGGAATTTGGGCACCTCTCACATGACGTTTGCTCACAACACTTGTCTTTATTCATTATTTTACCTCTTAGAATAGAATCTTTTTTAAATTTTACTATTTCTTTACTCAAATTAAATTTGATTTAGATTTTGGATAAAAAAGATTTGATGAAGAAACTAAGTAAAAGAGACATATCACTCAAAATATTGAGTTGAAAAGATTACTAGCAAAAAACTGGGAAAAAAGTACAGCAAATGATTAAACTTTTGTAGGTTCTCCAAATGCTCTGTCTCCCGCATCACCCAGACCTGGCAGGATGTACCCCTTGGAATTCAGTTCTCTATCAATTTTTGCTACAAAGATTTCAACTTCTGGGAACTTTTTCTTAATCTTTTCAATTCCTTCCGGTGCTGCTAACACTCCTAAAACCACTATCCTCTTTGGAGGAGTATATTTCTTGACCTCCTGAATCACTGTGGTTAAAGTTGATCCAGTTGCAATCATTGGATCTGTGATAATCACAGTGTCCTCAGGTTTTATCTCCGGAATCTTAACGTATTTCATCTCTATTTTGAATTCCGGCGGTTTTCCTCTTGAAGCGGAGATAATGCCTACTCTTGCGTGCTCTAATGTTTTAATCAGTCCCTCCATCAAAGGAATTGCTGCCCTGAGGACTGTTATAATAACAATGTTTTTCCTGTCTTTGGCAATAACGCCCTCTGTTTCCTCCAAAGGAGTTTCAACTTTAATTTTCTCGAACTCCATGGTTTTTGTCAGTTCGTAACCCATGTATCTCCCAATTTTAACCAACCCTTTTCTAAATGCTATGCTGTCTGTGTTTTTGTCTCTGAGCTCTGTAAGTATCTCCATCAGAAACGGAGAGTCCTCAAAGGAATAAACTCCTTCCCAGCGTTTATCTGCTATCATTTTTTATCACCCAGAAGCTGATCCATAATTATTGCAGTTAACGCTCCAACAGCCATTCCCGATTCTAAAATGCTTCCAATTATTTTGGGGAAGTGCTCTAAAAACTCTTGTGGGAGCTGAGGAGCGCCCAAACCAACTATTAAAGCACTTGCGATTATGAGCATGTTTCTGTCATTGAGCTCTACCTTCTCTTTTATCAGTCTGAGTCCTGTGACGCTTATCATTCCATAAAGCGCTATAGTTAAACCACCCAAGACTGGGGCAGGGATCGATGCCAATATTCCAGAAAACTTTGGAATTAGTGATAGAAATATCAGTATTACTCCTCCAATTTGGACAACATACCTGCTAGCGACCTTTGTCAGAGCAACAAGTCCTATGTTCTCTGAATAGCTAGTTGTTCCACAAGCCCCCAGAAATCCAGCAATCGAACATGCCAGACCTTCGCTCATTATTCCTCTATTTATGTTTCTGTCCGTTATTTTTGCCCCGCTTATCGCTGAAATTGCGTGATAATCGCCAACACTTTCTATTATGCTTACCATAAATGCGAATAGGAGTGTAATTATTGCTGTGGCTTCAAATATCGGTGTTCCCCATGGCAGTGGTTTTGGAATGCTGAATACTGGTAATTCATTAACCAGGCTTAAATCCACCATTCCAAGGGGTATACTGATCAGGTAACCAACAATAGCTCCAACAATTACGGGCATTGCCCTTAACGGGCCCTTGGCTTTTAAAGCCACATATACTGTTGCTGCAAACGTTATCAGGGCTATAAAGAAAGCTTTTGGAATTGAAGCGCCAGAGGGATCTGCAAAGAAGTTAAAGGTGTACTTTACAGCTACATGGGCTAAACTAAAACCTATGAGCATTATTGTAACGCCCGTTACCAATGGTGAAAATAGTCTTTTAACTTTACCTACGATTCCCAAACCACCAATTAATGCCTCAAGAATACCACCAACAATTAAAGCACCTTCAACCGCTGCCAAACCCAAACCCTTACCGATGCTTATCAACCCCGGAATGAATGCAAAACTCGACCCCTGAACTATTGGATAACTTGATCCTATAGTGGTTTGCAAAAGCGTTGCTATCCCCATTGTCAAAAGCACTGCCTGAATCATAAGTGCGATGGCATTACCTTCAAGACCTATCGCTGTTCCCACGACCAGAGGTACGGTCACTGTTGCCCCGAACATTGCGAGAACGTGCTGAAGACCAAGAAGAATAGCTTTTTTCGGCTCTACCCTCTCATCAATTCCGACACTCATTCCATCGCCCATTAAAATCTCGATCCAGCTCATCTGGAATTAAAAAATTTTCGGACAATATGCTGCGAGATGACATCCTGAATTCATTCTGTACATCCCAGGCTGACGAAAAACGTTACATTTTTGAGTGGATTTGTATTTCAGATCAAATTGTGGTAATTCTGGCTCAAGCTTCTGTGGTTTTATGTCATCCTGAATTCAACGACAGCATCACTCAATCATCCATACTTACAAGTTTTTCTCTATTCATTCATTGGAATCTCTCAACTTTTTGAATTTGAAGAGGGTTGTTTCCAAGGTGGTTTACTTGAATTTACTATATTCTCTTCTAGAAATTCCTCAAACTTAGGTCTGCCTTTTTCTCTGTTCCGTTGGGACGATGAGCGCCATGTGATGGCATCGTTTCATTAAAAAAATAAATGGAACGTAAACAATTTACACACTTTGACAATTTTATGAAACTACATCAATTAGCTGTCAGAATGCCTTCCCGTTTCAATCGGGAATTCGAGTGATTTTTTTATTTAGCTGATCGGCCAGAAAGGGGAAAAATGTTATACGGCTTCAAGGTGTTTTCTTGATGTGTTTGAGTAATTGGTTTCCTCTTTCTACAAGCTCTGAATACGTGAGAATGTCTATATTATTTAGGTAGCTCGTGAAAATCCTTCTAAATGTGGTCTTGTCCTTTGACTTCTTACCAATTACAATGAAAGCTTTTGGTTTTAATATCTGAGCATTCCCATGTTTATCGCAATAATGGAGATATGTAATCACCTGTCCCAATGCCTCGGATAGCGATTTATTTGGTTTACTTCTCATTTTTGTTCGTTTATCAAAAATGTTCTCATTAGGGCTTTTTAACTCAACAAGATCGTAAAATCCATCGTATCTCCTTAACATCAAATCAAACTCGAAGTAGTCTTTTTTGGCTCCTGGTGGAAACTTTACTTTTGACTCAATGTCAATGTACTCAAGTCCGAACATCCAAAATGGTTTGTATTCTTGAAGAAAGTTGTGAACATCAGTTTCTCTCGTCTTTGGATCGCTGATAAGCTCTTCAAAATCTTTAAGAGTCTCTTGATAGTTTTCTAAGTTCTTTCGCATTAATTCTAATCTTTTTCTATATATCTCTTCTTGAGCACTCAACGTTGTAGTAATTTCAATAATTCTCTTTATGAATTTTTTAAGTTGTATGTTTTCCTGCTTAACTTTTCTGAGAAACTCATATTCTTCTATAGGTAGTTTAACAAAGCTTTCTTCTCTAAATGAACTCTCGTTATCCTCAAAATAGTAATCAACAATCTGGGAAACTAATTCCCATTCCTTTGGAGATCTTATGTTGTACCCCCTGTGGAATTGCCAGTATTTTGTATTGTTATTTTTATCAATCCTTGCTCGCCATTTTGCAATTCTGATGACAGTCTTTTTTGTTGAATTTCCGCGGTCATCAAGTTCTACTAACCTTTCAACAGTGTAAACCCATACATTATTTTTGGCTATTCCAGCAATTTTCCTTTCAAAAACTTTGTATTTTTTATATTCTTCAAAAACTCGCCCCATGAACGATCTTATATGGTTCACAGAATCATCTAATTTTAAAATTTTAATAAAGATTACGAGTGGAAAGAAAGTTAACTATAATTAACTTTGAGGTTTTGATTTGCTTAATTACAACCAATTACTCCGCATATAATCGAATGATGTGGTCGGTTTTTTCTTTTAACTCTTCAGCACATCTACAGTAACATTT
Source organism: uncultured archaeon (assembly GCA_964652135.1). Classification (GTDB taxonomy): domain Archaea; phylum Halobacteriota; class Archaeoglobi; order Archaeoglobales; family Archaeoglobaceae; genus CAZZAF01. Next base: position 47,451 of record CAZZAF010000011.1, read on the forward strand.
CAAAATCAAAAAGAAGTGTATTGGAATGTAAATTAGTGGACTCGGCGGGATTTGAACCCGCGGCCTCCGCCTCGCGAAGGCGGCGCTCTTCCAGCTGAGCTACGAGCCCTCAAAGTAATGGTAATACATGGAGAATTTAAATGTTATCGTCGCATTTTTCACTTATAAGGGTTAAAGTATGACCACAACATTAATGTTCTAAACAGTTATATATGTTGGAATTCAAAATAAATACCATGGGAGGTAATGAAGGGATGAGTATTAATAAACTGATTGCCTTATGTGAGGGGAAAAGAGTACGTATTGCATATAACGCCCATATACCTGCAATTGCGCTCTTGTTTCACCATTTTATACCCCAATTCATAGACGAAGGAAAGAAACTGTACTTTTTAGTATATTCTGAGAGCCTAACAAGGAAACTCGAAGTGGATTATCAGTCATTTTTTGAAGATATGACTCCTGAAAAACACAAGGTGAAACAAAGCCTTGATGATACCTTGGTCATAAAAGTCGGAACGAATGACACAATCCCTTTTGGCCAGATAGATCGTTTCATCCGTTTAAGGGATTTGGACTCAACAATGGATGAAATGATCGCAATGGCATCAGGTCTTGATGAAGATGCAATTCTTGTAGAATATGGCCTGCACCTTATTCCTGATATATACGGATCTAAAGGGCTTGAAAAAGTCTTTAAGTTTTTTGAAAGTCTTGAAAGGGATTTAACTTTTGTTTCTCTGGTACCACTCAAGGCACATCCAACTTATCCATACCATGGAAGCTTCCAGGAACTTTATGACGTTGTACTGAAAGTAACTACGGAAGAGGAATTCGTTGCGTTTGGAGAAGAAACATTTCTCATTGGGATTTCGCACAGCTACACACCAAAGATTCCGCTCGGCTACATGCGGGTTATAGTCACACCCGATTTCAAACTTGAGAAAATAGAGGGTGGAGGTAACATCTAAACAACTCTTCTTTTATTTCGTTTAATCTTAAACTTCTTGGTCTTCTCGCTCACATTCAAATTTTGGGTTGATTGATAGAAACATTTATATTGAAATACTTATCCACCGATTATGTGGGGGGTGAGGGCATGGCTGTAAGCGAGATCAAGGAGCTTGCAGCAAGATTTGAAAGAATAGGTGCTCACTCCCACATTCGCGGACTCGGGCTTGATGAGAATCTAAAGGCTAAAGATGTTGCTGATGGACTTGTTGGACAAAAGAGAGCAAGAGAGGCGGCAGGAGTCATAGTCAGGCTTATAAAAGCAGGAAAGATGGCGGGAAGGGGTATTCTCATTGCCGGTCCACCCGGCACCGGTAAAACTGCCATCGCAGTAGCGATAAGTAAAGAACTTGGTAAGGATATTCCGTTCGTACAGGTTTCAGCCAGCGAATTTTACAGCAGCGAAATGAAGAAGACTGAAGCTCTCATTCAGGCAATGAGGAAAGCAATCGGTGTGAGGATAAAGGAAACCAGAACTGTTCTTGAGGGAGAAGTTGTCGGGCTGGACTACAACATGGTACCCAACCCATACAACCCGACGCAGAAGATTCCTGAATCCGCCACGCTAACTCTCGCAACAAAGGATGAGAAGAAGACTTTCAGCGTGAGTGGAAGACTTGCTTTGCAGTTCATGTATCAAGGCATTGAGGTTGGAGATGTAATTGTAATAGACAAGGAAACTGGCAGAATCTCCAGGCTTGGTAAGAGCAAAAAGGCAGAGAAGAAATACGATCTGGGCGATGCAGACTTCGTTGAAGTACCAGGCGGTAGGATTGAGAAGGAGAAGGAGTTCACATATGTCGTAACACTCCACGACCTCGATGAAGCCAATGCCAGAAGGGGGACGATATTCAGCATATTTGCCACATCCAGCAGAGAAATCGACAACGAGGTTAGAGAAGCTGTTGACGAGCAGGTGAAGAGATGGGTCGAGGAGGGCAGAGCAGAACTTGTACCTGGTGTGTTGTTTATCGACGAGACACACCTCATGGATATTGAACTGTTCACATTCATGAACAGAGCTATGGAGTCAGAGATGGCTCCAATAATTATCCTCGCATCGAATAGAGGATTCGCCAAGATAAGAGGAACAGACATAGTTGCTCCACATGGCATTCCTCTTGACCTGCTGGACAGGCTGTTGATAATTACAACCGAACCATACTCAAAGGAAGAGATAAGGACAATTATCGAAATAAGGGCTGCAGAATCCGGAATCATGCTTAGCAAGGAGGCTCTGGAGAAGCTTACAGAGCTGGGCGTTGAAAACAGCCTGAGATATGCCGTTCAGCTCCTTGCCCCAGCCCATGAATACGCCAAGCTACGAAATTCCGGCAAGGTCGAGCTCGAAGACGTTGAAAGAGCAGCTAGTCTCTTCGTAGACGTCAACCAGAGCTCAGCATATCTGAAGAAGTGGGAAGAAAAGATGCTGACACTGTAATCCTCTATTTTATTTTGTTTTAGCTTTTTTGAAGAGATTTACCAACAAACTAAAGAAAATTAAGCTGAATCGTCACGTCCTCTTGCCTTAAACTGGCTCTCGTAAAGCTGGGCCACCCTATCAATTGTATCTGCTTCATCAACGTCTTTGTCATCTCTCAATCTGACGAAGCTCGGAAATCTCAACGCATATCCGCTATCGTATTTTGGACTCTTCTGGATTTCTTGGTAGGCTACCTCAAAAACATACTTTGGCTGGAAAACAATGCGTTTGCCCTCCTCATACTCTATTAGCGGTTTGAACAGTTCTGTGAATTCTTCAAGCTCTTCATCTGAAAATCCGGTTGCAACCTTTCCAACTCGCATGAGCTTACCTGTAACGGGATCGAGACATGCCAGCTCGTAGGAACTAATCAAGTGACTCCTCTTTCCTTCACCCCATTCTCCGCCGACGACAACCAGATCAAGTGTTTCCATTACCGGCTTGAGCTTTAACCAGTTTTTACCCCTCTTACCCGGAATATATCGCGACTTCGGATTTTTGAGCATTGCTCCTTCATGCCCCGCATTTAACGCTTCGCTGTAAACTCTCTCCACCTCCTTGGGATCTGAAGTGACAATCTGCTTCGCAACCCAAATTCTATCTGAGTTTTTGATGACAGATTCCAGAATTTTTCTTCTCTCCTCGAGGGGCAGATCTATTACTTCCCGGCCGTCAACATACAGTATATCGAAGAACTGGGCCGTAATGGGTATTTTCTCCATCATTTTGCTTACGTCATACTTTCTCCTGAAACGCCTCAAGATGTGCTGGAACGGCATTGGTTTGCCATCCTTCATTGCAACAACTTCGCCGTCGAGGATGACGTTCTCCTTCACGTTCTTTTTAATCTCGTCGACTATTTCCGGTAGAGCATTTGTCACGTTTTCAAGCCTTCTGGAGTATATCGTAACCTTTCCATTACCCCAGTGAACCTGTACCCTGCTACCATCGAATTTCCACTCAACCGCAACTCTCTTCATCTCTCTAATTGCAGCATCTATGCTCTCTGCAACCTGTGCAAGCATCATTCTGACAGGGATATGAAGCTGAATCTTCAACTTCAGGAGGCCTTCTTTACCCTCGTTCTTCGCAACAACAGCAACTCTTCCAAAATCGTTGGATATCATGTATGCTCTTTCAACAATATTCTCGTCTATGCCCCATGCCTTTGCTATGGAATCCCTTATTATTCCCTCACCTACACCCAGTCTCATCTCACCAAGAATCAACCTTGTTAGATATCGAGCCTCAATAGGGGTGGCGGAAACGTAAAGATCCACCAGCAATCTTATCTTCCTTTTCTGACTTCCTTCACCCACGAGAGAGCTCATTTCATCAAAAACTTTCCTGATTCTGGATATGGTTAGCTCTTCCTCAAAAAGTGTAAGCTGGGTTTTGTTTTTAAGCACTTTTTCGGCTGCAAGTCCGAGATCTCCTATTTCTTTTACAAGATTCTCTATTTTTGATTTGTTAACTCCCGACGCTATGCGCAGAGCTTCGTAAATGAGTCCGACACCAATACCAAGCTCCCTCTCATCCCACGGAGGATAGGGTCTCCCCATCAAAAATAGCACGACATTGTAAAGATCGTCATCATCCTCAATTCCCTTTATAAACGCAGCAATTCTTGCAGTACGTTCCAGAGTTGATGAGATCCTCTCGATTATAGAACAGAATTCAGCGAACTTCTTGAACGGGAACATCAATAATGTTACGTACTTCATACTTAAGCAATTTTCGATAGATTTAACACTACGAACCACACACTATACTGATATGGAACATGTGAAGAACGAGATACTCGAATCACTAAAACAGCTGTTTGAAGATTACATGAAAATGGACAACATTACATACGAAAGAGTGAGATGGGAACTGGATAACATGATATACCCATATATAGGCTCATTTCTTGCAGACGGTAGCATTACGAAAGAAGAGGGAAAGGAAATATTCCTCTTTTGCGAGAAAAAGCTGAAGGAAATTAAGACGATGCTTGAGATGAGGTAATTACGTGCCGCTGGGACTGATTCGCTTTATTATCTCCTTGATCTCTTCAATATCTGCATCGGTTTTGAAAGATGTGCCGGAGTAGCGCGTTCTTGAAATGCTGTATCCAAGATTTCTCATCTCCTCAATTAGAGTGTTCATGGATGGAGGCGATGCATTTATTGCCCTCGACACATGGTGCAGATCATAGTGGAATGGTATTTCTAATTCATCATTGATTCTTTTCAGTAGATCAAGCTCTTTAGAGTGCTTGTCTCCAGCTTTTTCAATAATTCCAGCAACGAAGTCCTTGTTGTGTAATTCTCCAAGCCACATCGGACCCATCATTGTATAATTAGCCCCACACTGACACTTCGATATGCATTCTCCCGTATTCATTGGAATCCACTCTCTCCTCCCGCATTTCCAGCAGTGGAAGAGATATCCAATCTTACTGTACATCTTTCCCGCATACGATGGAGATCTCCTGAATCTGACATGGATGCGGTAGTAATGCTCCTTTGCCCAGGAAACAAGAACTTCTATCCCCTTGTCGTACTTTGTTGCTTCTCTTGCTATCTTTCCAGCCAGCATTCTTAAACCAATTTCCGGATAATATTCTGTCCTTTCAGCGTATGCAGAATACTTTCTCAAACCGGAAGTGCTTGCAGAGCCGCAAAGAGCAGCGGTGTCTGTTGCTGTTACACTCAGATATCTCGTGGCCGATAAGCAGGCTGCATCAACAAATTCAGAGGGTGATCCGAAAGGGTCGATATCAACGTGCTTGAAGTGTCTCTCCCTCATGAGAGCTGAAGCATCTCTGTTGAAAACTTCAGCTTCAATGCCGTTATGCTGGAGATTTTTCTTTATCAGCTCAACAGCCTTTCCGTTCTTGTCGTTAAAAAAGACAGTATAACCTGCTTCCAGCACAGCCCTTATACCTCTTATTCCCGTTGCTGCCAGAGCATCAAGATAAATAACGTCATCCCTCTCTGAAATACGGGAAAATACGAGCATATCCACGTTTCTACAGAACTTCATCCTTGGATTGTAGAACACTCTATCTTCAACGAAAACCTCTGCTTTACCCTCTTTAACGATCATTCAGAAACCTCCGCACTATTTCATCAACGAGTACATCTCTGTTGGACTCGTTCAGCGTTATTACCTCAAATTCGCTTCTTATTCTTCGCAGAAGGGGGTGCTGGGACTTGAGGTGGATTGAGAACAGGCATGGTACATCGCTTTCAAGCAATTTCTCCATGCTTTCAACAAACTTCGGACTTTTCAGCTCCATTGGACCCGCTTCATCAATTATCACGAGATCGGCATTTTTGTAGCTTTCAACCTTCTCAGCAAATCTGTCAATTGACTCAACCAACACACCATACTTGCCAACCCTGACTGGGCTTTGATGACCAACCTTTGCAAGCCAGCCCTCTTCTCCAGTACTCAAATCTTTGAGCTTGAATCCAATTCTTGTACCGCCTTCTCTTACTTCCAGTGTTATAAAGCCGGAAACGTTAATTTCATTCTTTAAAGCTTCGTAAACTCTCCTGCAAAATGTTGTTTTACCGATCCCGGGCCTTCCAGTAACTGCAATTCTGAGCATGATGGAAATAATTTGTTAAAGGTTCTATAAGCTTTATCGGTTTCTCCGTAATTGCAGTAGGTTATTGTGAACTCAAATAGCGAAAAAACTGAAAAACCATAGTATATATAGGATAGGAAAATATGTAATTAATTACAGGTTAAGGGAAAGCGGTTTGTGGCACGCTACATAGTGCTCTTCTCCGACATTTACAAGCTCTGGCTCTTTTTCAGCACAAATCTTTTCCATGTAAGGACATCTCGGATGATATCTGCATCCAGGTGGTGGATATCTCGGGTTTGCGATATCACCCTTAATCTCGACCCTGAGCGCCTTCTTGGCGAAGGAAGGAACGGCGGAAAGCAGTGCAGCGGTGTACGGGTGAGCGGGGCTGTGGATTACATCCCTTGCTTTACCAATCTCAACTATCTTGCCGAGATACATCACCGCAATTCTGTCGCCAACGAGCTTGGCAACCGAGAGATCGTGAGTGATAAAGATCATAGACAGGTGGTAATCTCTCTTGAAGGACATCAGCAGGTTCAGTATGGATGCTCTGAGCGAAACGTCTATCATTGAAACTGGTTCGTCTGCAACAACAAATTCTGGCTTCAATATCATCGCTCTCGCAATTGCCACACGCTGCCTCTGCCCACCACTCAGCTGATACGGATATCTGTTGTAAAACTGCTCTGCAGGTACAAGACCAACCCTCTCGAGCATGTCGAGCGCTAACTCTTTCGCCTCCTTTTTGGATGCAAGTTCATGAATTAACAGCGGATCTTCAAGATGCTCGCCAATCCTCATCTTCGGGTTGAGAGATGCGTACGGATCCTGGAATATTATCTGCAAATGTCGGCGTATTTTTCTGAGTTCCTCACCCTTGAGATTCGTTATATCCTTCCCCTTGAACCATATTTTGCCATCCGTTGGTTCTTCAAGCTTCACCATCAGCCTTCCGGTTGTTGTCTTTCCACAACCGCTCTCTCCAACGAAAGCAAGAACTTCTCCCTTCCTGACTTCAAATGAAACGTCGTCAACGGCCTTTATGAACTCCAGCTTCCTTGATAGGAATACTTCAAGAGAAGATTTCTGAACAGGGAAGTATTTTTTCAGGTGTTCAACTTTAATAACGCTGTCCATTGCTAACACCTCAGCTATAAAGCCAGCATTTTACTTTTCTACCGTCTATCTCAACCATTGGTGGCTCAGTGCTGCATTTATCCATGGCAAGAGGACATCTTGGCCTGAACCTGCAGCCTGCTGGCGGGTTTGCAAGATCTGGCGGAAATCCTGGCATTGGCTTGATTTCTCTGTCAATCCATACATCCGGAACGGATTCTATCAACCCTCTGGTATAGGGATGCAGTGGTTCATCAACAACGCTTCTCGCATTTCCATACTCCATAAGCCACCCTGCATACATTACCGCAATTCTATCGCTTCTCGTTGCAGCAAGGGAAAAATCGTGGGTTATGAGTATTATTGCCCTCCCATCTTTTTTCAACTCTTCAAGCAAGTCCATAATTTTCTCCTGAACAATAACGTCGAGTGCTGTAGTTGGTTCATCAGCGATGAGCAGTTTGGGGTTTAGAGACATTGCGAGAGCTATCATAATTCTCTGTCTCTGCCCACCGCTGAGCTGGTGTGGATAGTTATTGACCCTGTCTCCCGGTAACCCAACCGATTCAAGCAGTTTTGCGGCTTTTTCCAGTGCTTCCTTTTTGTCTATATTTTCATGCTCAACAATCGTCTCTGCAATTTGATCTCCTATTTTCTCGAGGGGATCAAGGCTAGTCATTGGATCCTGGAAAATCATTCCTATCTCTTTTCCTCTAACTTTCCTCATTTCCTCTTCGGATAACTTCAGCAAATCAACACCATTGAATACAATCCTGCCACCAACAATTTTTCCGGGAGGGAGAATTAACCTCATGATGGAGTAAGCGAGGGTAGATTTGCCACATCCACTCTCACCAACAATGCTCACAAACTCTCCCTTCTTCACATCGAGGGAGACGTTATCTACAGCCTTTAGTATTCCCCTTCTGGATGTATAATGTGTTTTCAGATTTTCTATCTGGAGAAGTGTGCTCATCGTTATCTCTCCCTCCTTGGTGCATAGACTTCACTCAATCCTTCACCAATCAGCGCAAAGCCTAATGCGAGAAGCATAACCATCATACCCGGAAACGTAATCATCCACCAGTAGCCAGCAGGTAGATACGGTTTTCCAGCGCTCAGATCATAACCCCAGTCAGGGGTTGGTGCGGTAACGATGAAACCGAGAAAGCTCAAGCCCGCCTCAGTCAAAATCGCATCTGCAACACTGAGTGAGAATACTACAACTATTGTTGGTACGAGGTTTGGCAGAATATATTTCAGCATTATCTTTGAATTGCTTGCACCCACAGCCCTTGCAGCCTCAACGAAAAGTCTGGATTTTACCGATAGCGTTTGCCCGCGTATCATTCTGAAATAGGTTGGCACGTAGACGACAGATATTGCGATCATGGCATTCAGAATACTCGGGCCGAGAACAGCAGCAATCGCTATGGCCAGTATAAGGCTGGGAAATGCATACATACTGTCCATCAGCATGGAGAGAACTCTATCCAGCTTCCCACCGAAATAACCAGAAATCAGTCCGAGTGGAATGCCAATGCTCATGGAGAGCAGTGATGCTGAGAAAACTACAAGCAGCACGACTCTTGAACCATAAACAACTCTGGAGAAGATATCCCTGCCAAGATTGTCTGTGCCCATTAGATGCTTTGAAGACGGCGGTTTCAGTATGTCTCCTGTTGACTTTGTGGGATCGTAGGGCGCGATGAATGGTGCAAATATGGCCATGAACACTACTATGAAAACTATTGCCAGTCCTGATATGACCATCCACCTGCCCTCTGCTTCTGGAATCAGCAGTTTCAGGAATCTTGTTGCAAGATTATTTACCTCGCTGCTCATGATCTCCCCTCAATACCTTATTCTCGGATCTACCAGAGCGTAGATTACATCCACCACAAGGCTTATTATCGCAACAAACAGCGCATAGAAGACTATTGCACCCTGTACAGAAGTGTAATCTCTGTACTGAATTCTTTCAAGGAGGAACGTTCCCATTCCCGGCCATGAGAACGTGGTTTCTGTAAGAACCGCTCCAGCAAGGAGTATTGCAAAC
>CAZZAF010000012.1:0-48588 GCA_964652135.1 uncultured archaeon
CTTATATTCTGGGTAGAAATATTTATCTCCCTACAATATCCGAAGCTAAATCCTTCGAATTATATACCATCTTTTTTATGTCAGGGTATTTTGTGATACTCCTGGCTACTTTAGGAGGAATAATAGCCATATCTACAAACAAATATATCCTTCCGGTGTGGTTCCTTGCTGCCTTTATTCTAGCACTCTTTCAATTGAGATTTACTAACATTCTTGCAATCCCTTCATCAGTCCTTGCAGGCTACGGTTTAAGTCATTTGATTCATAAGATGGGATATCCAATTTTTGAAGAGAAAAAAGAGGAAGATAATAGAATAATCAAAAGAGGAAAAAGAGGACAAGCCAAAAAAACAAAAAAACATGCTAAAAAGGAAAATAACTTGAATAGAGATATATTAACTCTTATTATAATAATTTTTATTATCTCCCCTTCAGTTGTTATATCTATAGACACATTTAACATGTCAAAAGACTGGGAAGAAGCACTCCTCTGGCTAAGAGACAATACACCTCCTACCTCACACTACTTAGACCCGACCAAAAAGCCAGAATATAGTGTTCTCAGCTGGTGGGATTATGGAAACTGGATTGTTTACGTTGCAAAGCGTCCGGTTGTGTGCAATAATTTCCAGGCTGGAGCAATAGATGCTGCAAAATTCTTTACCACACAAAACGAGGAGGATGCCCTAAAAATAGTGAAAAAAAGAGGAGTTAAATATGTTATCACTTGCGATGAAATGAAGCTTGGTGGAATATATATTGCAATAATGAAGATCGCTGGGTTGAATCCTGATCTTATGAGTAGAGAAGAGATTATGAATATATATAAAAATTCTACATTTTACAGATTACATTCTGAGAATAGCTTAAAGAATTTCAAATTGATATACGACAAAGGAGGAGTTAAGATATTCGAAGTTGTCAAGTGACTAAATGCCCAGTTCACATCAAATGCTCCAAACCAAAAAATAGTATTTTTAAGAATTTCTCAATCCTCTACCGTTTTTCCCTCGGCATACAGATGATTTCCTTGATCTGCATGTCAAAGAAGTTGTTCATGTGAGCCGGTCTGACAACCACTGCAGTATCAGCACCCTTGCTTCTTCCACCAACCGCAACAACCTCTTCGATAGGTATTGCTCCGCTGTCCGCAGCCATCACAGTAATCTCAACACAAACCTTCAAGCCATGACCAAATAACGACCGTAGCGCTTCAGCAATAGCCTCAACTCTGCTGGCACCTCCAAGCTTCCTGCTTATGCTCCTCTCAATTCCAGACAGAATGTGAGATTGCCTGACAATCGTTACACCCTCGTTTCTAAGAAATTCCTCAACTTTCGGATCCATTGAATCTACTCCTTCTTCATAGAATCCTCTGTGGTATGTAACCACAACAAGCTTGATATTCGAACCGCTTTCCCTTATCAGCTGCAGGGCTTTCTTTGCTGTCTCGCCGCTCGACGATGCAACAACCAAGTAGTTCAATCCGAGATGAGTTGCTCTTTCCAGCGCAAGCTTGAGCGTTTGTTCCGTATTCTGCTTGCCAGGTTTTTCAAAATAAACTATTTTCTCCTCTTTCACGTTCATGAAACCACCTCAGGTTGCTAATAAAATGAAAATTATGGACAGGACCATCAGAACAATCGCCAGTATTAGAGTGTAAAAGGCTATACGTGAATCACCAAAAACGATTGGGATTGGTCCGATTAGTATGACTCCACCCCCTTTCACTTCTGTTTTTCTTCTCTTCTTTTCGAGCACGTATTCATAATCGTTCTCCTCTTTCTCCTCAAAGGGTTCGTAATTATATTCGGGCAGAGGTTGCTTCAAGACATACTCTGGCGTAGAATCACGCAAACCGCTTATAATGAAATACACTCCGAATATGATTAGAATTAAAGCGATGAACTCCAGCATGCTACCACCTCATGAAAGTGTACAGCATGAGAAGTATGACAGCAGAGATTACTATCCCAAACACAGCCATATCTGGAGATGATGCCAGAACTATAGGAAAGGGGCCGATTATAACCACACCCCCATATTCAACATGAGTTGCTGATGATACTAGGAAGAGTGATATTCCCATGAATACTAAAGCAATGCCGATGAAGATCTTATCTGGACGCATGGGATAATTCTTTCCTGCAAGATTATTAAAGGTAATGGGATTAGATAACCATTTTCATCCGTTACGTTTTTATGTAACAATATGAAGTTCCCATTTATGTGTCTTTCAAAAAAGGAGAGAGAATTTATCGAAGATTGGCTTGCGTACATTGATGGTAAGATCACGCTGCTTCAATTCGTTGAGAAGTGGAAAAGCGAAGGAAAAGATTGGAAGGTTTACATGAGGGTTTTAAGGCACAGAATTTCTAAGAAGTACGACTCAATGCTGAAAGATTTACTACTTATGAAGAAGTTCCTCGATCTGGATCGGCATCCTTAGCATCCATAAAAAGCTTACAATTCCTCTTCAAGAACAATCTTCGCAACAAAAAACCCAGATGTTTCATGCCGGTGAGGATAGAACCTTCTTGCTTTCTTCATCTCCTCGCTGAACTTAATACCAGTGCCAGGAATCTCAGTAAAAGCTTCATCTCCCCACTCAATTTCCTCCAGCCTAACAGGATATTTCTCAAGTATATCCTGCACAACCATCTCATTCTCCTCAGGCGTTAATGAACAGGTTGAGTAAACAAGTGTCCCCCCAGCTTTCAGGCTTAATATCGCAGACTCAATCAAATCTTTCTGCAATGCAGAACAGAATCTTATATCTTCTTTTCCTCTGCTCGTTTTCCTCGTTGGATCCTTGTGAATGATCCCCTCCCCTGTGCATGGAGCATCGAGCAGAATTTTATCAGCCTTTATTCCCATCATGTGAAACTTGGCTGCGTTCATCCTGACAACGGCCGTATTTGTCACACCCATCCTGTGAAGATTATCAATAAGGGGTTGAATTCTCTCGGGATTCGCCTCTATTGCAATAATAGCTCCTTTATTCTCCATAAGCTGAGCAAGAAACGTTGTCTTCCCGCCCGGCGATGCGGCAAAATCAATCACAATCTCGCCAGGCTTCGGATTCAAGGCAAGAGGAGGAACACACGAGCTTTTATCCATCACATAGTAGTAACCCATGAGATACTCAGGTGTAGCTCCAATGGAATAGGGTTCTTCAACAACCTTATAGCAGAATGGTATCTCCGTTTTCTCCAGACTGAAGCCCCTATCCTCCATCCTCTCTAAAAAATCTTCCTCACGAATTTTCAGCGTGTTTACTCTTATGTACTTTGGAAGTTCTTGTTCCATAGCTTCGATTAACTCTTTCGCATCGCTGAAGAATTTCAGCCATCTCCTGATTATAAATTCGTCGTATCCGTATTTTTTTGCAAGTTCGAGTGATAAAGAAGAGGATGGAAAATCAATAACCCTCATTTCTTTATTCTGTCAAAAAACGGATTCTTGCCTGTCGAAGATAGCGGAATTCCCATAACTACATCAGCCTTAGCGATTCCCATCATCTTCGCAACTGTGCCGATCCTGTACATTATCCTGTTATCGACGTTAAATAGTGAAGCTAGCTTCACTGCTGAGCCCAGTGCAATGCCCATGTCGAGTATCTTAAACATACAGTTCGGCCCGACAAAATCTCTGCCCTGCTCTCTCTTTGCAGATAGGAACTCATCACAAGTTTTGAAGCCACAAGCACCACAGTTCATCTTCAGAGGTTTACCACCATTTACCCCAATCAAGAGGATTCCGGATGCTTTCTTAACACTTTCACCATCAACAATGAAACCCTTACCCCTTTCACTCTTCCCAAGCTCGATCATCTTTTCTGCGATTCTATCCTTGTCCTCGCCATCCACATAAATTATTTCGATGTCATCTTCACCTCTAGACTTGGGAGCAGTTCTGGCAGAAAGAGACATCAAATAAGCTGCGATCCTCACAACCTCGTTTTTAAACTCTTCTTCCCTCATAATCAATATCTACACCTCCTCAAGATACCTCAAAGCGCCCCTCCAAGGAAACCCACAAGCCCAATAGCTAGAGCCACTAAACTATCTTTTCTGTATCTTTTTATATCTTTCCTCTCGATTTTTCCAATTAAAAGATTTCGAGAGAGTGATATCAGCATCACATCCGTAATCGCAACAGGAATCAGATACTTTAGATCCATGTAGTACTCTTCAAGGAATACAGGAGGCAAGAAGCTCAGTAAAACACTTAGGAGAAATAAACATGCTGATACTTTTGCTGCTGCTTCAACCCCCCTTGTCCTGGCAATTGTTTTCACGTCCCTCAAAGCATCCCCCTCAACATCCTCAATACCCTTCATTACCTCCCTTCCAACCCCTGAGAAGAATGCTATTAGCGCCAGCAATGCAGATGATTCTCTTATCTCGCCAGTCGCAACAACACTACCAAATATAAAGGGGGCAGCCATAGAGAAGGCTATGTAGATATTACCCACCAATCCGAATTCCTTCAGTTTGGCATCGTAAAGAAACCCAAAGAGTGTAATAACGAATGCAAGCAGGAAAGCCTCAATTGAGACAAGATATGCTGTCAGGAACCCGAGTGGAGCAAGAACCAGAAAGAAAATAAAAGCAGTTCTTCTGCTCAATTCCCCCCTAACCAGAGGTCTGTCCATCCTTTTGTTTGCAATATCGACCTCATAGTCGAAGTAATCATTCAAAGCAAATGCGGATGCCTGAAGAAATAATGCAGTTAAAGCTCCAAGAAACATATTTTTGATGCTGAAGTCTAATCCTGCTGAAACAACCATTCCCACAATTACTCCAACAGCATACATCAGGCCATGTTCCAGCCTGAGCAAATCCCAGACAGCTTTGATCTTCATGGTGGGATCGTTTCGAGGTATGTGTCGATTCCTTTCTCGTAAATCACGTTTCCGACAACGATCATGTCTGCATGCTCAAGCATTGTCATTGCTTTTTCCCTGCTATCAATGCCACCGCCATAGATCAGAACAGCATTTTCCAGCACGCTCTTAACTTCTTTAACAACCTCAGGATCGCCAAACGTTCCACTGTACTCAATATATATAACGGGCAGTCCGTAAATTTGCTCACCCACAACAGCATAACTTGCAGCCTGCTGTGGTGTCAAATCTGTCTTGGCTTTTGTAACCATACCCACAGCCGAGTTGGGGTTCAGAACAATATAACCCTCAAACACAGTTTTTCTGACAATTTCCTTAAAGTTCTCAAGATCGTTGTAGTGCATTTCCACCCACTTTGCATGCTTGCCGGTGATCCATTCTCCATCCTTAGCGTTCAGAACTGTTGGAACAAAGAGATAATCCGCATCATAAAATACGTTTGAGGGGTCAGAGGGTTCGAGAACTGTAGGGAGTCCATAATCCTGAATTGCTTTAAAGAGTGCTTTTGCCTTCTCATACGTAACGTTCTGTGTGCCAGAGATCATTACAGCATCAGTTCCGCTTTCTGCAACAGCCTTTATCAGATGCTCGGGATTTTTTCTGTCTGGATCGAGTTTCGTTATGTGTCTCCACTTCTTCCATTCATGCATACCATCGCCTCGACGATTCTTTCATTATTCCTAACATGTCATGCTTATAAGTGCAACGCTTCTACTTAATCCAACACCTTACCTAAATTGCCGCTGAGCGAGGAGTCATAGATTTAAAACTCAGTATATATTGAAGATACCACAAACAAATAAAATTTTATACACAATTTAAATTCTGGATTGTCATGGAGTTAACAGTGTTCCTAATATCCGTCATGATCATATCGCTGAGTGGAGTTATGGCTCCTGGCCCTCTTTTTGCTGCCACAATTGCCGAAGGAAGGCGAAACATGTTTGCAGGATTTATCATTTCTGCTGGGCATGCGCTGGTTGAGATACCCATCATTCTCGCTTTAATGTTCTTCGGTGTAGCAGTTGCCACTGACACCGTTAAAGCAGTAGTTGGTATACTGGGTGGACTCGTCCTTTTTTATCTGGCATTTCTCGAAGTAAAAAATTATGGAAATGTTAACGAAGGCAAACCGGGCAGAAGTTTGATTACGGGTATAGTGATGAGTTCCCTCAACCCTTACTTTATAATATGGTGGCTCACTGTAGGATTTACTCTCGTTATGCAGTCCATGGAATTTGGCATCCTGGGTCTCATTCTATTTATAGTAGCTCATGAGATGTGCGACTTTGTGTGGCTTGGATTTGTCTCAATAACATCAAACAAAACGGCCAAGCTATGGGGGACTAGAGCATACAGGGTGCTGACGCTTGTCTCTGTATCAATATTCGTTATTTTCGGTGTGTACTTCCTGTCAACGGGAATTCTGACACTAATATAATGCTATAGTGAAATTTCAGAATTTACTCCATCTACTTCCTAAAAAAATTAATAAAACCTCCTACTCATAAACTTCCCCATGATACCAGTAGGATTGGATATCGGCACCAACTACACCAAAGCCACCAAAGACGGTAAAAACGTCATTCTCTTTCCAAGCATTGTAGTTTACGGTGAAGAAAAAGACTGGAGCCTTAAAGGAGGTAGAAAGGACGTATATATTGGTGAAGAAGCTTCAGCAATAATTCAGAACCTTGAAAACGTTGAAGTTTTGAGACCGGTTCACGAGGGTAGATTGATTCACAAGTCCTACCTCGAACTTGCTAGGTATGCAGTTGAAAAGTTGGATGTTAGCGGTGATTTAATCATCGCCACCGGTCTGCCTGTAAAATCCTCCAAGCAGGAGAGAGAAGAACTCGCAAAGAGCCTTGAAAAAGATCTGAAGTCAAAGGTATTGGTATTCCCAGAACCTGTCGGAACTCTGGCATATATGGGTATTGACACGGGCGTCTGTATTGATATAGGATTTGGAACTACCGATGTTGTCGTTCTGAGCCACATGGAATATCTGAGAGGAGACACGCTGCTTATAGGCGTGGACAGACTCTATGAGAATTTAGAGGTAACTGTAAGAAACAAAGCCGGAATAAGTATAACTCCAGAAGAGATGACCAAGCTCCTGACCATTGAAGACTACGAGATCGGAAGAATAAGAAGCGGAAAGAAGATCACAATATCCCACAAGAACGTCATCGAAGACTACAACAATCTGATGAAATCATGGGTTGATAGAATCTCCAACAGAGTGAAAATGATTCTCGAAGGATTATCAACTGCAATCGTTGACAAAATTGTCGTGACTGGTGGTGGATCACTGCTACCAGGGGTCTTTGAAGAATTCTCCAAGAACTTTGAAGATGTAGGTAAAATTATCAAACCAGACGATCCGGTCACGAGCAATTCAAAGGGGTACTACAACCTCGCAAAGATATTTATCGAAGAAAACCAGCCAGAAGAAAAATCGGAGAAGCCAGAGGGTGGAGAAAAGAAGAAGGGTAAGAAAAAATAAACAAAGGAAATGAGGCTGACAATTGATATCCCTCCGGATATTGAGAAGAAGCTTATTGCAAAATGCGAGGAGGCAGGGATATCCCCATCTGATTTTGTAATTTCTCTTTTAGAATGGTACTTCCTGAAGAGGAAAAAGAGTGCCCAGAGTTCAGAGGTCTACGAGCTCCTCAGGGTTGCCAAAGAAAACGGAGAAATGAGAATCAAACACTGCAAATACAGCGATGGCACATATTGCGCTCTGGAAGTTTTCGATGATATCGTTTCGGAGAAAGAGCCGGAGCCCATTACGCCATTTAAATGTCTATTCTGCCCGTACTTTGTGGACAAAAGAAAGGCAAAGGAAAAGATAGGAACAGCAGATGTGAAAGAAGTCAAGGTTTACGATATAGCAAAACTCGCAGCAAAATTTGTTGTTGAACTGTACGGGGACAAACTGGGGTACAGGGCAAAACTGCCAGTAGAAGAGGATGAAGATGAATCAGAGGTAACAGAGACCAAGAAGGAGATCTCCAAAAAGGAGGTGAAGAAACTTCTGGAAGACTGGTGATCCAACCCCAGTGAGTCTGAATATCAATGGAGATCTACCAGACAATGAGATAATTAAAAGGGCACTGCTTGCCGAGAAGGCAGGAATCAAGGTTGTGTGGATTGGTGAGCTTGAACTCTTCAAAGATCCATTTCACGTTGCAGAAATTATAGCCGAAAATACATCCCTTTCCATTGGTTTTGGCACCCTCTCGCCACTGAGAAGGAGCTGTAAGGATATACTCAACCGTGTAAAGTTGCTTACCAGAAAGTACGACAACCCCTTTTTGCTCGGAATCTCCGCCGGAAACTTTTCCGATCCTAAGAAAGCTGTGGATGCTGTTGTGAAGTGTGTTGAAGTGGCAAAGAATGAACTCGACATTCCTGTGCTTGTAGGATGTTCTAGTCCAAAAATTACCAGCTACGCATCAAAAATTGCAGATGGAATTCTCTTCAACTATGTTTACCCCGCTTACCTTCAGTGGATCATGAAATTTATGGAAAAGGTTGTTTTCACAGCAGCATACGGACCATCACTCATCCTCCCAAGTCCTTACTACCAGGATTTGCTCCTCGCAGCTGCAATTGTGATGGGTAGCAGCAGGGCTTTTTTGCGCGAGTTTAAACTTGAAGAAGTTCATAGAGAGCTGACATCAGTAGATTTCGCATCCCTTATTAAAGCGAGGCAGAGTGGTACAGACCTTGAAAAGCTGCCGGAGTTCAGAATACTGGAAAAACATTCTAAACTTCTGATGGAAAGGTTTACAATCAGCGGTTGTGTGGACTCCGTTAGAAAGAGAATCCAGTCAATTCTGGAAGTTTGCGACCATGTTGTTCTTGGTGATCCCTATTTCAGGGATGCAAAGGCTGTAGAGATGCTGAAAGACGTAGTAGCAAAAATCAGAGCAGAATAAATCAAAAACAAACAAAATTAAATAGCCTTAACCCTCTTTTTGAGGGCCGGTGGGCGGGGCTTCATGAGTATTCTGTTTCCACACTTTGTACACTGTATCAGGTTTCTTTCCAGATCAACGTCCACTTCAGCCCCGCAAACAAGGCATATGTAGTAGCTCATAAGTCTCACTTAATTCATAGTCTCTCTTTGCCAACAGCCTGCTCAACAATCTTCATAGCAGATGTAACGGGGATGTAAGTTCCGCCAGCAAACTTGTATCCACAGCTTCTGCATTCCCAGATACCTGTGCCCACTCTCTTAACAGCCTTCTTGCCACACCTCTTGCAGACATATTTGCGTCTCTGAGCTTCTTCGATCTTGATGAGCGTTCTCCTTACTCTGACACCATATCTTGGTCCAAATCTTCCTGCCATCTTAACCTTCTTTGTCGCCATATGAACACCTCAAACATCTTTGAGCAGTTCTCTTATTTCCCTAGCTTTCGCAATACTGATATCGATGAGTTCATAAAACTTTTCCTCACTCAACAGGTAGCTTCCACTCTTCTGCATCGCAACTATATTGTCATCTTGATCGGTCGTAATTGTCATAAAATTCTCTCCAACGCTCACCTCATCCCTGCATGGATCCACGAGGATGTTGTTGTTTACAATGAGAGATGTTACTGCGACGGGCAAATCTCTAACCGGCAGGGGGAAATCTTCCCCTACTTCAAACCTCTCAGCCGGAACGGTTGTGTTCAGCAGTGCTGCAATTGCAGCCAAAGCTGAAGCATCCATGAGATTTCCGTCGTCATCAAGTGCATGTATGTCAATGAAAATGAGCCACACCTTGCTACCTTCCTCAATGCATAACTTGGAGAGATCAACAGCTTCACTTTCTCTAATACCCCTGTCCACAACTCTTGCAAGCTCTATCGCATTCTCATCCGGTGGTCCAGGCTCAAAGGTCGGAGATGCAAGCGGGACAAGTTCAGCATTCGTGATTATAATACCCTTATCTGGTGCATCAGGGAAAGGTTCACCAGGCTGCATTTTGACTCCAACAACAACCTGGGTGTTTCCAATTTTAACCAAAGCCGAGCCTTCAGCCTTTGAAATTATACCCGTCTCAATTTCGATTTTTCTGTATTCATCAAACTTCCTACCATCAATTCTTTCCCCATCTCTTAATTTTGAAAGGACATAGTCTTTCTTGATGTCCATGAGAATTTCATCACTCATTTATTCTACCTCCTCACCCTGATACTTCCTCATTACGGCTTCCCTCTGAAGCTTGTAAATCTCCATAGCTCCCCTTTTCGCCATCTCAAGCGCCTTTTTAACCTCATCTGCCGTCATTCTGCCATCCATTTGAAGCAAGGATATTGACTCAATCTTTCCATTCCTTATTACGAATGCAAACGGCAGGTCAGCCTCGCCGTAGTTGTCTTCATCCTTCATGGGGTCGAGAACGAGGTGTCCGTCAACTTTCGCAACCGCAACGGCCGTTACGATGCCCTTCATCGCAATGCCTGCATCCACCAGAGCCACGCTGGCTGCGTTGAGACATGCAGTTCTTGTTCCCGCATCAGCCTGCAAAACCTCAACGAATATGTCAATTCCAGATCTTGGAAACAGCTCTTTCATTATTATCGGCTCAAGAGCCTCCCTGCTGACCTTGGAGATTTCTATGCTTCTCCTGTCCGGGCCCGGTCGTTTTCTTTCCTCAACGCTGAAGGGGGCCATGTTGTAGCGGTATCGAATGATTGCTTTGCTTGGATCCTGCAGATGTCTTGGGTGTACCTCCCTTGGTCCGTAAACTGCAGCAACAACCTTGTTTTTCCCCATTTCAAGATAGCATGAGCCGTCTGCTCTCTTGAGTACACCAGCCTCAATTTTTATGGGTCTTAGTTCCTCAAAATCTCTTCCATCCAGCCTTTTTCCATCAATTATGAGCTGAGGTTTCTCACCAACTCTTTTAAGGATTTCCGCTTCCTCGTTCATCTTCAATTTCTCCCTTTCTCTTTTTTATAAACTCGGTTATCCTGTCGGTAAGCCCCTCCGTGTGGGCCTCTTCCTCAATTATGTAAATTGCCTCCTCTGCAATGGAGACTTTCCTCCTATCACCACTAAGCCATATCAAACCATTCTGACCAACAATTATCTGTATTCCAAGCTCAGATTTGAGAAGCTTGATCATGCTCCCCTTCTTCCCAATTACCCTCGGAACCCTTGCAGGGTTTATTGCCACAATTCTGCCAAATCTAATAGCCCTACAAACCCTATCCTTCATGGTGAGTGTTACTTTCATCTTTGGATCTATGTTCAGAACCTTCGCTATAATGGCATCTCCTAAATCGAGAATCTCATTAATTTTTCTCCCTGGCTTGCTCTCTGGATTCTCCTGCAAAGGCAGAAATGCCTGATAGGGTGAGTGAATATCAACAATCCAGCCATTAGCAGTAACTTCTCTTACAATACCTACAACCACATCACCAACAGATGGGATGTATCTCCCCTTAAGAGGAATTACTCTAACACCAGTGTTGCTTTTATCAAGCAACCCGAGTGTTTTCGCATAAACCTTCCCATTCTCGACGTATGTACCATATCCTGCAGCCTTCGGGTTTGTTGATAGCAGATCGCCCGGAAGCACGATCTTACGCGAAACATTACTCATCCTTGAATCCTCCTAAGAACTTTTGTTAAAGCCTCTCCCTTCGTAATCTTGGCAAGCAAGTCAATAAGATCGCCCTGCACACCTGCAGGAATCCTCATCACGCAAATCCAGCTACCATCTTTTTGCCATTCTTCCTGCATTACATTTCCAAAAGAGTACAGGGCGCTTATTGCTTTTCCTGTATATTCTGGTGGTATCTTGATCGCTATCTCAACTTCCTCGAATCTCAGAGGTAAAATCGGTTTCAAAGCCTTAACAATATCCTTAACCTGCGCTTCAACTGGCTTGAAGATGTCAATGTGGACTTTAGCTTCTTCCATTGCTCTCTCAATTCTGGTTGGAGGATGTGGTGTGCCTGTACGGGGATCCACCGCGTTCCTGCTTATGAAGTCAATGATCTGCTTCCTCTTCTGCTCCATCATCTCTTTACGCTGCTCAGCCGTGATCTGTACTTCCCCTTCCTTTACGATGATCTTGACTATTTCATAGATGTCCGTTGTACCGAATGCCTTCTGAAGGTCTTCTGTTGAAGCTCTGTCGCCCTTTCTGGCATCTTTAAATACTTCCTCAGCAGCGAGAAGCTTTTCAAAGTCCACTTCTTTTCCTTCTTTCAAATCCCTGGCAAGATATGGATCGACTAAAACTTCAAAATTCTCCCCCTGCTTCTTAAGCCTAGCTATGACGGCTTTATCAAGAGATACCATACTCAAACACCGGAGTAATAGTAATTTTACTCCTTCTTAAGCTCCTCCCTGATTATTTCGTTTGCTTTTTCGATGTATGGTGCCAACTCCTCCGGTGTGAGCTGCCTGAATACCTTGTCTTTTACTTCGACAACACCCATTTCCACACTTTCTGTTGAGAGTTCACCCTCTATTGCTTTACCCATCGCAACCATTGATGCGATTATTGCTTCTTCAAGAGTCATGTCTTCTCTGTATTCTTTCTCAAAATATTCTATAACAATATTTCTTCCCGCTCCGATGGCTGTAGCCTTGTATTCAAGCAAAGCACCGCTTGGGTCAGTTTCATAGAGACGTGGGCGCTCGTCAACTCCCGCAATAAGCAATGAGACCCCAAAAGGTCTTACTCCCCCAAACTGCGTGTACTGCTGCTTGAAATCACATATTTTTCTTGCAAGCTCCTTAACACTTATTGGCTCATCATAAGTTAACCTGTTAATCTGAGCTTCAATTCTTGCTCTGTCAATGAGAACACGTGCATCAGCAACAAGTCCAGAGGTTGCAGCACAGATGTGTTCATCTATTTTGTAAATCTTCTCAATAGTATCAGCTTCAAGCAATTTACTTGCAACCCTTCTATCAGCTATTAAAATGACTCCTTCTTTTGATTTCACACCGATTGCCGTTGCTCCTCTTTTAACCGCTTCCCTGGCATACTCAACCTGAAACAACCTGCCATCAGGGCTGAATACCGTGATGGCTCTATCATAACCCATCTGTGGCAAATGCATCTTTTAACACCTCCAAATACTTTTTCTCGCATCTTTTAATCGTTCCGCTAACACCCAGTATTATTGGGATTATCTCTTTATTTCCCACCCTACTCGTAAGAGTTAGTGCTACTTTAACTTTCTCCAAAGCTGTGTGATGACATCTAAGTATGCCGTATTCACCATCGAAGTATTCCAGCCAGATTCCCGAATGTGCGCTGTAGTAATCGCCGAACAGTGAAATGAGACTCTCCCAGATCGCCAGTGCTAACTCTTTTGATTCAACCTCGCTATTCGCGATCAGTCGAAAAGCAATATATCTTTTTCTCTTCCTCAGCGCAGGCGGCAATCCTTTCATTGTTAACCCTCAATCTCAAGACCATCCATGATGTAGTTTGGATCCGTTAGTCTTCTCACCAATCTGTGCATGAAAGCTTTTGCTTTTTCCACATCCGCACCAATAAAGGAAAAGAAGTCATAGATTTGCCTCTTGGGACGCATCTCAAACATATTTGATGCTCCAGACGTAAGAACAAACGGTACATCAAATTTTTTAACGATCTGGATTGTATCTATTGTCTCCTCAAAAATTCTAATCCTTTTCAAACCCCTGACATTCAGGAACTTGGATAGGCAGATTTCAATAGTAACGTCTTTCTCAGCAGCCAGTTTGACTGTCGTATAATCCAGCTTCCTATCCATCGAGTCAAGCAGAATATCAACTTGCTTCCTCATCACTGCCTGCCTATTAACCTTGGGATCGCTGCTCTTAACCCCCACAAGCCATCCCTTTTTAGCTCTCCTGAGTTTAGAAGAAAGATCCGCAACACTTTCAGCCTGAATTAAGTATCCTCTGGGGAAATCATCCACTTCATCAGGATTTTCCGTAAAGACGATAAAATTGTCAAAACCAAACAGATCGATTTTTTCTCTTGGAGGGACGAACCTCACGAAATCAACATCCATACAGACCAACTCTGACCGATAGGCATACTTAAGAATATCGTGAAAGTCAAAAAACTAGTAACCGCGCTCAATCAGTTCTCTTGCAGCCTCAATAACCTTCTCTCTCTTTGAGGGATATGTCACGATTTTAGCCTTAAAAACTATAGCATCCCCTCCTTCTACAAGTTCTACTTCACCGAGATAGGCTTTCTGCTTATCTACCCTAATGTGTAAAACATTCTGCTCATCAATCTTATCTTCAAGGGTGTTTAGCAGAATCTCTTTCTGATCACCAAGCAACTCCATCAAATAATTCCACAGCTCTTTAATCTCCTTCTTCTTTACAATTTCAACTTCAAGAAACTTCATCGGATTTCCGTAATGTCCGGTTGCATTTGTTACAGCTATCTCAAACTCGAAGGGAAAAAGAGTAGCAATAGCTTCTCCAACTTTTTCCGGGTCTTCTGTTGAATACACAACGGCAGAAACTGTAATCCTTTCGATCTTCATAAATCTCTAAAAAGAGAAAAGAATTAGGCCTTCCTGAAGTTGGCCCTGCGGCTTGGTCTGACTTTTTCAGCACCTTTGCCCTTTCTTCTCAGCCCTCTGGCCTTTCTACCAGCAGATGTTAGACCTCTGAATACTCTGCCCTTCTTTGTCGTTATCCAGGAGAGCTGGTTGTCTGTTTTGATGGCAGGGTGACTTCTGTCAACAAGGATGACCTCAAACCACTTGTACCTTCCATCCTCTCCAACCCAGCAGGAGTTCAAAACTTCCATGTTGGGGTACTTTCTTGCAGCTCTCTCTTCAGCAATCCACTGAAGGTTCTTTCCAGGTGTGAGTCTGCTGACCATCAGGTTCTTTGTCTTCCTACCCTTGTTTGGTCTTGTGGCTCTTCTGCCACCCCTTCTAACCCTGACTCTGACAACAATAATTCCCTTCTTGGCCTTATAACCGAGAGCCCTTGCTCTGTCAAGTCTCGTCGGTCTTTCAATCCTAACTACCGCTGGCTCCCTTCTCCATTTCTGCAATCTTTCCCACATTAACTCGCCAACGTAACCTTCCCACGGATTTTTCCAAGCTTCTCTGATATAAGCATAGGCAGATTTCATAACCACACCTCACGATGAGCTTGATTTGTGTTAGCCATCTCAGGGGGGTTAATAAATATATCGCATACTTCAAGCTTGCTGGCCGACGAATGGAAATTCTGTATAAGATGCATAAAAAACCTACGTTGAGTCGTTTGAACTGCAAAGATAATTGAACCTCGCATAACCATCTACTCTGATTGAATAGCAGTTGAAATTTCTTTTGTCAGCAGATCTACTGGCGATAATCTATAAAACCCTGAGCCCTTAAAAGTTCCAAATGCTTGGATACAGCCATTCTGTTTAGTCCCAATTCTGATGCTAGTTCAGACGTTGATGTTCCGAACTCCGACTTTTTAAGAACTTCAAGTATTTTGTCGTGAACATCTTCATACATCTGTGTATTACCCATAACATTCCACGAAAAATTCCAGATATTTATAATGTATTTGATTGGTTCAGAATGAAATTCAGAGGTGTTATTATTTGGATGTTCTATATCCATATCCCAAAAAGTCAGTATACACAAATGCTACCAAATTAGAATGAAGAATTAATGGACCGGTGGGGATTTGAACCCCAGGCCTCCGCCATGCCAAGGCGGCGCTCTTCCAGCTGAGCTACCGGCCCTTTAGATCTATAAACCTCTTAGTGAGCAATCCCGAATTACGATACATTCTTTGAGGTAGAGTTCTTAAAATTAACGGTTGCCGCAAAGTATAACCACACCAAAATAAAGCACAAGATGTGGCAGAGAAAAAAATGGATATGGAAAAAGAGTCGTGGATGAACGTGAAGCTCCTGGGACTCGTCAGCTTTCTTAATGACCTGAGCAGCGAAATAATTCTCCCAGTTCTCCCGTTTTTCCTCACTTCTCTCAACATATCAGCAGCAGGTATCGGACTTGTCGCCGGAATTATAGATGGCCTGTCAAATGTAATGAAAGCTGTTTCAGGCTACTTCTCCGATCTCAGGGGTAAGAGAAAACCACTGATATTCGCTGGATACGCACTCTCACAATTATCAAAACTGGCTCTGTCACTTTCATCTAATCTCACACATGCATCAATTTTTACAGCCCTCGACAGAGTGGGAAAAGGAATCAGAACATCACCCAGAGATGCGCTAATAGCCGAATCTGCATCGCAGAGAGGTAAAGCATTCGGATTTCACAGAGCAATGGACACTTTCGGGGCAGTTTTGGGAACAGCAATAGCAATAATATTCATCCAGATTCTCGAAAGCGATTATAAAAAGATAATACTCATAGCATCCCTCATCGGCTTTCTTTCCCTCATCCCACTCTCATTCGTTTCCGAAACAGCAAGAAAATATCCAAGATCTAAGATCGTTCTCGGGCTGAGGCTGAAGAAGTTTCTCCTATTTTCAATCGTATTTGGTCTGGCAAATATAAGCTACATGTTTTTCATTCTGCGTGCAGCACAGTATGGAGTTCTGTCAGCATTAATCCTCTACTTCCTGTTCAACATAATCTATGCAGTTTTATCCTACCCAATCGGATCTTACTCCGACAGAGTCGGTAAACAGAGAGTTGCAGCATTTGGTTATGTGATGCTCGCCATTGCAGGATTATTAATGGCGTCAGGAAGCTTTACTCAGCTAATTCTGGCATTCTTCCTTTTCGGTGTTTTTATGGCCTCAAGCGATGCAGTCCAGAGAAGTATAGCTGCCGAAGTTGCAAAAGTAAAGGGATTTGGTATCGGCGCTTTCCACTTTGTGTTTGGAATGTCTGCTCTAACAGGGAACATAATATACGGATTGATCCTTCAATACTACGGATTCGAACCCGTTTTCTCCTTAGCAGCGCTGTTAGCTCTCATTTCAAGCTTCATATACATTTTTGTGAAGATATGATAACAAATTTTTAAATACCTGTGTGTAAGCGTAGCACTCATGAAGAAAATCAAAGTTGCCGTGCTTGGCGCAACAGGAATGGTCGGACAGAAGTTCATTCAGCTTCTCAGCAAACACCCGTGGTTTGAAATCACTGCACTGGCTGCTTCTGAAAAAAGAGTCGGAAAGGTATACGGTGAAGAGGTCAACTGGCTTGTATCTGCAAATGTGCCCGAAGAAGTAAAAGACATGGAAATGGTGCCCCTCGATCCGAAAAGCATTGATGCTGACATTGTCTTTTCTGCCCTGCCATCTGACGTTGCCAAAAAAGTTGAAGCGGAGTTTGCCAAGGAAGGTTTTGTTGTTGCCAGCAACGCATCGGCTTACAGGATGGAGGAGGATGTTCCTCTCGTTATTCCAGAAGTCAACCCCGATCATCTTGGCCTGATCGAAGTTCAAAAGAAGAACAGAGGATGGGATGGATTCATCGTAACCAATCCAAACTGTACAACAATCATGCTCGTTATCAGTCTCAAGCCCCTCGTAGACCTAGGTTTGAAGAACGTCAGGGTTGCCTCAATGCAGGCTTTGAGTGGCGCCGGTTATCCAGGTGTACCTTCACTTGCAATAACAGACAACGTGATACCATTCATAAAGGGTGAAGAGGAGAAAGTGGAGACAGAACCGCTCAAGCTGCTTGGAGAATTCAATGGTTCAAAGGTTCTCCCCGCCCCAATAAAGGTCTCAGCTTCATGCCACCGTGTCCCAGTTATCGACGGACACACCGAAGCTGTCTGGGCAGAATTCGACAAAAGTGTCGAAGTGGAAGATGCTATCAACGCCTTCGAATCGCTCAAGCCCCTTGATTTGCCAACTTCGCCCGAGAAAGTAATAGTGGTAAGACGTGAACCCGACAGGCCTCAGCCAAGGCTTGACAGGTACGAAGGTAACGGTATGAGTGTTGTCGTGGGTAGAATTAGAAAAGACGCAGATAACTCCATAAAATACATCGTGCTCGGACACAACACTGTGCGCGGAGCTGCTGGAGCAAGCATTTTAAACGCTGAGTTAATGGTAAAGGAAAAGTTAATATAACATAACAAACAGGCTAAAAGCAGAATAGCGATTGGAGGTAGAAAAATGGCTGAGAACGCAGTGTTTGTTGGAAACAAGCCGGTAATGAGCTATGTGCTGGCAGTATTGACGCAGTTCAACAGCGGAGTCAAGGAGGTATCTGTTAAAGCGAGAGGTAGGGCAATCAGCAGGGCTGTAGATGTAGCAGAGATTGTCAGAAAACGCTTCCTGCCAGATGTTGAAGTTAAAGACATAAAAATTTCAACGGAGAAGGTTGAGAGCGAGCAGGGAGAGGCAAACGTCTCTGCCATTGAGATTACCCTCGCAAAGAAGGAGTAATCTATTTTTATCTTTTAATTTTGTGAAAAATTTTATTTAGCAGACTTTGATCTGGATTTCAAATTATAGAACTAGTCCACTTGCTTACCGAAAACAAAAATTTGAGAAATTCCAAAATTTTTAATAGCTCTCCACCCTAGATGCATAACGATGATAGAGGGTTTGCCTACTCTCGATGATGTAGAGTACATTGGAAAGAGTATTCTGATTAGGCTTGACGTCAATGCTCCAATTGTGAACTCAACGATCCTTGATACAACACGTTTTGAAAGTCATATCCCAACGCTCAAAGAGCTCGATGGTTCCAAAGTAGTTATACTGGCCCATCAAAGCCGTCCTGGAAAAAAAGATTTCACAACCCTGGAGAATCATGCCGCTGTTCTCTCAAAACTCCTTGGAAAAGAAGTGGAATACGTTGACGGGCTTTTCAGCAGCTGCGTAATAGATAGAATAAAAAGCATGAAAAACGGGGAAGTTCTGCTTCTCGAAAATGTTAGATTCTATTCAGAAGAACAGCTTAAAAGAAGTGCTGAAGAACATTCAAACTCATTCCTGATTAAAAAGCTCTACCCGTATTTCGATCTTTATATAAATGATGCTTTCTCAGCATCACATAGGGCTCATGCGTCCCTTGTCGGTTTTCCACCTGTCATACCGGCCGTTGTTGGAAGACTTGTCGAAAAAGAGGTAGCTGCATTATCCAAAGCAATCAAAAGCAAAGGTAGGAAAATATTCATACTCGGAGGAGCAAAAATAGAGGATTCGGTTAAAGTTATGAGAGCTGTTTTAACAGAGGGTATAGCAGAAAAGGTTGCACTCACTGGCGTTGTTGCAAACTACTTCCTCATGCTTGATGGAAAGAACATTGGGGACGTTAACATAAAGGTCGTGGAAGAAAACAAGGAAGGTTTGAACGACGAAGAGATGCTGGAGCTATTCAAGAAGTACAGAGATAAAATCATCCTTCCTATCGATGTTGGAGTCGAAGAAGGAGGAAAAAGGAAGGATGTGGCAATAGAAGAATTAAAAGGAGAGAAAATAATGGACATTGGTGTAAATACAATATCGATGCTTACCGAAGAGATTCCCCAGTATGATGTAGCGGTTATAAACGGCCCAGCTGGTGTTTTCGAAGATGAGCGCTTCACTCTGGGAACATTCGAAGTTCTCAAGGCTGTTTCTAAGGCTGGTTACTCTGTTGTTGGTGGAGGGCATATAGCCACTGCAGCGAGGATGATTGGCATAGACAAGAAAATGAGCCATGTGTCGACGGGCGGAGGGGCATGCATACGATTTCTCACTGGAGAGAAGCTCATCGCATTAGAAGTCATCAAGGAGTACTGGGAGAAAAAGTGGAGAAGTGTTTGTGGTAAGTAAACTAACTCTTATCTTTATTCATAAAGCCATTTTCATAAGCCTTCCCAACCCAGATATTCCACATTTATTCCAAACTTTTCAAGAACTCTTGCCACGGTGTGGTTAATAATATCGTCGATGCTTCTTGGTTTGATGTAGAAGGCTGGTAAAGGCGGCATAATAATTGCTCCCAGTTCCGATAGTTGAAGCAGGGTTTTAAGATGGCCTGAGTGCAGAGGAGTTTCCCTTACAAGTAAAATGAGTTTTCTTTTCTCTTTGAGTGTGACGTCCGCTGCTCTCGTTATCAAATTGTCCGCAATACCGTAGGCTATGCTCGCAGCTGTTTTCATACTGCATGGGGCTATAATCATCCCATCATGCCTAAAGCTACCACTCGAAATTGGAGCTGCAATATCGTCATGGCTGTAAAACCTCGTGGAGAGAGACTTCAAGTATTCCAGATCATAACCAGTTTCTGCCTTTAAAGTTATCTCCGCTGCCTTTGATATAATCACGTGCGTTTCAATGTCTCGCTTGTGAAGTTCCTCAAGAATTCTCACACCATAAATCTGTCCAGAAGCACCAGTTAGAGCTACAACAAGCCTCATTTAGCCCAGCCTAGATAATTAGCTATATAAATTCTTTTACAAAATTCAAGAATTAGCCCATCCTATCCAGAAACCATGAAACTTTGCTAAAACGGTCAAGAAACATTATACAACAAATCAGTTTTCGAATTCTCAAATTAAAATAAGAAAAAAGGGGAAAAATTTAGGAGGTTACT
The DNA here is from genome assembly GCA_964652135.1 of uncultured archaeon. Lineage (GTDB taxonomy): Archaea > Halobacteriota > Archaeoglobi > Archaeoglobales > Archaeoglobaceae > CAZZAF01. Next base: position 20,419 of record CAZZAF010000012.1, read on the forward strand.
TCCTCCTCAGCAGGTATGCTACTGCCAGCAGACCAGCGATTGCGAACACTGCTTCGAAGCCTGGGGTTGGCTTCTCTTCCTTGGTTGGTGTTGGGGTTGGCTTCTCTTCTACTGGTGTCTCAGTTGGTGTTGGTGTGGGCGTAGGTGTCTTGGTTGGAGTTGGTGTTGGTGTGGGCGTAGGTGTTGGTGTTGGGGTTGGAGTTGGGGTTGCAACTGGCAGTTCTTCGACGATCTTTACCTTACCCGTGAATAGCAGGTCATCGTCTAGTGCATAGTCTCTAGCAAAGTAAGAGTAAGAGGTTGGATCAACGTCGAAGTAGTCTGACCAGTTGCCTTTCGTTGTTCCCATAGTGTCTCTGACGTATACCTCATACTCGCCCAGCTCGAGTCCAAATGTTTCGAATACAGCCTTAGCAGTACCATTTGCATCTGTGTAAACCTGCTGACGGTATGTTGTCATAGGAGTCTTGAGGAACACATAGATACCATCGTATCCACTACCTCTGTTAGTAGACACGGTTATTACGAGCTGGTCACCCTTCTTAACCATTTCTGGGATGTCAACGCTTATTTCTGGATCAACTACCTTAACTGGTATATTTACAGTGTCAATCTCACTTCCACCCACATAGCTCATTGTAACCTTCAACGTGTACAGGCCAGTACTGAGCAACTTCAGGGTCTTGGTCGAATCAAACTCTGTCAAGAGAGCATTGTTGTCTTCATCATAGAATGTACCGATCGTAGCCTTGAATAGTCCAGTTTCCTTCTCAGTAAATGGTACATCAACGGATATACCATATCCACTGAAGGTTCCCTTGAGCTCAACCTGCTTGTCCTTGGCAGCTGTAACCTCGATCTCCACATCTGCCTTGCCACCCCTGACTAAAGTAACCTCGTCAGGATAGCTCTTGAATCCAACGTCAAGAATTGTCACCATGAATATTCTCTGTGGGTCGGAGACTGGGTCAATCCAGACAATATCTTTAGTTACATTCGTTGGTGCAAACACATAAAGCGTGTATGTTCCAGCCTGGGCGCTATCATTTACTCTAATCTCATACTTGAATTCACCATCAGTGACTGGCACAGGCTGGCTGTAACCTGTTGTATTAAACTCCTTTGAAGTTGAATTTAGCTTCCTTACATCCTCAAAGATGTAGTCCTTGTCCGCAAATAGCCACACCTTACCAACGGTGGTTGTTCCACTCAATACAATCTTTCCTCCCTTAACAACACTGGTCTTATCAAGGCTTGCGTCAAGACTCTGTCTTACGACTGTGACTGTGACTGTATCCTCGACTCCATAAGTCGTACTGTTCACGGTAATTTCGTAAGAACCAAGCTTAGCTGAAGGCTTAACTGTAAATTCCACAGTAAACTTACCTTCAGTATCGACATATGCAGCGGTTACTCCAGTAAATGGATCATCCGGTTGGCCCCGCTTGTCCCAAGTTATATCGAGCTTTGCACCAGCAGGCAGCGATGTGTCACCTATAAGCTCAAACTTCTCGCCTCTTGCAACTGAAGCTTTGTCAACAGATACGTCGAATTTCGGCTCGTCAACAGTGAAGATAGCTGTCGCATCTACTGTATCCTCAACACCCTCTACCTTAGCCACAAGCAAGTAAGATCCTACGGGGAATTTGGTCTTGTCGAATTCAATATCCAGCTCTGCTGAGAACTTACCATCCTTGACACTCACAGTCTCCGGTCCAACAACCTTGTAAGCATCATTCTCTATGGTATTGTTGTAGATCGTTATAGTAACTCCGTTCTTAACGCTAGATTCGTCAAACTTGCTGCCAGTATCAGCGATGTTCGTTTCACCTGTAACCTTTACTGCTTCACCTCTCTTCACAGTATCGCTTTCGAGTGTAATCTTCAGCGTTGGCTTAACCAACTTGATATCATATGTTACTGATCCTTCGTCAGCACCTGACTTTGCTACGACCTTAAGCTTGTAGCTTCCTGCTGATCCCTGGAACTTGCTTTTAATTACTGACGTGTTGACCTTGACATCTTCATAGACGAGTGTTGTGTTCAATTCGCCCTCCTTGGTTATGTTGAACGATGATTCCCAAGTGAACTCAGTATCGTTAAACAGAGCTCCACTCTCATTGACGTAAATCGTACCATTGGGTGTAACTGGACCTGTTATTGTTACATTGAGATTTGTGATTTCATTCTGGTAGTATGCCTTCACATCGAATACAAGGTAATCGCCTAGAACAATCTCTGTTGTCGGGTTCTTTATATCTACTACAACCATTGGCTTGTCATATGTGACATTGAAGTACTTATACTCGACAACACTGCCAGCTGAGTTTGTTATTGTAATATTGTAGGCTCCTGGATATAGTCCCTTAACATCTGTATCCAATGTATAGGGATAAACGCTAGCTCCAGATTTGATGTCAGTATACTTTACCGTATTAGTTCCCCTGTCAATGATCTTAACCGTGAAAGCCCCTGTCTCGTTCCATGCGATATCAAAAGTAACACTGTCTCCATAAGTAACATTATATGGTGTCTCTGGCAGTACAATATAGTCTGCACTCGCTGTAGCCATTGCCATCAGTAGTACAAGTAGTGTCGCTATCCCTATTTTCAAACTTCTTTTACTCATACTTTCCCTACCTCCTTAACCTAAATCTTCCTTAAATGCGGGCATTCCTTATACCTTCCACTATATAAACTCTACTTTTACGTGGCAGCGAGGATAGCTTCGACAATGGGCGTTGTTACCCATTCCTTACACTACCCCCGCCGCCACCTTACTTCTATAAAACTTCAACCATATTTAAAGTTTTTGCTATTTTAAACAGTAGAAGAGCTTTATCACACTCTGGAGAGAATTCAAGTTATTGTTGAAGATGAGATAGATACAGAACGAATTCTATGCATCGCCAAGCTAAAAAAAGCATGATAAAACATTAACAAATTAACATATTGGTGTTAAAACAACGAACCGATGACAAAGAAAAGCAAACAAATACAAAATGGTAAAAGTTTCTTAAAATAAACGCCCATCAAAACACAAAAAATAGAAAAAGATAAATCTGAAATATTGTTCACCATTTGTATTATGTGTGAAAAAGGCGTTAGTTCCATTCCTGGTTCAATTTTCCTTATAGCAATTACAGTAATATGTGCAACATTGGTTACAGCTATCAGTATTGGTGGTCAAAAAAGTAGCAATCAAAAACCACCTTTTGTTTATGCTATCAAGAGTCGAGACATAATAGCAGAAGGATCTGGCAAGACATCAGATCAAATTGTAGAGTTGCTGCATCATGGTGGAGACGAAGTTCCTATCAAAGATATTAGAATAAAAGTTGAAGTCTATCGAAACAACGAGCTAAAGAGATTCTGTACTCTCAAGAACTTTCCTTGGGAACCAAATAAAGAAATTAGTGCAAGCAACATTGAAGGAGATCAGATGATAGATAGGCGTAAAGGGCAGAGCTATCTTGGTGAACTTTCCAGCAATGATGGAGTATGGAGTGTAGGAGAAAAAATTGGCTTTAGAATTAAGGAAGACTGCACACCTCCAAACAGAGGGATCGAGTTAAAAGTAGGAGATGAAGTGAGAGTTAAAATAATCCATTCTCCAACCAGTACAATCATCGTCGAAAAAAGTATGATCGTAAAAGCTCCATAACCCATAAAGGGGGGGGTGAAAAGCGGACCCGCCGGGATTTGAACCCGGGTCCAGGGGTCCGAAGCCCCTGAGGATGTCCACCTACCCTACGGGCCCCGAATGCTATTTTCAGCTTAATGGCTTTTTAAACGTTCCCTTCCAATGAATTTTCTAATTTTCTAAGGCACAACGAATTAAAATTCATAGCCACTATTACTCATTCACAGTCAAACCCGTGATCAAGCAGTTCCGAATACGCCTTAACGTTTCTATCGTGAAGTGAATAATTTATCTGTCTGTATCTCCTGATGGCAGAAATGTCTAGCTCTGCCGAAATTAGCCCTTCAGCATTTTCATCACTGTACGATGCAGCAATACCCTCAAACGTAGATATCAAACTCCTTCCAGTAGTTTCCGAACCTAAAAACGTAAAGCCAGGTCCCCCAGCCTTGACAACTGCATAAGCGTTGTCGAAAGATCGAGTGAAATATAGACAGCTTCTCATCCGTTGAGCCGGGAGTTCAGAATGTTTGAAAGATACCACTGGATTGAGAACAACATCCGCTCTTTTAAGGGCTGCTATTCTGCAAACCTCGGGATACAGAATGTCTGCACAAATAAGAACCGAAATCTTAAGCCCATTCACGTCAAATACCCTTACTTCATCTCCACAACCAATCCCCAGACTTCTCTCAATTCTCGTCGGATGGATTTTCTCCTGAATCCCAATAAGATCTCCCCTAGCAAAAATATGTCCAGCGTTGAACAGCTTTTCACCATATCGAACAATCGCGTTTCCCACAACGATGCACGAATATTCCTTACTCCACTCGGAAAGCTTTCGAGTAGTTACACGGGATATCTCAGAAAGGCTATCTCCCTCTCTGTATGAGAAGTACTCGGGCAGAACGAACAATTCAATTCCTTTCTCCACCCCTTCTGCAATAAGCTTTTCAGCACTCCTGAGGGAACTATTCACACCAACTCTGCACTGGACGGCTGCAACCTTTATGCGCATATTCCATTGACCTCGAGAGCATATTTAAGCGATTTCGGTACAATCGAGTCATGTATCTTGAGTTGGTGCTAGCTCCTAGCAGCTGTCTGGTTCAGCTTGCTAAGTACATCTCCAAGCCTTTCAATGGCATCACCAAATCCGCTCCAGTTACCAGCCTTCGCTTCCCCCATCGCCAGATTGTAAAGCTCAACCGACAACTTCACAAGATCCTGCACACTTTCCTCCTCAACAACTTCAGGTTTAACTTCCTCACCAAATACTGCTATCAAAGCTTCGTCGAGTGTTGGTCTCATCGCCAGCACATCATTGTAAACAACTATAACGCCCCTGAGCTCTGGGATCTGAGCATTTTCGGCCCTCAGATAGACGGGCTCAATGTACAGTATGGAATTCTCTATAGGAATGACAAGCAAGTTACCCCTGATGACCTTCGATCCAACCTGTCCCCAGAGGGTGAATAACTTGGAAATATCAGCATTTTGATCTATTCTCGCCTCTATCTGCATGGGACCGTATATCAGCTCGCCTTTCGGAAATTCATACAGCCTTAACTCGCCGTAATCCTCATCACATCTCGCCGCCATCCAGGCAATGATATTGTCCCTTCCCTTTGGTGTGAATGGGAACATTAACAGGAACTCCGGCTTGTCGTTATCAGGCAGAGTCAATATAACGTAATAGGGTTCCATCTTTATTCTGGTATCCTCTAAAATTTCCTGCGGAATTTCCCATACATCCTCACGATTGTAGAACGTCTTGGCATCATCCATGTGGAAGGTTGCGTAGATCTGAGCCTGAACCTCAAACAAATCAACTGGATACCTTATGTGTGCCCTCTTTTCCCCACTCATTTTATCTGCTGGAATGAAAAGTTCCGGAAACGCTTTCATCAAAACCTTGATGACAGGTTCTTCCTGAATAACGTAGAACTCGGTTGTTCCGTTATAGGTATCGACAAAAACCTTAACCGGATTTCGAACGTAGTTGAATGTCGGATATCTTGCAGAATACGGAAACTTGTCAAGAGTTGTATACGAATCTACTATCCAGTACTGCTTTCCATCTATAACTGCTATATAGGGATCTTTGTCATACACGAGGAAAGGCGCTATCGTTGATACCCTATCTATAATATTTCTGTGGTACATCAGATGGCTATCTGTTGTGATGTACTCGCTCAGCAGAAACTTAACATCGCCAAACTTTATTGCATATATGAGCTTCTTAAAGAATGAATCGAGTTTAACTCCACCCGAACCATTGTATGTTGTCAGAACATTACCTTCGCCCAGCGGATAATCAAATTCCTTTTGCTTTGTTTTAACGATCACGTAATCTGTCGTTAGCTCGCCATAGTAGATCTCAGGACGTTCAATAGCTATTTTTCCCTTTGGAGGAATATCCTCAACTATAAGATCAGGAAGGCCTTCCTTGGTAATAGAGTTCACTGGTGAGGCAACAACACCGTAGCCGTGTGTAAATATCAGATGCTTGTTAAGCCATGTTTGTGCTCTCGGTGAAAGCATATCGGTTGAAAGTTCCCTTGCAGTAATCATGATCTGTGTATATTTTCCATCAATGTGGTAACGATCTACATCAACATCATTTATAGAGTAATACGTTCTTATCTGCTGCATCTGCCTGTAAACGCTGAGCAGGGGGCGATGATCCCATATTCTAATATTATCTATTGTACCACGGTTTCTTTCAATTGTGTCGACGCTTAGATTGTTCTCAGCAGGATAGTACATTTTCTTAATGTCCAGACCATAGGCAAACCTCGTGAAGTCAATACCGTACCGTATGTATTCCTCCTCTTTGGCAAGTTCATTCGGCTCAACCTGGAGCTTCTGTACCACAGCGGGCACTGCTACAATTGAAAGAAATATCACAATCACCAGAGCTATGAAAAGCACAGGCATCGCATCGATGTTTCGCTTATAGCCAAGATAGATACTTACCGCAGCAAAAAGAAGCGATAATGCTGCAACCAACCCCATCGCAGGAAGTCTCACGTGCACGTCCGTATAACCAGCACCCATCACTGCTCCATGAGGAGACGTCAGCAGGTCAAACCTTGCAAGATAGAAGTAAGACCCTATTAGGATAAAGATACCAGCCAGAAGTAGAGAGATATGAATGTATCCCATTTGAGGGAAGAGGTCTTTGAGTTCATCAAAACTTTTCACCCATCTGAATATGTAAGCGTAGTACGCTACTGAAATCAAGACGGCAAGCAAAAGTAGCGTAAAGAAAAAGGAAAGTATAGTCTGAATGAACGGGAGTTTGAAAACGTAGAATGACACATCGAGTCCAAAAATCGGATCCTTAAAATTGAAGTCAACCGAGTTTGTGAAGTAAACATACTGCAGCCACATGCGGGAAAATAGCAGAGCTACAACCAAAGCCAGTGATAAATCAACCCAGAATGGCAATTTTAGTGGCTCGCCAAACTCATAGCTTGCTTTTTGAAGTGCCAAACGGTTGAGGGTAAGCAGAACAAAAGCGACAGCAAAAAATACTGCAAACAGGACGACTTTGTAATACAGCATGGCCATAAAGACTGATTCCAGATTGAGAGATTCAAACCAGAGGTATTCTGTATACAAATCCAGCACAATACTCAGAGAAATCAAAAGTGCAACAAATGTGATCAGAGACAATGCTATTTTTCTGTCTGTATTCGTTATTTCAAATCGATCTTCCATCTTTCAAGTTTTTCTTCAATATATTTATACTTTATCACACAATATATCAAAACTTAGACAATAGCTGTGGAACTACCAAAAATGAAACTGTAATGAGTGGCAAAAAGTCCCAAAAATATCAAAACTGTTATAAAAAGATAGCCCGCTCCGGCTGGCATGCAGAAGATCAAGGTTTACTTTCCGGACGGTCATCTCGAAAAAGCAGTCTGGAATGCACTAACCGAGGCTGGATACAAACTCAAGAAAAGCGAAAGAGGATACATCATTGGAGTTGACCACCCTAACATAGTCTTCAAGCAGGTTCGCCCCCAGATCATGCCATTTTACATCATGATGGGTAAGGGCGACGGTGGTTTTACCGGCGAAGACATCCTCGAGAATTCAAAGCTGAAATACGGGTTGGATAACGTCGTAGTGGTTGAAAGATTGCCTTTCAGACCTACAAAACTCGTTGTTGCGATTTCCGAAGAAATCTACCCCGGAGTGGAGACCATAGAAGATTTCAAGCGTGTTGTTAACGGCAAGCAAGTAATGTTTGCTTCAGAGTTTCCAGAAATTGCCAGAATGTATGCAAAAAAAGTTGAGTTGAATGCCGTTGTTTTCGACCCAATTGGAAAGACTGAAGCTTCCCTTTTGCCCCCTCATCCTGAAGCGGATTTGATCCTGGAAATTACTGAATTCGGAACCACTTTAAGAGAGAACGGATGCAAGATTATTGATATCGTGAAGGATCCAGTTTACTCTGTTTTCATCGCAAACAAGAAATCATACGAAGATCCGGAAAAGAGAAAACTGATGGATAATCTGATAACAGATCTCAAAGAGGTTTTAGATTCGAGAAATCTTGTAAGCCTCATGTTCAATGTGCCGGAAGAGGATAGAATCCAGCCAATTCTTGATTTTCTGACAAAGGAGGGCTTCGATCCCACCGTCTCCAAACTCGCCAAGGGTGGAGTTGCAATACACATAATTCTGGATAAGGCAAGAGTAAAGTTTCTAAAACCAAAATTGAGAGAGATGGGGGCAAAAAGAGTGGCCACCGCACCAGTAATAACGTTTGGAGACTGATTCAAAAACCAAATTTTTCAACTCTTATGGAAATCAACCTAGGCTGCTCTATAAATGGAGATAACCTAGTAAAACAAGATGCCGCCCCAAACCGACAAAAATATTCACTTTCATTCCAATGGAAAAACTTATTGATTTACATGTACATCGTGTGTTGGTGGTCGATGTGAACAAAGTTGATGAAAGAATTTCTCAGCTGACCAATCAAATTGTTGAAAGATTCAGAAAATCAGGTTTTGACGTTGACGCAAAAGAAATATCCAAAAGGCTCAAGCTCCTTATTCTGGAGTTTAAAGTTCCAGAAAGCGAAGCAATCAGAACCGTAACAAACTACCTGATGAAAGAACTGGATATATCGAGGGAACAACTCGCAAGAGAGAGCCCCCTCGTAAAAATTGAAGAAATTACAAGACCGAACCAGTGGGTAAGTCTCAAAGCAAAAGTCATCCAGCTCTGGGATGCAAGCAGTCCAAATGTTTCGCAGGTTGGACTTATCGGAGATGAAACGGGCATAATAAAATTCGTTATTTGGGCAAAATCCGGAAAAGGTGAGGTTGAGGAGGGTAAAAGCTATCTGTTCAAAAATGTGGTTTCTGATTCATTTGGCGGGAGAATGCAGATAAACATTAACAGAAACAGTGATATTGTCGAAATTGACGAAGACATTCAGCTCCCACCAAGAGAGCTAGAGGTTGTTGGAGCCCTAATAGCCATCCAGCAGAACAGTGGCTTAATTCAGCGCTGCAAAGAATGCAACAGACCGATGACAAAGGGTATATGCCCGACACATGGCAAAACAACTGGATACGATGACTTGAGGATAAAAGGAGTCATAGATGACGGTGAAAACTTCTATGAAATAATTCTTAACGAGGAAAACATAAAACAGTTAACGGGAATCGGGCTTGAGGAGGCGAAAAAAATTGCTGAAGAAAACCTCGATAGAAACGCCGTTCTCTCAGAACTTAAAAACAAACTCCTTGGCAAATACTTCAGGATAGTTGGTACTAGGGGTGAAAGATACCTGATCGTCAAAGAGGTTGAATTTCTCAAAGGCAACCTGAAAGAACAGGTAGATGAACTCCTCAGCATCATTGGAGGATGATCATATGGCTACTGTGAGAAGAAGAGAAGTGGCTAGAAGACTTTTCGCCTATGAATTCAACAGATCGACTTACAAAATTGAGGATGGCGGGGATAAAGCCCCAGTATACGTTCTGACGCCCACAGGTGCGAGGTGCAACAGAGTCTTTATTGTGGGAGCCTTGCTTGAGAAGGAAGAGGCGCGCCCAGACTCAAACTTCTGGCGAATCAGAATTAGCGACCCTACGGGAGTTTTCATCGGTTTTGTAGGTAGATTTCAGCCGGAGGCCTTAGAGACTCTTCTTGAAATAGAGCCCCCCGAAATGATCGCAGTGGTAGGAAAGGTAAGGGTTTTCGAGGGTGAAACAAGGAACTTCGTATCCATAAGACCAGAGTATATCGCCGTTGTGGATAGCGAAGTTAGAGATTATTGGGTGTATGAGACAGCCAAGAGAACTCTCGAAAGAATAGAGAGGATGGAAACAAACAGAGACGATGGCGATGTTGCACTTGCATGGCAGGTTTACAGTCCAGACCTCGATGAATACAGAAATGTCGTAAAGCAGGCACTCCTCACGATAAGAGAGGAATTTGAAGTTTTTGAGGAAGTGAAGGAAGAAAAAAGGGAAGAAGAGGATGAGGTAGTCGAAGAGGAAGTTGAGGAGATTGAAGACATCGAAGATATTGATGAATTCGAAGAGGAATTTGAATTTGAGGAGGAGGAATGGGATCTGTCAGATATTCTGGAGGACTGATATATGAAGGAGGCTACCCGAATATCATCCATTTCCACATCCGCAATAAGAAGGATGTTTGAAGTTGTAGAAAAAGCCAAGAAAGAGGGCAAAGACGTCGTAAACCTCTCAATTGGCGAACCTGATTTTGATACACATCCTGCTATTATTGAAAAAGCCTGCGAGGCAATGAGGAATGGCTATACCCACTACACATCAAACTTTGGAATAAACGAGCTCCGCACAGCTATAGCAGAAAGGTATGCTGAAAGAGGTGTTGAAGTAGATATCAATAACATCATGGTTACCGCTGGAGCCAGTGAGGCTTTGATTAATACCAGCCTTGCATTCATAGAAGAAGGAAGTAAGGTGATTACCCCGTCACCCAACTTCTTATCATATTTCACATACGCTAAGCTCTGTAGAGCAAAAATTGAACAGATTTTAACGCATGAAAACAACTTTGAACTCGATCCAGATGCCCTGAATGAAGTGATGGATAAGGATGTGTCAGTCATATTCCTGAACTACCCCAACAACCCAACCGGAGCAATAATGGAAGAAAAGAAGCTGAAAGCTGTTGTCGAGATTGCAGCAGATTACGGGGCTATTGTTGTCAGCGATGAGGTTTACGATTCCATATACTATGAAAAAGAACCCGCCACACTTGCTGGCTACGAAAATGTCGTCGTGATCAACGCATTTTCAAAATCGCTTGCAATGACAGGGTGGAGAGTTGGTTACATCATCGCAAATGAAAAACTGCTCGAGTCGATTCTCAAAGTTCATCAGGTAAACAGTGTCTGTGCCCCCGCTTTTGCCCAGAAGGCCATTGCAGACGTTATGCTTGAAGGAAAAGATAAGGAAATCACCGCTACAATGGTTAAAGAATTCAGAAATAGAAGGGATTTCGTTTACAATGCGCTTAAGGAGATGGGGCTCAACGTCCACAGGCCAGATGGAGCTTTTTACGTATTCCCAGAGGTGCCAATGAACTGTATTGAGTTTGCTGAAAAACTCGTTGATGCAGGAGTTGTGGTGACTCCCGGACTGCCCTTTGGTGATGGAAACGAAAACTACATCAGGATATCCTACGCCACCTCAATGGAGAACCTGGAAAAAGCGATGGAAAGAATTTCTAAATTTGTGGAAGAATTGACCTAAAATTGAAAATAAATCCCTTTTCAACTATTTTTAAGCCTCCATTAGTTCAGAAAGTTCGGCATCTATCTCCTCTGCAAGTTTCCCTGCTACCTCTTCGGAGATCAAGCCCCTAACTACGGCATCGTGTATTGCACTCTTCTGTGCATGAAGCACTTTCCTCCATGCCACCATCCACATTTCCCTGCCAACCTCATCATATTCCTTAACAAGCGAATCGAATTCCACAGTAAGATCTTCCAGGAGGGTGTTGATGTCAGAGAGCATCTTGTCCGCTATTTCCGGAGCTATTACGCCTTCCTCGAGCATGCTTTCAAGCTCTTTCTTTGCAGCCTTGAGAGCAATTGATCTGGCAAGCAATTCCTCATATTTCAGCCTTACATCGTCTTTCCTGGCGAGAGATGAACGTCTTACGAAGAATTCTAGGCTCAATCCCTGTACAACCAGCGAGAAGAGAACAACACCAAATGTCATGCTTGCTATTAGCTCACGATACGGTATCTCGCTTTCCAGCCCAAGAGCCAATGCTACAGGAATTGTACCGTGCAAACCACCCCAGAATATGACATGCTGCCAGAGCAGAGGAATTTTCTCGAATTTGAAGGAAAAGATGTTCAGTAGAGGGTAAACCACCAAAGCCCTCGATACGAGCACAACAGCAATTGCCAGAACTATTGGTTCCCAGTATAGAGCTATTTTCTCAAGGTGGATGTCCAGTCCTATGAGTATGAAAACGAACGAATTTACAAGGAAGACAAAGAAGCCCCAGAATGTCGTTAAAGCCACCCTTGTCGAAGGTGACATCGAGAAATACCTTCCGTAGTTTCCGATGACGAGTCCAGCAGCAACAACAGCGATGACGCCAGAGACATGCAGCATTTCAGCAATAACAAAGCTCGAGAAAGCGAGTATGAGTGTTATGGCTACCTCAATCTGATGGTCGTCTATGTAGCCAAGAGCTTTGTAAGCAGCATAACCCAGAATAAGCCCGACAGCAAACCCTCCAGCACAGACGAACACGAAGTTAAGAGCGCCGTGCAGAATGTCTAACTCACCACTCCTTACCATCTCAAGAATTATGCTGAATAAAACCACAGCAACACCATCGTTCAGTATGCTCTCTCCTTCGAGAATTGTTGTCAACCGTTTTGGTGCTCCAAGTGCCCTGAACGTTGCCAGAACCGATACAGGATCGGTTGGAGTGATCATTGCCCCAAATAAAAGGGCAACTGGAAGGGGGATGTCAAGCAAGTAGTTGAGCGAGAAGCCAACAAAGATCGTGGAAATCAAAACTCCAGGAATGGCAAGCAGAGTAATAGGTCTCAGATTTGCTCTTAGATGCTGGACATCCATGTTTAGAGCTCCCTCAAAAAGCAGAGGAGGGAGGATCAGGAAGAATATGATCTCTTCAGTAAGAGGAATTTCTGGCAGCAGCTTTAGAGCTCCAACAAACAAACCAACCAGAACTAACGCGATCGTATACGGTAGCCTGATATACTTTACAAGCACACCAACAGCACATGCTATTAAAAGAAGAGAGATCAGTTCCGAAACCTGGAATGCTATGTTTTCCATGGTTTCACTCCTGGGTAGCTATTGCAATAACTCTCCGATTGTGACTTTTGGATCTTTTTCAGCATATTTACGTACAAGTATGTAGTCCAAATATGCATATCTCTTGTTATCATCAGTGTCGCCAGCTATGTGAATATAGCCGGTCGAATAGGAAGGCATATCAATAAGCTCTATTTCCTGCTTGAAATAGCTATCCCAGAACCTCGCTGTATCTTCGACTGTACATATGAGTCTTTGCCAATCGGTCGAACCCACCTTGCCACCAAGAACATACGGATTCTCGCCTTTTACATAATATGTTATACTTTTTTGCTCACTAGGTTTGTCAGAGTCTTTCTGTCCGTCATATCTGAAAACCAATGTCCCCGGAGATACGTCCCTGTAAACTGTCTTTTCACTAGCGTAATAGATGAGCAGATCTATATCTTCATCGACATGTGAAAGCTTTCCTCTTGCCTCGACTACGAAAGGCTTTGATATAGGATCTTTGCTTGCGATCCAGATATTATCCCTATTGCTCCTCATTTTGATATAACCATTTGAAATTCTATAGTACTTTGAATTTTTATTCATTTTATCTTTAATATTGGTGTCCCACTTGCTCGTATTCAAACTATTACCTTCAAAATCGTCAAAGAATTCAAAAACAGCATCACCATTGCTTTCTGAACTGACGCCAGTTTTGTTGAAATACATGAAAATCGTTTTGTTCTCCTCACTTCCCAGATCGAGCTTTGTCCATATGGCTAACTCGTCTTGCGTAATACTCTCAATCCAGTATGGTAGCTTGCCCCCTGTCTCATTATAGGGGTCATCAACAAGTCTTTCAAAGAGCCTTATATCGGATCCATCCGACTGTATTTTACTCAATATATCCGGATCCTTTATGACAATCCTAACCTGATAGCCCTCAAGCTTCGTATCCAGCTGATTTTCCACATAGATTTTCAGAACGTGTATGTCTGGCGAGGAAAGGGTTGTGTTGAGTAGAACATCTATCTTGTCCACGGCACTTCCAGCATACCCGTAAACCCTGTACCAGTTTTTACCCGTAACCTTTTGTGAAACTTCTGTTGTGGCAATTCCGTTATAATCGGTAGTAGCCTTTGTTTTGCTTAAAACAGCATTACTGCTGTTGGTAGCAAATACCACTTCATAACCTGGTAGAGGCTCACCATTACCAAGAACCTTTGCATATATTGTCTTGTTTGAATATCCATCCTCATTTTCTGGTGGATCGCTCCAAAGATTAATGGACACATTCCCAGCAGCAGCCACCGTTGAAACAACATCAATAGCATATTCAACAGTTTTTACATCCTTACATTCCTCGCAAGTAAACACAACCTTTCCACTACTAGAATTCTTGGCGCTGAAGACAACGTGAACGGCACCACTCTCATCCGTATATGCCTTACTCGGACTTACGACTCCAATACCACCTTCAACATCAACACTAACTTCCACACCCTCAACAGGGTTGTTATATTCATCCAGAACCTTAGCACCCAAGATGATCGTTTCACCAAGTTTAAGCTCATATCTGTCCAGTGGATTTATCTTAACTATTCTGTGGGGTACCGGCTTTAAAGTTTCCATCAGTTGCATGGCTTGCTGTGATGAAACAGAGACGCCACTAAATACGTAATAAGTTGAAATTGCCAAAGAAGTTCTTTCATCAATCTTTACAGTTACATTATTCCCTGAAATGTCCACTTTGTAACCGAGTTGCGTCAGAGTTCTGTTCCAGTATTCAGGATAGACACTTTCGAAACTTATTGTTATATCTTCAGCGAGAACATCACCACCAACAGAGACCGGTACAAAAACCAGATCTAAGGGGCTCGCAGTTGAAAGAGATGTAAATGTCGTGTTGAGAATAACAAAATTGACGGTTTTTTTGAATGCTCTCTGGTCAGTAACTGCTATAAACCCTCGATCTGTTCCCTTAAAAATTGCCGTATTCTCAACAATCAAACTCGTTTTCGGATAGTAAAAATAGTTCGGAGTGATCACAATTCTCTTGGAAAGAAGGCTCATTGTTCGGTTAACCGAGCTACCATTTGGAAGGATTTCAGTATATCTGATTTCAACTGGAAAAGTTTCTGAAGATAGTGTAGAAGTGGTGGTTGGTGGTATAAATAGAAAAGGATATCTCGGATACTTCACACCCATATCCAGCTTTAAGTCGAAAGGTGTGGTCGTAATTTGATTTGCTCTCAAAATCTCACTTGTGAGAGTATCAATATGATCCGCTTCAGCCTGTTTGCATATGTCCGGGACGAGTGTAGTTTGCGCAATACTTAAAGCTAACATAGAAATCATCATAACCAAAATGAAACCGAGCAATACTGACACTGCCTTGTCATCCAGTTTTCGCATGCTTGCCTGTGTATGTGATTACAAGTTAATAAAGATTTCCAACTAATTTCTTAAAAAAATTAGACAAACTACCAAATACCTGCTTCAACAATCCACCACCAACTTTTTAACTTCCATAACCACATTAATTAAAATGAACCCGAGAATAATTCTGTTTACAGGTAAGGGTGGTGTAGGAAAAACGACTGTTGCGGCTGCTACAGCCATAAAATCCGCAAAGCTTGGCTATAAAACTCTTATAATTTCAACAGATCCAGCTCATAGTCTATCTGACTCATTCCAGCGTAAACTGAATCCATATCCAACACAGATCGATGAAAATCTCTTTGGAATGGAAGTAAACGTTGAGTATGAACTTGAACAGCACTGGAATACAATAAAAGAATACCTAACACTCTTCTTCAAATCACAGGGTATCGACGACGTTGTTGCGGAAGAGCTTGCAATATTTCCCGGATTTGATGAGCTTGCGAGTCTGCTCCATCTTTTGAGTTATTATGAAAAGAGGGAGTATGACGTCGTAATCCTCGACTGCGCCCCTACTGGCGAAACGCTCAGATTGCTCAGTGTCCCAGAGGTTGCAAAGTGGTACATGAACCGCTTTTTTGGGATTGAAAAGAAAGTGCTCAAACTCGTTAAGCCGATCGCTGAACCAATAATCGATGTACCGCTGCCATCGGATGAAGTCTTGGACAAAATACAGGAGCTATACGTCAAAATTAGTAAACTTAAAAAGATCCTCGAAAGTGAGGATACAACAGTAAGAATTGTAATGAACCCTGAGAGAATGGTCATAAGAGAGTCAGAGAGAGCTTTTACATACCTCAATCTCTTCGGCTACAGAGTCGACTGCGTAATAGTAAACAAGATATTCCCGGAGCAGGCAGGGGACTACTTCGCCAAATGGATTAAGATTCAAGAAGAATACCTGAAAGAGATAGAGGAAAAATTCCCTGTACCCATCTTCAGAATACCATTCAAATCAACAGAAGTTACAGGAAATACTCTCTTTGAACTTTCCAATGAGCTGTATGATGGGGAGGATCCTACAAAAGTATTCTATCACGAGAAGCCGATGAGAATAGAGAAGGAAGGTGAAAACTTTGTCCTTGCAATCAAAGCCCCGTTTGTGTCAAAAGAAGAACTTAAACTGCTGAAAAGAGGCGAAGAACTGATAATAGTTGCCGGTCAGTGGAAAAGAATAGTATTTCTCCCGCAATCTCTTGCACTGAAAGAACCAACGGGGGCAAGCTTTAAGAGTGGTGAACTAAGAATTACTTTTGGGTGAAAAAATGCCAAAAGAGATCAAAGTTAAAGTTCCAACTCCCGACGATGTTCTGCCAGAAGAGTTTAGAAGACACGCGCTGCAGGCTTACAAGGAGTTTCTTCTCGCGATGAAGAGCCTCATTGATGAGCACGTGAAAAAGATCGAAGAACTGGAGAGTTTGCTATCAAAGGAGAACGAAAAGAAAGAAATAAAGAAAATTGAGATCGAATGATCCCAAATTTTTCACTTGTTTTGGTCAGGA
Organism: uncultured archaeon; assembly: GCA_964652135.1. Taxonomy (GTDB): domain Archaea; phylum Halobacteriota; class Archaeoglobi; order Archaeoglobales; family Archaeoglobaceae; genus CAZZAF01. The sequence continues at coordinate 37,320 of CAZZAF010000012.1, forward strand.
GATTGTACTCGTTCTTCACCGGTTCTGTATCCAAAGTAAAACCCAATTACTGTAGATAGAACACCAAAGAAGAAGTTCAGTATCTCTTTATCAACCATCAGTAGATCTAGACCATACGTGCTGGAGAAAACCAGAACAATGAATGCCGTAACAAGGCTTGCAGCTATAGCTCGCCTCATCTCACCTTTATTGAGATCTCTGTTGTTAACCCACTCAAGAGAAATAACCCAGAACAGGACTAGCAATGGTAAAAACAATACCACTCTAGAATTTTGCTTCATTTCCCACACAATAAACAGGAAAGCAATAAAAAATGCAGCCGTGACTCCGCTGGCAAATATCCACTTAAAATTAGCTTTACCATCTTCTTCATTACACATCCAATACCACCTTTAATAATCTAATTTTTTATATTGTATAAAACATTTCCGTTAAACCAGAAATTACAAGCCTCAGAAGGACTGAACATAATTCCATAGGCGAAGAGCCTATATAACCCGTTGGCTAGCCCCTACAATATGAAAAAGGAGATACCTGAGAAATGTAAGGACTGCATGATCTGCTACAGAAAGGGGAGAAAAAGATGAATTCGTTAGAAATTCTCGAAGTTTTTAACTTCTTACCATTCAGAAGAGCAAATGGCAGAAGAACAAGGCCACATTTAACACTTCGATTCAAAGACGTTGATCTCCACATCGATTCCTCGAAAGGTCCAGGATTTAACCTGATTACGCACGCCCACACAGACCATTATGGCAATTACAACATGACAAATCCCAATGCTGTTGCGTCGGTTGAAACGGCACGAATACTGGAAGCTACAACATCAAAGAAGTTCTCCGGGATTACATTTCAGATAGAAGATACGTTGAATCTCGGAGGTATCAGGATCAAGACTTATCCAACGGAGCACATGCACGGCTCTACAGCTTTTCTGATTGAATCCGAAACCAGAGTTCTTGTGACCGGTGATGTAAAGGACTACAGAAAACTACCAAAATGCGACGTTCTTGTGACAGAAGCTACCTATGGCAGCCCAGAACACGTTTTCGAGGATGAAATTCATAAGTTGGTGAACGAGGCAAAAGGTTCGACTTTTGGTGTTTATCCCATAGGCAAAGCCCAGAGGGTTGCAAGCATTTTACTCGAAAACGGCTATGCTGTGAAGGCTGAAGAAAAAATCGAAAGAATATGCAGGGCCATTGGAATTGATGTTGAAGAGGTTGGTGATGTTCGTCTTGTATCTCCACGCTCCCTGTGGAGTGTGAGGGGTAAAAAATACATCCTGACGGCTCAGAAGTTCTACAGATTGCCAAGAATAGTTATAAGCGACCATGTCGATTACGGAGGAATAATCGAGATGATCGAGCACTGTGATGCCGAGCATGTAATATTCTACCACGGCAAACCCTCACCAGATCTCCTCAGGGATGTAAAAGAAATGGGAAAGGGAGTAACTCTGCTCAACCAGCTGGAAAGGCTTTCTGTTTAATTTTTGAAAAAAAAATGGAAAAACTGCTAAGCCGTTGCCTTTGATTTCATGGCCTTCCACACATACGTTGCAATATACATGAATGGGGTGTCTAGGAGAGCGATTCCAACCTTGATAATGTACTGTCCAACTATCATGCCAAACAGAACCTCAGTGGGTACCACACCATAGAAGGCAATTGTTATGAATAATACCGTGTCTATTGCCTGCGAAACTGTCGTTGACGCGTTGTTTCTCAGCCAGAGATGTTTTCCTCTGGTCTTTTCCTTCCAGAAGTGGAACGCATAAACATCATGGATCTGAGAAATTAAGTAAGCGATCATCGAAGCAAGGACGATGCGCGGTGCGAAAGCAAAGACATTTTCAAATGATTTCAGCAATTCCGGAGCCATTATGGGAGCCGGGCTCCATTTAACTGCAATCATTATAGATACAAGCGCAACAATATTCGCAAAAAAGCCAGAAAGTACCGCCTTCTTACCATACTCCCTTCCGTAAATCTCCCCGATTATATCCGTTATAAGGAACGTCGAAGAATAAACGATTACACCTGCCGGAACTATGAACTGTCCGATTGAGATTAACTTAACAGCAATTACATTTGCTATGACTATGAGCGAAGCGAATATCCCCACGGCAATCTCCACACCATATCTCTCAGCCAGGATTACCGTTAGAGTGACTATCCCCAACGTCGCAATTGCCCAGATTGCAAACTCCCCGTACATCATTCTCTCAACCTCCCATGCCTTCTGTCAATTTCATCGAGATGGTCAAGCATTTTCCTTATAGCAGTCCGTATTGCCTCACTGAGATTCACAAATTTCTTGTCTTCTCCAACATGCCTCATCAAGTCATCGTAGAGCTCCTTTGGAATGTCAATACTGACTTTTGGCATCAAAACAAAATTGACTGCCATATTTATTTAAAGTTTATTGGGATAATACCGGTAGATTCCATAAAGCCTACGAGAATAATACCACGATAAGAGCCATGGATTATACCTGCATGCTGTAAATTCCAAATTTATCAATCAAAATGTGTTATGCAAAAACTTGAAATATTCCACATCGCAAGGGTTATATTGCAAAAAGTAAAAACTAAGGTCAGAAAAGTGGGGTCGTGGCGTAGCCAGGCAGCGCGGCGGGCTCCAGCGGTGATGATGAAAAACGGGTCTGCTGACTGGTGATGACCCGTTGGAGTGCTGACCCGAAGAGACCCGCAAGTCGTGGGTTCAAATCCCACCGGCCCCACTTCTACTATCTCCCCTTCTACTACGAATTTCATGCAAAATTTTAACTGACGCATCTGTAAATGCAATTATGAGCAGTGAAGTTTTCAAAACAAAACTCAAAACAAGAATAGCAGGGCTGTATGCAAGTAATGCAAGACCAGTAACAGGGGAAACTGTTACAATTTCAGGCTATCTGCAATGGTACGACCCAGAACTGCGTCGATGGGAACCACTTGAAGGAGGAGATCTAAAACTTCTCATTGACGGTGTTGAAGTCGGTAATACCCGATCTGGTTACGGTGGCTTTTTTGCATTCACCCATGTATTCAAAGAAGCAGGAAAATACACCGCGGAGGTCAGGTATGGTGGCACACGAAAATATGAGCCCAGTGATCCATCAAGCATAGTCATAAAGGTAATGACCGAGGAGCAGAGGAGAAAAATCATAAAACTGCTGCGATTTGTTGTAATTGGATTTATACTGTTAATTGCAGCCATTGTGAGTATAGCTATTCTTCTAACCCTTCGAGAGTGATGAAAAACAAACGATTTCAGATGTAGACAGATAGCGCCACCAAAAAAGAAGTAGGAGTGTTAGTCTCAAACCTGAGTGCTTTTTACGCACTCCTCACCGCACGGATTTTCTTCCCCGCAGTATTTCCTCAAGAGTCTGTCAATCTCCTTTCTGGCAACTTTCTCTGGAACAGCCCCAAGGAAGCCCCCTACAACTTCACCTCTATAGAATATAATCACGGTTGGAACCGTTTCTATGTCGTATTCAATAGCAAGCTTGGGATCTTTATCAACATCCACCTTCGCAAACTCCACTTTCCCGTTGTAAGATTTCTCAAGTCTTTCGAGTACGGGCATGAAAAACCTGCATGGGATACACCATCTCGCAAAGAAGTCCACAACAACCAGCTTATCTCTGTTTATGAATGTGTCAAAGTCTTTCTCGCTTAGTTCCTTCAAACCATAATCCCTCCATGTTCTACTGTATAGCCTTAGCCACACACAATCCCAAGTAATATACTTTTCGCCTTCAGAGTCTTTTTACCAATCGGTCCGAGTGTAAATGCATTACACTATTGACTAAAATCGCCGTCGACAGGGATGCTGTCTACAATTTTATTTATCGCCAGGTCCATCGCAAGCATCGAGGCCAGAGCCACAACAACTGATAAGATAAAAAACATTCTGGCTGCTCCTTCAGAGAAAATATCGGCTATCTCTGCTACTGAGAGAAGCATCGAAAATACAAGAAACAGTTTGAGAGATGTGCCAAGATCTACCGGCTCGAATATTAAATTCATTACTCGTAGATATCTGAATAAACGTACCAGCACAATCACAATTACAATTGCAAGTAAAGCGGTTAAAATTGTGGCAACTTCAGCCTGAACAGTAACTCTTTCAATAAAGAAATCCCACATAACTGCAATATAAAATAGAATCTGAATGCTTTCACTGCAGACAAACGAAAAATAACCATTCCTAATAAGAATTACGAGAAGAGAGACGTTAAAGACAAGCATATGGATGAACAGAACAAGAGACAGAAGTTCAGTCAAAAAGTATGAGGTGGAGTATATTCCAGCCACACCAAGCACACTACCAAAAAGACATGTAAGTAAAAGTAAAACAGCCAGAGTTGTCAGAACCAAGAATGTTTCCCTCACTTTCCAGTTAAGGAACTGGGTTGCATCACTTCTTGAACATATTGTAGAACAGTTAAGGAACGATGTGATAAATACAGTAACAGACAATACAATCATTATCATATTCATTATCACATACATTAATCTGAAACTTTTTATTTCTTAGCTATTAAATTTTTCGGTATTGGTTCTGAACTATTTAATACTAAACCCTTACCTCAGCCCATTTATCCGGATTTTCCCAAACTCTCACTCTCACAACTTTGAGTTCTTTTTCCTGAAGTTCCCTAAAAATCGCGAGACATAGATTCTCACATGTCGGGTTCTCAATCAACTCATTTATGAGGTTGTGATCGTATTTCCTGACTACATCCTTCAATATATTTTTTAGATCCTCAAAATCGATTATCATACCGTTTTTCAATTCACCCTCTACTTCAACCTCAACCTTGTATGTGTGTCCGTGAACCTTTCCACATTTATTGTGATCCGGCAAATAGTGTGCAGCATCAAATGTTTCGGATACTCCAATCACCAGCTTAATTATCTCACCCCCAGATACTTGTGAACCTGAGGTACGATTCTTGTATCACTGAAATCCATAAGTTTCTTCTGCAGTGCAAGCAGTATATCAATGTTTTTAGAGCCAAAAACTGGCTGCAGTACAAAGCATATAACGTAATCCTTCACAGATTCAGCGTTGTTGATAACTTCCTCGACGTCAAACTCTTCTGGTAAAATTATTTTGCAGAATGTTACACGTCTGGAATTGTGTCTGAGAATTCTGAAACATTCAATGGTGTTTTCAACAACTTCGTCATAGTCTGCTGAAGGTAGAGCTTCTCTGATCTTGAAGTCCCCTGCAACGTAATCCACAATGTCTTTGATTTTTTTAGCTTCATCGGGCAAAGTCATGTTGGTTTCAAGGTAGAACGGTCTTGTTTTTTCGAGTGATGCAATGAAGTCCGCGTAAAGTAAAGGCTCTCCACCAGTAAAGCTGATGGAGTGTACCTTTACGTTTTTTATTAACGATGAAACGTACTCGGAACTGACTGGATTGTTCAGTATGGTTCCGGAAACATAATTTCTACACAGATCGGATTTCCTTGGCGTATCGCAGTATACACATTTTAGATTGCACTTGGAAAATCTAATAAAAAGCTGCCTGACACCAACAAATATCCCTTCTCCCTGTATTGATTCAAAGATCTCGTTTATTTCTGCGTCCAAGGGTCTGTCACTCCCGCGGCCTTAAATGCCTCACTTCTGCGTACGCACGACTCACACTTCATGCACGGCTTATCATAGCTGTAGTAGCAGCTCCAGGTCAGGTAGAACGGGAACTGCATTGAAGCTCCAATTTCAACAATCTCCTTCTTCGTCTTATCAATCAGTGGAGCATAAACAGAGATTTTACTCATAGTGGACAGCTCCAGTGCTTTATTGATCCTTTCAACAAATTCTTTGGTATTGTCCGGAAACGTTTCCGCCTCCTCTTTGTTGAAGCCGACCACGACCGTATCACATCCATAATTTTCTGCAAAAGCTGCAGCAATGGCAATGAACACCATGTTCCTGTTTGGCACCCAGACAGCCTTTGCAGTTTCTTCAGCATGCTTTTCCAGTATTTCAACGCTCACCTCAGGTACTTCTCCTTTTGTAAGCCCGCTTTCAAACTGTTTCATCCATGGAAGCTCGATTACCCTGTGCTCAACACCAAAATACTCGCAGAGCTTTCTTGCATATTCAATCTCTTTTTTGGCCGCTTTCTGGCCGTAATCAAATGTTATCGCCAGGCAAACTTCCCCATCGCGACGAGCTATGCCCATCGCAACCGCCGAATCCAGGCCGGCACTGAGTATTACTACACTCTTCATCCTGACTAGTTCAACTCACAACTTTTTAAATTTTGGTGCTAAGTGGGAGTCATGCTATACATCATATTCCTCACAGGTAGATGTAATCTGAGCTGTAAGTACTGCGGAGGCACGATTCCCGAATACGTGATGCCTCACGATGTACAGTACTCAATAGATGACCTCAAAAAGTTCATTTCAAGGGATGAAAACCCATCCATAGCCTTCTATGGCGGAGAGCCATTGCTCAGGATAGATTTAATGGTAGAGATAATGGATAAAATCAAGGCTGAACACTACATTCTCCAGACGAACGGTTTGCTGCTGGATAAAATCGAAGATGAATATCTCCAGAGATTCTCGACCATTCTCGTCTCCATAGACGGTATAAAGGATGTGAATGACTTCTACAAAGGTAGCGTGTATGAAAGGGTTATCAGAAATGTGAAGCTTGTAAAAGAAAAGTACGATGGAGAGCTAATAGCAAGAATGGTTGCATGCGAGAAAACGGACATATTCAGGGATGTTTTACATCTTCTCTCACTCGGTTTCACACATGCTCACTGGCAGCTAAACGCAGTCTGGAGTCCAGACGATCTCTGGACGGATTTCAGAGGGTGGGTGAAAAAATATAACGAGGGAATTTCGAAGCTTGCTGAATACTGGGTTAAAAAGCTTGAGGAAGGTAAGATTTTGGGAATCGTGCCATTTCTGGGAGTTCTTAAACCAATGTTCTTTGAACCCAATACATCACCTCCATGCGGATCGGGAGTGAATTCATTTGCCATTACAACAGACGGCAGGGTTGTTGCATGCCCGATATGCGCCGATATGGTGTGGAATGAGGCTGGAACGCTTGAAAGCGATCCAAAGGAGTTGAAGAAAGTTGAATTGCTGGAACCGTGTAAAAGCTGCAGGTATTCCTACATCTGTGGAGGAAGATGCCTATTCTTCAACTATGAAAGAATATGGGGTGAAGAAGGATTCAGACTAGTCTGTGAAACAGTAAAACACCTCATAAGGGAAATGGAACGAATTAAACCAAGAATCGAGGAGCTTGTAAAGAGGGGAGTTATAAGCCTGGATGATCTCTATTACCCAAAGTACAACAACACCACCGAGATTATTCCGTAAATAAGTATCCATCTTCTTGCCAAATGTGAAAACAAATGAATTCAAAGAGAGGTTTTTGATCTTATTTCTTGCATATCTTTACGAAGTTCTGATAGAATTCAACACCTTTCTCAGTGTGATACACCTCGGGATGCCACTGCACACCATAAATTGGCTTTGTCTTGTGTTTCATTGCTTCAACCTTACATATATCGGATTCAGCAAGCAGCTTGAAGTCTTCAGGCAATTTCTTCACTTCATCGGCATGACTTGCCCATACCTTCAGTTCCTTTGGCAATCCCTCAAATATTTCGTTAGCATCCACCAGCCTGACATTGACCTCAGCATAACCCCCAACGCTTCCTTTTCCAACCTCTCCACCAAACATCTTTGCAAGAAGCTGGTGTCCAAGGCAAACTCCAAGAATCGGGACGTCCAGTTCCCTAACATAGAGTTCGCAGTTACCTGTTCTTTCAAGTGATGGGCCGCCACCAAGAACCAGCCCATCCACATCTTTAAGCTCCTCTACAGGCGTTGTATTCTGTATGAGCTTGGTTTCCACTCCCAGATCTCGCAGAGTACGATGGATCAGGTGATTGTACTGTCCGTAGTTGTAAACGACGTATATCTTCACCATACGCAAACCGTTGGAGAATTAAGAATATCAAGGTTTCGATTGACCGTTGAATATTCTTCAAGCATCATCCAAAATCCATAAAAAATATCGTAAAACTGCAGCAAATTAATGAAAAAACTAAACTAAGCAGATTTAAGATCCTCCACCACAGAAACAATCAGATGAACTGCAAATGAAACTAACAGAACCCATATAGAAGCTGGAATACCAAGAGGACTGAGTTTAAGGAATGAAAAAGTCACGGCTATTGAAGATCCTGCCACAAGCGTCGAAATTCCTGTGTACTTCTTGCCCCTGCTCCAGTGGAAGATTCCAAGAATAAGCGGTAGCTGGCAGAGCAAGATTGTGGACGAAAGTACTGCAAGCTCAACTATATAGGCTGGTCTCTGCATTGCAAATACGGCAACGAGTAAAGTAAGTACGAGAACTCCAATCCTGCCAGTAATGATGTTCTTTGTCTCCCTAATAATATCACGTGAAATCATCGAAGATAGGGTTAGAATTACTGAGTTGGCTGTTGTTACCGCTGCCGCAAGAATGCTCAAAGCGACAAGCAGTGAAAGCCATTCAGGCGCATACGTTAGCAGTGTCGGCGTTACAGCATCTCTGTCTTTAACAGCCGGAAACGTTCCAAGCTCCGTCATCAAACGCAGTTCTAAACCAAGAAACGTGACCAGTACTGTGTAAATGAGTCCAAAGAATCCAAAAAGAATGATCATATTTCTTATTGCCCTTGAATCCTTTGGAATGAATAATCTCTGAAACACCTGTGGATTTGTTAAAGCAAAGAAAAACCAAGGTACTGCAAGGGCCGCAAATCTCACAGGAGTCCAGAAGCTATTCGGTACGTAGAGTAGTTCTCCAAGCCTTGAAACTTCTGCATTAAAGCTCACATTGCTGAATCCCCATAGATACGTCCATATAACAACCAAAACCGCAGCGGAGAGCATAATAATGCCCTGAACTGCATCGGTCCACGCAACACTTCTCAACCCACCAAGCATTGCCCAAATAGCAACAAGAACTGCCGCAACCACAATTCCCTCGACGAATGTAAGCCCGTTCTTCTCAAACAGGAGAGCTACTCCTATAAGTTGAACAGAAGTGTAAGGGATTAGTGCCAGCAATGAGATTAACGCTGCAAGCTTTGCTACCGCAGAACCATATCTGTAGGATAACAGCTCAGCTGGGGAGACAAAACCCTTATCCCTGCTAATTTTCCACACTCTGGGGGCATAGTAAGACAGAAGAAAGATTGTGCTAACGAGATACAGAAGCTCAAAGCCGACAGCACCTACTCCGGTTGCGTAGCTGAAACCAACCAGTCCCACCATCATAAAGGCCGAATAGGTTGTTGCCGCATAAGTCAGGGCAGAGATTACTCCACCAATCCTTCTGCCGGCAATGAAATAATCTTCCTGACTTCTTATCCCCTTCCTCGCGTAAAGAGCTATAACCGTTCCAGCAATTGCATACAGGATTGTGAGGATGATGAAGCTGTTCATGGCTCCCACCTCATTGTGAAGGCTGTATAGGCAATATAGGCAGCGCTGACCAAAATCCAGTAAACGTAAGTTGTGAGATCCTCAGTTCTAATGAGTGCAAACGGGAGCAACATCGCCGCTACAACTACCAAACCCTCAAGCCACTTCATCGAACAAATGTTCGGAAATTTGATATATATTTTTTGTGTAACTGATTCATATACCATACTCGATACTGCAGGGTTGAAAATATGACGACACAGCTGGTAAGTTCAATAAAACTGGCTCTGAGCTTTAAAAAGCGTAAAAACAATAAACTAGGTTCTGTACTTCATAAGCTCCTCAAGAGTCAGAATTGGAATTAATTTCAGGCCTTGTTCGGCAAATCTTTCCATAGCCCCCTCATTTCTATCCACAACGACAACGACTGCCTCAACCTCCCCTCCTCTATCTCTTACCCTCTGCGCAGCCGATAACGCCGAACCGCCCGTCGTTGTTACATCCTCAACAACAACAAATTTCTCTCCTTCTCTAACTTCACCTATCAAATCGCTTTTGACTCCATAATCCTTTTTCTGCTTCCTGAATATTACATATGGCTTGCCTGTTTCAATAGCCAGTGCTACAGCCAACGGTACGCCACCAAGTTCCACACATGCGATTTTATCAAAATCCATACCCTCAACTTTTTCCTTCATCCCCTCTGCTATTAGCTTTAAAAGATCAGGATATGTGCAGGCATGCTTAATATCGACATAGACACTGCTCTTCTTTCCTGAGGACAGAATGAACTCCCCAAACTTAAGTGATCCTACCTCTATCAGCTTTTCCACAATTTTCTCCTTCATCCAAATCACCACGGAACGTCCTTTAGACCGAGCCTGTGGGCTATAACGTTCGCCAAAAGATGAAAGATTGGCGTTATAATGATGGCGGTCAGTATAATGCCACGCGTGAAAAGCTTACCGAAATCTGGTGAGAACAGATATGCAAAGGCAAGGGCAACGAGCAAAAATCCCAGCTGATCAAGGAGTGGAAAGCTTACACCTCTTTCAAGCCCGATTCGTCTTTTTATGAAGCTACCAATTAAATCACCTGTGAGTGACCCGAAAGCAAGACAGAAGGCAAGAATGAAGAATGAAGAGTAATCTAGGGATGAATACAGCCCAACTCCAGCAATACTCTCAATAAAACGCTGAATATGAGCTACAAGCAGACCACCAAGAACCCCAGCGATAAAACCTCTTATTGTTTTTCCATCTCCGAGAATTCTTCTACCATCTAAGAATTTCTTCCCCATGTCTATCGGTTTTCCCCCACCAAATACTACAGCAAAGTTGTTCGGGGTGTACGCTGGAAGTAAAAGCCAGATTGTTGCTGCTATTGTATCAAGCATAAAACGGCAAAAATAGAGTTTCATATATTTCTTTCGAATCGGCCGACTTTGTGGAAGTGCGCATTCCTAATTTCTAACACGTAAAAAATCAAGAGGAAAATTTTGCAAACCCACTTGCTAATGCATTATTACCAAAACAATTATTATTAAAATACTTAATAGGAAAGATTTCACCAAGAATATCAAATATGTAATGTTAGCTATACTATAATGTATAACAGCTACTAATTCTATTTTTCTGAGCTTTTAGGTCTTTAGTCAATTTTGTTTTTTGGTTTGCCTAAGTCAAACAGTGGCCAACACAATGTATTATCCCATCAGATTCTATCTAAGTCCAAACAGAACGAAATCTTAATATATCTCTTTTTGCTTTTTCTACTTTATAAGATATTTCTATGG
>CAZZAF010000013.1:0-48366 GCA_964652135.1 uncultured archaeon
AATAACAGGTGTAATCTCTATAAACGATATCGTTTTCTACGCCTCGAAGGTGCCGTTCTACTTTCTGGAAGAATTTACAAAAGCCAGAGACATTAAAGAGGTCAGAGAGATTTACGAGAGATTCAATACGTATCTTTGCGAAATACTATCGAGAGACGAGTACGTAAATCCCGTTAATCTTGGTAAAATTGTTGGATTTATAAATGACCAGATTATAAAGAGTGTTATAAAAATATGCATTGATGAACTGGGCAATCCGCCATGCAGATTTTCTTTCTTTGTAACCGGAAGCGAGGGGAGAATGGAGCAGTTACTGAGAACAGACCAGGACAACGCCATGATTATAGAGAATGAATCCTACAAAGATTATTTCATCGAACTGGGAAAAAGAATCCATTCCTACCTGCTGAAAGTTGGGTTTCCAGATTGCAGAGGAAGATATACGGTTGGAAATGAGAAATGGATAATGTCCGTTAAAGAGTGGCTGGAAACGTTAAAGTACTGGGAATCTGTTTTTACTCCACAAAATATCCTGCAGCTGTCAATATTTACAGATATGAGACATGTATTTGGCGATGTCTCTTTATTCAACCTTGTTCAAGGTGTGTTATTTAGAATTGGCGAAAAGAAAGTGATTTTTGCCAAAATGCTTGAAGAGTCGTTAAAATTCAGAGTTCCGATTGGATTCGGTGGAAGACTTACAGTTGAAAGACTTGATTTGAAGAAACACGCAATAGTCCCCACCATCGCCCCAGTAAGGGCTTTAAGTTTTGGATTCAACGTCAGAGCTAAAAATACTGTTGAAAGAATTGATGAGCTTGTGGCAAAAGGGGCTATAAGCAAAGATCTGGCAACAAATTTAAAAGCATCTTATGTTTTCCTCAGGAGAATTCACTTCCTGACTCAAGTACACAATGTAGGCAAGGAGGACATTAATATAAATGAGTTAAATCTGAGGGAACTGCCAAAGGTTAGAGTTGAATTCATAAAAAACTCTCTGAAAAGCATATCCGAATTCCACAAAATGATAGAAGCGAGGTTCCTTTGATTACCAGTACAGCGGATTTTCCATTTGACCAATGGATAGAAGATCTGTTAGTTTATTCACGCCAAAATCCAGCAACTTTTTTAGCTGGTACTGGAATATTCTTGCTGTATAATATGCATCTGCAAGAGCGTTGTGTCTGTATGCCAACTCAAGATCGTATTTTTTGATGAGATCGTCTAAACTCAAATGAATAACTCCAATACCGTTTTTCCTCATAATCCATTTCTCGATTTGTGCCACGTCAATATATTTTAAATCGAGTCTCAATTTCGATTTCGAAAAATGGTTCTTAAGTATCTGTACATCGAAATCTGTTGAATATCCGACAATTATGGTACCATCAAGGAATGTTTTAATCTTCTCTGCAATAGTACAGAATTCTGGAGCATTTTTCAGTGCATTGAAATCAATTCCATGGTACTTTATCGAATTTGCCTTGAGTTTCTTCGGTTTCACCGGCGTAAAAAAATAGTCTTTTATTAGAATTCTTGTTCCAACCATGGGTATTATAGCCAATGCAACCATTTCGTCTTTTTTCGGATTAAGTCCGGTCGCTTCAAGATCAATTACGCTATATCTTGCTGTTAGCAGCTCGCTCATAACCTCGCCCTTAAAAAGTTTTGGAACTGTGAAACGATTTTTGCCGATTCTTTAAGCAGGATTTCTTCAATTTTACCAATCGGGTATCCAATTTGATTTCTCAGAGCAATCTCATTCATAACACTGTACGCTTCCAGAATGTCCCGTCCAAGACCCTCGGGAATCAATTTCATTTTTAGAAGATTCTCACACCTTTCTTTGGTATTTTTCACATCAAAAATTCCAGCTTCGAGAGTAAGAGCTTTTACCCCCATAAGCAGATGTGACACCGGCACTGTATATTCTTCAGCACTATCATACCCGTTCAAAGCAGCCCTCATCATTGCGCTGACAGCTTTTTTCGTTACACTTCTTGAGAGAATATCCTGCCACTGCAAGTATACCTCCTTGCTACCTTTCAGGAACCTACTATCCATGATAGTTGATATCTCTAAAATGTGTCTTTCAGGATCACAAAACAACCTTCTTATAATTTCACTCCATTCCTCAAGGCTAAAACACCACTGCTTTGCAGAAAAGGGTGAGTCTGATATACCAATTCTATCGAGTGTTGAGCAGACAGTTTCAGCGAATTCTATTATCTGCTTTTCATCACCTTCAAAAACGATCAAACTTGACTGCTTCAATGGTAGAACTGTCTCGCCCCTTCCCAAGTCACCAGTTTGAAGCCAGCAGTAGGTCGGGGTTGCGAATTTATTTTCAGCAAGTTCTAACACTCTTTTAACAGTCAGATCTTGTATTCCAGCTGAAATTCTTGCCAGTTCGAAAAATTCTGTTCCTCTCGAAACCATATCTTCGATTGAACGTTTTACATTCTCTATCACGTTTTTTAACTCGTTCACATCTGCTCTGAGAATTTTCCTTGAAAGGCAAAGCAAAGACGACGACGATTCAAGTTTGAGGAGCAGGTCTTTCGTGGAGATCACCCCTTTTACCTCTCCGTTGTTCACAACCACGAGATGGTTTATTGCGTTGGTTACCATTATGAGGTATGCCTCCATAACCGTAGAGCTCTCATCAAGCTCAATAACAGGTGCAGACATGTGCTTACTCACTTTTTCATCAAGGGGTGTATGTGATGCAACCAGTTTTGTCAGGTCTCTTTGTGTGAATATGCCAACTGCTCTCCCACCATCCACAACAACAACCGATCCAACATTGTTTTTGTTCATAATTTCAGCAACATCGAGAATAGATGCGTCTGGGGAACATACAACCGGTTTTCTTGAGATTAGTTCACTGATTGGCACTGCACATAATTTATCCAGGTTATCTGAATTCTTTCTGGACAGTTTGAAGAATGAAACCAATCTTCTTTCCATAAGTCTTGTAAAAAACTCGGAAAATTTATGATTTGAATTAAATACGTTTAGAAAGTTCTCTCTTTTTATTAAATAGCAAACAGAGTCTTTCTTGGCTCTGGCTGTGAATCTTGGGGGATTTCCAGTTAGTGCGGATGCAACACCGAAGACGTCTTTTTCGGTAAGATTCTCAACAGTTCCATTTCCTTGCAGTTCAACTACTCCGCTTTTAAGAAAGTAAACGTATTCAAGTGGTTTACCACCTTTTTTAAAGATAGTTTCGCCTTTGGAGTATATTTCTGATTCAAGTCCACTGATAATCTCCTTTAGTTCAGATTCCGATAGAAACGAGAAGGGCTTGGTCCTCTTTAGATAGTCCGCGGGAGGAAGAAACATCATTAAAACCACCCAATTTCAAACGTTTAATAATGCAGTATATTTCGTTGAATTATTTAAGATTTATTTTCTGGTTGTTGCCCCTACTCAAAGACAGGTAATTTTGCTAAGAGAATACCTTCAAGAGAAAGTCGGGAAAAAGGAACTAATTCGTAGTTCCGAATACCTGATATGCTTTTATATGCCTGGATTTGACTAAATAAAATACATCACTCGATATATTCCACAATCATGTTTCTCTTTTGAACTGAGAATCCCTTGGATTTTAGCTCTCGTATAATCTTCTCGGCAATCTCGATGTCTTTGGTAAAGAGCTTTGCCTCTACAACCCATACATTTTCTTCTTTTTCGTGGTTCATGTCTTTAATTCAGTACTTCGACATATATAAATTTATTCTTCGTCAGTTATCGATTATAGACCGTGTAGGATATAACGATCTGAAAGCTTAATCCGGAGCTACAAGCTCAAAAGATATCAGCAGTTATAGTAATTATCGAAGGAATTTTTAATTATTAAATTGATAATTTAAATTAAGGATTTCTGGCCAGCTGTTTGAGCATTCCCACTATTTTCTTAATTCTCATCACCGGGCTTTTGAAGAAAACTGCAGGGTAGTTCGATTTGACTATTTTTATCCTGTCATCCGGAGAAACTTCTACAACTTTATGGCTGTCTGCGATGGCCAGAGCTTTTCTCTCTGGATGCAGCTTCACCTCAATTGTCCTGTCTGCATGGATAACCCATGGTTTCCATCCGAGTTTGAATGGTGCAACGGGGACTATGAGGATTGACTGCAATAAGGGATCGACTATTGGCCCTCCTGTTGAGAGAGCATAGGCCGTTGAACCTACAGGGGTTGAGAAGAGCATGCCGTCTCCTCTCATATTCTCTATCTCAACACCGTCGACACTGACACTCATTCCTATGAGCCTTGCAGGAGCAGAACTCAGAAGAGCAACCTCATTCATCGCTATCAGTTTAGATTCATCGTTGATGTAGCATTCAATTCTCATAAACTCCTCTACCTCGGTTTTACCCTCAACGACTTGTTCAAGTGCAGGTCTGAAATTTTCTGGATCAGAGTGTGTGAGCAGACCAATCTTTCCCGTGTTGATACCAAATATTGGTGGACACTTCAAAACCTTCTGAAGTATCCTCAGTATTGTGCCATCTCCTCCAACGCTTACGATGAAGTCGTAGCTCTCAAGCTCCTCTGGTGGGGTTTGGAATAAATCCGATGAGACTCCTCGTTCATCGAGAAATGACTTGACATCTTTTGCTGTATCCAGCGAGTTTTGTTTGTAGACAATTGCAGCCTTCATCGGATCAACTCCAGAAGTTTTGGATGCAAATTGCCGTTCGCGATTACAAGCTTGAACCTCTCATCCATATCAATTCTCTTGTTATCAATGCTTTCGCCATTGATATCCGTTACAACAGCTCCCGCTTTCTTTGCTATATAAATTGCTGCAGCCACATCGTATACTCGCAGCATACCCTTTCCATTGTTATCTCTTATATCGATAAAACAGTCGAAGGAACCGTCAGCAACATAGCAGATTTCAAGGGCAGCACTGCCAAATATTCGTATCCTCTTGAACCCATACATCTTTTGAGGGTAGTACATTATTGCATTACATCTTGTTGATTCACGTTTTGAAACGCTTATTCTCTCTCCGTCTTTGTATGCGTTTCCGTCTGCCCAGTATTCAACGCCGGTTGCGAGATTTACTACATATCCAAAGAACGTGTCGCCAAGAAGTTTACTTTTTGAAAAGCAGAGTGAGACGGAATAAATTGGAATTCCTCTTGTTGCGTTGAATGTTCCGTCTATGGGGTCAAGGGCAACGTAAATGTCTCCCTCACCAACTACTCCTGCCTCCTCGCTTACAACCGTAACATCATACTGCTTTAAGATATTTAGAGCAGCATCCTCCGCAATTTTGTCGATCTTTTTTGTTGGAGTGCCGTCTTTACCCATTCCAACTTCGATGGAACTCTCTTTTTTACCAGCAATTTTGGCGATGTTCTTTTTGACTTCTTCTCCAACAGCTCTGGAGATTTCAAGTGCTTCTTTAGGATTCATAAAAATAAGTTAAATAGAAGAGAGAAAACATTTACTGTTCCGCGTCGAGACCGTACCTTTTTGCGTTTTCGTCTGCTATTTTCTGTATGGCCTCTATTATTTCCTTGCCCTGTGGGTGTTTGAAGAGGTGTCTAAATCTCTTCTGCATCTTGAGGTATTCTTCAACGGGTTTTCTGCTCTTGATTTTTCTAACCCTTACCAGCTCTCCGTTCTCAAACTCGACGATGGGGTATAGAGCTGTTTCAAAAGCAAGCTTGGCAACCTTTATTGCATCCTTTCCGTTAATTCCCCATCCCGTAACACACGGGCTGTGTATCTGGATGTATTTTGCACCCTCAAACTTAATGGCCTTCTTGGCCTTCCTTCTTATGTCCCTTGGAAATGCTACGGAAGCGCTTGCAACGTATGGCACTCCATGTGCTAGGGCAATAGAGACCATGTCCTTCTTCCTTCCTAGCTTACCTGGCATGAGCCTGCCTACTGGGGATGTTGTTGTGTTAGAACCCGTTGGTGTCAAACCACTCTGCTGGTTACCTGTGTTCTGGTATGCCTCGTTGTCGAGACAGATGTACAGCACATCGTGGTTTCTGTCGAACATACCTGAAAGTGGTCCAATTCCAATGTCTGCTGTAGCTCCATCTCCAGCAAATACAACGACATGCCCCTCATCTTTTCTTCCAAGTGCTTTTAATGCTGCCTCAATTCCAGCAGCTACGGCAGCAGCATTTTCGAATAGCGAGTGAATGTAAGGCACACCCCAGGCGCTTCTGTCATACTGCGAGCTAATTATCTCCAGACATCCGGTGGAATTTGCAACGAAGCACTTTCCTTCAAGAGCCTCAAGCACATTTTTGACAGCAATTGGTAATCCGCATCCGGGACAGGCTCCGTGTCCTGAGGCGAAATAGGTCATACAATCACCTCTTCAAAGGGCTTTACACCCTCAAAGCGAAATCCAGGCTCTATCTTACCTTCCATGACGTTGTTTATGCACTTCTCCACAAGGGTACGTGGTACGTCTCTTCCTCCCAATCCCACTGCGAAGGAGTAAACATCTGGCGAGCTGTTTCCATAGAGAGCGCTCTTGATTTCCATCGCTACTGGTCCTTCATGACCGAATGATACTGCTCTCTCGAATACAATGATCTTCTCAGCATTCTTGAATGCGTTTCTTACATCTTCAACCGGGAACGGTCTGAACGTTCTAAGTTTGAGGAGGCCTACCTTCTTACCATTTCCTCGCATCTCTTCAACAACATCTCTGACAAGTCCGGTCAAAGAACCCATTGTAACCACAACAACCTCAGCATCGTCGTGGTAATTCACGACATGGCCACCCCAGTCTCTGCCCGTAGCTTCAGCCCATTCCTTGAAAACATCCTGCATTACCTTCTTGGCCCTCATCATTGCATTCTGCATCACAACACGGAACTCCATGTAGTACTGCGGGGGTGCATAGCATCCGAATGTGAGTGGATCGTTTACGGTGAGCTTTACTGGTGGGTCGTAGGGTGGCAAAAATGCATCAACAGTCTCCTGATCGAGAAGATCAACCGGCTCATAGGCATGGGTGAGCTTGAATCCATCCATACATATCATGAATGGAAGCATAACATCTCTGTTCTCAGCAACTTTGAAAGCCTGAGGAATCATATCATGGACTTCCTGGTTGTTCTCAACGTAAACCTGGATTATTCCAGCATCCCTCATGAGCATGCTGTCTTGGTGATCGTTCCAGATGCTGAGCGGGGCAGATAATGCTCTGTTTGTGTTGACAAGAACTATAGGCAATCGCATACCTGCTGCATTGAT
Source organism: uncultured archaeon (assembly GCA_964652135.1). Taxonomy (GTDB): domain Archaea; phylum Halobacteriota; class Archaeoglobi; order Archaeoglobales; family Archaeoglobaceae; genus CAZZAF01. The sequence goes on from CAZZAF010000013.1 coordinate 7,245, forward strand.
CAAAACTTCGCTCATGAGTGCCAGTCCCTGAGAGCAGGTGGCTGTGAAAGTTCTGGCTCCAGTTGCCGATGCGCCAACGAGTATTGAAGCTGCACCGAATTCTGATTCGGCAGTTATATATTCACAGCTTCCAAGCTCACCGTTTGCGTACATTTCGGCAAGCCTTTCAACGATCTCGGTTTGTGGAGTAATGGGATAAGCACAGATTACATTCGGCTTGCACAGCTTTACGCTGTGTGCAACCGCATGAAATCCTCTTACAACCTTCATCATATCAGCAACACCTCTATACCTTGTAGATATCTTTCAATTCCATCTTAATTGCCTCTGCAGGACAAACGGACGCACAGATTCCACAACCCTTACAGTAATCGTAGTTTACAACTGCGAATTTGTCGTCACCTTCTTTAACAACTGTAATACACAAATCCGGACAGAAAATCTCACATTCTTTACATCCAGTACATTTCTTCTTATCTACAATGGGGTATTCTGCTCCCCAATCACCTGTCTTAATTTTCAGCGAGGACAGTGGCTTTGAAATCGCACCAAGTGTGATTCTCATCTTCATCTGCACGCCTCCTCCATCATCTTATATGCTGTTTCAACAAGCTTAACATTCTTTTCGGCAATTGTCTTATCCGAAAACCATTCGGCAATTGTCTCTTTAAGAGTTTCCAGTTTTACCAGCTTTGTAGCTCCAGCAAAAGCTCCCACCATGACTGTATTCGTTATTGGCCTTCCAAGAACCTCCATTGCGAGCTTTGTAGCGTTTATTGTAAGAACATCCACGGAAGTGTTGAACATCTTTTTGAGCTCTTCTGGGCCCTTTGGATAATTGGCAATAATCATTCCGTCCTCTTTTATCCCTGCTTCAACGTTTACGGGTCCTATCACGGTTGGATCGAGCACAACAACGTAATCTGGGTTGTATACTTCCTCCCTCAAAACGATTGGTTTATCTGAAATTCTCAGGAATGATGCTACTGGTGTTCCTCTTTTCTCCGCTCCGAATGTTGGGAATGACAATGTGTAGTATCCTTCTTTGAAGCCAGCCACTGCGAGAACATCCGCTGAGGTAACAACTCCCTGTCCACCTCTTCCATGAAATCTTACTTCAATTAGGATGGATATCCCCCCATAAACCTCTTTTTTTTGCTAATGTCGAAGTGTAGTTAATAAAGTTTGTCATTGTTTATTGGTAAGGAATATTGGTGCCTAGCTAAACTACGATAATTGCCCATATTTTATTTTAACAAATGATTAATGGATATAGTAATTTCTAAAAAATATATAAAGTGAATAAAAATTTTAATAAAAACAAGCGGCTCAGTATTCTTCTTCACCGTAGTAGTAATCCTCGTCCTCGAATTCTTCTTCCTCGAATTCGCCGAACTCTTCTTCCTCTTCTTCTTTAAGCTCTTCAAGTTCAAATTCTTCGTTTGTGTCCAGTAGGAGGATTTTACCATCGCTGTACACCATTGATGAGCCGCACAATTTGCACTGGATTTCCATTTCGTCGAAAAGGTCTTCAAGTACTATTTCTTCCCCACATGAAGGACATCTAATTAACTTCACTACCATCTCCCCGAAGCTCGATTGTAACAATTTAAGCTTTTTCGATTCTCATAAGGGAGTTATACTACAATATCTAACATAAAATTAAGAAAATAATTTTTGAAAGCAAGCAAGTCGTGCTTAATTATTGAAGTATGTGGTCTCTGGAGTTAGAGGATCAACGAAGCGAAAGAAATTTTAATAATTCCTCTATTTTAGGATTCTATGAAGTCTTCCAGGATCAAGGGGTTTTACAAACTCTCTATGCAGGAAAGACTTGAGAAGGTTGCAGAATTTGCTGGTTTAACCGAAGAAGAAAAGGAATTGATTGCAAAGAATGGAGCTTTACCACTTGACGTCGCGGACAGAATGATTGAAAACGTCATAGGTACTTTTGAATTACCACTTGGTATTGCAACGAACTTCCTCATTGACGGTAAGGATTATCTCATTCCGATGGCAATTGAGGAACCGAGTGTTGTTGCGGCTGCAAGCAACGCGGCCAAAATGGCGAGAGTAAAGGGAGGATTCTGGACCTCTTCAACCCCTCCGGTGATGATAGGGCAGATTCAGGTAACTAGGCTCAGTGATCCATTTGGGGCAAAGGTTGATGTTCTCAGACACAAGGATGAGATAATCGAGAAAGCAAACGAGCAGGACTCTATACTTGTTAAACTGGGTGGTGGATGTAAAGACATTGAGGCGAGAGTCATCGACACGATAAAAGGCCCGATGCTCATTGTCCACCTTCTCGTTGATGTTAGGGATGCGATGGGTGCAAATGCCGTTAATACGATGGCTGAAGCTGTTGCGCCAATTATAGAGCGCATCACTGGTGGAAAAGTTCGATTGAGAATAATCTCGAACCTTGCAACCTACAGGCTTGCCAGGGCCAGAGCTGTATTCGATAAGGAGGCAATAGGTGGCGAAGAAGTCGTTGAGGGTATTATGGAAGCCTACGCCTTTGCGAAGGCCGATCCATACAGATGTGCAACACACAACAAGGGCATAATGAACGGAATATCTGCGGTTGTTATAGCAACCGGAAACGACTTCAGAGCTGTTGAGGCTGGAGCGCACAGCTATGCAGCTCTTGGCGGCTACAAACCGCTCACGACATACGAGGTAAACAAGGATGGCGACCTCGTTGGAACAATTGAATTGCCTGTTGCAGTCGGTGTTGTTGGAGGTTCAACATCCGTAAACCCGATGGCAAAAATATGTCTGAAGATTCTGGGTGTTAAAAGTGCTGATGAGCTTTCCCGTGTTTTGGCTGCAGTTGGTCTTGCACAGAACTTCGCTGCTTTGAGGGCGCTGGCAACAGAAGGTATTCAGCGTGGACACATGGAACTGCACGCGAGAAACATAGCGATGATGGTTGGGGCTAAGGGCGAAGAAGTGGATAAGGTCGTCGAGATCCTTGTAAAGGAGAGAAAAATAAAGATGGATAGAGCGAGAGAAATACTTGAGCAGATTCGCTCATCCTCCTGAATTTTTTATTATTCTCTGTGCGGAACTCCTTTTTTGGGATTATAAAGTGCAACTTTTATATAACTCGAAAAGAGTCCTGTTCTGGATGTACGACGTTGCAATTAAAAACGGACTCTGTTTTATCGATGGAGAGTTCCTTGAAGCTAATATCGGTATAGAAGGAAATAGAATAGCGTATGTTGGCAGAGAAGATATTGGTGGAGATCTGGAGATAGATGCATCATCGAAACTCGTGTTGCCAGGCTTATTCAACGCCCACACACATCTTGCAATGGCAATATTTCGCGGTTATGCTGAAGATCTGCCACTGATGGACTGGCTGCAGAAAAAGATATGGGTTGCTGAGAGCAAGCTCGACGAAAAAGACGTGTACTGGGGTTCAATGCTTGGAATTCTTGAGATGATAAAAACAGGAACGACGGCATTCTCCGATCAGTACTTCTTCATGGATGAAGTTGCCAAGGCTGTAGGCGAAACAGGGATGCGTGCAGTACTCTGCTACGGTATGATTGAGGGAGGTAGCAAGGAAAAAGGTGAAAAAGAGCTGGAGATAGGCACTGAATTCATCAGAACTTGGGACGGAGCATTTGAGGGCAGAATCAGGGCAGTATTCGGCCCGCACGCTCCATACACATGTACACCCGATTTCCTGAAGAAGGTCAAGGAAATGGCTGATGAGGTGAACACACTCATCCACATCCACGTTTCTGAAACGGAGCATGAGGTGAAAGAAATTAAGGAGAGGTACGGAAAAACACCGGTAAGATTACTCGATGAAATTGGATTTCTTGACGAAAACGTCGTTATTGCCCATGCCGTATGGCTGGATGAGGAAGAGATGAGAATCTTAAAGGAAAGAAATGTCAGCGTTGCACACAATCCTGTGAGCAACCTGAAGCTTGCTTCGGGCATTGCAAAAATCACTGAAATGTTTTCAATGGGGATAAACGTCTGTATTGGTACAGATGGTGCGGCATCGAACAACACCTATAACATGTTTGAGGAAATCAAGCTGACATCTCTGCTTCAAAAAGTAGCTACTGGAAAGGCTGATGCTTTGCATGCGAGGGATGTACTCACTATGGCTACCAGGAACGGTTATAGGGCATACAAGCTTGAAGGAGGCGAGTTAAAGCCGGGAATGCTTGCCGATGTAATTCTTCTAGACAGAAGGAGATTCAACTACATACCCACGTACAATGCACTGCACAGCGTTGTCTATGCAAGCTACGGCTGTGAAGTTACACATACAATTATTGACGGAGAACTGATAATGGAGGATGGTGTGGTGCTTACCCTTGATGAAGAGAAGATTATTGACAGAGCTGAAGAGCTAAAATACAAGTTTATGGGCTGACTTCCCGTTTCAGGATCTATCTGGGTTCAAGTTTGATTTATTTCTCCATTTTTAGCTTTGTCAGATCTATTTTAATAGACAATAATAGATAAAAAATCAGAATCTTCGCATTTCTTCAGCTAACATCTCTATGTCTTCTTCCACCTTATCGATCACATCTTTGAGTTCGTCCTTCAGAGATTCTGGAAATTCTGTCTGTGATATCTCTTTCTGAATGTCTTGCAGAAGCTCATTTATATGTTTTTCCATGTCTTTGAACAGTTGTGGTATCGTGTTGTAGTGAGGTTCAAGTTGTCTGATGACGTACACTTTAAGCTGTTTCAATCCTTTCTTGGCCTCTTCTTCTGAAACAGCACCGCTCATGAAGAGATGAGAGATGTATTCTGCATCGTTTCTGATGTAGCTCTTGATCTCTTCGGTATCTCTTAGTTCTTTGGCGAGGGCTTTTAACTCTTCAAGAGTGTCTTCAACTTTTTTTGTGAGATCCATACAGTTTTGCATGAGCTCTCCCATTTTCTCGAGATATGTGTTCCTGAACAGAGTATCACCCCCTTTGGGTGGATAATTTAAGTTAAAACAGGAATTTAAAGCTTTATCTTTTGTTCTATGCGAATTTGTAACTATTGATGCTACACTCTTTCACGTGCTGAACTCTGCAGCCATTATCGATGCCATTCGTTATAATCCAGGATTTCCAACTAAACGTGCTGAAAATTCCACGATTTGGTCGTAAAAGACTCAACCTTTCTGATATCTCCGAAAAGTCCTGTAAGGAATTCGTTGCAGATTTTCACTCTTGTTAAGCGGACAAAACATATTTAAGTTGATTTGGTCAGATGATGTGTAGCATGGTTGATCTCAGACTGTCAGAATCAGAGGTTGAAGAACTTCTCGGTGGAATGAAATTCGAAACCACGGCAGAGATAGAGGTACCTAAAAAGCTGATTGATCAGGTTATTGGACAGGATCATGCGGTTGAGGCGATAAAGAAAGCTGCCGTACAGAAAAGACATGTCATGCTCATTGGTTCGCCTGGAACGGGCAAATCAATGTTAGCCAAGGCAATGGCGGAGTTGCTACCAAAAGAAGAGCTTGAAGATATTCTGCTTTATCCAAACTCTGAAGATCCAAATCAGCCAAAAATTAGAGCTGTTCCGGCTGGTAAGGGTAAGGAGATAGTTGAAGCATACAAGCAGGAGGCTCTCAAGAAGGCTCAGGCGAAGAACTTCTTTCTCTTCATGCTAGTCTTCTTCATCGTTGGATACACGATTTTGATTGATCCCAAGAACTTTATATGGGGTATAATTGCTGCTGCTCTGCTATTCCTTGTGGCAAGACACATGTTACCAAAAGAAGAACGAAACGTTCCAAAGCTGCTGGTAAATAATGCTGATAAGAATTCCGCTCCCTTCGAGGATGCAACCGGCGCACATGCTGGTGCCCTCTTTGGAGATGTGAGACACGACCCCTTCCAGAGTGGTGGACTTGAAACTCCAGCTCACGAAAGAGTTGAAGCTGGTGCCATACACAGGGCACATAAGGGAGTTCTCTACATTGATGAAATTAACACGCTGACAATTGAGTCTCAGCAGAAGCTGCTCACAGCTATGCAGGAGAAAAAGTTCCCAATTACTGGTCAGTCAGAGCGCTCAAGCGGAGCTATGGTAAGAACGGAGCCAGTACCATGTGACTTCATTCTGGTGGCTGCTGGAAACCTTGATGCCCTTATGGGCATGCACCCTGCACTGAGGAGCAGAATTGAGGGTTACGGCTACGAGATCTACATGAACGACACAATGGAGGACACACCTGAGAACAGAAGAAAGCTCGTTAGATTCGTCGCCCAGGAAGTTATCAAGGACGGGAAGATACCGCATTTTGACAGGTATGCTGTTGCGGCAATAATCAAGGAGGCAAAGAGAAGGGCAGGAAGGAGAAATCATCTGACACTGAGGCTTAGAGAGCTTGGTGGATTGGTGAGAACTGCTGGAGACATTGCAAAGAGCGAGGGATCGGACATTGTAAGGCTTGAGCATGTCATCAAAGCCAAGAAGATTGCGAAGACCATTGAGGAACAGCTTGCGGACAAGTACATCGAGAGGAGAAAGGATTACAAGCTTTTCAAGACTGAAGGTGCAGAAGTTGGAAGAGTTAACGGCCTGGCCGTCATTGGAGAGTCAGCGGGAGTTGTCCTGCCAATAATTGCTGAAATCACTCCTGCACTCAGCAAGGAAGAAGGTAGGGTCATCGCAACTGGAAGATTGCAGGAAATTGCAAGGGAAGCAGTTATGAATGTTTCAGCAGTCATCAAGAAGTTCACGGGTAGAGATATCTCAAACAAGGACGTCCATATACAGTTCGTTGGCACATACGAAGGTGTCGAGGGTGACTCAGCAAGCATAAGCATCGCAACAGCAGTAATCTCTGCTCTGGAAGGAATTCCGGTAGATCAGAGTGTGGCCATGACAGGCAGCCTGTCTGTCAAGGGAGAGGTATTACCTGTTGGTGGTGTAACACAGAAGATTGAGGCAGCCATTCAGGCAGGGCTGAAGAAAGTGATAATACCGAAGGATAACCTTGGGGATGTTTTGCTTGATGCAGAACATGAGGGCAAGATCGAAATAGTGCCGGTATCGAGAATAGATGAAGTGCTTGAGCATGCACTTGTTGGTGGGGAGAAGAAGGAGAAACTGATCGCGAAGCTAAGATAGCTGCATTGCTAATTTTATTTTGTTTTGTAATTTTCTTAATGTTTTCAATGCTTTTTTGATTGCCGTAAATGACAAATGCTGTGTAATATATATAAAAGCAGATTGGATATGTTCGAGCTAATTTTTCTGATACCGTTAGTCATCTCTGTAATCTTCCTTATAAGGCAAGCTTCCACATTAGGTGAACCGGACAGGAAAATAGTTACATATCTCCTTCTCATCGGGTTTGTAGTAAAGATTACTTGTTTCTTGTCGGGTATTGAGCTGATTGATCATCTGGAGGTTTTATCTTTTTCTCGGGTTTTGTAATTCTTCTTTATATGAAGTTCAGAGAAGGTTTTGCTGGAAAGCGAATGAACTTGCTCAGACTTTAAACCAGTTTGGGTGCCAGGTCTTTTACCAGTCCAAGTGCAGGTTCACTTTTCCATCACCCATTCACTTTTTATTTCCCCAATCTAACAGAAGTACATGGATGTAGAATTCTATGACATAAGGCAAATCGAAACGTCAACGCTCACACTGACCCTTGATAACGGATGTATCGAAAAACCGAAGTATGATGTTATCAAGGGGAAAGGATTCAGGGTTCTGAAGAACGGATTCTGGGGAATTTTTTCTGGAAATGTGTCTGACAAAGAGGGTTTGGGGAGAGCAGCAAGAAATGCTGTTGGAAGTGGAGATGGCAAAGTGGTTCCGGCTGGAAACGGTGGTAAATTCATTTTCAGAGTGAAGGAAAATCCAGAAGACGTTTCCATAGAGGAGAAAGTCCAGCTCATGAAAGAGATAGAAAAGGAACTCAAGGCTGACTACATTGTAAGCACTAGAGTGAGTTACATAGAGAATTTGAGGAAGTTTGAATATCGAGATTCCAGCGGTATTGAGGTTTACTACGAAGTCCCACGAATAGGGATTGTTGTTCAGGCAGTGGCAAAGGATGAATCTCTGCAATTTCTTTCCAAGAGGTTGCTCAAACCGGCTGGCTATGAAATATTCAGGAATGACAAAATTTTTGATATGGCTTCTGAGGTAAGAGACATCCTTGCAGATCTCGTAAAAGCTGCAACACCTCCATCTGGGGAGATGAACGTTGTTATGGACTCGTCGCTTGGTGGAGTTTTCATACATGAAGCATTCGGACATGCTGTTGAAGCAGATCATGTCCTGCAGGGCTCGACAATTCTTTCGGACAAGCTTGGCGAGAAGGTTGCTGCAGAAAATGTCAATGTTTACGATGATCCAACCATTGAGGAATTTGGTTTCAGCCCGTTTGATGATGAGGGTGTTGAGGCTAAGAGAAAGACGATCATAAAGGATGGTGTGCTGACAAGCTTTTTGCACTCCCGTGAAACGGCTGCAAAGCTTAACGGCAAGCCCGGAAATGCCCGGGCTCAGAGTGTGGCTGAACCGATTGTGAGAATGAGCAACACTTTCATCGATGAAGGTGATTTGAGCTTTGAAGAGTTGCTTGAGGAGGCGAGAGATGGAGTTTACCTCGTCGGTTCGAGAGGTGGAGAAACTAATCCGGCAACCGGCTACTTCCACTTTAACGCCCAGTATGGTTATGTCATCAGAAATGGGGAACTTGCAGAGATGATCCGCGATGTCTCGCTGAGTGGAAATACATTGAGCATACTGCACTCCATCAAGCTTGGTAAAGGACTGGATTTTGACCCTGGTTTCTGTGGAAAGAGCGGGCAGGTTGTACCGGTAGCGGATGGAGCTCCACCTTCACTGGTAAGAGCTTTTGTCGGGGGTGCTTGAATGGATATTGATAAAGCTGTGCATTTTTTGAACTCTAAATCCGATGCATGGGAAATCTTCTACGAAAAAGACATATCAAAATCAATTCTTGTGGAAAAAGGCAACGTGAAAAACATTTCTGAGGAAGAAGAATCTGGATATGCTGTAAGGGTTATTGTGGATGGCAGGGTTGGCTTTGCAACTTCAACGGATCCTGCCAGAATAATTGAGGTTTGTGAGAAAGCTTTGAAACTTGCTAAAATATCTGAGGAAAAGCTCGACGACTTTCCATTCTCAAAATGCACGCAGGTCGAGGGCATATACGACAGGAGATTCGATAATGTCGACTCGTTATGGCTGGAAGATGCCGCAGGAAGAATGATAAATGCTGCCATGGAATTAAAGAACGTAAATCCTGCCCAAGGAGCTATTGAAGTCTCTAAGTCTGTAACCCGTATATTGAATTCTTCGGGAACTGATGTTGAAAACGAAGCGACAGCCTGCAGCGCTTACCTTGAAGTTGTTATCGAAGATAGCAGTGCCTATGAAATGGATCAGAGCAGAATGCTCAATCTCAATCTGGAGTTTGTTGGTCGACATGCAGCCGAGCTTGCAGTAGAAGGTGTTAAGGCTGAAAAGATAGAGAAAGGTAGCTACGATGTCGTTCTTTCGCCCATCGCCATCAGCCAGCTACTTTACTTTGCCCTATATCCAGCATTCTCAGCAGAGAATGTTGTCAAGGGTAGAAGTATGCTTGCGGGGAAGATAGGACATGAATTCGGTGAATTTACGCTAATAGATGATGGGCGCATGCCTTACGGTTTGATGAGTTCTCCTTTCGATGATGAGGGTGTTGAAACGAAGAGAACAGTTATTTTTGATGATGGTGTGCTAAAAGCCTATGTCAGCGACTTCAGACATGCTAAGATTCTGGGTGTCGAGCCTACAGGAAACGGGTTTAGAGAAGAAATATCCTCATATCCCACAACATCTCCAACCAACGTCATTCTCGATTTCAGGGACAAATCCAGCAATATAGAAGAAAATGCGCTGGTTGTTCACTCTCTCATAGGAGCGCACACGTCAAACCCCGTAAGCGGAGACTTCAGCCTCGAATGCATGAATGCGTTCCTGTTCACAAACGGAGATAGAAAGCCGATAAAGTCTGCAATGATTTATGGCAACGTCTATGACCTGCTGAAGAGAATTGAAGTTTTTGGAAAAGATGTGAGGCAGATTGACGGCACAGTTACACCTTCGGTAAGGTTCAGAGACGTCGTTGTGAGTGGTTAACTAATCAATTTTCCTTATTTTTTGGCATTTTCCCGGATTAATTCTATATTTGATCAGGACTCCTGAAGAATTTCCATAAATTTTAGCGCATCATCATGCATGTGTACGTTGTTGAAGAGAACGTAAACGTCTTTGTCAAAGTTCAGACAGAACTCCTTCAACCACTGCAGGTCTTCGCTGGTGTATTTGTAGCTGTACATTTTCTTTCCCTCCGAGCCGTGGAGTCTTAGATAAACAATATCGCCATAAAGCGGTTTTGCAACGAATGGATCAACGCAGTGGACAAGATCAAGTTCTTCACACACTTCCTTCACTTTATCTTCGCTCCATCCTCTTGGCTCCCACACGAATATGAACTCTCTCTCGATTGAAGAAAAGAACTCGATCATGTTTTTCACATTCTCTTCGTTCTCCTCAAAAGAGGCAGGAGTCTGGAACAAGATTATCTTTGCATCCAGTGCTCTGGCTATATCTCGCGTCTTCTCCCAACCTTCAAACACCTCTTTCGTGGGTTTGAAGAATCCGCAGTTTTTCATCGTTATACCGGCTTTTCTGTGTGTGGGACTTGATGGTGGATGTGTGATGACTTGCCATGCTTTGACTGTAAATTCAAATTCTGGTGGAGCCTGTTTCCTCCATTTTTCTGCCGTTTCAACCTTTGGAGGTTTATAGAATGTCTTTTGAACTTCCGTGAGCTTAAATTCTTCAAAATATTTCTTCATAGCTACTGGAAATCCACAGCATCCTACCTTTATCACGATTCTTTTTTGTCTACGCAATCCTTTATGACACTTTTGATGTTATATTATACTGTCCCTATTTAAGACAAATCTTCCAGGAGAGTCTGGTATTGTAGAACTAAAAAGAGTAAAAAATTGGTTTATCTGAAGTACCTGAGATCTTCTTCGCCCTTCCACTGCTGCATTGCTGCTTCCTGCATTTCCTTGATCTGAGCGATAAGTTTCTCCATCTCTTTTGCCCTCTCTTCAAGGGCTTCGACACTCACTTCGAGATTCAGCATTTTCATGAGAATTTCAAGGACAGCTTTAGCACTCTTTGGGTCTACCATGTATCCTGATGTCACTCCCATCAGGCAGGCAGCCTCAATCCCTTCGAGCTGGGAAACTCCAAGTAGCAAGCCCGATGCGCCTATTATTCCGCCTCCTGGTTCGCCACCCTCAAATCTCACACCATATGATTTTAATTCTTCAACAAGCTCGGGGCTGTTTGCTGCTCCAAGCACGTATGGTTCCTCCACGAGCCTGCCCACACCGTATCCACCGAGCGTGTAGATTCTCTTAGCCCCGAACTTCTTTGCTACGTCGATGTATGCATTAACGAGCTCAAAGTGACCTTCATTGCTGATACTCTGGAAATCACCCACCAGAATCAACAAGTCGGGAGATTCGCCATTGGATTTGTAGGCGTAGACTTCATTTTTGGGCATCTTTATCGTTCCATCGCTTTCCACCATTACCTGTGGTGGAAAATGGTGCGAGTAAATCTCAACGACCTTCTCGGTGTCAAGTTCGTTGACAAGATGATCTGCAACGAGCTTGCCAACGTGCCCTATGCCTGGTAAACCTTCTATGAATACTGGGTCACGAAGACCAACCTCTTCCACATTTTTGAGATACCTGATATCAACTCTTTGAAGCATTTGACCACCTCCTGATATTGAAGAACCCCAGCTCCTTTCTCAGCATTCTGCGATATTTTCCATAGGGGTCTTCTGGGGAAAAGCGTGGTGGGATTGGAATGAACGTTTTGCTGTTACATTTTGGGCAGGTTTCTTTGAGTGTGTATCTCCCACAATTTCCACATTTTCTTATTCTTACTTTCATTATATCACGCCGCTTCTCTCACGAAGTTGCCCTCTCCACCAAGCTTCTTTATGGTCTTCAAAACATTTTCTGTGGCTTTTTTGAGGACCCTCTCTGCAGTCTTATAATCTTCAGCCTCAATAATGATCCTGTAACGTGGCGCGCCGATATATTCTATCTCAAAGTCAACACCATCTGCCTTTGCCTTATATGCCTCCATCAAAGCCTTCTTGATTCTTTCAACTCCATCGCTTGCGTTGCTTCTCAACTCAAAATAGCCGCGAACCTTTACACGAGGTGGCTTGATGTTTTCGTGCGCAATTTCTGCCATCGCTTTCGCAAGTTCTTCGCCTGTTAGTGGGGCGAGCACTTCGTATCCCTCAAATGCAGCCTCTTCAAATGCACCATAGATTGTGTCGTATTCTTTTATCAACTTCTTTCCTATCTTGATCAGTTCATCTCTGCTAACTCCTGCCTTCTCTCCTGCTATTTCGAGCCATTTGAATGCTTTCAATTCATTTTTCCACTGCTGTACTTTTTCCCTCTTCTGCCTCTCATTTACATCCTTAATGGAGAGGTCGATGTGACCCCTCTTCGGGTTAATATCGAGAACCTTACATACAACCTTCTGGCCTTTTTTGACATAATCTCTTATGTCTTTTATCCATCCAGGGGCTACTTCGCTTATATGAACCATTCCCTCTTTGTTTTCGTATTCATCGAGAGAAACGAATGCACCGAAATCGAGAACTCTTGTGACTGTTCCAATGACAATTTCTCCTTTAGCCGGATAACCGCTTCTTTTGATGATCAATCTTTCCTCGCTCATTGCAATGCGTTGAACTTGATTGAATTTAAAGGTTGCCTAAAACCGTTTTTGAAATAATCTTGGGAAATACCTTGTTCCAGACCTTCACTGGTTTAGAAAAACTTAAAACCAGAATGAAAAAAAATCGAACATGCACTGTGTAATGAAGAAAGAGGGAAAGTCAAAGAAGAAAATAGCGATTAACAGATATAAGTGCGCATATTGCGGTGCATGTGTTGCTGTATGTAAGTTCAATGCGAATGAACTTGTAGAAACTTTTCTCGTCATCAATGAAGATGAATGCACTGTCTGTATGGCCTGTGTTAAGACCTGTCCGATGAACGCTCTGGAGGTTCAGGAGGTTACATCATGACGGATTATGATGTTGTGGTCGTGGGGGCAGGGCCGGCAGGCAGCATCGCCGCTAAAACTGCTGCGGAAAAAGGACTTGATGTTTTGCTTATTGAGAAAAGGCAGGAAATAGGAACACCGGTGAGATGTGCTGAAGGTGTCAGCAAAGAATCCATAGCAAAGTTTGTTGAAATTGATAAGAAATGGATCGCTGCAGAGGTTAAAGGTGCCAAAATTTACTCTCCTGATGGTACGGAGATCATAATGTCTGAAGAGATGGCCGGCGATGAAGTCGGTTATGTACTGGAAAGGAAAATTTTCGACAGACATCTTGCACGGCTTGCTGCTAAATCGGGGGCGGATGTTATTGTTAAAACGGCTGCAACAGGTCTGAAAAGAATCAAGGAAAAGGGGACAGTTGAAATTTCTCTGCGAAGAATGGGTGAGGAGTATAGTGTTGAAGCAAAGATTGTAATTGGAGCAGACGGTGTTGAGAGCAGGGTTGGAAAATGGGCTGGAATTGATACAACACTCAAGCTCAGTGAAATAGAGAGCTGTGTGCAGTATCTGATGACAGGAATCAATTTTGATCCTGATTATACGTATTTCTGGCTTGGCAATGAGATAGCTCCTGGCGGCTACATTTGGCTGTTTCCGAAGGGCAATGGGGCTGCCAATGTTGGTATAGGCGTGTTACCCTCTATGGCAAAGAAGAGCCCGAGAGAGTATCTCAATGCATTTGTGAATGAACACTTCCCGGATGGAGAAATAGTCGAAGTTGTTGCTGGAGGTGTACCGGTAAGCGGTCCAATTGAGACGGCTGTTGCTGACAATGTTATGCTTGCCGGAGATGCTGCAAGACATGCGGATCCCATTACTGGTGGTGGAATTGCGAATGCAATGAAGGCAGGATTCTTCGCTGGAAGCGTAGCAGCGGAGGCTGTTGAGAAGAAGGACTATTCCAAGAAAACACTCGCAAAATATGATGAGCTATGGAAAAATGATTTTGGTAAAATTCTGCACCGGAACAAAATACTCCAACAGAAGCTCATTAAAATGGACGATAAGACACTTAACAAACTCGCACGCAGCATCGCTGGCTACAATTTGAAGGAGATGAGCGTTAAAAAACTGGTTCTGGAACTTATAAAGAAGAATCCAAAGCTGTTACTGGATATCAAGCATCTGTTTGTTTGATATTTTTTAAATATTTTTGCGATCTTTTAATGGTTTTGGAGTGCTAGTGTATCTGCCTCAAATAATGTAGCTGGAGTAGGAGGATTAATATGCGTGGATTGAATTCAATACTGTGTATTTTTGCAGCAGCGTTGCTTGTATGTGTGCTTATTTTGAGCGTTGGCTCAGCCAGTTCAAGATTCTGAAAATGGTATTTTAGCCGAATACACTCCTAAATTAGCCGAAAAACTGGCGGAGAAATTAACAAATGCTAGTAAGAATGAAAAAATCCCTGTAATAATCTCCTTAAAGAAGAGCAATACACCCAGTAAAATACATTCCCAGTCTTTTGTGGCAGCATCTGTAGAAGCGAAAGGTGGGAAAGTCAAATACAGGTACAATCTGATAAATGTAATTGCTGCGTATGTACCGGCAGAAAGAATTCCAGAACTTGCAAAGCTTGATGTGGTTGAAAGAATTTACTACGACGAACGTTGTCAGATTTTTCCAAGCCAGTTTGAGACTAAGTCAATTACAGAACTATCCGATGCCACTCAGAGTATTGGGGCAGACTACGCTTGGAGTATGGGTTATGATGGAACCGGAGTTGTAGTGGCTGTTCTTGATACGGGAATCAATTATACGCATCCAGATCTCGGTGGGGGTTTCGGGCCAGGGTATAAGGTGGCTGGTGGATATGACTTTGTCAATGATGATAACTATCCAATAGATGATAATGGACATGGAACCCATGTTGCCGGTATTATTGCAGCCAATGGGTCTATAAAGGGTGTAGCCCCGAACGCAACACTTCTGGCGGTGAAAGTGCTTGGTGCTGATGGTAGTGGAAACATTTCTGACGTAATTGCTGGTATTGACTGGAGCGTGAGGAATGGTGCGGATATTATAAGCATGTCTCTGGGAGGGTTTGCATTTCCCAACGATGGAAACCATCCACTGAGTCTGGCTGTAGATGCTGCCGTGGACAGGGGTGTTGTGGTCGTCGTTGCTGCAGGAAATGATGGACCTGGAACGGGGACAATATCTTCTCCAGCCGATGCGAAAGGAGTCATAACGGTTGGTGCAGTGGACACAAACGGCACCGTCACGATTTTAGACGATGTAATTGCAAGCTTCAGCAACAGAGGTCCCAGTGCTTTTGGAAGGCTGGATCCCGACGTGGTTGCACCTGGAGTTAACATAAATTCCACGTATGTTGATGGTGGTTACGCTGTGATGAGCGGCACATCCATGGCAGCACCTTTTGTTTCTGGAGCTGCAGCTCTTCTACTGCAGAAAGATCCAAGTTTAACTCCCGAACAGGTCAGGGCAATTCTGATGCGTACCGCAAGCGACATCGGTAGCCATGTTTTCGAGCAGGGTGCCGGTTTTATCAACATTACAAATGCATTAACCTACAATATCAGTGCCAGTATAAACGGTAACGATCGCTGGGAAATAAGCGTAATACCTGGTTTAAGCACCTCAGCAACCCTCACCTTAAGCAACGCCAATGATTATGAGGTAAATTTTACGTTTACTCTCGAACCTATTACGGATCTGGAGAATGATAAATCCCTGCCAGAGTCTAGTTTCTCATTACCAGACTATATTGTCGTTCCACCGAATAGCAACAGAAGTATTGAAATTACCATTACAGCACCAAACGACGCCAAACCCGCAATTTACGGCACAACACTCATTATTTCTGGCGAAAACACTGGCATACTCAGAATACCAATCGTTATTACCATTCCTTTGCTGGAGAATGGGACAATTTACGGGAGCGTTGATGATGGTTCTACGGGTGGGTATGGAGGGGACTGGATATATTACAAAGTAAGGGCATACAATGGAACCTCTCTTTACGCAAAGCTTGAGTGGAGTTCTTCAACCAACGATCTGGATCTTTATCTTTTGGCACCAAACGGCGTGCTTGTTAATCAGTCAAGAAGCGAAACTGGTACTCACGAAGAAGTGAGCCTGTCCGATATGGTTTACGACGAATACTGGCTGGTTGTGCACGCTTACAGCCTGAACAATGAGGAAAATTATACGATCACAGTATCTTATCTAGTCAGCTCACTGGGAAGCATTCAAGTTTCGCCATCATCATGGCAGGGAACTGTGAAGAGAGATGAGTTGAAGAACATTACTTTCACAATAACCAACGATGAGGTGCCCAAAACGCTAAATCTCAGTGTTAATATGCTCTTGCCAGGAAGCAACGACTTTTTATCAGGGACAGTTGGCAATACCGGTGGAGACTACCTTATTGTATGGAACGTATCTTCAAGTGGAATAGATACCACGAATGCCAGATACATTAACGTCACTCTATGGTGGGACAACTCATCAAACGACCTAGATCTGGCACTATTTTACTGGAATGGCTCGGCATGGGTAAAAACAAGGTTCTACTCCGAGCATGATAACGTTCAGCTTGGAGAAGCTATTGAGAAACTTGAGAATGTGGACGTTCAGTATTACCTGAAAACGTATTCAGACTTCGGTATAGGTGTAGCAAACTGGGGCACATCACAGACCTTCAATCTCACAGTGAACTTCACAAATGCATTGCCATGGGATGCTGCAAGCGTAAATGTCACTGTATTAAGTTTGGGTGCAAACGATGTGAAGCAGGTTAACACCTCAATTAATGGATCAAAGCTAGTTCCGGGAGTTGAATACGATGCACTATTTATTGCAAGTAATGGAAGCAAGAATTTTGCAACAGTCCCCCTCTTTGTTTCGTTGTACACTACTGTTCGAAACATTGATACTGGCAGGGTGTATCCAACAATACAGGAGGCCATTAACGATTATGAGACTTTAAACGGTCACACAATTGTTGTTGAACCTGGTGAATACGCTGAAAATTTGATCCTGAACAAAACCGTTACGATTATCGGAAACGGTCCGTCGGATAGCGTGGTCATAAAAGCAAAAAATCCAAATCAACCAGTTATACGTGTTGAAAACGTCACCAATGCAGCTATAGGTAATTTGACGGTTAGAGATGCTGAAGTTGGTATTTACCTTTTAAATACCAGTCATTTTGATGTATCGCATATAAATGCAACCAACAACGGCAGGGGAATATCAGTAATCGATTCAGATAATATCACACTGGATTCCGTTATTGCAGTTAACAACACTGAATATGGAATACTGCTATCTGGAGCAAACGATAGCACTGTTTCGAAGGGTGAAATCTTAGGTAACGGAATTGCAGGAATATACGTTGAAAATTCGCAAAACAACACTATTTTGAGCAGTTCTATATATTACAATGAGTTTGGTATTCATCTTAACAATTCCAGCAGCATCAGCATTGCTGACAGTTATCTGAAGGAAAACAGGTGGGACTTCGTATCTGAATCGGGATTAAACAATGAGATATTGAATACCACCTTCAATACAACTAGAGCTAGCTTTACGTATGGCGGAGACATCAGAATAAACTCTACTATTTCTCCACCATCCAACCCGATTGGTTATGGGGATATTGGTAAGTTCATAAGAATAGAAAATATAAGTGTTGATGCCTGGGTTTTCCTTAATATCTCGTACAGCGATGAAGATTTGGTCAATGCAGGTTTACAAGAGAGCACCCTCAAGGTCTGGAAGTATAATGGAACGGCGTGGGTTGAAGATGGTTGGAACGGTACGAGAGTGCTGGATACGGTAAATAACGTGGTTGGTGTAAACATAACGAGTTTTAGCATATTTGCCCCGCTGGCTCTGGATGGAAACCCTCCAACGATAACAATTTACAGTCCGGAGAACAGACCATACAATACAGGCAGCATTTTACTGAACTACAGCGTTACAGATAATATAGCCGTAGACAGCGTGTGGTATGTACTGAGTTACGAGAATGGTAGTGTAATCGACAGCAACGTTACTGATACCTATTTCACAAAGACACTCAGCCTGAGCGATGGAAATTACAATTTGACGGTTTATGCAAATGATACGGCCGGCAACATGCAGAACAGTAGCGTTGTTTTTACCGTAGATACAATTCCGCCGATTATAACTTTCGTGGATCCAACGCCTCAGGATGGTTCGTCAGTGGATGTAAACTACGTTTACATAAATATTACATCAAGCGAACCACTAATAGCCGCAATACTTGAATGGAATGATGGCACTACTCTGCTAAACTACACGATGTCTGGAAGCGGAACAAACTGGTACTACAAGGTTACCAGTTTGCCGAATGGTGAGTATAGCTACCGAGTTTATGCGAAGGATGCTGCAGGAAACTGGAATGTAAGTGAGACAAGATCTGTTACTGTTAATGTTCCCGCACCACAGACAGCAGAGCCATCTGGTGGCGGGGGCGGGGGAGGCGGAGGTGGTGGCGGAGCATTGCCACCTCCAGTAGCACCTCAGGGAATAACGTCGGTAAGCGTAACTGCCCCGACAACTGCAACTGCCGGTTCATTGTTGAACATCTCTGTTTCATTCACGGCAAACTTTTACACAGCACAGGACGTTATAATTACTGCAATCGTGCCAGCAGGCTGGAATGCAACGTCAATAGAACTATCCGGGGTTACATCTGGCGCTTCTGGAGTGATAACTGTAGCGGTTCCGGAAAACGTAACAGCCGGAAACTACACAATAACTCTCAGAATTACAACTCCTTTCGGTGTCGAGGAAAAGCAAATTACGATTCAGGTTGAAGAGTTTGAGCAGACTCCAGTAATTTCTCCAACGCCAATAGAAACACCAGCCATAGTTCCTACTGAGACTCCTGCAGCTGAGGAAACTTTGACCCCGACAGCTACAGCAACACCAAACGTCACAGTAGAACCCACAGTAGAACCTACTACTCCTGCCAAACCGCGTTCAGTAATCCCGGGATTTGAGGCGGTGCTGGTAATACTGTCTTTAGTTGCGACGGCCTTTGCGGGAAAAATAAGGAGAATCTAACTTCTTTTTTATTTCAATTTTTAAAATATTGAGAGTGTAAAAAAAAGACTTCAAATTCCCTCAAGGTACAGGATCACGTAGTATACTGTCATGAGGACTAGCCCTATAGGTACACCTATCCTTGCCCATTCCCTGCTTGTTATTCTTAGTCTTCCTGCTGCAACAATGTTCGGTACGTTTCCAGGGATGAGCATACCACCGGAAATAAGCAGAGCTATCAGTGCACTTTTAATCTGCATAATGCTTAATTCTGGCCCAATTTCTGCTGCTGCAAGCGTTGCGTTATCAAGCACGGCAGAAATCATGTTGACCCAGTAGAGTATCTCTGGCGGTATCTTTATGAAATACCATATCACGAGGGGAGATAATCCTCCACCAAGCAGTATCAGTGCAGCAACGAACATGTAAACTCTTATAGCTCTGATTATTGCAGTTCTCAAGCTTTCAGTGTATTCCGGTATCTCTATCTTTTTCATGGTTATCTTGCCGAGTCTGAGTACAGCATATGCAGCCAGAACAATGATACCCGGTATTATGTATTCGCCAAGAAGTCTGAACAGGAAGAGAAAGTCTGCATGGTATGGCTCGCCCTTGAGCTTTGAAACAGCAATGGTGGATAGTGGCTCACCAACTGGTGTTAGTGCAGCACCCAATCCAACCGCAAAGCATGTAATTACTGTCAATTCAATCTTCTTGTTTCTGTCAATGGGCAGTATTGCAATGATTTCTGCAAGGATGACTGCAGTGACTATAACTGAGATCAGGCTAGAGATCAAGCTTAGAAAGACGATCAGTGTAAATATGAACAGTTTAAACCCAAGTTTCTCCATAATTTTCAGTATTCCGCTGTAAATTGGCTTGTTGAAGTAGTAAATCACAATACCGGCGATGAGCACAACCTGGAATATTCCTATTGGTAAACCACCTATCATAACGGGAGCGGTTATGGCCTCTTTTACAAGCTCCTCACTCCAGAGTCCAGAAACCGTTACTGCAAGCACTCCCATTATGAAGAAGAACGCCTCCAGGTTTTCCTCAACTTTTTTGACTCTAAATGGAAGAACGAGAACGAGAATGAATATTGTGAAGAGGCCTATTGCTATGTGTGTAACAGGTTCGTGGGGTATGTTCGCCGTTGGTACAGCACTCATCTTATCACCTGAGTTCTAAAGACCAAACGGCATATATGAGTTTTTTGTCGCTTTGTTTATTTCAGCACTTCAAGAATTATGGATTCAACCTCGCCAAGTTTGTCTGAGATTTTTCTTATTTCTTCTATGTTTAGCTCTCCTGTTTTGTCCAGAGACGCATCAACGAACATTCCCTCGCTAACTACATTCTCGAACATTCTGGGTGGGAGGTAGCTTATGACAACCATTCTTCCGGGCTTGAACTCTTCGCTGTTCGTTACCACGTCCATTCTAAAACCACAATCAACGCTGCATAACCAGAGCTTATTCAGGTTCTGTCTTGTTTTGATCTCACCACTGAAGTATCTTATGGCTTCGTAAGCCTTTGTGATTTCTCCTCTTTCCATTAAAACAGGAAGATATTCGAGATATTCAAGCCAGTAGTCGGCTTGCTTCCATGAAAAGTCTTTTTCAGCATTCTTTAAACTCTGCCTCATCTCTTTGGCTTTTGTAACAATATTCTGAAAACTCTCAAGCTGCAAAAGTTCTGAGGGCTGCATATATGAATATTTGACAATTTGCATCTCACTTTGCAAATTTCTAATCTCCTTCAGGTAATCTTTTCTTTTCTGGATTTTGACAGCTTGGATGAGTTTTTCAAGCTCTGACAAAGCTTTTTCAGCAATTTTTATTCTGAAATCCTTTGTCGTGTCCATAGCTGGAAATTTATGGTTGTTTTAAAAAGGTTGTGGGAATTCTTCTTAACATCAGGATGTCTCGTGTTTCTGTCACATGGAAGTGGAAAAAGTTATACTCTCTATTAAAAAACGAAGGCAAAAGGAGGTGCAGGTCTTTGCCACAACTTGTAGTTCAGGAAATAAGACTTTCAAACCCAACTCCGGCTGAAGGTGAGAAAGTCAGAGTATATGCAAAAATAGCCAACACAGGAGATAATGATGCAAACGACTTCTGGGCGATTTTTTACTGGACTCCGGAGATAGTATACAGTCCTAAGCAGGCTGAGAAATACATAAAGCCAGAGTATGAGATTTACAGAGAATATCTAGAAGAACTCAAATCCGGGAGTGTTACGGAAATATCATTTGACTGGGAGGCTAAAGAAGGAGTAAAATCGATACTGGTCTTTGCCAAAACCAAATAGCAATCTCTATTTTTTGTGAAGCTTAAAATTGAATTGACTCGAAGAATTTAGGGAACCCTTCCTGATATAATCACGACGAGCTTACTCCAGAACGGGTAGGGCCCCATCTCTACATATCGTATATCTTCGAGTCCTGCTTTTGTGAACCACAGCACACACTGCTGTGTGGATGGGAAAAGCATGACACTTTCTGCAAACTTTCTTACAAGGGGATTATCTGGCTTCCTCGGTGCCAGTATAACCACTCGCCCACCACTCTTCGTTACTCTTGCCATTTCTGCAATACCTTTTTGCGGGTTGGGCCAGTATTCTATGCTTCCTGCGGATATAGCAGCATCGAATGTGCCATCTTTGAACGGTAGATTTTCTGCATCTCCTCTCAGGAAGTTAACAGAAGGAAACTTTGCTATGGCTTTTTGCATTTGTTCTGGGGTTAGATCAACAGCAACAACGTTTTGCTCGCCAACTCTCGAAACAATCTCTTCTGTTGTAAATCCAGTTCCGCAACCGACTTCTACTACAAAGTCGCCATCGCCAATTTCGGCCATATCAACAACAGTTTTTCGCATCTCGTTGGAATAAAAGATAGGATTAACTCTGTCATAGATTTTGGAAAAGTACTTGTAAAAAATTCTGGCTCTCTTTTTATCCTCAAGTATTCCCATATTACTCTTCGCTCTTTTCTTTGAAGAACTCGGCAAGCGGGATTTTGCCGTGTTTAACGACCTTCATGTTTATCTGCACGATGTCCTTGCTGATCACTCTGCCTCTTACCATCTTCTTTCTTCTTATTCCTTTCTCCTTTGGTCTGTATCCCACACCGCCAGAGAGCAGGATCTTCTTTCTTACACTGCCCGGTATGTCAGGGCGTATTGGCACACCATCCTTGTCACTTCCACCGGTAATCTGCAATTCGTAGTCTGGTGGGAGCTCGACGATGGTGCCGTTTATGACATCTCCAACCTGCTTGCCCACTAGTTTGTTTGCGTTGGCTCCGCTAACAACCTTCTGATATGCCAATCCTGTTGCGGGATCTGAGATTACAACCTTAAACTCCATTTTCACCACCTCACTTACCCCAGAACGGGTTTTCTTTTCTCTTTATTTCGAGGAATTCTTTAAAGGCTTTCTTGGTCTCTTCACTCAAGGTGTCAAAAAGATCGCGTTCAATAATTTTTGCATGCCTTTCAGGCACATCAACATAAAGAATTTCATCTCCTTCAAGATGTCTGCCAATGGTTACCCCATCGATTGCAATCGCGAGCTCCTCTCCTTCTTTTGCAACACTGACATTTTCACCCTCTTTCTGCATACTTCTAACCGTGCCGGCAGGTGTTCCATCGGGCTTAATCAATTTTACATCCTTCTTGAGTTCTCCGGCAAGCACTTTGATTCCTACCACTGCTGGCTTACTCCTTCTGAATATGAACTCTTTGAGGAGCTTTATTTTTGCTGGCTTCACAAGTGCCTCGATCTTCTGCTTCTCCCTGGCTCTCTTCTCTTCTTCTCTCCATTCTACGTAGGAATCTACCAGAGAGTAAATAATTTCGTCTTTAAAGATTCTAACACCGTATTTGGCTGCCTCTTCTTCAACTCCTGGCAAAAGCTTGACATTGAAAGCCAGAACAACACGATTGAGCTCATCCTTATTGGCTGAAGCTTCGACAATATCTCTCTTATCTACATCTCCAACCTCAGCCTTTCTTATAGGCACTCCTACCTCACGAAGCTCGTTTATCAAAGCTTCGAGGGAACCTAGTGTATCTGTCTTGAGTACGATACCTTCTTCATCTGTCTTTATGGCAATCTGCTCGTATTCTTTCTTTATTCTTTCTTTAAAGTTCTTAATGTCTTCTTCACTTTCAACAACTTCAAACTCGCTTCCGGCAAGCACTCCTTCAAGATTTGGAGCGACTATCTTAACTCCAGCCGCAGCAGTTACGCTATCCACACCTTTAAACCTGCTCTCAACACGCATTTCCTGAGCCGGACGAGGTTTGAGAATGCCCTTCACATGTGTAATTATGACGTCGTCAATTCCGGCTATGGCTATTGTATCTCCAACTTTGAGAGTTCCATCGTAGAGGATCACATCGCATGTGATACCAAGACCTTTTTCTTCCTTAACCTCGAGAATTGTTCCTTTTGCCTTACCACCGACATGCAACCTCAAATTCTCTTCCAGATACTTTTGGGCAAGTCCTACAAGGATCATGAGCAGTTCGGGAATACCTTCTCCGGTAATGGCTGAAACGGGAACAATAGCAACAGTTCTTGTGAAGTCTCTGATTCTATCAAATCTGTCAGCAGAAAAGCCATATTTGTAGAGCTCACCTATAAGCTCGTATATCTTGTTTTCGAGTCTCTGTTTTGTTTGATCATCTTGTTGTGCCCAGCTCTTGATGAACGGGACATCCTCCATGCTTTGCCAGCCGGGTATCTTGTCTATCTTATTTGCAGCCACAACGAAAGGCGTTTTAAACGTTTTGAGAATTGAGATAGCCTCTTCAGTCTGCGGCTTAAATCCTTCGTTAATATCAACGACAAGAATGGCGAGATCTGCCAAGGCACCTCCACGTCGCCTTAAATTTGTAAAGGCTTTATGACCGGGAGTATCAATAAAAAGTAAACCGGGAATATCAACTTTAACTTTCCAGATATCCTTGCATATTTTTTTGATGATATCTATCGGGATCTCTGTAGCTCCAATATGCTGGGTAATTCCTCCTGCCTCTTTTGCAGTGACTCTCGTCCTTCTGATTTTATCAAGTAACGTGGTTTTGCCATGATCCACATGACCTAGTACTGATACGATGGGTGTTCTTAGAGCCTTTGATTTTTGCATATCGCTCACTCGTAGAGCCAATCCTCGTCAATTCTTGTGTAGTCGATTATTTCTTCTGCATTGAAGAATAGGGATATTTCTCTCTCAGCAGACTCGAGAGAGTCAGATGCGTGTATAACGTTTCTTCCTATATCCATCCCGTAATCTCCTCTAATCGTGCCAGGCGAAGCCTCAACTGGGTTTGTGGCTCCAACGAGTGTGCGGACTACTTTCACAGCATTTTTCCCTTCGACAACCATTGCAACCACTGGTCCACTTGTTATGTACTCAAGAAGGCTCTTAAAAAATGGTTTTTCCTTGTGCTCAGCGTAGTGCTTTGTGGCAAGCTCCTCGCTGACCTTCATCATCTTCATAGCTACGATCTTCAGCCCTTTTCTCTCGAGTCTTTTTATTACCTCTCCGATCAGCCCTCTCTGTACACCATCGGGCTTGATCATCACGAAAGTTCTTTCCATACTGATCACTTCCTGTAGTACTTTGTCCATTTCAGTTTTCTTGGATTTCTGCCGAGTTCCAGCATGTTCTTCTCGCACTTCCTCGAGCAGAAGTACAGTACTTTTCCATCCCTTTTAACAAACATTTTGCCCGTTCCCGGCTCTATCTCTTCGCCGCAGAACGAACACACTCGCTTCTCCATGTTTTTCACCCTCACTTCACCATGAGTTTCTTCGCTTCTCTTGCGGTTTCCTTGATCATGAGAATGTCTCCTACTCTTACGGGGCCGAACACATTTCTTGTGATGATTCTACCCTTGTTCTCTCCAGCGAGTACCCTTACCTTGACCTGCGTAGCCTCACCGTGCATTCCTGTTCTTCCAACTATTTCAATTACCTCGGCGGGCTGAATGTCTTCATCTTCAGGCATTATCCTCACCTCTTATTGAGGAAGTGTAAAGAAGGTTTAAATTTTATTTCTTTAAACCTTCCAGCTTGCTAACGACCTGGCTGAGCTCTTTCTTCGCTTCTCCCTCGTTGATTATGGCTGCTGCCGCACAGTCAACCTCAATTCCGGCAGCAGTGCCTAGAGTGCTCTTGCTCTTTACATAGACGTATGGTATGTTCTTCTCTTCACAGAGCAAGGGCAAATGTGCTACAATCTCTGGTGGATCAACATCCATGGCGATATACACAAGTTTTGCCATACCTCTCTCCACAGCTTTTGTCGTCTCGTTTGTACCTTTTTTGATTTTGCCAGTCTCTCTAGCCTTTTCCAGTAAAGCTAAAGCTTCATTCTGCAAATCCTCAGGAACTTCAAACCTGACATACACCATACTTTCACCTCCCTCCTTGCGTCATCACTCATCGGTTCTTCAACTCCAAAGCTTGCGTTGTTTTAAACTTTTTGGTGAGTGTCTGATACGTATTAACATTGTCGTGGGGGTTAATAAATAATTGGGATGCGTATATTGAGCTTGCGGTACTGTGGTGGGTAATGAGATCAAATCTCTTTTTGAGCTTATTTTTTGCCATTTTTTCAGTATGATTTCTTTTTCTCTTAAATGGGGAAAAGGTTATTTACTTTTGTGAATATATATTCGAAATGTGCCAAGGAGAAAAAAGTGTCGCTGGGTTTCACTTGAACCTCCTTTACCATCTGCTGGAGAAATCGAGATTAGTGCTGACGAGCTGGAAGCGATAAGACTTGCGGATGTAGAGGGCTATAGCCAGGTTGAGGCAGCCGAGATAATGGGTGTCTCGCAGCCAACGTTTCACAGAATACTCAAAGAAGCCCGGAGGAAAGTTGGAAAAGCGATTCTGGAGGGAAGGAAAGTAAGGATCGTTGGAGGTGAGCACGTAATGAGAAAATTCAGGTGTTTTGACTGTGAACATGAATGGGAAGAGCCTTTTGGTACAGGCCGCCCACAGAACTGCCCGAAGTGTGGCAGTGCTAACCTGCACAGAGCCGATGCTGGAAGAGGTAGAGGAAGAGGATGTGGAAGGGGTAGATGCAGAAGGAACAGTGATTGATGTCTGGATAAATACCCAATTTTTTAGAATATTTGACCCCTGTCCAAGAAACTTTTTTAATGATTGATATATCCAAAATCAAAGATAGGCTGGCGGAGTAAAAAGTTTAAAAGCGCTGGGATGATGATATAGCATGGATATAACCACAGTGCTTCTCACATGGGATCACGTGTATAAACTGTGTCTTAAGCTTGCGGGTGATATAAGAAAATCAGGATTCTCTCCGGACGTTATAGTAGCGGTTGGAAGGGGCGGATGGATACCTGCAAGGATTTTGAGTGATGCTCTCAATGTTAGGGATCTGTATAGTGTAAAAGCGGAACACTGGGATGTTGCGGAAACAAAGGAGGATGCTGTAATAACACAGCCGTTGAACGTTGACATCTCTGGCAAAAACGTGCTTGTGGTTGATGACGTAACTGACACAGGCAAAACAATGGATATTGTAATTCAGCATATAAAGGAGCTTGGAGCCAGGGAAATTAAGACGGCTGTACTTCAGCATAAGAATACCTCATCATTCAGACCGGATTTTGTGGGCGAGATTCTTGACAGGTGGATATGGATTGTATATCCCTGGGGTATTTTTGAAACAATTCTTGGATTTCTCCCCAAAATATCTGCATCAAACGTTGAGGAAGTTAGAGAAAGTCTCAAAAACAATTTCAATCTCGATGTTGACCCAGATATCATTAGCGAAGCTCTTGAAATCTACAATAGGACGAGGGATTAGCCTTGAGCAGGGAAGTCCTCCTCGAAATGAGAGGAATCGTCAAGAGATTTCCTGGGGTGGTTGCCAACGATGGAGTTAACCTCACAGTCTACAGAGGCGAAATCCACGGTTTGCTTGGAGAGAATGGGGCTGGAAAAACGACGCTGATGAACATCCTTTACGGCCTGTATCAGCCCGATGAGGGAGAAATAATCTTTGAGGGTAAGAGGGTTAGGTTCAGATCACCGAGAGATGCCATAGAAGCTGGAATAGGAATGGTTCACCAGCACTTCATGCTAGTGCGAAGAATGAATGTTCTACAAAACATAGTGCTTGGCTACAGAACGCCCAAAGACCCTCTTATTGATGAGGGATGGGTTAAGGAGAAGATTGAAGAGCTTTCGAAGATGTATGGTATTGGAGTTGACGTTGATGAGCTTGTCGCAGATCTCAGTGTGGGAGAGGAACAGAGGGTTGAAATTCTTAAAGCTCTTTTCAGGAATGTGAAACTGTTAATCCTGGATGAACCTA
Source organism: uncultured archaeon (assembly GCA_964652135.1). GTDB lineage: Archaea > Halobacteriota > Archaeoglobi > Archaeoglobales > Archaeoglobaceae > CAZZAF01. The sequence continues at coordinate 34,843 of CAZZAF010000013.1, forward strand.
CAGCCGTTTTAACTCCTCAGGAGGTTAAGAACCTCTTCTCAGCCCTTAGGGCAATGACTCAGAAGGGGTTGACAGTCATTTTCATAACTCACAAACTCAAGGAAGCTTTGAGCGTTACCGACAGAATAACCGTGCTTAGGAGGGGTAAAAACGTTGGAACAATTGAAACAGCAAAGACGAACGAGAGAGAATTAGCCAGAATGATGGTTGGCAGAGAGGTCGTCATGGATATCAGGAAACCGAAAATAGAGTTTGGCGAGGAAGTACTGAGAGTGGAGGATCTGTGGGTTGAAGATGACAGAGGTCTTATGGCTCTAAAAGGAGTGACGTTCAGCATAAGGAGGGGCGAAATTCTTGGAATAGCTGGAGTTTCGGGAAATGGTCAGAAGGAGCTTGAGGAGGTTCTGACTGGTCTGAGAAAGCCAAAGAAAGGTAGAATTATTCTGAATGGTAAGGATATCACCAATCTGAGCGTTGAGGGATATACGGCAAGCGGTGTAGCGTGCATTCCTGAAGACAGGATTGGTGTTGGGCTGGCACCATCTCTAAGCGTTGCGGACAATCTCATGCTTAGAGACTTTAGAAACTTCAGAAAAGGAATCACGCTTGATTTTAAGGCGATGGAGGAGCGTGCAGCAAAGCTTGTTGAAGAATTTGCAATTAAAACACCCTCACTGCATGTGCCTGCAAGCACACTATCTGGAGGTAACATACAGCGTATAATTCTTGCAAGGGAACTTTCAAGAAATCCAAAGCTTCTGATCGCATCTCAGCCTTCGAGAGGACTCGATATTGCGGGAATTGAATATGTCAGGCAGAGATTGATTAATGCTGCCAAGAATGGTAGTGCCATTCTTCTCATATCTGAGGATCTGGAGGAGATACTTCAGCTCAGCGATACAATTGCTGTTATTTATGAGGGAGAGATAAAGGGAATAATCCCACGAGAGAAGGCGGATATTGAGGAAATAGGTTATCTAATGGCTGGAGGGGCGGCAGCGTGATAAAGATAGAAAGAAGACATGAAACCCCGAGATGGCTGGTGTATGCCATACCTTTTATCTCAATAGCCGTTTCTCTGCTCTTTGTCGGTTTGCTTTTGCTGGCTGTTGGCGTAAACCCGGTTGATGCATACATGACAATGTTTTCACGATCATTCGGCTCAAAATTCGGGCTGACGGAACTTTTTGTTAAAACAGCTCCAATTGTGCTTACGGGGCTTGCAGTAGCAATTCCATTGCGAGCTGGTTTGTGGAATATTGGTGCTGAGGGTCAACTTTACATGGGTGCTTTTGCCGCAAGCTTCATTGCTCTTTACGTTTCGCTACCTCCTCCGCTTGTGCTCCCGGCCATGGCTCTTGCCGCTGCTTTCATGGGTCTACTATGGGCATCACTTCCTGGCATCCTCAAAGCAAAGTTTGACCTTAACGAGATTATCTCAACTCTCCTTTTGAACTATGTGGCAATTTACTGGGTGGACTACCTCGTTTATGGCCCCATGAGGGGTAAGGAAGTATTCAACTTCCCATATTCAGACATCTTTCCGGACTTTGCCATTCTTCCAAGATTTTTCGGTACAAGGCTCCACGCTGGAGTGTTCATAGCAATAATCATCGCAATTCTGCTCTACCTTGTAATCAAGAAGACGAGTTTCGGATTCGCAGTCAAGGTTGTGGGTGCAAATCCAAAAGCTGCGGAATATGCAGGAATTAACAGGAAGAGGATTATAATTTACACAATGCTGATAGGCGGAGCTGTTGCAGGTTTTGCCGGTATGATGGAGGTAAGTGGAATACACATGAGACTCAGGAGCGGATTATCACCGGGTTACGGGTATGCGGGCATTCCTGTTGCTTTGCTGGCAAAAGGAAATCCACTCGCTGTAATTCTTTCTGCATTTCTTTTTGGATTCCTGTATGTAGGTGGTTCAGCGTTGCAGACAACCTACTCGATTCCTGTTTCAATTGTCTACGTCTTTCAGGCTTTAATCGTTCTCTTCATAATTGGTGGAGAATTCTTTACGAAGTACACGATAAGGATAAGGAGGGGATAAATTGGACTTCATCGCCTCTCTCATAGCCGCATCGATAAGAGCGGGAACACCACTGCTTTTTGCAACCCTCGGTGAGATAATTACTGAAAGAAGCGGTGTGCTCAATCTTGGCCTTGAGGGAATAATGATCATGGGTGCGATGACAGGATTCGCAGTAAGCCTGATTACAGGAAATCCGTGGCTGGGTGTTCTGGCTGCTGGTGTTGCTGGAATGGCTATGGCTGCAATTCACGCATTCTTTTCAGTAACTCTCAAAGCGGATCAGTCCGTCACAGGCCTTATGCTCGTTTTGCTCGGTATAGGATTGACAGGATTCCTTGGCAGGAGCTACATCGGACAGGTTGCAGCATACATTCAGCCCGTAAAAATTCCGTACCTCTCTGAACTTCCATTTGTTGGAGAGGCATTTTTCAACCACGATCCGCTCGTTTATGTTGCAATGCTCCTTGTACCGCTGACGTGGTTCTTCCTTTTTAGAACGAGATACGGTATGGAGATAATAGCCGTTGGAGAGAATCCGGAGGCTGCGGACACATTAGGAATAAACGTCGAAAAGCTGAGATATGCAAGTGTGCTGATTGGAGGTTTCCTTGTTGGTATTGCCGGTGCACACCTTAGCCTTGCATACGCAAAGCTCTGGACTGATGGTATGACTGCTGGCAGGGGATGGATTTGTCTAGCTTTAGTAATATTCAGTGGATGGATGCCTCAAAGGGCTTTGCTTGGTGCCTACCTCTTTGGCGGTCTAGATGTTCTGTCATTCAAGCTGCAGGCTGCAGGTGTTGGTGTCTCGTATCATCTACTGAAAATGATCCCATATGTCGTGACGATACTCGTTTTGCTCATCAGCGTAATAAGAGGAAGGGACAAATTTGGAGCGCCATCGGCCTTAGGAAAACCATACATTAGAGAGCAGAGGTACTGAATTTTCATCAATTTTAATTTACAAAAATTTGAGATAGCGAAGCTTATTTTGGTTCTATGTTATTGCGATGCACATGAGGCGGATAGTGTTAGTTGCAGTGTTAATTGCTGCACTGTTTATCGCTGGATGTGCTCAAGAGGCGGAAAAGCCAGCACCAACACCCACTGAACAGAAGACTCCTACGGAAGAGAAGAAGCTCAAGGTTGCGTTTGTATACGTAAGTCCAGTGGGTGATGCAGGCTGGAGCTACATGCACGACCAGGGAAGAAAGTACATCGAGAAAGTTTATGGTGTGGAGACAGCATATTCCGAATCTGTTAGCGATGCAGATGCAGAGAGAGTGATTAGAGAGTATGCAGAGCAGGGTTACGACGTAATCTTCACAACGTCCTTTGGATTCATGGATCCAACTATAACTGTAGCCAAGGACTTCCCGAATGTTGTGTTCATGCACTGCAGCGGTTACAAGACGGCTGAGAACGTTGGAACATACTTCGGAAGAATGTACCAGGCTCGCTATCTGACAGGTATCGTTGCCGGAGAGATGACCAAGACAAACAAGATTGGATACGTTGCAGCCCACCCAATTCCTGAGGTCATCAGAGGTATCAACGCATTTGCCCTCGGTGTTAAGGCTGTAAACCCAGATGCCAAGGTTTACGTTGTATGGACTGGTACCTGGTACGACCCGGCAAAGGAGAAGGAAGCAGCATTAAGCCTTATTGATCAGGGATGTGACGTTATTGCTCAGCACCAGGACTCACCAGCTGCACAGCAGGCAGCTCAGGAAAGAGGAGTATATTCAATTGGATACCACAGCAACATGTATGAGTTTGCTCCTAAGGCCCACCTCACAGCAGCCGTGTGGAACTGGAGCGTAATCTATGCTTACGTCATTGAAAACGTAATGAAGGGCACATGGAAGCCAGAGCAGATATGGTGGGGCATTGACAAGGGTGTTGTTGACATCGCACCATTCAACCCAATAGTGCCTGAAGAAGTGAAGAAGAAGGTAATGGAAGAGAAGGAGAAGTACCTCAAGCACGAGGTACCTGAACAGTACCCATTCGTTGGACCAATCTATGACCAGAACGGCAACCTCGTGAAGGCTGAAGGCGAAGTAATGACCGACGAAGAACTGCTTTCAATGAACTTCTTCGTTGACAACGTTGTAGGAGAAATCCCGTCAAGTAGCTAGCGACCTATTTATTTTTTAACCTTCACTTTTTATTTTTAGCGGAAGCTTACAATTGTTTACTTGGTGAACTCTCTGGGGAAAGCTTTCTTGGAAAGCTTTTAAAAAAGTCATCAGAGTGAAGTGGATTTTAATCGGAAAAATCACTAAAGCTGGACAGGGGAGCAGTAAAATGTTAAGGCGGGAAAAGAGGCTTGAGAAGCAAATAGCTTTGGAAAGAATAAAAATTTTGCTTGAAAGAGCTCAAAGAATGAAGAATGAGGATTATGAACTTGCAAGGAGGTATGTTGAACTGGCCAGAAGGATCGCAACCCGTTACAGGGTTAGAATACCAAAGGAGCTGAAAACAACTTTTTGCAAGAAATGTCTTTACCCTTACCGTTCTGACAGAGTGAGAGTCAGGGTGAGAAAATCTAGAGTGATAATTACCTGCCTCAACTGTGGATACGAAAAAAGGATACCGATACGCCCGAAAAAGGAGAAAAATAATGTCAAACAATAAAATATGGAAAAGTTAAAATAGTAAGATGTGAAAAAGACGAGGAAAAGAGTAGGATAGGTGAATTGGAAATGGTACCGGACTCTGTAAGGGAAAAAGCGTTGGCTTTGGCTAATGCAATCCAAGAAACGGATGTATATAAGGACTTTCTTGAAAAGGAAGAGAACTTGAAAATGGATGAAGTAGCACAGGATTTGCTTGCTCAATTTCAGGAGAAGCAAAGGGATTTTATGGCAAAACAGCTTTCTGGTGAGGTTGATCAGGAGCTTGTTAGTGAATTAACTGAAATTCAGGCCCAGCTTAATCAAAGGGAGAGTGTTGTTGACTTTCTTGATTCCTACAACAGGCTTATCGATATGCTGGGAGAAGTTGGCGATATAATCAGTAAGGAATTGAATTTTGATTTCGGCGAAGCTTACAGAAGCTGAATCACTAAAAAAACTAAATAAAAAAGTTTTTAAATATTTTTTAAATGAACTTTTAGCCGCCTGATATTACTCGTATTACTTTTACTTCGCCCTCTTCGGCTTTTTCATCCGTTGGGACGGGAAGTTTATCTTTTACGATGACTACTGTTTCTGGGTTAATCCCAATCATTTCGAGGATTTGGGAGTAAGTGGTACCCTCTTCCACCTCAACTACATCCTCTTTTTTTGGTAAAGCGCCAACGAAATTTAGCTTTACTTTAATCTTCTTCTTTAAGCAGGTCTTTTGCGAGCTTTTTGAGATCCTGTCCACCCCCTTTCTTGAGGGCATCCTCTTTTAAATCCTCTACATTTTGCTTTAGGAGTTTTTCTTCCTTACCAGCTTCCTTTTTCTGCCCCTTTCTTTCAAACAGTCTCCATTTAAATCTTCTCATAGCATACCACTATTGTTTATAGTTTCATTAATCCTTATTAACCCTTTTGCATAGGAATCCTGGAACAAATTCTCTATATTTAATTCAATTATTTAAATACAGATAATAGATCACTTCTTTTCCTTTTGATGAGGATATTCTTAAGCGCATTTTTCAACACACCAACATCTCCTTTCTTCGCGGAAATGGGGAAAACTTTGTGTCTCCAGAGTTTCCAGGGAGGAATCATTCCTAGCTTTTCGACTATTCTATCTAGAGTTTCGTCGGGGTTATCTACCTTATCCATCTTGTTTACCGCAAGCAATACTTCTGTGAATTCGTTGAGGAAATCATACATCTCGACATCAATTGGTATCTCGTTTCTTCTCTCCCATCTTTCGACCACTTCTACAAACGATTTACCATCCACAACGTGAACAGCAGCCACAATGCGATCCTGGTGCTCTTCTATGTAATGGACAATGAAATCTTTGACCCTTTCATTGAACTCTTTATTGACTCCTGCTATGTAGCCGAATCCCGGGAGGTCTGTGAGAAGAAGATCTCTATGCTGGAGGAAGTTTGGCTTTATGGTTGTCCCTGGCCTCTTGCCTTTTCTAACTTTAACACCAAAAAGCTTTGAAAATAGGGTTGATTTTCCAACGTTGGATCTTCCAACAAAAATAATTTCAAGATTAACCGGGCCAGAGACCATAGTACGCATTGAGAATGATCACAAGAATTCCAATTACGAGTCCAGAAACCAGAACACTCTTTGGACTGATCTTTATCTTTGTCTTCTCTTCTTCAAAGTATCTCATTATTCCTGCTGAGGACATCAACGGTGGATTCTTCGTTTTAGCCTTCGCCATGGTTGTTAGTCGATGCTGGTGGTATTTAACCTTAACTAACACACCGTTTTTAATCAATAGTTTTTTATATCTTAGCAATCTATAAAAAATTGGAAAATTCAGATTTAATGAAGTGTAGTGGGTGTGGCGAATTTCTGGCGAGAGGTTGCTGGTGATGTAAATTGGGTTTTTTGACGAAAAATTTATGGTCGATTTACTCGCTTGGGTAAGTGATGATAGCAGACAAGGAAAAGTGTGTTCTGGTTGTCGTGGATGTTCAGGAAAAGCTTGCACCGCACATCTCTGGAATTGATGAGATTTTGAAGAACTCTAAAAAGCTAATCAAGGCATGCAGGATTTTTGGTTTGCCGATAATTGTAACAGAGCAGAAGAAGCTTGGAAATACAGTTGAGGAACTTCAGGAGGCTTTAGGCGAGTTTAAACCAATCGAAAAGATGACCTTCAGCTGTGCTCGTGAAGAGAAGTTCGTAGAAGAGCTTGAAAAGACAGGCAGGAAAGTATGCATACTCATTGGTATAGAAGCTCATATATGCATAGCTCAGACAGCAATGGACCTCATAGAAATGGGATATGACGTTCATGTGGTTGTGGATGCGATTGGATCGAGAAATGAGCTTGACAAGGAGATCGCTGTCCAGAAAATGATTGTTGCTGGAGCAATTCCAACAACCACTGAAATGGTGATGTATGAACTCCTCAAGAGCGCTGAGGCAAAGGAATTTAAGGACATCTTGAAGCTTGTAAAGGAATAACCATGGAATTTAAATGCGACCTGATAACACGTGAAGGAGAAGTTTTGAGAGGTATTCTAAGCGTAGAGGGTAAAGTGGCATATTTCGAGGAAAAAAATGTTGAAAGCGAATATATCGCTACACCTTCTTTTTTCAATTCACACATTCATCTTGGCGATTCTGTAGCAAAAGATCCACCATTCATGCCTCTTGAGAAACTTGTCGGGCCAGGTGGTTTTAAGTTCAAGGTGCTTTCATCTCTGAAGGAAAAGGCTCCCGATGCTATCAGAGAGTCCATTGAGATTGCAGTATCTTCAGGCACATCGGTTCTTGCAGATTTTAGAGAAGGAGGTCTGGAAGGTCTTGAGATCCTCAGGAAGGCTGACGAAAGGCGTGTTTGCATGGCTCTTGCGAGACCATCAACAATTGAAGAAGCGGAGAAAATGGCTGAGATTGATTACGTTGCGGGATTTGGCATGAGCAGTGTTAGAGATCACAGCATGGAGTTTTTGGAAGAAATCAGAAAGATTGCATCGAAAAATGGCAAGCTCTTTGCAATCCATGCTGGCGAGAGGGATGCAGAGGATGTGGATGATGCGATAAACCTCGAACCCGACATCCTAATTCATATGAACATGGCTGATAGGGATCAGATAAAGCGAGCAATGGATGAGGAAATTCCAATAGTCTCGTGCCCACGCTCAAATGCCTTCTTCGGGCTTTTAAATATGGAGAATTACGAAATACTATCATCATACGAAAAATGGCTACTAGGTACAGATAATGTTATGATCTCCTCACCCTCAATGCTTGCAGAATTGAGCTTCGCCTCCTACATTCTTAGAGAAAGTGAAAAGATCTTCAGGGCAGGGGTTCGTGGATTCGATATTTTCGGTAGAAAGCCGTTTATTGTGCTGTTCCACAGGAGGGGAAATCTCTCTCATTCCCTGAATCCACTCGCATCTATTGTTAGGCGAGCAAGTCCGTCAGATATTGAGCTAATAATTTGTGCGGATCTAGAAGCAGGGTCTTTCTGATCAGTGCCCGCCTTACAACTGTTCTCGTGGCGAATTGAATATATGGAAAACTATTTATCCGATTGAAGTTTTGCATGGTTCTAACATGAAAGCGGAAGACGTAATGAATAAGAATGTAATCTATGCTACGCTTCCAGGCACAAGGGACAATGTGCTTGAATTATTTAAGAAATATGAGGTTTCCGCCGTTCCTGTGAAAAAAAATGATGAGCTTGTTGGGATTGTTACTAGAAAGGACATCCTGAGGAAAGTTGAGGAGGATCAGCTTGCATTACTCATGACACCCAACCCAGTAACCGTTCAGGCATCTGATCCAATTGAGAGGGTTGTTGAAATTCTTTCGACAACACCATTCCGCAGACTGCCTGTTCTTGATGGGAACAAGCTGGTGGGAATTATAACTGTAAGGGACATAATTAAGAAAATTTCCGAAATGAACATCAACGAACCTATTAAAGATTTCATCACTCCAACGGTTGTATGTGTGTGGGAAGAAACTCCTTTGAACATTGTTGGAGAGATTATGCGATTGAGCAATGCCGAACTCTGCCCAGTTCTCAACAGCAATGCAGAGGTTGTCGGTATTGTGGATGAAAAAATAATGCTTACAGAAACACTCATTGAAGATTTTATAGAAGAGAGAGCGTATTCATCATCCAGCGATACTGACGACGCATGGACATGGGATGCAATCAGAGATTTCACTGTAAAGTACTTTGAAGTCAGCGTTGTGAAGTTGCCGAAGGAACCGGTAAAGAGTTACATGAAGAAAGCTGTGTTCGTCTATCCGCATACACCTGTTTCGAAGTGTGCGAGGGACATGGTAAAGTACGACGTCGATCATGTTCCGGTTCTCGATGCAGACAACAGGCTGATTGGAATAGTCCATGACAAGGAACTGATAAAGGTATTTCTACCGAAGAAATGAGGTTCAAGTCTAAAAGAGAAGTAAGAGAATACGTCTGGAGGAACATTGAAAGATTTGCTGATTTTCCTTTTCCACCGAAGGGTAGAATCCCAAATTTTATTGGGGCGGCGAAGGCTTGTGAAAAGCTGAGGGATCTTGAGAGATACAGAAACAGCAAAATTGTTTTTTGTGCTCCTGATTCCCCACTCAAAAGAGCGAGGGAGATAATTCTCGAAGATGGAAAGATTTTACTTGCTGTGAAACCACGTATGAAAGGTTTTCTTCTGCTTAGAAATGGGAATCCAAAGGAATGCGCCACAATCAGTGGTATGAACAGGTATGGGACGGAAATAGAGCTTGAAACTCTAAAAAGGATTGGAAAGGTTGACGTTTTTATTCAGGGATGTGTGGCTGTCGATAAGAAGGGAAACAGGATTGGAAAAGGCAGCGGTTATGGTGATAAAGAATATGCGTTGCTTAAGGAAAAGGGGTTGCTTGCAGAAGATTGCCTGTATGTGGTTATAGCTCACGATTCTCAGGTGTTTGACGACTTGAGCTATTTGATGGATAAACACGACATCAGGGCGGATGTGATACTTACTCCTCACTCCATTATCTGGACTGAAGATAATTCAAAACAATGTTGAGAACGTCTTTTTTGACTTCTTCAATATCTCGCTCTGCGTTTATAACGATCACGTTATTTTTCAGTGAGAGGAAGATTTCTCTAACTTTTTTGAGGTATTCAACGTCTTCAAATCTATTTGGTTTCTCACCCCTCTTTGATATCCGCTCTACACCCTTTTCCGGTGTAATATCCAGAAGTATTACGAGGTCTGGTTTGGGAGCAATTTCTTCGTTTCTTCTTCTTATTTCTTCGATATCGAATCCCAGAGCGCCTTGGTAGGCCATGGTTGAGTAGTAATATCTATCCAGTATCATGATTTTTCCGTCCCTTAATGCAGGGATTATGTTGTGCTCGACATTGTGCTTTCTATCGAGAATGAACAGTTCAAGCTCCTCTTCTGGAGTTAGGCGGGAATTGTAGGATTCTTTTAGCTTTTTTCCCCATGGGCTGTCGGTAGGTTCCTTGAGCAGAACAACCTCGTGACCTCTTTTCTCAAGCTCTTCCTTAAGAAATCTCGCTATCGTCGTCTTGCCAGCACCATCAATACCTTCAATCGCGATGAGCACAACTGTAGTTGGTTCTCTCTTTTTTAAACTTTAGCCAAAATATCCCTTAAGTGTCTTGTATAATTTTACCTGGTTGCAAAACAATATAATCATGAGTATTGACAAAAACATATTTATACTAAATTTAATAGACAATATACATGCACCTACATTTTTATGGGGCTGCCAGAACAGTAACAGGCTCCTGTTTTCTAATTGATGATGGTGCGAAGGTTCTAGTGGATATAGGTATGTTTCAGGGCGGCGTTGAGAAGAGAAACTATAAACCTTTCCCTTTTGAACCATCGAGCATTGATGCGCTAATTTTAACGCACTCTCATCTCGATCACGTTGGATTGCTCCCCAAGCTTGTAAATAAAGGTTTCAATGGTGTCATCTACGCCACAAAAGCCACAAAGGAAATAGCGAAGCACATGCTCTACGATTCGGCAAAGGTTCAGGAGGAAGAAGCTTACACTCGCACAAAGAAAAATCTTAGAAAAGGTTTGCCGCCGGTGGTACCCCTTTATACCGTGGATGATGTCAAGGAATGTTTCAGGCTGAAGTGGGTTGAACTGGGTTATAGGGAAGAGAAAACTGTTGGAAACATTACCTTCAGGTTCAGGGAAGCAGGACACGTTCTGGGATCGGCGTTTGTTGAACTGGAATCGGATAAACGAATCGTATTTTCTGGGGATCTGGGAGAGCCGGAGAGGTTAATAATACGAAATCCGGAGTTTCCAGATAAGACTGATTTTCTGGTTGTGGAATCAACGTATGGTGATAGAAACCACAGAAGTGTTGAGGAGTCTATTGAAGAGCTCAAACAGGCTATTATTGATACGTTTGAGAGAGGAGGAAACGTTCTCATCCCGTCATTTGCTCTTGAGAGGACTCAGGAGTTGCTTTATGTTCTGCACTTATTGTATAAAAGAGGACAGCTTCCCGAATGCCAGGTTTTTCTTGACAGCCCTCTTGCGATTGATATCACAAAGGTTTTTCTCTCACATCCAGAACTTTACAATGGCGAGACTGCTAATGAGGCGAAGGAATCCAACCCATTCTGGGTTCCTGGACTGCAATTCACGAAAAGTGTTGAGGAGTCGAGGGAGATAAATGAGGTGAAAAGCGGCGCAATAATAATCGCTGGAAGTGGGATGTGCACTGGTGGGAGGATAAAGCATCATCTCAAGCACAATCTATGGAGAAAGGAATGCAGTGTGGTTTTTGTTGGTTATCAGGTAAAGGGGACGCTTGGCAGGAGAATCGTTGATGGAGCTAAAAGTGTCAGGATTTACGGGGAAGAGATAGCTGTAAAAGCTAAAATCTACACGATAAACGGTTTCTCGGCTCACGCTGGAAGGGATTTTCTGCTCAAATGGAGCAGGATGAGTGATGCAAAGAGGGTTTTTGTGGTTCATGGTGAGTTTGATAAAAGTCAGAAGCTTGCTGATGGTTTGAGGAAAATGGGTTTTGACTGCGCAATTCCGGAGTGGAGGCAGAGGGTCGTGCTTTAGCTGTTTGTTTTAGCAACTGACAGCAACATTTCTGTAAAAGAAAGCGTTATCTTGAAATCACCGGGGCTTTTGAATACTAAAAAGAGAAGTCTTCTGGGGGTTGGGACATTGATTGGCATTGTTGGCGGAACAAACATACTTGAAATCGAGGTACTTCACGATGTTAGTGAAAAAATCATAGAAACGCCATATGGCGTGGCAGAGGTTGATTTAGGCTACATAGGCGACATACAGGTTGCTCTGATACAGAGGCATGGGAAGAAGCAGGATAAGCCACCTCACATGATAAACCATGCTGCTAACTTTTTTGCTTTGAAGAAGCTTGGCGTGAGTCATGTGGTTGGTATGGGTTCTGTCGGATGTCTGAGAGAAAATGTAGAGCTTCCTGCCCTGATCATTCCGGATGACTACATTGACTTTTTCAGCGGTGCAACGGTATTCAGAAACGAGCTCGTTCACATAACGCCAGGCTTTGATGAAGACATCAGGGAAGTGCTGATAAGGTGTGCGAGGGGCGTTGACGTAAACGTTATTGAAAAGGGAGTTTATTTCCAGACAAGAGGTCCGAGACTGGAAACAAAAGCCGAAATCAGGGTTATCAAAAACTGGGCAGACTGCGTTGGAATGACTGCAGCAGCTGAAGCAACGGTTGCAAAAGAACTCGGTTTGAAATATGCTGTAATCTGTACAATGGATAACTATGCTCATGGAATCAGGGATGAAGAGATAGACTATGAAGAAATCAGGAGGAGGGCCAAAGAAAACGCCGGTTTTTGTTTGAAAGTTATTGAAGAGGCTGTGAGGGTGATATGGAATGAGTATCTTGATAAAAAACGTTAAGATTGTTGATGCCCGCAAAACTGTAGAAGGAAGTGTTTACATCGAGGAAAACAAAATTGTAGAGGTTGGTGACATCAAAAACAATAAACACGACATCATCATCGACGGAAAGGGCAAGGCGGTAATTCCCGGCTTGATAAACACCCACACACACGCTGCCATGACTCTGTTCAGGAGCTATGCCGACGATATGCCTTTGATGGAATGGCTACAAAACAAAATCTGGCCTTTGGAAGCTAAATTGAACGCTGAGGATATTTACCATGGAACGAAGCTCGCATGCCTTGAGATGATAAAGTCTGGAACCACGGCTTTTAATGACATGTATTTCGAAGTTGAGGCAATTGCAAGAGCTGTTGAAGAGATGGGAATGAGAGCTTGCATATCTTCAGCCTTCTTCGACTTCTTTGATGAACAGAGACTTGAGGAAAGTCTGAAAAAGGTGAAGGATGATTTAAAGAAGCTGAAGAACTTCGAAAATGTCATTCCTGCTATTGGCCCGCACGCACCCTATACTGTCAGTCTTGATGGATTGAAAGCCTCGATGGAGATTGCTGAGGAATACGATGTGCTTGTACACTTCCATCTGGCAGAAACAAAGGGGGAGATTGAAGAATTCAAAAAGAAGAATGGTAAAGGGGTTGTCGAGGCACTGGATGAAATAGGATTTTTGAACAGAAGGCTGATTGCTGCTCACTGTGTCTGGCTGAGCGAGGAGGAGATCAAGCTAATGGCTGAAAGAAATGTGAACGTCAGCCATTGCCCCACAAGCAACATGAAACTCTGTGTTGGCAATGCGCTGAACTATTCGGCAATGAAGAAGCGTGGGCTGAATGTTACTCTGGGAACCGATGGTGCTGCAAGTAACAACAATCTGGATATGTTTGAGGAGTTGAAGTTTGCAGCATTACTTCAGAAGTATCACTACAGCATTCCA
>CAZZAF010000014.1:0-45403 GCA_964652135.1 uncultured archaeon
CCTGAAAGCCTGAAGAACTGCAAGAGAGTCGTCAACGCTCGTTTTCTTCAATTCTTCGCTTGCTCTTTCCGCAATTATTTCAGCCTTTCCCACACTCCAGCAATACACTAGGGGTATCAAAAGCAAAAAAGCTCCAAAATGAACATTGTCTGCAAGATGCCATTTTTTAGTGGTTTTAACAGCCTCCAGCACAAGCTCACCAATGCTACCATCCTGCGCAGCAGCTTTTCTAAAAACCGAGTAGGCTGAGGCGGATGAAGCCAGAAAATGTTCGTAACGCAGATCGGAGAAGTCATGTTCCCTGTCAACATTCCCAGCCTTTGGATTTCCGGAAACTTCAAGCAGCATGGAGAGCGTTGCAGCGATGGCTGCATCGTCTTCACTCGAGAAAACCATAGAATTTCTTCAACCCGGGAACTTAATAAAGTAGCGTTGAAGGGTTGATCAGTAAATTTAATCAACCTGCCCAAATCCGCTCAATTTATGCTTTCAAAGCTGAGAATGTACGCGGATTTCATCAAAATCGAGCACACCCTATTTGCACTACCCTTCGCCTACAGCGGAGCATTTCTTGCAGCCCACGGCTGGTTTGGCTGGAGATTATTTTTCCTGATTCTCACAGCCTTTACCGGAATGAGAACTGCAGCGATGACACTCAACAGAATAATAGACAGAGAAATAGATGCAATGAACCCCAGAACAGCTGGCAGACATCTTCCTGCTGGGCTGATAACTCTCAAGGAAGCCTACGGAATTTTGATTGTTGCTCTGCTGATTTACTTCATTTCCGCATTCATGATAAATAGAACTGCATTCACTCTTTCACCAATACCAGTTATAACCGCCTTTATCTACCCGTATCTCAAACGCTATACCTGCCTTACACATTATGTCCTTGGCCTGAATCTCGCTTATGCTCCTCTCGGAGGGTGGGTATCCGTTACAGACTCTTTCGACCCATTTGGTAGTGAACTTGTGCCTGTGATTTTGGGTGTTGCAGTCGTATTCTGGGTTGCCGGTTTTGACATCATATATGCGCTTCAGGATCTCGAATTTGATCGAAAACATGGTCTGCATTCGATAGGAGGCCATTTTGGGCTGAAAGCAGCTCTCATCATCTCGGCCATCAACCATCTTGTCTTTTTCACCCTTACAGCAATAGCCCTCTATCTATACGGAGCTGGAATTATCGCAGGTGTCGGGCTGGCAGCCATAGCTGTTTTGCTTGTCTACCAGCATGCCATCATCGGAGAGAACTACAATAAGATGAAAATACAGATCGCCTTCTTCTATTCAAATGCAATAATAAGCGCAATTCTACTTGCAAGCATTATATGCGATGTTTTTCTTTAAGGGCTTTCTCAATAGCCCTCTCCATTGCCTTCTTGTGCATCTCGGCTGCAAGGTGTATTTTACCATCTATGCCGCGGGATGCCAGGCAAGGAAATATCTGCGTCAGATATCCTGCCTTGGCAGGAGCTTCTTCAATGCTTACTCCCTTAAGCATTTCTGCAACGAAATCCGTCGCTCCACAGAAAGCACACCGCAGCACCTTTACATTTTTCAGTTTCCCATCTTCAATTTCAACCTCAAACTCAGGCTTACCAAAGTATCTGAAAAATTCCGAAACATCTTCATCGCTTAGTGTTGGGGCTACACAGCATATGTCTACAATAAGCACCCTTCTCCCATGTTTTTCGGCCTCTTCCTTCAGCTGAACTCTGGAGCCTCCCTTCCCAGTAATTATCAGCAGCTTTGCTTTTGCAACCTTTACAAGCTCAAGATTTACGTCGGGATGAGAAGCATAGCTTATCAGAACATCCACGTCAAGAACGTCCTCCGGAAACTTAACCGGTTCTTCTATGAGCTCGGGAAGATTGACTGGCAGTTCAAAAGTAACCACTTCAAAATACTTCGCCATCTGTTTCGCTGTGCTTTTTCCGTGATTACCTTTAACTATTATTCCCACTCTCATGGATGATCTCCAGAAGCTTTTCCTTTATTTCCACAAATGCTCCTAACTCACACTCCAACTCGTAGGGCGGAATGTTCTCCATATCTGCTTGAACAAAACACTGGTTGTAAGGAACGACACCAAGTATGGGATGCTGAATTCTTTTCAGCAATTCCCTGCTTTTAGGTGTATCGATGAATTTGTTCACTACCACGGCTATTTTCTTTATCCCGATATCATCAGCCAGTTTCTCTATCCTCTTCAGCGTTTCTATAGCCCTCACACCCGGCTCAACCACTGCAATCAAGATATCTACACCCTTTGCAGTTCCTCTACCAAGGTGTTCTATCCCCGCCTCCATATCTAGAAGCAATACATCCTTCTCCTTGAATATCGCATGCCTTAATATTGCTCTCAAAAAAGCATTTTCAGGGCAGAAACATCCCTCACCGCCCTTTTCAATTGTTCCGAGCACCAGAACCCTAACCCCATATTCATTCTTTACAGAGTATTCTTCAAATATGTCATCAACCTTTGGATTGTAGAGGAACGTTCCGAATGGTCCAACAACCCTCTGCTGTATTATCTCCTTCAGTTCAGCAAGAGGCTTTACCTCATCCTTCACTCCCAGTGCTGATGGAAGATTTACGGCTGAATCGCAGTCAATGGCTGTAACTCTGTATCCATCTCTCGCAAACAGATATGCCAGCATGGCTGTAAGGGTTGTTTTTCCCACACCACCTTTACCCGAAACAGCAATCTTTACCATTTCAAAAGTGGAAAGTTAAAGTATGTTAAATACTTTTGTGATTTAAAATAGTAAAGTGGGGGTGCCGAAAAATCGTTATGGCGGTGACGGCGGGATGGTCGGGACCAAGACGAATGGCACCCCAGCGTCTTGTTTTACATATTCCTGTAAATAAGCCTTGCGGTAGGAGATTCCACAAAGTTATCCCTTTAAACACCGAATAGATACAGAAAATCTTATATTTTCGGATGTAAACGGGAGAAAGGATGAAAAGACGGGCAATATTGGCATTAATATTCATGTTAATTTCCGTAAATACTGCTAGTGCTTTAGATATTTCTATAGAGAAAGCAGAAGTTGTATATGACCCATGCAATGTAACCGTCATATTCCACTATAATCTTGATCCAGTACAGGCACTCAAGGCATTTCTCTTCGGTGCCAAATATATCGAAGAAGAGATATGCGATCTAATAGATGGGTCAGAATTTGTGGTTAAAAAAGTTGATTTTAATTCTGCAGAGTTCTGTTTTGCTGTTAACACTTCAGACGAATGTGTTTACTTCCCAGGTGTAAAGCTCCGCGAGCCAATCCAGAACATGGTTCTAATCTACCCTGGAAATTCATCCGTTATTCTGCTTAACTCTACAGAAATCCCGCAAACATACTTCTATTTCGATTAATATTTAAAATCTTATAATTGATATTAAAGTCTTATAACTCTCTTTATGTACTCAGGAGGTATTTCCTCTGCAAGAGCGATGTGATCATTTACCTTGATTATTCGTATCCCGTCCTCCCTTGCTTTTCTGGCATCAATCTCAAGAATTATTGGCTCGTCTGTCCTCAATCTCGCAACTTCCTCACTTTTTTCAATCGTGGTTGAAAGATGAACGTAAGTCTGATTTACTGGCTTTATTCCAATCTCCAGCAGTCTGTGTGCCTCCTCCTCACCCGTGCCATAGTAAAGCAGATCCTCTTCAGCAACTGGGTAGTCCTCAAGCTTTACTTTAACACTGTGCCCATATCTGGCTCTTATTTTGTTATCCCTGAGCTCATACCTCTTCTTTTCATCAGAATATATCATCGCCTTTATGAGCCACTGATTCGCCCAGCGATATTTTCTCGATACAACCCTCACAAGAGCATCAAAATCAACCCAGCCGTTTTCATCCATTTCAAGATTGAATCTGTCAGGGAAATGTCTCAAAATTCCGGAAACAAACCTTCCTAATTTTTCAACTCTGTTCTTGTCGAGAATTAACTCGCCTTTATACCCACACTGCTGACAGAGTTCGCCTCGATAGAAACCGTGTTCGGGGCAGATCCTTATATCCTCCATGCCATCACCTTCTAGCAACCCATATCTGTGTAGCAATTACCCCCATGGCTGTGCAAGTTTCCAAGCTTATACCTCTTCCTGTTGCATCAAAGTGATATTTTGCTTTTTTCATGATCTCCTTCGGCAAGCCCTTTCTTCCCAACCCAATTAAAAATGTTGCGGATGATTTCGAAAGAATGTTTTTCAACTCAGAAAATGTTATCTTCTTAGATTCATCCGGTTTTGAAGTAGTTGCAATTATCTCCCCAAAATGAGCCGGAATCTTGTCGAGAAGATGGACTTTCCCCTCTTCAAGAAGCTTGACAATATATTTCCCGTGTTCACCAATTGTGGTATATTCCCTAACCGCCTCAACCATTTCATCTTCCCTTTTCCAGAAATTGAAGTCCAACAGTGCGAGATGCATATCGTATGCGTAGCAAAGAGGTGCAGCCCTGGCAATGCTCCTGAGATGTATCTCATGCAGCTTCAGCTTATCGTATGTGTTGACAAGACAGAAGGCTATCATCAGTCATCCAATTTGTCAAAGATGTTATAAAACCATATTATGCCGGAAAAATGCAGAACCTTTTTATTACCTCCCAACTTTCAGCGAATATGCTCACCGTTGCACACACGCCAGATGCTGACGACGCATTCATGTTCTATGCAATGACCAGTGGAAAAATCGCAACAAGTTTTGAAATAAAACACATCATTGAGGACATAGAATCGCTCAACAAAAAAGCTTTCAATGCTGAAGTTGATGTTACAGCTCTATCAGCCCATGCCTATGCAATTCTCCATGAAAAATACAGAATCTTGTCTGCTGGAGCTAGCGTCGGTGATGGATACGGCCCAATTGTAGTTGCAAAGGACGAAATAGACATAGAAGGAAAGAAAATTGCGATTCCCGGCAAATACACCACTGCAAATCTTCTTCTAAGCCTAGCTATAGACGGCTACCAGCCAGTGGAGATAAGATTTGATAAGATAATAGATGCCGTCAAGAACGGAGAAGTTGACGCTGGACTGCTTATCCACGAGGGGCAAATAACCTATGAAATGCATGGACTCGTCAAGGTGCTTGATCTGTGGGACTGGTGGTATGAGGAAACGAAGCTTCCTCTTCCGCTGGGAATTAACGTGATAAAGAGGAGTATTCCAGAAGAGATCCAGAGAGAGTTTCTAAGAGCCATGCGCGAAAGCATAGAATATGCTCTCAAGAACGTTGATGAGGCCATAAACTACGCGATGAAGTACTCGAGGGGAATGGGGAGAGAGCTCGTGAAAAAATTCGCACTGATGTATGTAAACAACTACACCTATGAAATGCCTCAAAGTGTTGTTGATGCTCTAGATATCCTATATACAATGGCAGAAGAAAAAGGAATGTTCAAGAAGCCACCTCTCGACATACTCTATCCATAGGGGTGAATTTTTTTCTTGTAGTTTATGAGCTTCTTTATAACTTCAACGTTGGCTTCGGAAAATTCCACATAGCCCTTTTCTTTTATGTAATCCACGATCTTCTTTGCAACCTCTGTTCTGACTATCACTGACGAGAATCCATCTGGAGAGCCTACGCTTCCAACACTCACATCGCTTTCTACGGCAACGAAATCCTGACAGACCTTGCAACCCGATGGAACGATATCATCAAGCTCCTTAACTCCAAAACTGATTTCCTCTTCCCCAATTTTGACTATAAACTTACCCTTCTTGATGTCCATTTTTTCTACCTTCGTCAAATCATCGACCCCTTTACTCTTCAAAGCTTCAGCGAGCTGGTCGTAATAGAAGTTCTCCATGCAGAACAACCCAACAACGAGCTTGAGGTTTTTTCTGTACTTCAGAAGATTGCTTTGAAGATTTCTCGCTCCGCTGACCATACAGGGTGTTCCAACAATGGCAACGTTTCCAGATTTTATCGCTTTCCTCAACTCAGGCATGACACTCACAAAACTATACTTGGTTCCAGCAGCTTCCTTAAGCTCTTCAACGCTTGTAGCCTGTAAAATTACTGGTTTCCAGTTTTCATCCCTGCCCACAACCACAGCCCTGTCAATTAAGCCCATTTCCATCGCTGAAGCGAGTATCTCCGTAACCATTCCACCATCCTGTCCTGTAAAGCGATTTGATTTTGCCGCAAGAAGTTCTATGTATGAACCCATTCCACTCAGAGGTTCATAGCTCCACCTTGGACAGACCTTAACGCAGAATCCACAATCCCTGCACTTTTCCTCCCAGCCGGGAAAGTCTATTTGGTTTGCGTCAGTAATACCTTTAACAGGACATACAGCAACACAGGTTGAACAGTGACTGCATATTCCCTTATCAATAACTTCAGCTTTCAGATTACCAAAGTATTTAATATCCTCAATTACCTTCGGTGGTTTCTTCTTTCCTGAGATGATGAATCACCCCCAGTGAATCTTAAATTCCACGTACTACTCATTCTTGGGTATCAACTCGTCGAGTTTATCGCTCTTTACAAGAATTAACTCACCATTCTTTATCTCGTAGCTTACAGTTTTTTCCTCCTCCCTCCCCAGTTTTGGAGGTTTGATCAACTTTTCCGTTGTTAGAAGCATCTCCTCTTCATTTTCAAAAGCAACATCCATAACCTTTGTTGATTTCCATGCCCCCTTCGTGCACGTTTCAGCACAGAAATGACAGAAGATACATTTGGCGTAATTCACACAAGGATATAACTTTCCATCCGGCCCCCTCTTCATCACTATGGCATTGGCCGGACAGATGAATGCACACTGAAAGCAGCTTATACATCCATTCACGTCCAGAATAAGCATTCCTCTAAAATTATCTGGCAATTTCCTCCTTTCTCTTGGATACTGTACTGTTAGTCTGGTTGGCTTTATCGCTTCTCTCAATCCAACGCGAAGAGCGTCGAGATGACCTTTCATTCTTTCAATGAAGTTCAGTTCTGGCGACTTAACCCTGACCATTACAACCACCCCACCAGCCTGATAACTGCAGCCACTGCAAGGGATATTACAGATAGAGAAAGCAGAGTCGTCCATCCAAACTTTATTGCCTGATCAAGCCTGAATCGCGGATAGACAGTACGCAAGAACACGAACATCATCATCAATACCACAGTCTTGAGGAACAGCCAGAGTGCTGGAGAGAGATCTCCCAGAATTGCTATTGTTGGTCCATTCCACCCTCCAAGAAAGAGGATTGAAAACAGAAGGCTCAGCAGGTACAGCTTCTCGTAACCAAGAGTCATGACTATACCAAACATTATTCCAGTGTATTCTATGAAAGGACCGAACACAACTTCCTGATCGGCTTCAGGTATCTCAAAGGGGAAACGTGATGTTGCCATCGCAGTTACCATAAAGAATGCAATGCATGCAATGGGATTAAACAGTATTCCCGGCAGACTCTTCTGCTTTTCAACGATTTCGATTAGATCAGCACTTCCATACATCAGAACCATTGCCATCACAACGACTATCAGTGCAACTTCATAACCAAAGTACATGAATACCTCTCTCATGGAGCCGAGGTATGCGTATTTGCTGTTTGATGCCCAGCCAATCAAAACGATAAGCATGGGCACGAGAGAAATCAGCGCCACAATCAGTGGGAGTGCGTAGGGTGTTCTGATAGCGTAAATTGTGCCAGCAGGGATGAAGAGAAACGGAAGGAGCACAGGAATGAATGAGAGCAATGGCAACTGAATGAAAAGGGGTTTGTGTGCTTCCCTGTGCACTATAACCTCCTGGAACAGATACCTCATACCATCTGCAAGTGGTTGAATCAAACCACCCAGAGAGCGAGATATTTCAAGAGGACCGTATCTCCACTGAACCCTTGCAGTCACCTTTCTCTCAAACCATATTATGAAAAGCATTGCAACCATTAATGCTGCAAGACCCGGAGCAAACAGGATTGCAAAGAGGGGTTTCCATAGCAGGAAAGATACAACAAAGTTCACGAGTGGAATACCCATCAGTGCATCTATTATAGGCTGCAATATTGGTATTTCAACTGCATTCCCCCGAAACATTTCCATCAGTTCAGCAAACATGATCTCTCCTCCCTACCTCACTTACCTATCAGCCTCAGGCGGGAAGTAGCCGAAGCTTCCGTATATAGCCTGCAAATCCGCAAGCCTGCTACCCTTCAATGACTCCATAAACCCTTTCAGGTACAACCAGCCAGGGGTGACTATTCTCAGCCTGTAGGGCGAGGTTGACTCGCCATCGCTCACGAGGGTGTAGAGAAGGGTTCCTCTCGACGCTTCGGTGAGCGTTGTTACTTCTCCAGCCGGAAGGGTCAACCTACCAAAGATCCTGTAGAAATTCCCCTTTATGTCCCTTGACGCTTTCTCCTTATCCTTTATCTTACCGAGGAGGTCCTCACTTATGACCTTGCCCTCAGGCATTGTTCTTAGCCTGTTTATCGCCTGCCTGATTATGCGCAGACTCTGTGAAATTTCCTCAACTCTAACCAGAAATCTTGAGTAGGAGTCACCATCGTCAGCAGTTACAACATCCCAGTCAAGCTGATCATATGCATCATAGGGCTCAATCGCTCGTACGTCGTATTCGACCCCGGTAGCTCTCAAAAATGGACCAACAACACCAAGCCTTATGGCATCCTTCTTTGTCAATACACCAACATCCTTCATTCTTGCAATCGTTACGGGGTTCTTTATGAACACTTTCTCAAAGTCTTTTGCCTTTTTCTCTATAAAGAAAGTAACTTCTCTTATGTACTCAAGCACACTCTTACTCACATCTCTCCTTACACCGCCAGGGATTATGTACGATGCTGTGACACGTGCACCGCTCACTTTCATCAAAGCCTCACATATCAGCTCACGCATGGCAAAAGGCCACATAAAGCCTGTCGAATGACCAAGAAAGATGGCAAGGATACCCGCATCATAAAGATGAGTGCCAACACGGCAGAGTTCCGCCAGAATTGTTCTTATGTACTTGGCCCTCTCCGGTACCTCTATGTCAAGCATCTGCTCTATTGCCCTCACATAACCCAAGTTGTAGTTTGCACAGTCCATGATCGCGGGACGTTCGAGGAGAGGTATGTTCTGAATGTATAGCTTGTTTTCTGCCAGCTTTTCCATTCCCCTGTGAACATAGCCCGGATCGGGCAATGCATCAACTATCACATCACCCTTGAGTCTGACGATTATCCTCATGTGTCCGCTTCCACCGTGCTGAGGACCGACGAGAATCATGAATTCATCTTTTTTGTATGCATCCTCTACATATTCCGGTGGAATTGGAATAAACAGACTCTTAAACTCCGCGGGAGGTTCAACAGGCACATCAATGCTCATTTCCTTCATTCGGATTCACCTCCCAGAACATATGTCTCCTTTGGAATCTCGAAGTCCTTCCTGAGCGGGTACTTAGGTGTATCAGGATCAAGCAGGAAGCTCTTACCCATCCAGGGGTTGCCCTTAAACACGACTCCAAAGAACTCGTGCATCTCTCTCTCCTGGTAATCTGCAGAAGGCCAGAAGTTGATCAAGCTCGGAAACTCAGGGTTGTCTCGTGGGATTTCAGATGCTATCGTTAAAAGGACAGGCATGAGCTCCTTCACACTGTAGCTCGAAACAACATACTCCACAATGAACTTATTCTCATGTGGAAGATCGATTACGTTAACGGATTTTACGTGGTCAAACCTGTCAGCAAGCTTTGCAGCTATTTTCGGAACGTATTCCGTCTTCGTCTTTATATATATCCTGTTCACATCGGTTATGAAGATTGAGTCGTAAAGTCCCTTCAGCTCTTCCTCGAGTTTTCCAACAAATTCTTTACCAAAGTCCCAGTCAACTTCCTTTGCTTCAATTTTAATTTCAGGCTTCTCAGCAAACTTGTGCGGGGACTTGGGTGGCTTTCTTAGCTTTACATTCTCAACGGTTCCAAAAATACTCGTCAAATCGACTTCTTCATACTCTACTGTGGGTTTTGCCTCACCCTTTTCTATCTTCTCCTGCAGGGTTCTTATGGCCCTTATCAGCGCTTCAGGAGTTGGCGGACAGCCGGGGATGTACACATCAACCGGAACTATGTCAGAGGGTTTGACGATGTGGTAGCTGTTCCAGAATAATCCACCCTGAATACCACATGCACCCATTACAATGACAAACTTGGGGTCGGGCATCTGCTCCCATGTAACCCTCAGAACTTTTGCCATCTTTCTGGTTATGGTTCCCTCCACAATTATCAGGTTGGTCTGTCTCATCATACCAAACTTCAGCGATCCCCATCTCTCAGCATCATATCCACTTGCATAGGTGTGAGCAAGTTCAACACCGCAGCATGATGTGACGAGGTGAACAGCCCAGAGGCTCCATTTGGCTCCCCACTTCTTTATGGGTGATAAAGGTCCTGACTGAAGGAATTCAAAGCTCATGCAGTTCCACCTCCATAGGCAATTTCATAGGCAAAGCGATAGGAGACATACAGTGCAGGCAGCAGTAAAATGAATCCGAGAAACATGAAATGAATGAAGTACTGAGTTGGAGCGACAGATAAGACGAGGAGGAGAACGAGTACTGGCTCGCACCCTAAAAACATTATCAGAAAACCTACATACTGCATTGGCAGAACAAACTTTGGAGTTCCCAAGGGTGGGTTTCCTGCCTCAAATCTCTGTATCTTTACTGGTGTTGGGTTCTTTGGTGTGATAAGCTTTGCAATCACTACTATTGCAACATCTATGACAATACATATCGCTATTAAAGCTGCAATCACGATAACATTTTCAATCATCTCATCACACCCCCAATCAGAACGTTCGCCATTTCAACGAACCAGTTTGGTGGAACAATTGTAATCAGCATTAGAATCGCTGCTGCGAGAGCTATCGCATTTGCCTTATTCGGTATGAAGTTTATGCCGAGTTCTCTGGCAATTCTGAGATAATACGGAATCGATATGGCTGAGTTGATTACCAGGGCAAATGCCAGCCAAACGTAGCCCACGCCAACCAGAGACATAAGGATGAAGAATTTTGACCAGAACCCCATTAAGGGTGGTAAACCTATGAAAGACAGGGCGAGCACATACATGAGCGGAGTTGATGCTCCCTTCACTTTTATTGAGGAGAAGAAACCAATCTTACCGAAGGAGTTTACAATGAGCTGAAGCAATGCGCCTGCAAAAGCAAGATAGATGTAGTTGAAGTTTGTGATGGCAACAAGCGTTGCAAGTATGTAACCCATGTTCGCAACCGTCGAATACGCAAGCACTCTGCTCAATTCTTTTGCTGTTAATGCTCCTATGTTTCCCATAAACATCGAGATTATAGCTATAGCTGCTGTAAACACGGAAAGAGGAGCTATTAGTGGATTTGCTGTCATTATCAGGATTTTGTAAGCTGCCACAAATGGAACTATCTTGGCTATGGATGCTATAACCGAGACAGGAATGGGATCTGCTGCAGAGAAAACATCCGGAACCCACTCATGCAGCGGAGCACAACCAACCTCCATAGCTAAGCCGAGGATAAGCATAACGTAGCCGAGAACATACAGGGTTTCGTTGGATACATGGCTGGCATAGATCAGGAGCAAAGCTCCGATTATGAAGAGGACGGTTGCGAGAACCATGAAAGTGATGTACTTTATACCAACGCTGATGTTGGCACTCTTATCTCCAGTCATCACAAGAATATAGGTGGGAACAGATGCCAGAACGAACGTTGCCAGAATTAATGCCGGATCGTTGGTGTAAACGATGTAAACAGTTGCCAGAGCAATCAGGGCTACCAGTGAATAATCAACACCCTTTATCTGTGTATCCTTAGGAATGTTGAGGGATGCAAAGTTGAGCAGAGCTATGATTACTACAAACATTGCATAAATGACATACTCAATGCTAAGCGGTGTTAGTAGAAGCATTATCAGCGCTGCTATGCATATCAGCAATGCTCCTCTCACACTCTTCAGCGATATTACTGCTGCAAGAGTTAGCATAACCAAGGAAGCTAGGACCTCATACATTCTCTTTCACCACCTTATGAGCGATGCTATCAAGAGAACAAACATCACAACCCCTATTACGATCTTCATGTAGATCCTCAGGTGGCCGGTCTGTATCGATCGGATGCTGATCGATATCGAGTTGAACGCTGATGGGATTGCTCTGTGGCACAGCCAGTCCACTGCCTCGTTTCCTTTATCAACCGCCTTTGCAATGGCCCATCCAATTTTAGGAACTATGAAGTCATTGAGGAAGGGCAGGTACATCCTGTCGCTCAGGAATGTACCCACACCAGATAGCGCAGCAATTCTCGGTTTATAGAGGCCAAACAGATAGGTTACCGTTACGGCAATACCCACCATTATTGATGATCCGGCAAGACCCATCTCAACGAATTCAGAAGCAACTTTTTCCTTATGAGCGAGTATCAGGTAGAGCAGCACAGCGAGCATCGAAACTGTAACAGTGTATGCCAGAGGCATGAGTCGCTCGCCATGTAGATGTGCGTGCACCTTGCCACCCTTTATAAAGTTCAAACTCAGGAACTTTGCAAGGAAGGATGAGTAGATCACAGACACAAGCACAAGCATGGATAGTGGCAGTATACCAAAGTCATGCATCAAATGGTGCATGACCTCATCCATAGCCGATTTAACCCAGTAAGCTGTGAATGGTGGAATTCCGGCTAGAGAAATCGTTGCGAATATTGTTGCAGCAAAGGCTATCTTCATCTTCTTCGCAAGCTCGATGTTACCACCACAGAATCTGTCGTGAGTCGCATGGATAAGGTGTCCAGCCACTAGGAAGAGTGTGGCTTTTGCGAAAGCATGAGTAATCAAATACCAGAATGCTACCAGCAGCGCTTCCTCGCCAAACCAGAAGGACGCTGCTGCGGTTGCAAACATCAAGCCAAGGCTCGACATTGTTGAAGCAGCAAGCAGCACCTTTCTCTCAAGGCAACCAGTCGCAACCGTCGCTCCATACAGCGCAGACAGCAGGCCAAGGAATAGCAGGAAAATGTAAATTGCTTCAAGGCCGGGGGCGTGGTGAAGCTCCCACGGTTCGATGTACCAGCTCAGCCTCATGAACAGGTAAGTTCCCGCTGCAACCATCGTTGCACTGTGCAGCAAAGCGCTGACTGTTGTTGGACCAGTCATTGCAGTCATCAGCCATTCGCTGAAAGGCAATTGAGCTGACTTTGTCAGAGGACCCATGAGCAGAGAGATGAACAGAATTATGGTTCCAGCATATCCAATCTTGTGGAACAACTCACCCCAGTGAATCTGGGAGATGTCAAGGGTTCCCGTTAAAGCGTAAATGGCTGCAATTGCAAAGAACATCGGCATGTCTCCGACTCTTATGGTGGAGATCGCTCTCCATCCACCATAACTTGGCGACCAGAACATGTTCAAACCGGCAACCTTTCTCCCAACCTCACCGACGTATGCCAGCTCATCATCGTCCCTGAACCAGTGGCCTATGAGTCCCCAGGATGCAAGGCCAAGACCTTCCCAGCCTATGAGAAGCATCAGCAGGTTATCACTGTAAACTACAAGGAGCATTGAGGCCGTGAAGGTGTTGAAGAAGAACCAGTACCATCCAAGCCTGTAATCACTCTTCATGTATTCAAGACCATAAACACCAATCACGAACGCGATGAATGCAGTTAATGCACCCATATACTTGCTGAGATAGTCGAAAACGAAAACGAAGTTTATGTTGTAATCGGGAAGCCAAGGTATCACGATTCTGCAATCAGGAACGTTAAAGAGTATGTCGAGACTTATGACAAGAGATATGAATAGACCAAACACCGACAGGACTGGCAATTTTCTCGCCCATTCCGCTCCAGGCTTGTAAACCCATGCAATCGCTACCGGCAAACTGCATATTACCGGAGCTATGAACAGGAGAGCAAGTTCAAGAACATTCATGGGAAAAGTCAGTTCAACGACGTTCATGGAAGAACACCTCCCAGACCAATCTTCAGGCTATGCAGCAACACCGTCGCAAGTGGTGGAAAGATGAACAGAATTGACAGCACACCAATCACGTAAAGCGGTACATCGAGGAATCTATTAACTCCGGCTTTTTCATAATCCTTCGGAGTTCCGTAGAATATTTTCTTCAGAGTGTAGAAGCTGTAAAGTCCTGAAATTATAAAGACAAACACGACGGCGACGATTGCTGCAAGATTGAGGCCAAAAACATCCACCAGGCCTTTGAGTATGAAAAACTCACCAAACATACCTATTGTAAGTATTCCACTCAGGTTCATGAAACCGATCAAAGCAGCATTGGATATGGTCGGAATCTGCTCGTGCAGTCCACCCATCTTGCCCACATCTCTCAGACCATGGTAGAGAGCAATTATGCTGCCAGCAGCCATGAACAGTATCGCCTTACCGAATGCATGCGAAATATACTGGATTACGACTCCCATCAGACCATATGCTCCCAAGCTCAGTCCTATGAGAACGTAACCCATCTGAGAAACTGTGGAATATGCAAGAAGTCTCTTGAAATCCTTTTGCTTAAACACAGCAAAACCGGCATAAACACTAGAGATCACACCGTAAATGAATATCGGCACAGCATATTCTTTTATGAACCACGGATCTACCTCATACATTCTGACAAGGACAAATGCTCCCAAGCCAACGGTCAGTGGGCTCAGGAGAGCACTAACAGGTGTTGGTGCATCCGCATGAGCCCATGGAAGCCAGATGTGTGGGCCAAGGCCGGGCAATTTGATTATCATTCCCAGAAATATCAGGAGCCATGCGATGTAGCTTACACTGCTGATCTCGTTAAGAGCAGCGCTTGAGTTCTCAAATGCCACCATCAAAAATCCTATTAGCGCAAGCATTCCGGCTATATGAGTCCAGACAAAGTAAAGTGTCGCAACCCATCTTCTGTTTCCATAACCATACATATATATGAGAAGGAATGACGCAAGGAGTGAAACTTCAAGAAAGATGTACAGAAGAATCAGATTACCGCTAAAAACGAGCCAGAGCATTGAAGCGGCATACAGGTTGTACAGGAATACGTACTTCCTGTACTCTTTCTCCAAATCTAGCCCCATCTCCTCAAACCTGTGCTGCATGTAGGGAAGGGAATACAAAGCTACCATTGCCGAAACAATGCATATTGCGAGTCCAAATGAATAGGCAATTACATCACTCACCAAATATATTGTGCCCACAGGTTTAACAAAGCTCATAAACCTCTCTTCAAAGGTTATGCCGTCAAAGAGACAGTATATTATGAAAATGAAAGGAACAAGATATGCTATGGAGGAAACGATTGTCGCTGTTCTGGGTTTAAGCAGTGGTGTAACAAAAGCAGCAAGCAGAGGGATCAGCAAAAACTCAACGATCATGCAGTGTCACCTCCAGCCGTAACAGAATCCACAGTAACATCTCTGGTTTTCTTATCGAGCATTATGATAGAAGCTATCAGGATCATAAGTTCGCTACCGCTTGTGAAAATCGTAATGACTGCTATGCCAAACGCAACAGCGGCAAGCCCTTCTATTGAAAAGAGCGGCAACAAAGCAAGAAACACCGAACCGAACATCAGTTCAAGAGATATTAACAGTCTTACTAGATCCCTGCTGGATATTGCAGTAAGATAGCCAATGAGCAGTAGCACCACTGACACAAAAAGCAAAATTGCCACCTTCATATTCCCTCCCTCCTGACGAATTTAACCACAGCCATCATCAGAAGAACAGATAGCGAGATGATAAACATTGCCAGCAGCATATAGTCCGATGTAAACGTCATCAGCATCTCTTGAGAGTTAGATGAAACCTCCATGCCATAGTTGACATAGGCATAAATCGCGTAACCGACTGAAGCTGCAGTTATCAAAGCCGGGGCGATCCAGACTTTGTCAACGGACAGTTTTGGCTGTTGTCGATATGTCGCTGCAATAGCCACGGTTACTGCACCAACTGCTCCGACGAATATGAACGTTATCAGAATGAACACCGGCTGTATATCGAAGACTGCATAGGCTGCAGCAATCAAGATGAGTGTAATGGACATACAAACCGACGCATACAAATTATCCCTCGAAAACAGAACACCGCAAGCCGATAGGATAGCAGCAAACCCAATTATCACCAGTAATGATGTTGTCATGTCCATGCGCCACCTTCAAGATTTTAAATTAATAAATCTTACGGATTTCCAGATAAGACATTGGTCGAATAAGTATAACGATTAAACCAACGACTTATACAATATCAGTAAACTCCACGAAAACATTAATCTTTCTATTATATCAAATATAGCTGCTAACTGTGAGTGAGCCAAGTTCATCCAAAACGAAAAATGAAAATCAAACACACCGGAACTCCGAAGAGTGGCCAAATAGAAGCCAAATGCATTTTAAAGACCGTATGAGCCATTTAGCCGAAAAGAATATTAACTCAAATAACACAGCAGCACACAGCCGATGGCCCGGATGGGGTAGTGGTTATCCTCTGGGACTGTGGATCCCAGGAGCCGGGTTCGAATCCCGGTCCGGGCCCTGTTCATTCCGATATCTAAGTTGTGGTGAAGCTTGGCCATTTTATACTTTCTAATGCAGCAACACAGGAAAATCCAGCATAATACAATGCATATCTCGCAAAGTTGAGTGAAATGATAGATTTATATACCTTAAAGCACCAGCCAGATAAAGAAGTGGGAAAAGTGCCGCTGTTCTAAAAAAGAATGGCGACTATACGCTCTTTTCCGATTTCAATAAGAAGAGGTGTTAAACTTGAAATTTAGTGAGATGAATATTAGCGAAGGTACTCTACACCTTCTCGAAAAACACGGTATGGAGAAACCTACAGAAATACAGAGAATGGCATTACCATTGATAGAACAAGGATTTGACGTAGTGGGGCAATCTGAAACGGGATCAGGCAAAACTCTTGCATTTGCGATTCCAATAATAGAGGCAGTTGAAACAGGAAAAGGTATTCAGGCTTTAGTTCTCACACCTACTAGAGAGCTTGCAAACCAGATAGAGAACGAAGTCAAAAGATTTTCCAGGCATAAGAATCTGAAAATAGTAAACATTCACGGTGGAGTGCCGATAAACCCACAGATAAAAGATCTGCAGAAGGCTGATGTGGTTGTTGGAACACCTGGAAGAATTCTCGATCACGTCAGAAGGCGTACAATTGATTTTTCCAAAGTTAAGTATCTTGTTATTGACGAAGCAGACAGAATGCTCGACATGGGCTTTATAGACGACGTCAAGACAATAATAGGCTGTACGCCTAAAACAAGACAGACTTTGTTGTTTTCAGCAACAATACCCCCAGAAGTTAGAGGTCTGGCATCAAGATACATGAAAAACCCAAAGACCATTAGAACGAAAGAACTGGTCGATCCAAAGCTTTTGAACCAGTATTACTATGACGTGAAAGACAAAGAAAAGTTCTCAATGCTCGTACACCTTCTGAGAAAAGAGAACCCCAAAAAAGCCCTGGTATTTACGAACATGAGGAAAACATCAGATGTCGTTGCCAGAAACCTGTCCAAACAGGGATTTAAAGCAAGTGTTCTTCATGGCGGCCTAACGCAGAGTAAGAGAGATAGAATGATGGAACGCTTCAGAAAAGGCGAAGTCAGAATTCTCGTCGCTACAGATGTGGCTTCAAGAGGTCTGGATGTTAAGGGTATCACCCACGTTTTCAACTACGATGTTCCAAATAAGGCAGAAGATTACATACATCGAGTGGGTAGAACAGCAAGAGCGGGCAAGAATGGGAAAGCAATAACAATACTGGGTCGAAGAGACCACTCCGCATTCAGGAGAGTAATGACCAAGTTTGAGCTTTCCATAGAGAGATTGGAAGAGAAATTCCAGAAGATTCCGTTCAAATACGAGGGAGAAAAAACAAGAGACAGATATTATGGAGGACATAACAGGGGAGAAAGGAGGAGATTCTAAACAAATTATCGTCGCTTTTTCCTTCTTTTATATTATTCCAATCTTTTGCTTCGAGTACGAACTAAAAGTCTAATACACAAACGCTTTGCGATACTATTTTAGGATACCGCCCCACCGCTAAGGACTAACTGCAATACCTAGAATAACAATGGGAAAAAATATATTCTAGTCAGGTTTCTTTGCATGTGTGCAGAATTTACATAACGATAACGAAAATTTCGAAGCTTTGGTATCGGTTATACTACCTACTCTCAATGAAGAGAGGGCAATATCTAAATGCATAAAAGAAGTAAAAGAGGGATTCATAAATTTAAAAAATAAAGGCTATGATCTAAAGCTCGAAATAATTGTTGCCGATAGTTCAACAGATAGAACAGCTGAAATCGCTGGTGAATTAGGAGCGAAGGTCATTAAAGTTAAGGAAAAAGGTTATGGTATCGCATACTTAAAAGGTTTTGACGCTGCACATGGTGAAATAATTGTTATGGGTGATGCCGATGGAACCTACGACTTCCGAGAGCTGGATAAGCTTATCTTACCAATTCTCAAAGGAGAAGCCGACTTCGTTATAGGCTCAAGGTTTAAAGGAGAGATTAAGAAGGGTGCAATGTCTCTTTCACATCGAATTGGAAATCGCATGCTTACTTTCGTTCTCAACTGGCTTTTTGATCTGAATATATCCGATGCCCATTCAGGTTTTAGAGCTATTAAAAAAAGTGCACTTGAAAAGCTCAATTTAAAAGCTGATGGAATGGAATTCGCTTCAGAAATGTTTATAGAAGCATCTAAAGCAGGTTTAAGAATTAAAGAAGTTCCAATAGTCTACAGAAAGAGGATTGGCAAATCCAAATTGCATAGCTTCAAGGATGGCTGGAGACACTTGAGGTTCATGCTGCTTTACAAGCCATATCCACTGTTGATATATCCCGGTTTAATTCTTACAGTGTTTGGATTCGTTTTGATGCTCATTCTATACTTCAGAGGAAATATAGAAGCAACCAGTATGCACTCATTCATCCTTGGAGCGATTGCATTCCTCACCGGCTTTAATTCGTTGCTATTTGGTACAATTATTTCTGCCTACTCTACAGTCCATGGATTTACTACATCGAAGCTTGCTCAAAAGATTCTCGATTATCATTCTCTCGAAAAAGAAATCCTCACCGGAATCATACTGGTTTTGGCAGGAGCACTACTTGGAGTTAGAATCGTATACACATGGGTCACATCAGGTTTTGGAGGTTTATCACAATTTGCTACTGCTGTTTCTGCGCTCGTGCTAATTTCTGCAGGTATTCAAATAATATACTCAGCTTTCTTTCTTAGCATGCTTTTAATTAGAGGTAAAAACTCGTGAAAGATTTAATAGAGAGATGATAGAACGTAGAATGTGAAGATTGCCTTTGTGTACGATGTTGCCTATCCATTTGTTAAAGGTGGTGGGGAAAAAAGAATTTACGAAATAGCCAGAAGGCTGGCAAAAAAACACGAAGTAGACTGGATTACTCTCAAATGGTGGGATGGTAGAAAAAATATAGAGATCGACGGAATAAGATACATTGGTGTTGGAGAGTTCAAAAAACTTTATACTAAATCCGGCAGAAGAAGCATAAATGAGGCAATTTATTTCGGGATAAAGGCTCTACCAGCACTTTTGAATGATAAATACGATGTTATCGATTGTACAGCATTTCCTTATTTTCCGTGCTTTTCTGCTCGCTTATACTCTGCCTTAAATAGGTCAAAGTTCTTTATAACATGGCACGAAGTATGGAGCGATTACTGGTATGAATACCTCAGCATTGCTGGATTTTTCGGTAAAATTATTGAAAAACAGGTAGCAAAGCTGGGAGCGACACATATTGCTGTATCTGAACCAACAAGAAAAGAGCTCAAGAAAATCGGAGCTGGAAATATTGTTGTTGTTCCAAACGGTATCGATCTCAAACATATATGCTCAATTGAAAGATCCAATGAAAATTGGGATATAGTTTATGCAGGCAGACTAATAAAGGAGAAAGGTGTTGATATTCTAATTAAAGCCGTTGCTGAGCTGAGGAAAAGAGGAATTAAAGCAAAGACTCTCATAATTGGAGACGGCCCAGAAAAGAAAAATCTTGAAGTGCTTGCTGAGAGGCTGGGAGTGAAAAGCATGATCAAATTTTCCAGTTTTGTTGATTCGAACTACTTCTATTCACTACTAAAATCTGCAAAAGTTTTCGTTTTACCCTCGAGAAGAGAGGGCTTTGGTATTACTGCATTAGAAGCTATGGCTTGTGGAACTCCTGTAGTAACACTTGATTACCCAATGAATGCTACCTCTTGGTTAGTCAACAGTGTCGGTAATGGTTATATTGTAAATGTCAACGAGCTCGCAGAAGCTATTTTCAAAATTCTGCAAGAACCATTTAGGGCTGACGCATCAAAGCTTAAAAACTTTGACTGGAATTACATAAGTACAAAGATTGAAGAAATTTACAGCTCTTCTGAGAATAGTTAAATATTCCTAAATAACAGCCCATTCTCAGATGAAAATTCTCTGTGTTTCACCCTACTTTTATCCGAAACCAGGAGGTTTGGAGAGATATGCCTACGAGATATGCTACAGGCTAGCCAAAAATCACGAAGTCAAAGTCATTTGCAGTGGAGAAAAATTTATGGCTGAAAAAATCAAAAACATGGAAATCCTACGTGTACCAGTTAACCTCAGAATATCTAACACTCCTATATCCTTAAACTTACCCAAAGAGTACAAAAAGCTGGCTGAGTGGTGCGATGTCGTGTATGCGCATACTCCCGTGCCATACTTTTTTGACGTTGCAGCAGTTTTTAAGAAAAAACCCCTTGCAGTAGTTTACCACTCCGGAGAAATTTCAGGAAACGGTGTCGTAGGTTTGCTGGCCAGATTCTATAGATTTATAGAGAAACTGACAATCTCAAAAGCAGATGTCACGATTGGTGTCTCCAGATTCGTTCAAAAGAGAATGAAAACGGACTACGTCGTAGAACCAGGTGTGGATCTTGAATTATTCCAACCGATCAATCAAAAAGAAGACTACATTTTGTTCGTTGGTCAGCTGAACGATGGCCACAGATGGAAGGGATTGGATATTCTACTCAAAGCCACTGCAATTACCAAGCAGAAAATAGTAGTAATAGGTGATGGAAATCTCAGAAGATATTACATTTCAATGAGCCGTAGACTCGGCGTTAAAGCCATTTTTAAAGGTAGAGTAGGCGACCCAGAGCTTAGAGACTACTACTCAAAAGCTAAAGTTCTGGTATTACCATCAAAGTCCGATAAAGAAAGTTTTGGCATGACTCTGCTTGAAGCCAATGCTAGTGGTACTGCTGCAATTGGAACAAAAGTGGGGGGAATACCGTACTATATACGAGATCGTAAAAACGGCTTGCTCTGTGAGCCAGATGTTCATAGCTTAGCAAATGCACTTTCTAACGATGTAAGAGAATTTAAAAAGATGGGCAGAATTGGAAGGAGAGTTGCAGAAAAATACTCATGGGACAACGCAGCAAAAAAAACAGAGATAATTCTCAAAGACCTATGCTGTTAAGCTTTACTACTACTTTTCTTGCTAGCATTTTTAAGCTATCTGGGAGCGGTGAGAGCAAGTTCTCAATATCTTTCTCATCCAAAAGGTTTGTAACTGCAAGAGAGATCACATACACAAAAAGAGACATAAAAAGTTCAACAAGAGAGATCAGCCTTCCGTCAGGTGGTATAAAGACTAGTGGAAGAGCTAGTAAAAGATAAGATACAAAGAGTTTTGCCATGTGGCTAACAGACACATTCAGGTAGTATTTCCTGCTATAATATATTAAGAGGACTAACATGGAAATAAACGAAGAAATCGCAACAGACAATGCGTAGAACTCCATCTGTCTTGGTAAAATAAACGTTAAAATAATCAGGATACATGATGCTGCAACAAGAATAATCGCTGAAATTTTATAGTTGTCCATCGCCACTAAATTGGAGGATATTACCTGAGATACAGCAATGAATGCCATCCCTAAGGCGAGAAACCTGAGACATTCTGCTCCACCCATATACTTTTTAGCAAAGAACAAGTTTAGCCAAGATCCTGGATCTATTGCCATTGATACACATAAAGGAAGTATAAAAAGAACAGTGTACTTTAATGACTGGAAAGCCAGTCCTTCTTTATTAAATTCAGATGAAACATATGAAAAGGCCACAGTCACCAAAGCTCCAGCGAGGAAATAAGGGGCCCTCGCGATTGTTAAAGCTGCATTGTAATCTCCAGCAATTGCATCACTTGCCCCCATATATCTCAGGAAGAGAATGCTTGCATTCATAAGAAAAGCTATGCCCAAAAACGTCATGGAAACTGGAATTGTTTCAATCACCATGCTAAAGCTCCAACCTGCAGATTTCGATAGTCGTACAGTACGGCTAGTTAAATAAAAATAAACAGTAACAAGCAGTGTTGACACAAAGAGTCCAAGTAAGCCACCTAACGCCCCTAAACCAGCCAATATCAGTACTATTGAGATAAAAAGCTTAAGGGCAGAACTGAACACTCCAGCAAATGCAATTGCTCCAAACTTCTTTACCCCCCTTAGTAGTGAAGCATATGAGTTCGCTATTGAGGCCGTTATCAATGACGCTGCAACGATTACCATTGGAAGGAAGTAAGTTTTCGAATTAAGGGAGAGAGTAAGCACAACTGCCGAAACCAATAATGAAAGAATAAAGTTTCCAGCCAAAGTCGTCCTCAGAATTTTCTGTGCATCTTTAAGATCGGCTGCAATTAATTTGGTTGCTGTCCAAGAGAAAGTATTCTGAGTTAGTACAGATGCCACATAAATTGTCGAAAACGCTACGCCTATTATACCGAACTCACTTTTTGGCAGAAGTAATCCAACAGATGTCTGATATAAATAACCAAGTACACTCGATAGGATAAAAGACAGAACCATGAGATAACCATGTTTGGTGATTTCAGAGTTCACGAGGACGAGACATATTAGAGGTTTAAAAAGTTTTTTATAAGCAATATAAATTAAATCAAGAAGTCAAGAAGTATCGGGAAGCCTTAAGACAAATTTTATATATTGCCAAAAAAATGTTGAGGGTGGATGAAGAAGATTGCCCTAGTTGCCATAATTTTGGTTTTATTCTCAATTAAACATGCGTGGGCAGATAAAAACTTTGACAACGTAGTGCATATTGAAGACGAGGAAATGAAAATACTCATTGGCTTAAACAAAACATACAAACCCGGAGATTCTATCAGAGTAGATTTTTTCATTACTAATAAAAAAAGAGAAGTAGTAAATGAAGTGGATATAAAGCTTGATGTTTACTACCTAGGTAAAAAAGTTTTCACTTACTCACATCCTTCGTGGAGAGAATTCAGACAGAATAAAGAAGTGCACATTTACTACGAGACCAACCTTCCTGCAATTACACTACCGGGGACATACATCTTTAAGTTTTATTTTAGCCCCGAGGGGCAAAAGCCAAAAAGTGGGGAAGCTGTTATAGAAGTGGTCCCAACAGAAGGTTGGTACACGACTGTTGGCTTAATATCTCTGGCTGTTTTTGTAATATTACTACTAATTACAGTGCATCGAGAAAAAATTAAGAGGTATTATTTTAGCTTGTCTATAGGTCAGAGATTCGTCCTCTTAGCCATAATCTTCCTAATTTGTGCAGCAATAGTTCTTGCCGGTGGTGCTGAAAGCATAGCAAATAAATTAGCAATAATTACTTACTTCTGCTTAGTCGTTGGAGTTGTAAATCTGCTTCTTGAGGAAAAGGATGTGGCAAAAAAGATAGAGGATAGAGCACGAGAAGGGGTAGGTTTTCTTACAATTAGTATTCTTATGTATCTTTCTGAGGAATTGCCAACAATCGCAACACTGCCATTTACAGTTACGGGAGTGGCGCTTATTTTAAGGAAATATATACTGATGCAATTAGAATTGATGAAAAACTATTATTCTGGACTATTTGTTTTCCAAAGGCTTGCCCTGATAGCCTCCTTTTTCTTATCTCTGTCTGCTCTAACTCTCGTAATCGGGTATGGAGGTATAGCTAACAAGTTACTGATCATAGTATACACAGTCTTAATTATAAGCATAGCTAATTTAATTTATGAAAGAAGATCAAATATAAATGAAAAAGATAGAGAAACCGCAAGTATTGTTTTTATTGGAGTCCTGTCATACTGCGTAGGCGGGGAGTTGTCTTTATGGATACCAACGATCTTCGCGATTATTGGAGTGAAACTACTCCTAAGAAAATAGCAAGTTTTCCTAAAATTGAGTTTAAAGTTAAAATGTAACTCAGTTCTGTTTAATTCTCCTTCTCCAGTCGTAGATTAGATAACTCACACAACCAAACAAAGTAGCTCCACTTACAAACAAACCAAGGTAGAACAGCGACTGAGACAAGAAATAGAGAGTTACAACAAACTCCCCATCCCCATCCTTATCAAAATTCGCTGGATCAATATACCAAGCATTTGCATACCCGTTTGCCATGAAATGGTATCTGTCATCCAGCGGCTTCTTTAGCAGGAAAGTAATATCTTCAGGTGTAAATTTATACCAGTCATGTTTTGCTTCTCTAACATTCACATGCGGATATTCTGCAACTATTTCGCTGAAGTTTACCTCTGAATCCTCAACGTAAGCCTTCCACTGCGGATGATATGACTCAGAGAATACTAAGAAGAATGGTTCCCTAGCGTTTTCAACCTTGACGATGTATTTTGTCGGATTAACCTTTTTGAATGTTATTGTTGGAGGTGGGTGCAGTAAGTAGAGCGTTACGTTTCCATTAATTACATGGCCAATCTCAATAATTGCCCTATAATTGCGTGAAATTTCCAGTAGACCGTTTCCCATTACGGTAACCCATACCATGTCGGTTATATCATTAACAACGCTACCGTTCTCGGAGATGTAAGCTATCCACACTGGACTTGGTCCTGTTTTGATGTAAATTACCGTTTTACCAAGATCTGGGTAACTTATGGCCTCAATGCTGCCTGCTGGCAAATCTTCCCAGTTAAAGACTTTTTCAGATGCATTATGGACTGTAATATCGATTGACCGCTTATCGACGTAATCCTTAAGGAGCTGCCACTGCTCCTCTTCTTTAGTTTGATTGGAGAGGAAAATTACATTATTGCCTACCTGGTAACTGCCAGAAGCTACAAATGTGATCATGTCGCTTATGTTGCCTTCTATGGGGATGGGTGTTATAGCTGGATATATGCGGGGGAGGAAAGATGAAGTTGGAATGCTATAAATAGAGTACCCATTAATCTCTGCTTCCAGTTTTAACCCCCGATTCGACCCATTTAACCCATCAACATCATCAACCGCTATATACTTCACATTCACAATTCCAAAAGATCTGTCCGATAAATTACATACAAGTTCTTCATAGGGAGATGTGCCGTTTGTGTTACACAGCTTGAGAATTATCGGTTTGCCAGCCAAGGTTAAAAACTTGCTATACACCCAAAAACTCTCATTGACTGACTCCTTAGGCATAATGACGAGTCTAAATATTCCTTCTTTGGATTCCATCCATTCAGCAACTCCGAAAACATGGTATGGGGCATAGTCCACATGTGATGATAAATTCCCTGATGAGATATACACAGCAAACAAAATTGAAAGAAAAATTAACGCTGTTTTGTAACCCTTTCGAACCGTTATATAATCGTAGATCCATTCAACTGCAATGCCGGCCAAGATGGAGTAACCAAGAATCGTGAGCAAAGCAGAGCTATTTGGAGATATTCCTCCAATCCAGAGATAACCCAAATTGCCAGTACTTAAAGCCAGCCCAATAATGCTGATTATAGATGCAAAGACGACGTACCTTTCATACCACCTAATGAACATTCCAATAAAAGCCAACAATGGAAGCAGGAGAGTAAAAAACGTACCGGCTTGTATAGGTGGATTGAATTCATTCCCCACAACGCATTGATGTTCCGAAATCAATAACAAGGGAAGTGTCCAGTAGGCATTAACCAGAACCGCAATAAAAAGTAAGATTGTAGAATACTTCGCAATGTTAATCAACCCGTCTTTATCTCTCCAAAAATTTCCAGAAAGAGTATAAATAACCACATATATTGCAAATATTAAAGGTACAATCATTATAAGCGAGGGGGCCGAACCAATCCCGCTTGAAACTATAAGAACTACAGAAAGCAAAATAATATGCTTGAATGATTTTTCTTCCAATCCTTTTATAAATAATGCTAGCATAATGGGTAAAGTTGTGTAAAGGCTAATCCTTGCTACTTCCAATGTTTCCCAAGAGGTAAGGTTATAAAAGCTAAATACGTAAAAAACTGCCGACGACATTTTTGCAATTTTTCTGCTTGAGAACAGTGAAGCCAGGTAGTATACCGAAAGTCCAGACAATATAGACCAAAAAACAAAGCTCAGATTTTTTGCAGTAGAATCAAATATGCTATGAAATTTAGCATCAAAAAACGAGAAAACGATGATTGATGGATTATTTGGGGTGCTTAATCCAAAATAAAGTCCATCATTCCAGACGAAGAACTTTTGAGAAAAGTATTGTGAGGGATCACGAGGAAAAATAAAGTGAGAAAGATCACTACGAGGATAAAGAATTAGAATTAGAGCCAGAAAAAGAAAGAACGACGCTGATGGATGATTCTTAATCAGCAAATACAGCTTTTCCTTGTAGGCTTTCATCCAACCCCCCATTGTTTTTATTATCGAACTAGCTTATAACTTTTTGGATGATTTATTTAGAAATAATTACTAATAATAAAGTACTAAAACAGATAAATATATTCAAAAACACCCTAACACGTTTTCTCAATTCTCTGTGACCGAAACTCCATTCTCAACAATTCAGAGAAAAACTAAAAGCTATTTTCTCAATTTCCAAAATCCAAAGTCTGAAGGTCGAAGTGATTGATCAATATAGCCGCGGGGATGAGAGTGTATTAAGATATATGGCCCAACGTAATATATAGTCACATTACTTTGATTCTCAACCTCCACCCAAGCCTTATACGTGACAAGCCAGTCTGGATTGAGAGCAATTGCTTTAGCAACATTCCTTTCAGTCCAAACCCAAGTAGCATTCTTCACAAATGCCCCATGAGGTGTTCCGGCTATAAATTCTCCTTCAGCATTTTCATTCAGAATGTCTATAATTCTTTTGTCATACCAGAACCCAAAGTCATAGGTGCTGTCTGCACCTATTTCGCTCAGCTCGTAAACCCCATAGCTCAACACTACTCCATGCAGGATTAATAATGTAATAATTAATATTATAGTATTTAAATTTAAGTTTAGGCGTTCTTTAATACCTTCAACCAGTCTTAGTAATCCAAACCCGGCTACAATCGAGAGTAGAGCCTGCGGTCCGAGAAAGTATCTTTCAAACGGCCCATTCACTATGAACCCTGGGATTAAGTTTAAGGTTAAAAGCGGTGGGAGTATCAAAAACAGAATGTCTCTATGGTTTCTGTCTTTATATACTCCATACACAAAGCCGACAATTGTAAAAAAGTGAGCTATAAAGCTTTCAGCCCAGTTTCGTATTAAGATTGAGATAAAATCAAATTTCTGACTAAGCAGATAGTTTGCCGCTGATTCAGTTATTGGCTTTGGGCCAGTCTTCAGTAAATGTATCCAAGCAAGATTCAGAAGTACTATTATCGCTGAAGGTAAAAGCACCTTTAAAAATACATCCCTCTTGCTTTTCCAAACGTAAACCATGTAAAATGGACAATATAGTAACCACATCTCCCTTGCAGCAAAAGCTAATGCTGTAGAAGTGCCAGACAACAAAAATCTTCCCCTTATAAAGAGATATATACCAAGCAAAGCAAAAAAGAGTCCAAACGGTTCTAAGTTATACCTAGCACCAAATCTGAGCGTATTAAAGGACAAAAGAAACAAAATAGAAGACAATAATGCTGCTTTTTCTCCATAAAACTTTTCTGAGATTTTATAAATTAAAAGAGCAGAAAGTGTGGTTATCACGGCTGTTAAAAGCCTTGGCAACATTATTTGAACATATGTGTCTGCTGAGAGATGAATCAATGGCGATGCTATTAAAAATGCGAGTGATGAACGTGGATGGAAAACCCCTTCCCAAGCGGATTTAGCCAGATTCCAGTAAAGTATTTCATCTTCAAAAAGTCTTAAAAACCACATTGGAGCGATTAGCAAGACAAACGATATAAGTAGGATTATCCTTTCGTTTTTTGTTACCATTCCACTTACCACCCACCTTTCATCTCTGATCAAAGACCAAATTAGCTACCAAACGATGAATTAATGAGTGATTTAAATATTATTTTTTTGTAACTCTAAAAAAGAATTAGCTATAAAAACTTTCAAACACCCAAATAGCCAAGCTCCCTAGCCTTCTTCAAAACGACCTCAACCTCATCCTCTACACTCATCTTATCAGTTTCCAGAATAACCTCTGGATTCTCTGGCTCCTCGTAAACCCCATCATATCCAGTCAACCCCTTGATTTCACCATTTAGTGCTTTAGAATACAACCCCTTTGGATCTCTCTTAATCCTGACCTCAAGGGGGCACGTTAGATAAACCTCCATGAACCTACCAATCTCTTTCCTAGCGTACTCCCTTAGTGCTCTGTATGGTGATATTACGGAAACAATCGTGACAACACCATTCTTCGCAAGCAGTTTGGCCATTTCTACAACAACCTTGTTGTGCATCTCCCTCTCCTTCTCGCTAAAACCTAAATCAGGATACAGTTTCGATCTTATCCCGTCTCCATCTAGTATTTCAACGTTCAA
Organism: uncultured archaeon; assembly: GCA_964652135.1. Lineage (GTDB taxonomy): Archaea > Halobacteriota > Archaeoglobi > Archaeoglobales > Archaeoglobaceae > CAZZAF01. The sequence continues at coordinate 28,811 of CAZZAF010000014.1, forward strand.
CCCCATCTCCCTGAATTTTCTCTCTAAAGCATGGGCAAGTGTTGTCTTTCCTACACCGCTTGGACCCGTTAGCCAGATAACGAAACTCATACGACGCTTCTCCCCCTTAAGGCTGTAGCTTCCTTCTCCAGCCCTAAAAGTCTAAGGATTGTTGGAGCAAAGTCGTAGATGGATAACCCAACAACTCTTTTCTCCTCTATCTCCAGCAAATGCAATGCAAATACTCCATATTCTGAATGTACGGCATCGTCCGGCCCGGTATCGTTCTCTGGCAGGTAGTTTGATTGGTGGCCCAGCGTTCCGGCAGCACGCCAGTATAAATCGTCGAAATAAACCATCATATCCGGCTTATCTCCACTGGCGATGGGGTAAATTTCCTCAGGATAGAACACTTTGGTGTCCCATTTTTCGCCATTTGGACCTCTTATCGATTTAATTGCATCGACAACCTCATCTCTCACTGTCTCGTACTCAGACGGCTTGATTATTCCATTTGGCTCTCTACCCTCCACATTCAAAAACACTCTGGAATAGTAACCTCCCCAAGCCCACGCAATTGTTTTACTCCAGTCCACATCAAGCTGCTCAAATCTAACGATTCCAGACTCAAGCGTCTCTTTATTCTTCACCTTAAGCAATCCCTCATCAATAAGCCACTGGTTGATCGCGAAAGCACCCTTCATCCTCTTTATACCGTGATCCGAGACAATTGCAACAGCTGTATCCTCATCAATCAACTCTAGGGTTTTACCAATTTCCCTGTCCAGCAGCCTGTAATAATCCCTTATCACATTTTTGTACTTGCTGTGTGGCTCGTGTAAATGATGTTCCTTGTCAAAATACTTCCAGAACGCGTGATGAATTCTGTCCAATCCTATTTCAACGAACTGGAAATAACTCCAGTCTTTCTCCTGCATCAAATATCTTATAACTTCAAACCTCTTTTCAGTCATTTCCCATACTTCCTCGATAACCCGATCTCTATCCTCTTTTCTGAAAACAACATCGAATACATAATCTCCAACTAGATTTTCCACTTCTGCTTTCAACTCGGCAGGATAAGTGTAATTAACAGATGAATCTGGAGTTATAAAACAGCTGATCAACCACCCGTTAATCTTTTTGGGAGGATATGATGGAGGAACTCCTACCAGAACAGACTTACGGCCTTTCTCTCCAAGGTAATCCCATATTGCTTTTTCTTTGACCATAAGGCTGTGAGCTATCCATATATCCTTGTAGCTGTTGTTCTTTCTGTGTCTGAATCCGTACAAACCCAACTCGCCAGGCGTCTTGCCAGTAGCCATACACATCCAGGCAGGAATTGTTATCGCTGGAATGCAGCTTTTCATTGGCCCGTATATCGATTTCTCCAGAATTTTCCTGATGTTTGGTAAATCATCCAGAAACTCGTTGAACAGGAGCTCTGGTGGGGCCGAATCCAGTCCAATCACAAAAACCTTATCGACCACCATATCACCGAATTTCAGATTTTATTATGGATAAAGCTTCGTCAAGTCTGTTTTTGGGACATACAACTCCAAATACTTCTTTCTTTCCTCCAGCGTTAAAACCTGAAGCTTTTAACTTGTTTATAATCTTTGGGATATTGTGGTTGGTCCCTTTAGTGCGTAAATACACCTGTGATTTGCCATTAAAATTTCTGTTGACAACTAAGGCTGCATCAAAACCCATTTCCCAGACAGCCTTTCTCGCTACATACGATATTATGTTGAAGTCACTTTCAAACTCTATTTCAGCGAACTTTTCTTTGTTTACTTTCAATCCAGAAAAAGCCTTTTCAATTTCCTTTCCAATCCTTTCTACATTGTTATTCCATTTTCTATTTTCGAGCAGATCTTTTGGATCGGAGTTGAGAATTACAGAAACAGCCTCTTCCACACCTTGCCTGTCCATTGCAATGTAGTTTGAATCAAGGAGAGAAACGAGTTTAATTGCATCATCTTTTGATATTCCTCCCCCCTCTTCTTCATTCAAAAGATTTTCGACTTTCTTGCCAATTGGCCAGTCAAAAATACTGCCTCCCACGTCACCTACTGCCCCTAATACAGACAGATAGTTCCAGATTGAGAAATGGTGAGATGCAACCCATGTAGCTGAAGGAAAATCCTTCTCACTTTTCCCGGAAATTACCGGATTAATCTGTCTTATATTTGGATTTTTAATTCTCTTCTGAATGTGGTGGTCAATAAAAATGACTTGCTGGGTTAGTTTTTCTACAGCTTCAGGCATGTTCAGATCTACAACATATACTGTGTCAGCCCTATTAATTTCCCTAACAACCCTTTCATCAAATTCAAATTTGCCTATTTGCAGCGTACAGTTTTTCCACGACTCTTCTTTCTTTTCCAGCACTCTTGCAACTATTGCTGCTGAACAGATTCCGTCTGTGTCCCAATGATGGACTATTATGTTCTTTACCATTTTATTAGTCCAGGTATCCAAGAGCTCTGAGTCTTTCTTTAACTTTTTCCTCTTCTTCCTCTGTGAAAACTTCCTCTTCTTCCTCCTCTTCGAGGCTTGCCAGAACCTCAGTAAGCACGTAAGTTACGTAGTCTGAAACTGACGTGAATTCAGTACCTTCTATTCTTTGCTTTATTTTTTCGTAGAGCTGAACTGGTATCGAAACAGTTACAAATTTCTCTTCGCTTTCGGACATTTTTATACACCCATCTATGTTTTTAAAAGATATTTAGTTTGAATTTGTTAAGTGATTTAAGCCTTTTGACTGGTTTCACCGCATTTATCTTTATCATACCTCAAAAATAGAGATTTTATGTGGTTTAATTAAAAATCTTTAGAGGTGCAAGATTTGAGGGCTGTTTAGTTGCTAAAGATACGTCGCCCTCTCTGGTTTTGAATATTAATTGCCAAAGATTATCATTTTGATTGATTATATTTACAGATTTCATGCCTTGTCTGTAGTTATTTTAGTAGCAGTTTATTTTATTCAGAAACCCATTAACTTTTTACTAAAGACCATCACGAACAAAACGAATCGTTAGAATCCGCAAACCCCATCAAATTCGTCTTTATTGAAAGTAGGGTCTAGACAGTGAATGTTTCCATAACTTTATTCAATCAAAGTTTAAACCTATTTTTCATTCGTCTTAGTATCTTTCGAACATTTCTTTCAATCTTCAAAGCCCATCCATCTTCCTTCCCTCTTCTCCAGTCGTAGAAAAGGTAGCCGATGCATCCGATGAATGTTGTAGCAGAGATCATTAACCCAATCTCGAACCAGTCCTGAGGTTTGTATCTTATTATGATTTCAAGCTCTCCAGTTTCGTTTATCCAGAAGCCATTTACGACCGAGTATAGCGGGATCGATCCGACTTTCTCAACAAGATTGCCGTCCTTATAGACTCTGGCTTCCCATAAGGGATCATATGCTTCAGCAAATGAAAGCATGAAGGGTCTTGTAGCGTTAACTTTTACTTTCCAGAGGGTTGGATCGACTTTCTCGTATGAGATAACCTCCGCCGGTTTCTCTTTGACTTCAAATATGCTGAAAATGTCTTCATCAGCTTTTTCGATAGAAAATAGCACAATTAATTGGACATCATCTCTTAACGTAGAAACCCCCGAAGTTTTAAATAATTTTATGTTCACTTGACCTTTCTTTAGTTCGATGGGATGTGAAATATACCATGAAGTATTTCCATCCTTTTTTAATTTAACAGGTGTATCTTCGAGTATAACTTCACAGGGGTTAGCTGATTTTATAGCTATCTTGTATAACCCATCCCGTATTATGTTTAATGAAAATAGACCTCCGCTGTTATTAAGAAACATGATGTCGCTTCTACCATCAATAACATATATAATTCGTTTCTCCTTAAGAATTTCATTTACTTTCTTTTCTATTTCTTTTAATTCATATTCTGGAATTAATATTAATATGTTAATAGCATTACTCCCTTTAATGTTTTCTATTTCAAGTGTATATTTGCCTTTACTGAGATTTACTTCTCCCACTTTTACCCAGACGAATTCTGCTTTGGTTTTGTCCGTTGTATCAATTGCCCTTGAGAGGCTGGCCAAGTTTATCTTTATTTCTCCTCCTTTAGTACTTTTCAGAACCCTTGCAAAAATTAGATAATTTGCATCTTTTTCTATTATTACCGGGATCTCAAGGGAATCTCTATTGTCAGATATAGAGACGAATCCTGTTTGAATTCCATAACTAAACTCCCATTTTTGATTAGGAAAAGAGTTTATAAAACCGTGCCAAATTCCGTGATGGGGATCAGATATATACGCTCTTGACCATTTATCTCCTTGGTAAAACTTTGAGTGGTGCGCAACTTCAATAATATTATCCTCAGGTACAAACGGAACACATAAATCAATATTGTTTTTTGAATTTGTTAGAGCTACTATATTTGTATACGATTTATTTAATAAATTTATCCTAAAAGCGTCAGCAAAAAGTTGTGGAGATTCACGTTCTAACATCAGTACAAATCTACCAGTCTCCAATCCTCCAAAAATCAAAATAGGTTCACCACTTACTCCAAAATGACTACTAGGGATGCCAACTTCATAGATATATATTGGATTACAATTTGAAACTAAAATAAAATTAGGATCTTTATTCAGATATTTTAAAACTTTATTGAATGTACTTTTGTGTTCTAGAATATCATCATGGAGAATTACATATTTAATATTCAATGGATTGAGAAAACAAGATAAATCACCAATTTTATTTCTTGTTAGGAGAGAATTATATTTAAAAGATAAAGTATACGCATAATAATGAGTCATTATGTTGTTTCTAGCAAAGTAAGTTGGTTTTGATGAGCCATAGTACGTTAATGCGTCAACTGGTTTTCCCCCAGACCATTCAGGCTGGTAAGGTCCCCAGAACTCCGGAACCCACATGACCTTAAAATCTCCTTTTTGAGTTTGTAGCCAATTATTTGCTTCTCTGTATCCTTCTGGTATTTTAACTGGGTGCAGTCTTCCGGCATCATCACCAGTAAGTAAGGGCGCTGAAGACACTAAAACTAGAGATGAAATTAACATTACCACACTAAATCTCAGGAAATTTCCACATTTCACTTTATCTAGTCTGTCTAAGATCCAATGAATCGAGAAAGCTAATAAAATAGCTAAAGAAACTGCCATTATTTGGTCAGGAATTCTAGTGGTCCTGAACAATCTCCCAACAAAATGATTAAATGGTGAATCGAGAACTAGCCAATAGATGAAGTTTCTTGATAGTTCTCCAAAACCAGCAAATGACCCTGTAATAACCAGTAAAAGTGAGAAAAATAGAATTTGTTTATTTCTTCTGTAAAGTAGTATGGATGATAAGGCCAGTGTAACTAACATTAATCCCACAGACTTGACCAAGGACGCTAAAAAATCAAAGGGGATATTTCCAATATATTTTGTAAGTTGAAAATGTGATGAGGCTCTTAGGAGGTTAATTATATCCCCATTACTCCATGTTACATCGACTGCTGGTTTTGTAAGGGCTGTAACGGCTCCAATTGTGGCACTAGATTTTATATTTAGGAAGTAATACCCTCCAAGTAAAAGAAATATTAGACTTGACATAAAAAAGACAGTGAATCCCTGTTTGAGATTACTAAGAAATTTTTTGGGAGTATTATTATAAGAAAAAACAAATAATAGATATGGCAATATCACAATTAAAGGAGCGATTAGGTATCTTTGATCAAATACCGCTGCTTCTGCCCAAAAGAATCCAGATACCATCGCAAAGCTATTTTTCTTTTCATGAAATGCTCTTAAAAAGAAGAGAATAATAAGTGGAAAAACTGAAAAAGAAAACTGGATTCCAATGTAATCAGCGTCGCCTACTTTAAAAGAAAGATTCGACATATATGAAAGACCAGATATAAACGCAGCAATTAAAATACTGTATTCTGAATTTTTTGATTTTGAGTTGGAATGAAGGATATATCTCACTAGAAGAAACATTGCAAATCCAGATAATGCCAAGAACATAATATATTCTAATTTTATTAGCGTAGGAACATCATATCCAATAATCTTTCCTGCGAAATAAAATGGAAAATGCGGAGAGTAAATCCAAGTACCACGACATTTTTTACTAAACATTTCGGACCATATTGGAGAGTGTACGAGCTCTTTTAGGAATATGTCTAGAGTAGGCGCAAAATTCTCTGCACCACCACTAACTATACCAGGGTTGATAAAATCTCGATAAATAAAAAAAGACACAAACAAATATAACAAAAATGCAATGAATAACTTTATAGAATTCCCCTTATGTATTGTGTTTTTCATTATTATCACCTTTTTTGTATGCAATAGCTAGTAAATCTGCTGAAACGATTTCTGGTGGTTTAACGCCATTAAGCCAATAAAACAACTTAATGATATTCCATGTTAAATTAACGATTCCAGCCATAAACGTTTTTAATACTCTTTTCGTAAATTTGTCATCAAATTTTCCGAAAGATTTGACATTTTTAAATTTGATTTTTTCAAATCCAGCAGCAATAAGTAGTTGAGTTAAGCTTGTATCATTAAAAGCCACTTCATGCGTTATGTCACCATAAATCCATTTTAAGGCTAATGGATTGTTGAGGTTGGGTGTCTTCAATATAAGAATTCCATCGTTATATAAATTATTATAACATAATTTTAATAATTCAAATGCTTTATTTATTTTAAAATGTTCAATTAGACTAAAAGCGACAATTACATCAAATTTTTCGTTGTTATTTTTAAGATACTCAAAAACATCAGCTTTTATGCAATTTAACCCATTATTTCTGGCTACTTCTAGTTGCTCTTCTGAAATATCTATTCCTAGGACATTTTTATACCCCATCCTACTTAAAGCATAAACTTCATGACCAATACCACATGCAATAACTAAAATTCTAGAGTCCATTTTTTTTGGAAGATCCTTTTTTAAATGGTCTTTCATCCAAAAATATATTGCATCATAAGATTTCCTTAATTTTGATAGATTCACTCTATTTGTAGATTTTAAATATTCTAAGTACATTGAATACACAATATCTTTCAACTTTTCACTGTCTGTTTCATTGCCCATTGTTAACGACCCCTTTATAAACGTAATAAGTTTCTTTTGCAGTTCTTTCCCAAGAAAATTTCTTCGCTTGCCTTAAACCTTTTTTTATTAAATTTTTCCTCATATTTTCATTAGTTAATAACCTAATAATTGAATTCGCAAAAGATTTATAGTCATTAGGATCATGAAGTATCGCAGCCTTACCAACTATTTCAGGAATTGCATATCTGTTAGAAGATACAACTGGAGTACCGCATGCCATTGCCTCTAAGGAAGGAAATCCGAAATTTTCATGATAGCTTGGGAAAAAGAATACTGTAGCTCCGGTATATAAGACCGGCAAATCTTTTTCATCCACCCATCCCAAGAACTTTATGTCTTCTTTATTGAGTCTGTAGTAGTTAAGCTTGTCTTCATATTCTTCTGGCCAGCCTTTTCCAACGATTACCAGTTTTATTTCGCTAATTTCATTCTTGATTAATTTAAATGACCTAAACAACACATTTGGATTTTTTCTCTTCGAATATGCACTAACGTGGAGAATATATGGATCATCAATTTCGTATTTTGCTTTGATCACTTCTATTTCTTCATGCGTCCGAGGATAAAAGATTGAATGGTCAATGCCCCCATATATAACTTTGATTCTTTGTTCTGGATATTTAAGATATTTTACTAAGCTACTCTTTAAGCTATTAGAAACTGCGATCAAGTTATCAAGAAGTTTTGCCATTTTAGGTTCCTCAAACCTTCTAAAAAATTCTGTGATCTTATTGTATCCAAGTTCGGGTTCTACCCAGTGTATATCTCCATGTACGGTGGCAATTTTTTTGCAAGTAATATTATTCAAAAGTGGCATTTTCAAGTACCAAGGAATACTGTTAAAATGAATGATGTCTAAGTGCAAAGAGTTTATATCTTTTTCTCTAAAATATGGAAATTTCGATATTATGGCCTCTTCGAATTCCTTATAAATCTCTAAATTACTATTTTTATAATGATGTATTAAAATAATTTCTATATTTTTAAAGTTGCCTAGATTTTCAATTAATTTCATTTGGTAAAGTGATGGAGCTGAGGTCGGATAAATGTCTAAATAATGTGTATAGATTCCCACCTTCATAATCCAGACACCTTTTTTTACTTTTTTAGGTATATAGTTTTTGAAGTCTACATTTATATATGGCAATATTAACAGCGTAGTGCTTTGATTGTTTATTAGTGCTAATGCCTCTAAACGACTCTATACTTGATATTTATGAAGTTGGTTGAATCTTTACCAAATATGAGTTCTTGGTTCCACGGGGCAGAGTTTGCTCCAAGGAGACCCATACACTGCAATAAAATTATATAATAAATGTTTGATAGATAAATACTATGTGGCATATTAGCTACAGCCTTCAATCTCATTTTGAATTTATATTCATATTTTCTCGATTTGATTTACCATCATTTTTAATCCTTTTTACTAAGAATCCTTCAATAAATAAAGCATCTATATTACAATCAATAAAATCTACCAAGGCATCTTCTGGCGTTCTAACAATCGTTCTCCCATGTAAATTAAATGAAGTATTAACAACGATTCCATACCCAGTCAATTCCTTAAATTTCTTGATTAACTTGTAGTAATCAGGATTATCTTTTTCTTCAACAAATTGTGGTCTTGCTGTCCCGTCTATGTGAATACTAGAAGGTAACTTATCCCAATATTCTTTTTTCAACCTAAATGCTATTGCCATATGTTTATGTTTGTATGATTTCTCGAATAATCTTTCCCTTTCCTCTTCTAAAACTGATGGACAGAATGGTTGGAACCATGGCCTCCTTTTGACTGTTGAGTTTATTTTTTCTCTTGTTTTTGGATCCCTTGGATCCGCTAGAATACTTCTATTCCCCAAAGCTCTCGGACCAAATTCCATCCTCCCCTGATAGATAGAAACAATTTTTCCATCTGCAATCATCTCGGCAGCCATTTCTGGCCATCTGCTTCCAATATACTTATAAGTTATCTTGTTTTTCCATTTTTCTTTTTTAAGTTCCTCTTCTACCTCTTCCTTCGAATACCTTGGCCCCCAATAGGGCATTTCTAAGTTTTTAATCCATGAAATATCATAACCCAATTCTATTGCTCTTAAAATTGCCGCCCCCGCCGCTGTTCCATCATCCCCCATTGCTGGAAAGATATACATTTGCTCCACACCAGTGTCTTCCCAAATCCTAAGATTCATTATCACATTAGCAAAAACCCCTCCAGCAAAGCAGAAGCTTTTAATATCGGTTTTTTCAATTATTTTTCTTATATAGTTGACCATAAAATCCTCCAAGAATTTTTGTATTGCTCCAGCAAAATTTTCTTCACCCACTTTGCTTTTAAGTTCTTCGAGGTAACTTATATTGAAATACTTTTTAAGTTTTCTGTAATTAGGTGTGATCCGTAAATTGTTGTCAATAATGTAACATTTCATTAAATCATCATATATTTCATTTTTTGGATTATCTGCGTATGCAGCGAGGGCTTCGGTTTTGCCTTCATCGGAATTAATTTCAAAACCAAGTACATGAGTAAACATGGCATACAGATTGCCAATACTATACCACAACGTACCATCCGTTACTTTTCTTGAGAGGCTTTTATTCACTTTTTCTGCATAACTCTCTGTTATTTTTTTTAGTTTGTTTTCATGACCTATATAAACAGCCGAAAAGCAGTTTCTATCGCCTATTCCATCCATTGTTACTACAATTACTTTTTCATTCTTATCAAACGGTGAAAAATAATACGCAGATGCTGCATGGCATAATTGATGGTCATATATTACATAATAGATATTTTTATTTTTTAATTTACTTTGTAGATATGCTTTTAAAAATATTTTTTTAGTGTTTTTTGGAAGTTTTGAAATAAAAATTTGATTAAGAGCTATTTTAGAAAATAATACTGGATTTTCTTTTAATAAAAGAAAATATTTTTCTTTTACATCTTTTTTGAAGTATTTGTCAAATTCTTTAACATACTTAATATCAAATATCTTATAAATTTCATATCTAAGAATATTGTGTATTATATATGATAGCGGTAAATCAAAGGATTCAGCGAAATGTAATTTTATATCATCTCTCAAATTAAAGTGGTCTGAAATAATTTGTGGTAATTGAGTTAATATTGAAGCAATATCATGTTTTATTCTCGTTATCCTCTCCATGGAGATACCCAATATTTCATTATTTTTTGGATCCATAATAAAAGCTGCATTATCGTGACCCGCTGGTTTAAATCCAACAATCAATTCATCACATTTTTTCATTTTAATTCACCATTTTGTTTTTTATTATTTCATGATTTTACATAATCTCGCTATCATACATCTCCTCGAAGTTGTAAAGATTGACCCATATTCATATCTATTATATCTTTCTGAATATCCGTGGATATTTAATCATACAGTAGTTCCATTGGAATGATTTATAGACTCATAAATTCACTTTACAAACTGTTTCAGAGAAATATTTTTCCAAATCAGTTATTAATCAATTTTCATTGGGTTGCTGGGTTACTAGCCTCCCATAATACAGAACTCTTTATTAATTTGCCAATGTCCCATACACACTCTACTTTTATTGGATGTTTAAAATTGCACATAAATAATCCATACAAATCATGGTCTCCTGGCCTGTTATGTATGTCCTCAAATAAATAACCATTTATATTATAATCCATTATTTCGTAACCTTCATTTGGGAGTAAAATGATTTCTGGATATTCTTGGGAATTTATACCCAATTCCCACTTCAAAAATACATTTTTAAAAACTTTTGTTCCTGTAATAGGGTCTACAATTTTTTCCAATTTTGATTTTATTTCTTCACTTAGTTTTATAACATCATTTATATTTACACAACCTTGTGGCTCCCTCCCCTCCACATTTATCTTTATCAAACCATTTGAACCCCTATAAAAGAACGCCTTTGTCTGACTCCAATCGGCATCAAACAAATACTGGTGGGAACTACTTGGTATAATTTTAAGTAATTGTTTTGCAAATTTGCTATGTTCTACTTTCCGTATGATCTCTTTAAAACCCATTCTTTTCATAAGGCCTCTTATTTTTTCGGCATCAATACCAAGTTTTAAAAGTATATTAGAGTTTGACTTTAGTCTTAAATATCCTTCTTTCTCTAACCATGTATTCACATAGAATCTTCTAGACACTCTTCTGAATCCATGATCTGAGGCTATTATAACAGGTATTTCTTCTTTGCTTCCATTGATTGCTTCTTTCAGAATTCTACCTATCAATTTGTCAATTCTTTTGTAATGTTGTTCCACGAACTTTTTATCATCAAATGCAAAGTGTTGTATAATATCTAATGACCTTAAAACAATGGCTCCAAAATCCCATTCGTTTTCATTTAGGAGATGAAGGAATAAATCAACTAAATGCTCCTCTGTTTTGGTGATGTCTTTTTCTAACGTATGTATGCTTTCCCCCTCTTCTAGTTTACCCTCGTTAAGGTCAACGTCAAAGTTTGGAAAATTTTCAAGAATGAACTTTTTTAAGGAAAGAGGATAAACAAAATTAGAATCCTTGCCTGGAGAGCCTAGGCCGGTTATCATAATACCATTAATTCGCTCGGGAGGGTATGAAAACGGAATATTTACAACAATAGATTTCATGTTTTTTTCACTGAGCACGTTCCAAATTGCTCTAACTCTCCGATCTTTTGACGTGACTGGTTTATAAAAATATTCTCCATCTTTTTGTTTTAGAAATCCCCAAATACCATGTTTATATGGGGGAACGCCGGTAAATATTGATGTCCATGCTGTAGGAGATAAAGGTGGAATTGTGCTTATTAGTCGTGAGAATTGACCATTTTTAGATATACTTCCAAGATTTTTTAGTTTGTTGGCATCTAATAACTTCTTAGTTATATTGTAGTCGGCCCCGTCTATTCCTATTAACAGGACTTTTCCCATTTTAATCCACTCCGAACTCCATTTAGATATGCTTTTGCGATTTTTAGTCTTTCTTTGAAAGGTTTTTTAGATCCAATCAGAATAACCCATAGATAATATAAGGTGAATAACCAATTGAAAATCAGAATAAAAGTCAAAAACTGCCACCATTTTGAGTATTTCCTATGAAAGACAATTCTATTTCTCCCACAATAATATGCCCTAAACTCATTATGACAATGGTGCAATCTTGCCTTGTCCTCTTCCTCTGGCAAAGGTATATCATGCCAAACTTTTGCTTTGGGGTTAAAGACAATTTTATATCCTGCACTTCGTACTCTTTCTCCATAATCCGCCTCATCATAGTGTACAGGGAAATCTTTCTCATTAAATAATCCTACATTGTCTATAACTTCTCTTTTTATCGTGAAGGCGTTAAGAACATCGACGGACTCTATCAAACCGTTTAGTTGTCCGTGGTCGATTTTATCTGCGTATATCTTTGTAGTCAACGAAGTGATCATATTTCTTCTTATTCCAGCACACCAAATCCTTTTGGGTTGTTTGTAATAGTACATAGTTGGTGCAGCAATTCCTGTTTTTTGATCGTTTTCTAGTGTTTTAACCAATTCATAAATACAATTCCTATCGACAATATTATCATCATCTATTATAAAGATATACTTACCGTTGGAATTTTTGATGCCAACGTTTCTAGAACCAGCAAGAAATAATTCTTTTTTATTTCTAATTACCTTAATTTTAGGAAATTTTCTTCTAATTTCTTTATAAGTTCCATCAGTTGATGCATCGTCGACAACGATTACCTCTAGCTTTTCTTTAGGATAATTGCTATTCAAGATCGACTTTATTAATCTAATCACCTTTTTTTTCCTATTGTGTGTAGGGATTATAACTGAAACCAAGGGGCAATCTTCAATATTCCTGTTCAATGGCATTCTTGATCACTCTCTCAAACTCCTCAGCACTTCTATCCCAGCTAAACTGCTTAGCCCATTCAATAGCGTTTCTGCTTAACTCTTCTCTTAATTTGTCACCTGATAGTATCTCTATTATTCCGGTAGCCAAAGCTTTTGGATTGCTATCTACCAAAAACCCATTATATCCGTGCTTTATTGAATCTCTTAAACCTGGAATGTTATATCCTACTGCAGGTGTCCCCAAAGCGTTTGCATCTGTAACAACCTGACCCCAACCTTCTCTTACTCCAGGAACAGCAATAACCCATGCCTTCTTTACCAACTCATCCTTAGTCCTCTTATTCACATATCCAAAGAATTTAACATCTTCTACCTTAAATTCAAGCTTCTTTCTAAGGTATCCATCTCCAATCATCCACAACTGCACATCTCTTATTTCTTTTCTAACGATCTTAAACGCTTCAATTACATCTTGTGGTTTCTTAGCCTTCTTCATCCTTCCAATGTAGATAATCGTTGGTTTCTCAGCTTTTTCTGGAATTCTATCAACTGGCTCAACATTCAACCCATTATGAACAATGAAAATCTTCTTGAATCCTAAACTCTCCAAATCTTTTTTTGTAGAATCTGAAACTGTTATCGTTGGTATATTCACGTAATTTTTCAGCCATCTCTTCTCCAAGATATAGTAGCCAATTAGATTTACGGGAAAAGGTGTTTCATAGAACCAGAATTCTCTCGCTAGCTGGTGTATTAAAGCTACAATCTTATCATTATCAACGAATTTAGGTGTGAGAAAAGGTCTGGTGTTTATTTCATCAATTACCACGTCAAAAATGTATCTATTTTTCTCATAAAATTCCTTTGCTTTCAGATATACCGTGTATTTTCCGCCAGCCCTGACAACTCTAACTCCATCGATGATTTCTTCCCGTTTACAACCTTTGAATTTGGACGTGAACAGTGTGATGGAGTATCCTTTGTCAACCAATCTCTTTGCAATTTCATGTGTATAAATTTCAGCTCCTCCAGCTTCCGGATTTTTTATATCCCTCCAGTTAAATATCAGGACATTCATCACTAAGCTCCCTTTTAGAACAATACTCCATCCTGTTTTGTTTGTTGGTCATAATATCTTTTAATATACATTCTATACGCAATTGCCATAGTATCAACAAACATTAGCCAAATTGCTTTCCAGTTGATTCTGCTATTGTGATTAAAGTTAAGCTCTATGGGTGCTTCAACAATTTTATAACCTCTTCTGACGGCATTTGCCAAGACTTCAACATCGAATGCATATCTCTTAACAAGAATTCTTGGCATGACGTCCTCCAAGACCTCACGTCTAAACAGCTTCAAACCAACCTGAGTATCTTTAACATTCAGGTTGAACAAAATTCTGACAATTAGAAAATATATATCACTTAACAATCTCCTCTTCAACGGGTAGTTTACTTTCGATTTGGGATGTCTTTTAGAGCCAACAACTACGTCAGCCTTGGTTTTTTCCAGAATTTCAAGGAATTTTTTTATCTGTTTAGGATGTAAATCCATATCAGCATCAATAAAAACCACCAAATCACCTGATGAATGTTCAAAACCGTATTTCAGGGCAAAACCTTTTCCCTTGTTTTCTCCATAAGTAAGAGCCCTAATTTTATCGCCAAACAAACCTTCCAGTCTCTTTGCTCTTGAGTATGTTGAATCCTTGCTGCCGTCATCTACAACTAAAATCTCCCAATCATTAGTTATTTCTTCCAGAGTGTTCTTTACTTCTCTTACAACAACCTCTATATTGCTAGCTTCATTATATGCAGGTATTATAACCGAAAGCATTACACCACCTTGAATCTCAACAAATTCAAACGTTCCTAAACACCAAATTTATTTTATGTTTAAAGCACCCACTACAAATTCAAGCTAATTTACCAACCCAAAATCACTATGAGTTAAGCAATGTACAGCAGATATTCTTAATACCATAAAAGAATCTTAGGAAATTAAAGATAAGCTCAGCTACCCTCGGCCAGCCTCCCATCACTGTTCAGTTCAGCTGGCCGAGATTACAGGAAGCTAATAACGAGTTCCCTACTGATTTTCACGTACTTTCTTACCGTTTCGACAAATATTTCCTTTTGAGCTGAAAACGATAGAGTGTATACATCATCAAGTCCTTTTTCCTCTAATTCTTTTGTTATGAGCCTGATCTGAGATTGAGTGAGTTTATATCCCTTTTTCTCAAGAAAAGACCTCATTTCTGCGAGAGCGTTAATAAAATATCCAATTCTTTTTCCTTTATCAGATGATACATTCTTAACCGAACCGCAGACTTTACAGTGTGGGTGCGGTTTTAGAATTCCAGATGTTACGGGAAGCCAATCCTTGCTAACGGATGAAATATGATTGCAGTCTCTAATCATCAGTTGGAAAGGCATATTATTTGCTAAAAAAGCATTTCGGTAAGTGTTAAGTCATACTTTCACATAATGCTAAGGGGATTCGTCCTATGTAGTGCTGAAAGATTATTAAATTCCCAATACAAACAACTTAGTAGCCCACGTGTCAATCAGATTGATTTTAACACCCATACTCATGTGCATACTCTATCCAATATTCTACAACTCTCTTTACCAGCAACTCCACGATTAAAAAGAAAAAACATATTGTTATTAAATGGAATCAAGATTTACCAAACTGCAAATACAAAATATTTATATTTTCGATAGCCTAGCTAAACGCATGAAATTGGACAAAAAAACCTGCATTCTTACTGTCGCACTCATAGCATTTCTTTTTAGACTGCAGAATATAAGTAGAGTATTCTCCTCTCAAATCCTACTAGATGGTTATGACCCATATTACCACATGAGAATTGTTGAATTAATAGTGAAAACAGGTCACCTACCAGATTTTGACTATTACCTGAACTATCCGTACGGACTTAAAATTGGCTGGCTACCCCTCTTTGATTATATTCTCGCCTTACCAGGAACTTTATTTGGATTTCACGCTTCAGAAATCTTTGCAGCAATATTTCCACCTCTACTCGGTGTTATAATTTCCATTCTCGTCTTTCTTATTGCATTCAGAATTTTTGGAAATATCTACGTATCATTCTTTTCTTCACTTATTGCAGCAGTTACACCAGCACTCGTTAGCATAAGCACTGTTGGATTTTGCGACCACCATATATGGAATCTCGTCCTAATAACTTCGGCAATTTATTTTCTCCTCAAAGCCGAAGACAATCCTCTATACTTTGTAATTTCCGGGATATTCTTATTACTACTATCCTTTTCCTGGCAGGGAGCCCCAATATTTGGTGCTATATATACTATTCTAGCCTTCACGGAAATTATTAACGGAAAAAGCGATAAATATGCAGTTTTTGCCGGCATATCTCTTCTAATCCCCTCTATATCCTATCTGATAAAACCCTTTATTGGGATAGCATTCCTCACACTGGCTGTATTCATATTTCTCTCCATACTCGTAAAAAGAATTAATGAGAGGTACCTCAACTACTACTTAATAGCAACAATCATACTTATTGCAGTAGTATATTTCTTCAATCCAAAACCGTTTATGTTTATAAGAAGTGGAATAGATTATATTCTGGGTAGAAA
>CAZZAF010000015.1:0-44439 GCA_964652135.1 uncultured archaeon
CCATTTCACTCCCTCCTCTCCTTAAGCGGGTTTGGCCCCAATTTGGTGATCTGCTCAGTATATTCGTTCATCACGTCGGCAAACTTCTTACCTTCAGCACCAGAAATCCACTCCAGCCTTACTCTCTCTTCCTCAAAGCCGAGCTCAGGCAGCAATTTCTTGAGAAGAGCAATCCTTCTTTCGGCCTTGTAGTTACCGTTCTTGTAGTGGCAATCGCCAATGTGACAACCACCAATGAAGACCGCATCAGCCCCATTTGCAAGAGCCTCAAGCACAAACTCGAGGTTCATTCTACCAGAGCAGGGAATCCTGATGAGCTTGACAGTCGTGGGATACTTGTATCTCAGGCTACCGGCAAGATCAGCACCCTGGTATGTACACCAGTTACATGCAAAGCCAACAATATTGGGTTTAAACTCGTCGGCCATTTTATTCACCCCCTTCCTCCTTGACAAGCCTCTTATCACTCTGAATCTCCTTTATGATCTCGTCTCTTGGAGTTACTGATATTGCAGCCACCTGGTTGGGGTCGAAGCCCATACACAGTGCAAGCAGCTGGGTGTAGTAGAATACCGGTATCTCGAAGTCAATTCTGCCCTTGGCCCTCAACTTCTCCTGAGCATCGTCAAGCTGCATGTAGCAGCTTGAGCATGTAGCGACAATCATGTCTGGATCAAGCTCTTCCTTAATGGACAACAGCTTCTGTTCCACAATCTCAAAGGACTTCTCCTGGTCTGTGCTTCTCAGAGCACCCATTCCACAGCAGTACTCAATTCTGCTGTAGTGAGGAGCCTCAGCACCAAGAGCCTCACACAACTTTCTCAGTATCTTTGGATAGAATGGGTTCTCCTCCTTGACCTCCATTACTTCGGTTGGCCAGAGAATGTGGCATCCTGGCTGTACAGCAATTGTAAGCCCATCAAGGCTGTACTTTATGCTCTCCTTTATCTTTTCAAGCCCTATTTTCTCATACAGGACGTGAGCAACGTGATAAACCTTGGAGGTTCCCTTATACTCCCTGTTAATGAGTTTGAGATTCTCATTAACTTTCTTCAGATTCTCAGGGTTGTGGTCGATCATGTGTTTCGCTTCACTCAGAATGCCGAAGCAGCTGTTACATCCCGTCATTATGTCTACGCCTTTTTCCTCAGCAATGCTGATGTTTCTGGCTGAAATCGTAAGCCATGTGAGCACATCAAAGGACGGGCCAGTACCCCAGGCTGGACAGCATGAGTATCCTTCTAGATCAACGACCTCAACGCCCAGCGCAGGGAAAACCTTCCTGATGGACTGTTCAACATCCGGGCAGCGGAATGGGATGTTACAACCAAGAAATAGTCCACACTTCTCCATTTTACCACCTCATGACATAGGTATTACACCCAATTTTGCAACCTCGCTGTTCTTGAGCAGAGTCTGAACTTCTTTAAGCGCTTCAGGATATGCAAGGGTTGATGGTGGCATTTCTGGTAGGCCAACCTTCTTCCTGATCTCAGCAGCCTCACTGAAAACAGCGTGTCCTTTCTCGTACAGGTTCTTCATACCTCCAAGAACATTCATTGGCATTGCAAACTCTCTGACCTGGATTCTCCTGAATGCAAAGATAACCTGGAATGGCTTTACATCTCTTGGGCAGATCTCAACACATCTGTTGCATGCAACGCATGCCCAGGGTGAAGGATCCTCGATGATCTCTTCGAAGTATCCCGAAAGGAGCATCTTGAAGAGCTTCTTGTTGTACAGTGGCATTCCAGCAAGAGATAGTGGGCAGACTGAAGCACATGCACCACACTGTATACACTTAACAATGCCCTCTCCTCCAAACTTAATTATTTCAGGAATGGGGTTTTCTTCCATTTTTGTCAAATTAACCGTTACAACCATCTTCTAACCCTCCTTCCTTCTTTATTTACTGCTGCTGCAATCCAACAGTCAATGCCCTAATCTGGGCGAAGATCTGTTCATCAGTAAATCCGTACAGCTTGATTGCCTTTGATGGACAGGCTGCTGCGCAAACACCACAACCCTTGCACTGCGTGATGTCAATCTGAGCTCTTGGCTCGCCATCTACGTCGACAAGCTTTATTGCATCATACGGGCAGAGCGGGACACAGACTCCACATCCGCTGCACTTCTCTGCATTAACCTCAGAAATGAGCGGTTCAACCTTCACCTTACCAACAGACAGCGGAACTGCTGCTGCAGCTGCTGCAGCCTTTGCCTGAGCTACTGTATCCGGTATATCTTTGGGTCCTTGGCAGCATCCTGCAAGATATATACCCTCAACAGAAGTCTCAACAGGCTTGAGCTTTGGATGCAGCTCCTTGAAGAAGCCTGCTGCATCCATTGATATGCTCAGCTTTCTTGCAAGCTCCTTGGCATCTTCTGGCAGTTCAATTGCAGTTGCAAGCACAACAAGGTCAGCATCAACTTCAATTGGCTTGCCAAGGTCAACATCAAAGCCCATAACTCTAAGCCTGTCACCGGGCAGCTTCTCGATACCACCAACCTTACCTCTGATTATCTTGATACCGAGCTGTCTTGCATAGGTGTAGTACTCGTCGAAGTCCTTACCTGGGGTTCTAACATCCATGAAGTGCATGTAGATCTCAACGTCAGGATACTTCTCCTTGATCAGTCTGGCCTGCTTGAGCATGTACATACAGCAGACCCTGCTGCAGTAGGTGTGGTAGCGCTCATCTCTCGAACCGACACATGAGATGAATGAGATGACCTTCGGCTTCTCGCCGTCTGATGGCCTTACAAGCTTACCCTCAGTTGGGCCTGTTGCGGAAATCAATCTCTCAAGCTGCAAAGCCGTTAACACGTTTGGTGAATC
This sequence comes from uncultured archaeon, assembly GCA_964652135.1. Classification (GTDB taxonomy): domain Archaea; phylum Halobacteriota; class Archaeoglobi; order Archaeoglobales; family Archaeoglobaceae; genus CAZZAF01. The sequence goes on from CAZZAF010000015.1 coordinate 2,840, forward strand.
TGGAGCGTACTCCTTGAAGTGTTCCTTATCCATAACCCTGTAACCGGTAGCAACGATAATCGTACCAACCTTCAGCTCGACAACTTCACCTTCTGGGTTCCATGCAATGCTGCGATCGCAAGCTCCAGTCGGGCATGCTCTCTCACATGGAGCAAGCAGAGGCTTGCCGGACTTGGTCTTCTTTGGCTCGGTACCAATCTTTCTACCAGCACAGTTGTTACATGCTTCAATATCAACAACAGCCTTCTTGGGTACAGCCTGTGGGAACGGGATGTAGATTGCACCTCTCTTGTTCAGACCCTGGTTGAACTCGTCAGGTACTCTTGCAGTGGAAGGACAAACGTCAATACATGCACCACATCCCGTACATTTGTCCCAGTCAACGTAGGTCTGCTTCTTTCTCACCTTAACCGTGAAGTTACCGATGAAACCTTCAACTTCTTCAACCTCAGAATACGTTAGCAACTCAATGTTGGGATGAGTGCCAACTTCGACCATTATCGGTGTAAGAATACATGCAGAACAGTCATTTGTTGGGAATGTCTTGTCGAGCATTATCATTTTTCCGCCGATTGATGGCTCTTTCTCGACGAGGTAAACCTTGTAACCCATGTTTGCAAGCTCTAGAGCAGAGAACATTCCTGCAACTCCACCACCGATAACAAGAGCGCTTCTTTCAACGTCAACGAATTTGTCTTCAAGCGGCTCAAGCAGTGCAGCCTTTGCAACGGCACTAGCAACAAGCTGTTTGGCTTTCTCAGTAGCCCTTTCTTTATCGTGTGGGTGAGCCCAGCTGCACTGGTCTCTGATGTTGGCCATCTCAAAAAGGTACTTGTTCAAACCTGCAGCCTCAAGAGCTTTTCTAAAAATAGGCTCGTGTGTTCTTGGAGTACATGCGGCAACAACAACCCTGTCAACCAAACCTTCCTGGATATCTTTCTTAATAAGCTCTTGGCCAGGGTCAGAACACATAAATAGGTATTCTCTTGCTACTGTAACCCCCGGAAGCTTCTCTGCAAACTCTTTAACAGCCTTGACATCAACAACGCCAGCAATGTTCTCACCACAGTGGCAAACGTAGACTCCTATCTTCACCACACTATCACCACCAATAAAAACCTCATTAGGATCTTTTACTTATACTATATAGGCTTTGTGGTTTTCACTCTAAGTTTTTATTAATTTTCTGACAATTGTTATGTGTTTCTTGTTAAGTTTAATTTAATTGGTATTCTAGATAATTTAAAAGGTACGATTCTAGTAGTAGATTTTTCATAATGAGCCATTAAACGAAATGTAGAAGAAATGATATCTGGATGGATATATTAACGCTAATAAGTGCTTTGAAGCGCTGAAAAAGGTGATTATTCTTTGGTTAGTAATTAAAATACAGTTCATGTCCCAATGCGTCTATGGAGGGCCACGGATTTAGATTTGTATGTCAAGATTTTACAATCTGTATGTTTTTTTGGATGTTTTAAATTATAGCTGATCGTTTTTTGAATTATGCGTTTCGACATTTGCTTTATTATCCGGATTAATCACTTACAAATTTCGATATGGCCTTCTAAAACCAAATTTAAAATCGAAAGTTTGAAGTACTTCGGAAAAAGTTCTGTACTTACATGCCGGATATAAAGTCATTATACGAGGTCATAAAACCCAAACAAACCATGCTGTTGATGGTAACCTGTATTGTATCTTACCTGATTGCCTCAGGTCGTTACGGTTTTGATTTTCAAAATTTCACTCTTAGTGGCTTAGCAGTATTGCTGGCAGTTGCGGGCACCACAGCTCTAAACATGTGGCTTGACAGCGATATAGATGCGGTAATGTCTAGAACAAAACACCGTCCTGTACCCTCAGGCAGGCTTAGCGCAAGAGGTTGTGCGCTTTATGGATCCACCCTGTTCCTGGCTGGTTTTTTGATTGGGTTGAAAGTCAACCTATCCTTTGCAGCGGTGCTCTTTGCAGGACTATTCTTTGATATAATTGTGTATACAGTTATGCTAAAGAGAAAAAGCCCGTATTCAATCGTTCTTGGCGGTCTGGCCGGAGCGATGCCAGCATTAGCAGGATGGACCGCTGCAGCAGGGAAAATCGATCCTGCTGGTATATTGATAGCGGCAATAGTTCTTCTGTGGATTCCTGCCCATATATGGTATCTCTCAATGTATTTTGAAGAGGATTACAGGATTGCCAGAATACCAATGCTGCCCCTTGTTGTCGGTATGGAAAAAGCATCGTGGGCAATTGTGTTCAGCACATCCTTTATACTTGTTTTTGTCGCAGCTCTCTACATGATGTTTGGTTACACATATATGATTCTGGCCATACTTCTGACCACGTACTTCCTTTACAAGGCAATCAAGTTCGCATTATCTCCGAGCAGAGAGGGAGCAAAAGAAATGTATAAGCTTGCAAGTATAACGCTGGGTGTAGTATATATCTCGATGCTTATTGGCGCTTTTACGTAGTTTGACGACTTCAATTTTTTTTGAGTCCTGTATTTATTGGCATTATTATTGTAAAGATGAATGCCATATTTTAAAAGAGAACTCCATGAAGAATCCAATATTATCTTAATAAATATTTTGGATTTAGAATAGATAGAAATATATATGTGCTCCGGAAATAAGAATCGCGATATGGATGAGCCCAGAATAGGAGTTGTAATCTGCAATTGCGGTGGGCAAATATCTGAGAAAATAGATACTGATCTTCTTACTGAAAAAGCCAAGGAACTGGATTATGTTACTTTTGTCAAGCAGGTAAGTAATCTCTGCAGTGAAAAAGAAGTTGCTGAACTGAAAAAAGATATCGCTGGAAAAGTGGATAGATTGCTTTTCGTGGGTTGTTCTGAGAGAACGTCCCTTAGATTCTCAGAAGAACGCATTTCTATGTTTCTTGATGAGGTTGGTATTGACAGAGCATTGTTTGAAGTTGCAAACATAAGAGAACAGTGTACATGGCTTCATGATGATAGGGATGGCGCTACAAGGAAGGCAATTGACACTATGAGGATGGCTCATGCAAGATTGAAGTCCGATGTGCCCACATTACCCCCAGTTAAATTAGTGAAAAAAGCTCTGGTAATTGGAGGAGGTTCGGCTGGAGTACAAGCAGCCCTAGACCTCGCCAATGCCGGGCATAAAGTAGTACTGGTCGAAAAGAAGCCGTATCTAGGTGGACACTTATGTCAGATACCGTTTCTCTTTCAGTGCGAGGGATGGCCATCGGTATGTACTAGCGAATGTATAGGACCTGTTCATAACAGGGTAGCAGCTTACAATCCTTTGATAAGCGTTTTTACGAATTCAGAAGTTCTTGAGATTGAGAAGAGGGATGGCAACTTCCATGTAAAAATTAAAAAGGGGCCGAAGTTTGTAGATCCTGAGAAATGTGTTTCATGTGGGCATTGTGCCGAAGTTTGTCCAGTAGAGGTGGAAAACAGATTTGATTTTGGATTCACCAAAAGAAAAGCCATAGACAGGGATTTCAAGTTTGCAGTTCCTGATGCATATAATCTCATTGAGTCAGCATGTACGAAATGTGGTGAGTGTGTAAATGTCTGTCCAACCGAAGCAATTGATCTAGAGGCAAAGCCTGAAGTGGTAGAGGATGTATTTGGTACGATTATTCTCGCAACAGGTTTCAAGACTTATGATCTCAGTCAAAATGAGGAACTGACCTACGCCTCACCTAATGTAGTTTCGGGCATAGAGATGGAACGAATAATTGCTCACGGGTTCAAACGACCATCAGATGGGAAAAAACCACACCACATCGTGTTTATAATGTGTAGTGGTTCCAGAGCTACAGGGGATAAGAAGGGTAAGGGCGTTCCGTACTGCTCGAAGACGTGCTGTGCTACTACTGTAAAACAGGTCAATCGAATTGTTTTCACTCAGCCGGAAGTGGAAGTTACAGTGATCTATTACAACGATATAAGGACATATGAAAGAGCCTTTGAGCTTTTCTATAGAAGAGCTCAGGACATGCTTGTAGAGTTCATTAACGGTCAGGTTACCAAGATAACTGAAAAAGAGGATGGTAATTTAATAATTCAGGTTGAAACTCCGGAGGGATCTTTAGATCTTGAAGCAGGTCTGGTTGTTCTGGCTGCAGCGCAACTGCCTGAAGGTTCAAGGCTTGTCGACCAACTCAGGCTTGTAACCGATAAATATGGTTTCCCGATAGAATTCCAGCCCAGAATTCTTCGTCCAACAGAGTCCCATGTGGACAGGGTTTACATAGCTGGAGCCGTAAGTGGACCAAAAATTGTACAGGAGAGTGTTGAGCAAGGTAGTACTGCAGCACTCAAGGCACTATCGTATCTTAACAAGGGTGAGAAGGAGCTGCCCAAGTTTGTTTCTGTTGTGGACAAGGAAAAGTGCTCGAGATGCGGGATGTGTGTACCAGTCTGTCCGCATGGGGCCATTAGAATTGATGAAGATGGAGCCACTGTGGATTCGGCATTCTGTCAGGGGTGTGGCCTTTGTATCGGTACATGTCCAGCAAGCGCAATAAAGCTGATGAACTTCACCGATAAGCAGATACTCGATCAGGTGGAGGTGGCATTCTCTGAAATAAAGGAGGGAGAACCGAGGATCCTGGCCCTACTGTGCTACTGGTGTTCTTATGCTGCTGCAGACCTTGCTGGCATGAAGGGGATGAAACTGCCCAGTAACTTCAGGAGTATAAGGATTCGCTGTTCCGCATCGGTTAGCTCAGATCTACTCATAGAGATTTTAAAGAGAGGTGTGGATGGAATACTTATTGCCGGATGCCCTCCAAGGAATTGCCACCATGTGTGGGGCAATGAAATGATGGAGAGAAGAATGAGGCTTACAAGGAAGATGATCAATGAGCTTGGCTTGGAGTCAAGCAGGCTGAGATGGGAAACAATAGGTGTCAGTGAGTGGGCAAAGTTTGCCAAGATTATAAAGGGAATGGACGAAATGATGAGGGAGATTGGGCCGAATCCTATATCCAAATAGATAAAAAATTTTTTAAATAAATAATTTATAAATCATAGATCCAATTTAAGTTCTCCCTTCTTTATCTGATCATCCACTTTCATCCAGTTCTCTATGGCTTTCAGGATCATCTGTTTTTCTCTCTCTTTCTCTTCCAGTCTCAGGTTGAATATGTCTTCTCTACATGCCATGTATCTGTTGAATGCTATGCGTGCGAAAGTGTCAATTATATTGTTCAATTTTATGAACTCCTCTTTTGTCATATCTGGGAAGCTCTGGAGAAAGAGCTCTTTGAGGTAAAGTAGCATGGATATGCTGTCTCCGGGAGTGAGATTTTTATCCACAGCGAGAAATCTCATGAGATCATCTATGGGCTCTTCAACACCCTCGTAACTCCCACCGTTGTAGGTTTCTATGAGTTTATCCAGAATCTTGGTGGTGCAGTTTTCTATATATTCTGTGATCTCTATTACTGGCTTTATGGGATATCTAGCAAGAAGCTGGTTTTGCCAGTCTTTCAGTATTTTCTCTCTTACTTTATCGCTTATCTCCATCATGCTACCATGGGTGCGTTCCTATTATTACTTCTTTTCCAAATTTTTGTTCAAGAGTAGCCTTTACTTCGTTCAGGTCTAGCGGGCAGTGCCCAGTGTTTGTAGCTGCAACCATGCAGGTACCCAGGAAAATTTTGTCAAAGTCTCTGTCGAGCAGTTTTGCAGTGTCATTGATCAGCTTCATCTTTGGTACATAGAGTCCCGGACATCCGCCACAGCTTCCCATTGCCACAATCTCTATTTCGTCGTATCCTTCAAACTTACCAGCCTTCTCACTTACAGCCTTGAAGCACTTTGCACAAGCAACGCACAGTCTGTCCCTAATCTTCTCACAGTTCAGAATAACTATTTTTACCATGGCTCATCCCCCTAGGTGGTTTATCCATAGAGTATAGTTTCTCAAATATTTGAATCTTTTGGTAATAAAAAAGATAGATACAATTTTATTTAAGGTATTTTGATCGACATCAAACAAAATGACTTTTTTGGGTCTCGTGCAAGAGCACACGCTCGGTGAAACGCTCATTGGTATTTTAAATCAAAAATAATAATTATGGAAATTTATAGAAATTTAGTGGGGTGGTAACCACTCTATGTATGGCTCTTCTATATCGACCATTGCGTTCACTATCAGTTCAACCAATCCACCGTAGGTTATTCTGCTCTTGTCCCAGAGCTTGTAGTGTTTAATGATGTCTCTCATCGAACCCTTACAGTTCGAACACGGTGCGCATACGTACTTGTTTATGCTTGGATCGATAACATCCTGGAAAGCATCAAGCACCTGCTTGGCTTTCATTCTGGTGCTGACTTTGACTCGCCATTCTGGGAAGTTGAAGGAGTTCATGATGGCAAATCCACTGCCTCCTCCACAGCAGAAGTTGTAAACTCCGTTCGGGTTCATCTCTCTGAACTGCGGGCAGATTTTTCTGAGAATCTTTCTCTGTGGTTCTACAACTCCCATCAGTCTTACGATGTTACATGGGTCATGAAGTGTAACCGGGAAGTTGTTTTTCTCCGGATCGAGGTTGAGCTTTCCTTTGCGTACAATGTCCCAGAGCAGCGTCAAACAGCTTTCTCTTGGAATGTTCAGCTCGTCTGTCAAAATTCTATCAGCCACAACCGTCAGAGCTTTGTGTGCATGACCACACTCACCGATGACTATTTTATCCACATCGAGCTTCCTTGCAACTTCAGCATGTTTGATGGCTATTCTGGCAAGCTGAACATCATCGTACCATGCACCATAGTTAACCACATCGTATCCAAGCGGTTCACTTGAAAGTGTCCAGCTTATTCCCGCCTCTTCCAGAATTATTGCAAACGCTGCAGGGTTTTCTGGCCATGACAGGAACTCTCCGGCGTTATGAATCAGGAGAACTTCTGCTCCTTTTTCGTCAATTGGTACCTTTATTTTCTTTCCAGTTCTATCCTGGATTTCCTCCTCTAAGAATTTTACAAGGTTCTTGATACCATCTGGAGTCATTCCTGTGGTTGATCCCGTCTTCAGGTGTTGTACGGTTCCAAGATCGTGGATTTCCTTGGGAGCAATGCCTATTTCCTGGCTGAACAGCTTTCGAATTTCACGTCCAATCAATCCGTTATCTACACCAATCGGGCAGTACTGGGCACACCTTCTGCATATCGTACATCTATATGCCAGCTCGGCCAGCCTTACTACTGTTCTCCAGTTGAGTTCAATGTCTGCTCCGGCGAACTTCCCCAACTTGCCGCTTGGTGTGAAATACTTCTTGTAGATTCTTCTGAGAACTTCCGATCTGTAAACCGGTCTGTATATTTCCTTCCTTCCACTTGAGATGTATACTGGACATGCATCTGAGCATACGTGGCATTTTGCACAGTATTCGAGGGAAAGGAGAAGCGGTTGCAGGAGTGTCCAGTTGTTCTCCTTTGTAATGAGCTTTCCGAGACCTTCAAGGAACTTCTTGACTAACCGTTCTTCCTCTTCTTTGGTCTTGGGTTTTGGCAAATCGAGACAAATGTAACCATCCAGTGACATCTCGTATTTTTCTTTCCACTCTTCTTTGGGTGGTTTCAGTGGCGGTTCCTCTTCTGGCTTGTCGCATGGTGGAGGGAGCTTTATCAAATCCTCTATTGTGATTTTGACCAGCTGATCAACCGGTTTGCTGATGTCTGTAACTTTGACGTCTTCCTTCACAATTCCACCTCCGTTGCCTCTTCAGCCCACGTTTTACCTGGTTTTATGTGTGGAGCACTCCAGCTCACGCGGTAATTGAGCACCTCTTTGACCTTCTTTTCAATCTCGCTTCCCCTGAGATTGGGTTCGTCATCCCAGAGTACCTTGTGGAACGTGAAGTACTTGCCTATGAAGTGTGTCATTTTTGTGAACGGTATGTAGATGAACAGAAGTTCAAGCAGTATCATGTGAATTAGAATCGGCGTGTTTAAGTCTGGCATTGGGATTGAGCCAAAGGATATCAGGCTTGCCATGAACTCCCTTGCAGTTATGAATTTCGGATCGAACTGCCACGCATACATGCCTGTTAGCAGTACTGCGAGAATAAACAGCAGGTTGAAGTAGTCGAGTGGTGAACTGTAATTTCTCATGGCCCTGTCGTTAAGCCTGATCAAAATCAATCCTATACAGCCAATTGTTGTGGCTATTATTCCCAGTCCGCCCACAATTATTGTCAGGTAATATATTAGCATGGACCAGGGGTGATTGTAGGGCTGACAGTCTGTTGTAATTGGTAATCCAAAAAGTTCTGTCAATGCTCCGATAAACAGGAGTGCAAACCATATCAGTATGAGGTAAATCCCGCCATGGAATGGGTATGTAAGGAACCACAACCTTCTTTTATAGGTGAAAACTCTCTTTAGGAAAAGCATCTCGGAGAACATCTCTTTCAGTTCACCTATGAGGGTGGTCTCTCTTGGTTTCTTCCACCAGTCAACTTCTTCATAGTATGATCCACCATACTCAAGCTTGCCCTTCTCTTTTGGGACTGGATAAACCTCCCATCGAACATGAATTGGCATGCTGGCCCACTTTCTAGCCTTTGCTAGTACAACCAATACGAAAATTGCGAACGATATGTATGATGTCAACTGCAGCAACGAAATGGAACCCATCTAACTCGACACCTCCGTTTTTAATTAGCCAACTTTATAGGCTTTTTTTCCTATATAAGTTTTTTTATATCCTAGATAATAATAAACAATGGTAATCGATTATGAAAAATAATTCGTTGCTAATATGTAGATGAAGTATATTATTTTTGACACCATCTTTTAGTTCATTTCTGGAGACTGGCATTTTCTTCTGTGGTTTTGGTCTATTATATAACTTTTGATTTGGAGGAATTTCAAATCTGCAACAGATTCGCTTTATGGTTTTAATGGAAATTTGGAAACTGTTGTTGAGTAGAGTTTATAATCATTTGGAAAAAATATTTCAACTTCTCGCTAGCCCATTCTATATGGATATACCTCGAGTCATCATAAGCGGTGTCAGAAGTAAGGTTGGTAAGACACTTATTTCAATAGGGCTGATGAGAGCCCTCACAAACAGGGGTTATAAAGTTCAGCCGTATAAGGTTGGGCCCGATTTTATCGATCCGAGCTTTCACTTATTTGCCACTGGTAGGCATTCCCGCAATCTGGATAGTTTTATGCTGAGCAAAGTCGATATACTTGAAACTTTTCAGCGAAACTTCAGAGATGCTGACATTGCTGTAATAGAGGGTACAATGGGGCTCTATGACTCACACAGTGCTCTAGATGAAAAGGGAAGCACGGCCGAGGTAAGTAAAATTTTGAAATGTCCGGTTATTCTGGTTGCAAATGTGGAAAGAATGTCCAGAACCGTGGCCCCTCTTATTATGGGCTACAAAGTTTTCGATCCTGACGTTAGAATTGAAGGTGTAATACTTAACAGGGTTGGAAGCGAGAGGCATGCAAATAAAGCCAGGCTTGCAGCAGAAAAACTTGCAAAGGCAAGGGTTGTTGGCGTTATACCTCGAAGGCAGGATATTATTATACCAGATAGACATCTCGGTTTAATTCCCGCCCATGAGCGAGAGGAATTTGAAGATTTATTCGATAAACTTGCGGAGGTAATTGAGCAGTATGTGGATGTTGACAAGATTATTGATATTGCCTACAAGGCTCCAAGACTTGAGGATGTTGGTGAGAATCCTATTTTCAAACCAAGAGAGCCTGAAATTGACATAGGCGTCGTAAGGGACAAATCATTCTCATTCTACTATCAGGATAATATAGATGCTCTAGCTGCTGGCGGGGCAAGAATTCATTTTATAGATTCCCTCAATGATAAAAGGCTGCCGGATGTTGATGCTCTCTACATCGGTGGTGGCTTTCCAGAAGTGTTTGCGGAAGATCTAGAAAGGAACAAGTCATTGCGGAGAGACATTTACGAATTCTGCGATGCTGGAAAGCCCGTATATGCGGAATGCGGTGGGTTGATGTATCTTGGGGAGAGTATTAAGCTTTTGGATGGCAACGAATATGAAATGGTTGGTTTCTTGCCGATAAAGACCGAAATGCACAAAAAATTCCAGGCTCTTGGCTACTCGATTTACAAGGTTATCAACAGTAATATCATAAGCAGGAAAGGGGACACTTTAGTTGGGCATGAGTTTCACTATTCTAAGGTAATTGCAAAAGAGAAGTTGAAATTCGCCTTCAGAGTAAAGAGGGGGAAGGGTGTAGATGGGGAACGAGACGGAATCATGAAGAAACGGACTCTGGCGAACTATCTTCATTTGCATGTGCTGTCATACCCGCTTATGGTTAGACGTTTGATAAAATCGTCTAAGGATGCAATGGGCAATCACTAAAACGGCAAAAAAACAACCTCTAATTTTTGTACTTGGCGTGTATTGAAAATATAGAAGAAGAAATTTGTTTAGACACATCCAGTTGGCTTGGGCAGGCCAGCAATTCTACAAGCGTCCTTTGCTGGGCCCTTCGGGAAGAGCTTGTAGAGGTACTCGATGTTACCCTTCTCAGGACCAAGCTCTTTAGCTACTGCTTTAACGAGCTGCCTGATTGGAGGTGCAACACCATACTTCTCGTAGTATTTTCTAAGGAACCTAATAATCTCCCAGTGCTCTTCAGTCAGCTCGATTGGGTCACCAAATCTTGTGTCTTTTGCAAGAGCCTCGGCAACATCCTCATCCCATTCTTCCCAGTTCTGGAGGAATCCGTCCTCGTCAAGCTCCAATTTTCTACCCTTCACTTCTATATAAGGCATCCAATCACCTCCGAATTAATCAACAAACTTTCGAACATAAATAATTTGCGGTATTAGGTTTTAAAGCAAAGTTGCTGTCTTCTGGAGTAGTTTCACTTTTAACACCTTATTGGGTTGGAGATCTGGAGGACAGAATTTATTACATTTATTTTATTGCCAAGTCGGTTTGTGAATGGAAACTCTCCAGTATCTTTATATATTATGAACTATCATTATAAAATTGGAAATACAGGTATAAAGATAAAAATAAAAAGGATGGGGTTAGATAAAATTGAGGCATAGACTTTTGGGGAGTTTAATTAGATACAATAATTTATTTTGTCTGAAACTTAATGCTTATGATGGTAAAAAACCAAAAAGTTAATATATAGCATGTTAAAGTAAAACGAGGAAGAATCGGAGGTATGTCTATGATTTCCCGTCGCAGATTTTTGATCATGGTTGGTTCAGCGATTGCAGGAGTAACACTGTCGGCAAGTCAAGTTGAAAAAGTGCTGGCTTCTCTCCATTCTACGGATGATTCGAAGGGTATTAGGTATGGGATGGTAATTGACCTAAGGAAATGCAATGCTGATACTTGTACGGACTGTGTGGATGCGTGCAGGAAGGTACACAACGTTCCTGTTTTCCCCGGTAAAGACAGGGTTGAGTGGATAACACTGACGACTTTTGCTAAGGCATTCCCAGAACAGATAAACGAGTTCTCAGAAATCAGGAATTATAGAGTACCAATACTGTGTAACCACTGCGAGAATCCGCCCTGTGTGAAGGTATGTCCAACACAGGCTACATTCAAACGTGAGAGTGATGGCATAGTTATGATGGACTATCACAGATGCATTGGATGCCGTTACTGTATGGCAGCCTGTCCGTTTGGCGCCAGATCATTCAACTGGAGAGACCCAAGAGAAGGTATCAAGGAGTTCAGCCCAGACTATCCAACGAGGACAAAGGGAGTTGTCGAAAAATGTACATTTTGTGCGGAGAGACTTGCCAAGGGCAAGCAACCAGCTTGTGTTGAAGCATGTAAGAACGATGCCATAATCTTCGGAAACATCAACAACTTGGAGTCTGAGATCAGAAAGATACTCGAGTCTGAATTCACTATAAGACGTAAAGAAGAATTGGGTACTGGACCTAATATCTACTACCTGTTATGAGGTGAACAACGATGATTGAGAAGGTATTAAAAGGTGGACGTTTATACTGGGCTTGGATTGCATTCTTGCTGGCCATTATTGCTGTTGGTTTTGCAGCTTACCTCGTCCAGTATGACAGGGGTTTGTCAGTAACCGGAATGGGTAAAGAAGTTTCATGGGGTCTGTACATCGCAAACTTTACGTTCCTCGTCGGAGTTGCAGCCTCAGCAGTTATGGTAGCTTTACCAGCGTATCTGTATAACTACAAGAAATTCAAGAAATTAACAACTGTCGGCGAGTTTCTTGCTGTTGCTGCAGTTATAATGTGTATCTTGTTCATTCTCGTTGATCTCGGTAGACCACAGAGAGTTTTGCATGTGGTTGTACACCCAACACCCAACTCAGTAATGTTCTATGACGCTATTGTGCTATCCGGTTATCTGATCTTGAACCTTGTAATCGCGTGGTTTGTACTCTCAGCCAAGCAGGCTTCTAGGGAGCCCAACCAGCTAATTAAATTGCTCATCTATATTGCGATTCCATGGGCCTTCAGTATTCACACTGTGACAGCGTTTCTCTATAGCGGTCTCGTAGCAAGAGGATTCTGGAACACTGCAATCATGGCTCCGCGTTTCCTTGCTTCTGCGTTTGCTGCTGGTCCGGCATTTCTGATTCTTGCGCTAATGGTTGCCAAGAGATATGCTGACTTTGATCCTGGAAGGGATGCAATCAAGAAGCTTTCAGAAATTGTAACATTTGCAATGATAGCCAATATGTTCCTGCTGGGATGTGAACTCTTCACAGCATTCTATTCCGCTCATCCTGCACACCTAGAACACTTCGTATACCTGCTCTTTGGTCTTGAAGGGTATGGCAAGCTAGTTCCATGGATCAGGCTGTCAATAATAATGGGGCTTGCAGCGGTGGCACTTCTGGTCTACCCACGCACCCGCCACAACGAATACACCTTGGCTCTGGCTTGCGCTCTGGTGTTCGTGTCAATCTGGATTGACAAGGGTATGGGTCTCATCATTCCGGGCTACATTCCATCACAGGTTGGTACAATTGAGGAATACTGGCCGTCACTGATTGAGTCTCTAATTGCTCTCGGTGTCTGGGGTATTGGACTTCTCATATTCACAGTACTTGCCAAGATGGCAATTGAGGTTACGAAAGAAACAGAAGCATACGAGGGGGTGTTTTAAATGACGCTGCAATATCTGTTTGGTGTAATCATCCCATATCTTGCATTTGCGATCTTTGTAGTAGGCGTAATTTACAGAGTAGTTAACTGGGCAAAATCGCCCGTATATATGAAAATACCGACAACATGCGGGCAGCAGAAATCTCTTGACTGGATAAAGCGCAGCTACATGGATAGAATTGAGAGCCCATACACCAAACTTGGTGTAGTAGTAAGAATGCTCTTGGAAATCCTCCTCTTTAGGAGCCTCTTCAGAAACAACAGATATGAATATACTGTTCAGAAAACAATCGAAACAAAAATGCTCTGGCTATTTGCAATACTCTTCCACTGGTCATTTCTGATAATCCTGTTGAGACATCTGAGGCTATTCCTTGAACCTGTCCCATCATGGGTAGCAACACTCCAGGCAGTGGATGGGTTCTTTGGAGTTGACTACTCATTCCTGCATCTTGAGCCCTTCCTGATTACCAATATTACGGTGCTTATAGGTCTTCTGGGCCTATTTGCAAGACGTGTCTTCTTTGCCAGAGAGAGAACACTCTCACTCCCATCGGACTACCTTGCACTGATACTGCTGCTTTCAGTCATCTTTTCAGGAATTCTAATGAGGTATTTCGTAGGTGTAGAAGTAACCGAGGTCAAGGAATTTGCAATAGGCCTCATGACATTCAAGCCAGTTGTGCCTGATATTCACTGGATGTTCTTTGTCCACCTGACCTTGGTTTCGATCCTGCTTGCTTACTTCCCGTTCAGTAAGCTTATGCACGCAGGTGGTATCTTCTTCAGCCCAACGAGGAACATGCCAAACGACAACAGAGCTCGCAGACACATCAACCCGTGGAACCCACCATATAAGGGCATCACTTGGGAAGAGTATTATGAGATGTACAAGGATCAGCTTGATGAAATTGCCGAGAATGATTATAAGATTAAGCCGGAGGTGTTGTTTTAATGAGTGAGTCAGAAAAACTCAAGATTGAACAGAAGTTCCCAAGCTGGAGAGAGATGCTAAAGCCAATCACAGAGAAGGACTTTAAACCTGGCTTTTACCACTATTCCGCTAGAAAGAAGGACATGGAAGAACTTGGGCTGGCATTCCCGAGAGAATGGAGCCCACTTGAACCTGACTGGAAGCTTCCGGAAAACTGGAAGGAAATCTTTCTGAACACTCTCAAAGAGATATGTGAAAAGAACCGTGCATTCAAACTATTCATGGACATATGTGTAAGATGTGGCGCCTGTGCTGACAAGTGCCACTATTACATCGGTACTGGCGATCCTAAAAACATGCCTGTTGCAAGAGCTGAGTTAATAAGATCGATTTACAGGAGGTACTTCACGCCAGCCGGTAAACTCTTTGGTGAGTGGGCTGGTGGAAGAGAACTGACGGAGGATGTTATAAAAGAGCTTTACTACTATTTCTACCAGTGTTCACTGTGCAGAAGATGTTCAGTATTTTGTCCGTATGGTATCGATACTGCTGAAATTACATGGTGGGTAAGAACACTGCTGGGTTCAATTGGAGTTTATCACAAGTTTACGCTTATATCCATAAACTCCTGTGCAAAGACAGGTAACCACCTTGGTTTGCCACCCGGCGGTATGGTTGGATCACTGCAATCGGCAGCAGAGGACATATACGACATTACAGGTATAGAAATCGAGATTCCAATTAACAAGAAAGGTGCAGAGATTCTATTCGTTACACCCTCGGGTGACTACTTCGGTACACCTCACTGGTACACCCTCATGGGCTATCTCATGCTGTTCCATGAACTTGGACTGGACTACACATGGAGCACATATGCTGGAGAGGGTGGTAACTTCGGTACATTCATCAGCTATGATCTGGCAAAGAAGCTGAACGCCAAGATATATCAGGAAGCAAAGAGACTCGGCGTTAAGTGGATTCTTGGAGGAGAATGTGGACACATGTGGAGAGACAAGCACCAGTACATAGCCACAATGAACGACGAAATCCTTAGAGAGGCTAAAGACTTGGAAGAGCCAGTTAACCCGATTACCGGTACAAAGTTCGAGCATGCTTCTGACACGAAGTTTGTCCATATTGCGGAGTTCGTGGCAGACCTCATTAAACACAACAAGCTGAAGCTTGATCCAAGCAGAAACGATCACTGGAAGGTGACATTCCACGACTCATGTAACACTTCAAGAGCAATGGGTATCTTCGAAGAGCCTCGCTATGTGATAAAGAGCGTCGTCAACAACTACTATGATATGCCGGAACACTCCATAAGGGAAAGAACGTACTGCTGCGGAAGCGGTGGTGGACTGCTAGCAGACGAAGTCATGGAACTGAGAATGAGAGGTGGCATGCCGAGAGCAATGGCAGTCAAATATGTGCACAAGAAATACGGAGTGAACTTCCTGGCATGTATCTGTGCTCAGGACAAGGCAGCATTCCCAGTGCTCATGAAATACTGGAAACTGCCGGTTGAGGTCGGAGGTATGATGGAGCTCGTCGGCAACGCACTGGTCATGAAGGGCGAAAAGGAGAGAGAAACGGATCTACGTGGAAACCCACTTAGGAGGGAGGAATAATGTACAACAAGAAGTATGTGATTGCCGGAATAATCGTATTTCTCCTAATTTTATTTTCACCGTTCATCTACAACAGCTTCGTATCAGGTGCAAAAGCGATGCCAGAGCTCGAAAAACCAAAGGGTGAACCATGCCCCTTCGATGTTGATTGGATGAGGGCAAACCACATGGTTTTGCTTAAGAAGTGGAGAGAAGAAGTAATAAGAGAAGGCAAGCCAAGCTTTACGTACAACGGCGTCGAGCTTGGAAGAACTTTCGAAGAGGAATGCTTTAAGTGTCACACATCCTACGACAACTTCTGTGGCAAGTGCCACGAATACAGCGGTGCAAACCCGAACTGCTTTAAGTGCCACCTGAAGCCGGAACAGATAAGCAAGTAAAAACTAAATAATTTCTTTATAATTCTTTTTTGTTTTGGTATTTGTATTTGATTTCGTTTTGAGTGGATTTTTTGGGTTGTTGTATTTTTTGGTTTATCGTGTGAGCAAACTGACTGTGAACTTTTATTGCAAATTTGTTTCAGGTTTTTTCTAGGAGCAATTTAAATGAGAAAAACGGAAGGAAAGGAGGCTTAGTCCCGCCTCCCGGAGAGAAATATTTTGTTCAATTCCTGCTTCACTTTCATACTACTCAAAAAATTGGCCCCCTATTTAAACCCTACTTATTTGTGGTTTTATAAAATCATTACGATGTGTAGAAATAACAAAGCGCAAAACCAATAATTGTACCGATGATTGTGCCAATAATAACTTTCAACAGCGAGAATAACCTTGACTTTTGCTCAGATTTCTTTCTTTCCTCATCATACTCTATCAAGCTGGGTTTTATATTGAGAACCTTATCAAGGTAATCTCGAAGTTTTCCAATAATTGCCACATATTGCTCGAAATTATTAAAGCTATTTGAATGTGCGTCGTGCCCAGCAACGTCTTTTCCAGATCTCAGCTTAGAAATTTCTTCAGATGCTCTCTCTAGCTCTGGTTTAATCTCTCTATAATATTCTGGAAATATTTTCGCAATTGCCTCATGAGATATTCCATTGAGCTCGTTTACTATTCTCTCCCTAAGCGTTATACTAACCCAATCTAATGCATCATACCCAGCTCTGTAAACGTGCCCAAAGGCTTTGTCTATGTGTTTAGTAGCATAGTCTTGGGATTCATCTGGTTTAAACCCAAACTTATAGGCAAACACACGCATAAGATGGTCCATCGCATTTCTTAACTCATTTATGGTTTGCAGGTGTGTTCTATTTTCAGGATCATTTTCCTCGCCATACAGAATTAATTCCTTGACTTTAGGATATAGTTCTGTCATCCTATATAGTTGTTCAATTTCCTTTTCTGAGAATTCAAGTTGCAGGTGAGGCATTTAAAGCCTCCAAAAAGTTAAGGAAGGGGTTTGCTAAGAACTTCCTTCTTTCTATCTTCCCACTCTTCTTTTGTATAGAACAGACCCATGGAAACTCTTACACTCCCACGATGCTTTAGAGCAAACTTTTCAGTTAATTTTCTGTCCACTTTGGGTTCACCGAAGTCGGCATCCCAAATATCTCTATCTTTAATAAGACCGTATGGCCCACCAGCCATATCCACCACACCAACACATTTTTATTCCAATAATTTTTTATATATCTATTCGCTATTATTTATTCAACTAACCTCTTTTGGAATAATCTCATTTAAAAGCTTTTTGGTATTTTTATCACAAATTATCATGAAATCATTCGAACAAGTCGAGCATATATCTCTACACTTTCGATCCACTCCCAACCTAACTACGAGTAAGAGTTACTGTTTTAGAAATATCTTTATGTGTCGTCTTAAAAATGAGATTTCCCTTAATTTCATTAATATCTTGTGGGATAAATTCTTCAATATGAGCAAATAGTTCCTCATTTTTTCTATCATTTGGATCAATTCTAACTTCATTAAACTCTTCTCTAATGAGGGAGTTTCCAGAATATCGGACATTTTTTAATTCAACAGAATTTAAATTTTCGATATCGCTTTGAAATTCAACACCAGATAAGGTAGTTGGTTCTAACCCAGTATTTTTTAAATCAATTGTTATATTTATTTCTGTTCTGCTTGGACTGTAAGAATCTGCTTCATGGGAATAAAACGCTGCTTTCGTCAGAGTTATGTCGAGTGAAACCCTTTTCTTTCTGTATTCATTAATTTGCAAAAAAAGAAGAACAAAAGCAATTATTGCCCCGAGTAGTTGAAACCAGTCAATTATAGTATAAATGGTTTCGCTTACAATGTCATTCATTGTTTCCTAAACCTCCACAAACACACAGCCCCCATCGCTGCAATTGCTGCTATTATTTCGAACCCTGGCGTCGTCTCCGTACTTCCTCCTGAAGGTGTTTCAGGCTCAGGTGTTTTTCCAGATTCTTGCTGCTGAGAAAATGATGGCATTGAAGCTGTTGATGTCTCTGATGTCTCCGAAACTGAATCATCTATCTTTTTATTTTCTTCGCTTTTTCCTGCAAGCACTTTTTCAAGCTCGTTCAATCTTTCCAGAATCTTTTCTTTCACGTCAGATGATAGTTCTCTGGCTGCCACGTCTCCAACCCTCTTTTTCTCGAAAACTAATAACATTGGAGTATCTGAAAGCTCTGGATTAAGACGGCTCGCTGAGACAACAGCACCTTTTACAACGAATCGTCCGTCAACCTCGTTTATCGGAATTATGAGAGTGTCGATAGGTCTTTTGGAGTAGCTTCTCGTTCCTGAAGCGTAGAGCAAGTTTCCAACATCAGGAGTCACGGGCTTCCAGACTACTTCTCCTTCAAGGAAGACATTCACTCTCTGCACGAACTCCTGGGCCACGGGACCAACAAGCGTAGGAGCCGATACTGCCTGGAGGAGTCTCCTCACGCTGATATCTACACCCATTCCGCAAGTCTCAACTTCAACGACCTTTCCGGCGTAAGTGTCAGGATTGCTTAAAATATCGGGCACTTCTGCTCTCTCCGACACAACATTGACATCATTCAGGAATACAACAACTTTCCCTGCTGGGAGGATTCTCTCTAGGTTCGATGGGTCAATCAAAGCCAGACTCAACCAGGCATCGAGAAGATCTGGGGTTATTACAAATCCCGTCACTTCAGCCCTTGCATTTTTCCAGTATCCTTCCTTAATCCTGAAAGTAGGTATTCCACTATACTTCCCCATGACTCCGGATACCTTCTCCCAGCTCGGATCCGCTAGGACATCTTTTGTTATGTTAACAAGTTCGCCAGCGAATTTTTCCGGATCGGGCTCCACGTCTGAAAGTAGGCCAACGCTGACCGGGATAAGGACCCCTTCATAATCCAAAGTGAACGAGAACTCCGTCAGCGTGGCGGTGAGCTTTATCTCCTTGAAAAGGTAATTTTCAGGGTTTGCTTTCAATTCAGACAGTTTGACTTCTTCAGCAGGTAGTTTGCGATACTCAAAGACTTTTAGCGGGGTATAATAGTAGCCATTAATTTCAATCGGGAAAAGCGCGCCACCAACGATCTCGTAGCTTCCGCTTTCGAGCTTTTCGTCAGATATTAGGACGAAAACTCTATCTTCGCTCAGCATTAAACCGCCTATTGGTATCTCCGCACCAAACTGGGCGAGGGAACGCTGGATTTCATCTAATCCAATTTCTACACCTGCAAGATTAAGAGCGTTGGTTATTTCGGCGAGGTTTTCTGGATCCGTCTCGAAAATAATTCCTCTGTAAATCTCCTGAGCTGAGACTGGAGTTAACGTCAAAAGTAATGCTGCAATCAAAATCAAACATTTTGCTGAATTTTTCAGCATAGGTTCGAACTTAGATTTGATATTAATAAACTTATCTAAACATATTCGACCTCACTTTGAATTGTTATATAACTATCTTCCCACGTTCCTCGTATGCTCCAATCTCCACCTTGATCCTTTCAAGCAACCCTGCAGCATCCTCTTCAACGATACCAAAAACTTCGGAAATTTCCCTGATCAACTTGTTTTTGTTGTACCCCATTCGGATTCTCGGAATTACAAACTTCGCAACCTCTCGATACAGCTCTTCGTAACGGTACGTCTTCTTTATTGCAACTTTACCAACCACATACCTCAGTGCGTGGTCATAGGTGAAGAAGAGTTCCTGCTCAAGGGCATGGACTTCAAATTCTGCCCAGCCCTCCTGGTGGCAGTACGGGCACTCAAAACGGGCGAGCATTTTACAACCTCCCACCTCCAACTACCGCAAAACCTTCTTAGTGCCGAGGGGTGTGACTTCACCCTCTTCCGCTTCAGCTGCAAGTTTTCTTGCTTCAGACACATCCGATGATTCGTGTTTTTTGATTAGATTTTCCAATTCTTCGAGTTTTTGGAGTACAGTAAGGCCGAGGGGAGTAAGAACATAAGCTTTTGAGCCTTTTAGAGTATCTTTTATAAGAACGGAATCGACTAAACCGAGCGAGATAAATTCGTTTATCCTTTTGTTTAATGATTTTTTATCACCATGAACGATTTTCTCTAATTCTGACCATTTCTTTGGTTCTCTTAGTGATTTGAATACCTCTACACCTTTTGCACGGGTTAGAGATTCTAAGACCTCTCTTAAAGTAATTTGTTTCTTCATTGAAACTTTTGTCGCTTATTATATTGAAAAGTGTTTGGATACTTTCAACTACAATAGTTTCTAATTAGCAACAAAAGTATCTTGACAGAAAGTTTTATATACTTGGTAGCTAACAAGAAACAATTGTAGGTGAGTAGGAATGAAAGTGTCTGCAGATGTCCCTGATCTATGGGACAAGAAGATAAAGACGGCTATGGAGATTGAAGGCTGGGAAACAGTTTCTGCATACATCAGAGAGCTAATCAAGAAAGACCTCGTTTCTAAAGGGCTTCTTGGAGTTACAGGACACAACGGCGAGGAAAAGCAGCCACAGGAGGTGCCCGCCTGATGTCCACAGTATCTGCAGAGCAGGCTATGTCCAGTGAACAGATCCTGAAACTCTCGAAGGACGACTATCTATACATTCCAGGCAACGACCTCAGTTTTGCAATATGCATAGCAATGAAAAATGACATTAGATTCCAGCTTAAAAAGGCTGAGAAGGTCGAACTTGAGAAACCGGATGGCTCGACTGTTGTCATGAAACATGTCAGATGTGACGACGTTTCTATCCTCTTCGATAGACCGATAAAACTTAGCATCGCCGGCAAGACGTCCGTGAGCCTTAAAGTATTCGCGAGAGTTATGAAGGTTCTTAACCTTCTCGACGATATAGAAGAACTTAACATCACAGACATCCACGTGCTCGACAAGCTACTTTTCCACTGTGAGATATTCATCAGCGAGCAAGCTGAGCCGTCTAAGAACTTCCCTGTTCTTGTAGTTCCAGACGAGCCGGGCAGGAAGTATTTCGCTGTTATTGCACCGCTCGTGGAGGGATGAATAATGCACAGCGAACCACAGCCCCTCGACCCCCAGCGCTACGGCCCCTGGAACGCATACATGATCCCATTGAAGGAACACGCAAACACCCACTACCTAGAAATAAGTCTAAAGGATGGCGGCAGACTCTTAGTACGCTGCAAAAAGAACGATTTTCTTGAAGTCAGAGAGGGCAGCGACGGCAAGGCTGAGATCGTCGTTCCTGCAACAGCATTCGAAGGCTCACCACTCGACATGCACCACGCCGAGATCAAGGTCATCTACAACAAGAAGCCAGCCTGGTATGAGAGAATTCCGATTTTGAAGAGTTTGGGCGGTATTTTTGAGTTTCTGAAAAAGCTATTCGGAGGTGGGTAAGTAGTGAGGAAGTACGCAGCCGCATTTGCGGCTTTTGTGGTGCTGCTGCTGGCGTCTCTGCCAGCCTCGGCAGCTACTATAAGCTACAGCTTCGACGCAGACACTATCGTACAGACTGAATTCGGAGAAGAGATCATAAACGGCCACGCAGCGAACCTGAGCCTTACGATTCTGACCAGCAACAGCGAGCCATTTACGGCATCGAGCTTTCCAGACCCAGTGAACACTTCGATCAGCGTTACCGTGCAGTTCTTGGACCCGCTCGGTCTTGCTGTTGACGTTACGGGCGACGGCATTGAAGACACGTTTACCGCAGTTGAGAACGCCACAAACCCGGGAATCTACGAGGTCAGCATCAACACCTCTGCAAGGCCAGGGGAGTACACTCTCTCGGTCCATGCAGTTGCAACTGACGTGAACACCGGCGAGGTGCTCGATGAAGGTAGGCTGGATGTGCAGGTGTACATCTCTGAGCCGTACTGGGTAACCGTTTGGACTGAGGAAGGCGAGAAGGTACAGGTCGGCAGCCTCAGCATCGAGCTCGACACCATCAACGACAGGGGAGCGGTGATCGTACTCGGCGACAGCCTCGTAACCCTCAGCCCCGACAGCACAACGGGCGAGATCTATTCTCTTGTTGACCTGGACGGAGATGGCATCGCAACGGACTGGATGTTCATTAAGAGCAGCGAGAACGGACCTACTGAGATCAAGTTCTACAGCAGGAACGCAGACATAATTCCTGCTGAGCCCGAGGACACGATCAGCGTTGCAGGGGACAAGGTGACGAGGGAAGCGTGGCTCAAGAACGGAAACAACTTCAGGCAGATCATCCTCTGGGACCAGTCCCCGTTCAGCCTCATCAAGGCTGTTGACTACTACATAATCCCGAGTAAGAACAGGGCTGACTGGAAGGAGGGCTGGGGCAGAGGTTACAGCGGTAAGGTTACCGTAATTGAGAGGACAACGTGGTTCGGGCTGATAAGCAGTGACAAGAAGGTTTTCGAGGGCAACCTCTTCGGCAGGAACGTAAACATCGAGGACACGCTAAACCTGTTTGGCAGATGGTTCAGGAATAAGGCGTGGATCGGTAGCGGCTGGGAGGTTTGGCAGGGAATTGCAAGAATGGTCTATCCGGACAACTACGAGCTGAAGTTCAGGAACGCAGCCATTCCAGCAGAGCTTGACTTCAGAGGCAAGATCACAATGCCGACGATCTTCGGCGAAGGCATCGACTGGAACGCTCTGCTCGCTGGAACCGAGACAACAGAAGAAACAAGCAGCAGCTAAGGGGGCGGTATCGTGAGACTTCTCCCTATTTTTTTGATTTTGATGCTAGCAGTTTACCCTGCTGCAGCATTCGACTTTTCTGATGTATTCAAGCCTCTCGATGAGCTGTTTGAAAAGCTAAACGAGCTGTTTTACCATTCCGATTTGATTGAGAATCTCGAACTTTTTAAAGTAAATTACGAAGTAATCAACGGAGTTTATGTCGAGAAAACTTCCTGGAGCATAATCTCAGGCTCATCCGCCAATTTTAGCGATCCGGACCTCAATGCCCTTGCGGTTCAGCCTGAAGTCGGAGTCATCATCCAGTTCAAAAGGCTGCCCTCGACTGACGTGATTTATCACATCGCCGAGATCCTTGGGGCAGAAGTGGACCACATCGATGAAGGCATTAACGCCGTCATCTTCAAGCTCGTCGACAAGCCGAAGCTCAAGCAGTTCATTCTTCAGAATGCGAGCAGCTTTGATGTATGCTGTGTCTACCTCGATTTTGCCACGAGGGTTCCTGAGAGGCCCAACCCGACGACACCTCCCGAGCCTGATGAAATGCCCGAAAGACCTCCGGACAACAGGACCAACAACACCGTAGAGATGCCCGACTATCGCCCATGGGTTGGGAACCCGCACACGCCTGTTGAGCTCCCGCCTCAGGCTGAGAACGTAACCGTCAGGGAGGTGGTAATCGAGAAGAAGCAGGCCGAGAATGCAAACTGGAACGATAAGCTGATTTCAGCCTCAGACTTGTGGATGGAGAACATTACGGGGAGAAACGTCGTCATTGCTATTCTGGACACAGGAGTTGACGAAAATCATCCGATGCTGAAGGGCAAGGTTATCGGATCGATCTCGTTTGTAGAAGGAGAGGATCCGCATGACTATCACGGACACGGAACGCATTGCGCCGGCATAGCTGCGGGCTATCCTGTTCAGATAAATAAGGACGGAAGGCTCGTCTGGGTCAGCGGTGTTGCTCCAAATGCTGGGATTTTAAACGTTAAAGTGTTGGGCAAAAATGGAGGAGGGTCTCTTTCTTCAGTCATTAAGGGCCTGGATTACGTCGCCGAATGGCACGACAGACACCCGGACGTTCCCATTGTAGTTTCAATGTCCCTCGGAACGCCCTTCGGCAACCCATCGGATCCTGTATGTCAGAAGGTCAACTGGTTAGTCAAGGAGAAGAAGATCCCCGTCGTCGTTGCAGCTGGCAACGAGTTCGTTGTGATCGACTCTCCAGGCCTTGCAGAGGGTGCTATAACCGTTGCTGCGGTAAACGAGGAGGGTAAAGTCGCAAGCTTTTCAGGTAAGGGGCCAGGCACGAATTACAAAGACATTAAACCCGACATCTCTGCTCCGGGAGTCAAAATCCCCAGCGCCCGTGCAAACTCAAGAGATCTCATAGAGATGTCTGGAACCTCGATGGCAACTCCTCACGTTGCCGGTGTTATTGCCCTGCTGCTTGAGAACGCCCCATCGCTCAAGGACAAGCCCGACAGGATCAAGGAGCTCATACAGGCGACGGCAAAGGACGATCCAGCGCAACCAGAGATCTGGGAAGGTGCCGGTGTAGTCGATGCTTACGCCGCTGTTAAGAAGCTGCCAAAGCGCTCTGGCGTTTTTGACCCGCTTGGATGGGTTAAAGCAGTGTTCTGGGGTGGTTAAATGGGCTACGCTGAGATGTTGCTAACTTCCCCATTATTTTCAGCGCTCTCGGGAGAGATATTCCTGATAGCATCGCTGCTCTGGTGGGTCCTGGCAATAGCGATCATGATCTACTTCGACGGAGACTGGAAAGACTTTCTGATGTACTTCCTCTGGGCCATAGCAATAGGGATCGGCCTTGCGTTCTTCATAATTCCAGGGCTGATAATTTTGGCAATTTTCCTCTGGCAGCACGGACTGATCAACATCATAGCGATTCTGCTCGGCCCGGTAGGCTGGGCCATCGGATCCACGCAGGGGTGGTACGATTGATTCTCACAGGACTTCCCTTCCCGGTGAAGCTGCTGATAGCAGCGGTTTACGACATAGTGGATGCTCTGAGCATCATCCCGCTTGTTGGCGACATCGGGGAGACGTTCATTGGCGGTGGTCTTGCGCTCCTCTTGACAGGTAACTGGAAGGCCGCAGCTGCCGGAGCTGTTGACGGTATAGTTCCACCGCCGATTGATTTCCTGCCGACTGTCACGGCTGTGGTGATAGCGGACGAGCTGGGGTGGTTGGAGTGAGGAAACTCATAATCCTCTTAATAGCGTTCCTCATAATCGCGCTGATCATAAACGGAGCAAAGACGACGATGGAGAACCTCGTCACGGCTGTTCTGATCGCAATAGTCGTCAGGGTGGTGATTGAGGTTGCCGACGATTGAACTATCTCTCGTCATACTTGCAGTGTTTTTTACAGCAATTCTAGTAACTGGAATTTACAGCAGCTGGGAATATGCTGCAATCCTTGCAGCAGTCCTTTCGATAATTCCACTGATTCTATTCCCAGATGGATACATAGAGTTCCTGAAAACCACGCTACTCGACATGGATGTCTTCAGGGTCACGAACTTCAGTGCTATCCTGTTCTTTGACAGTATCATCATAGCATACGCCTTCAATGCATGGATCAGGGCATTCTTCATTGCCGCATTCATCGCTCTTCTGGCTTACAAGCTCGGATTTCTGACACCTGAGACAATCACGGCAATTGGTGGTTAAAATGGCATACAGCGCAGAGCTTGCTGCAGCGACAAGCCAGGGAATGCTAATCTGGAGCGTGATAGTTGCCATCTTTCTCGGCATATACGGGAACTTCAAGCTGAGAGAAGGAGAATCGACAACAGGAATCGTTGCTCTCGGATCCGCAGTACTAATTTTACTCATATCATGGGCTACGGACTACTACAAGGCTGTTTGGATTGGCGCTGCTATGCTCGGAATAAGCGTCTTGATGTTTTTCACGTCCAGCAACGAGGGTATACTCCAACCCTTGCTGTTCTGGACCGGAAGCGGGTTAATATTCGTCTCGATTATGGGTTATTTCGCTCCTATCACGCTCAATTCGGATACAAACAGTTTCATCCTTGGCGTGATCCTTATTGGAGTCGTCATGCTCGTTGATGTCAACATTGACCGCTACATGCATTCCTACGAGCTGGTCCTGGTCTTCGGGCTTGCCGTTATGGGCGCTGCTCTTGCGGTCTTCACGTACGGTGTAGATCACGCCTGGTACGGGCTTGCGATGATGTATGCAGCCCTCGGGCTCGCTCTTGCAGGAGTCTACACTAAGGTTGTTGATCCGCTCTTCATGGCCGGCTTCATAATCTTCCTCGACGATTTCCTGGGCCACAACACTGTGGATCCAAAGCCAGACCTCACTCCGCTGTGGTTTATTCTCGGTTTTGTTGGAACGTCGATTTACCTTGTCTGGAGGTGGAAGGAATGATTAAGCTGAAAAGAGCCGTCATGGTAATTGGAATCCTGATTTTAATGGCATTTCCGGCTTTAGCAGATGACTCCATTCAGGTTTACCCACCGTTCACGATCCCCAACCAGGTCGTGCTCGACAAGATGCCACAAAAGGTGTACGTCGTCGTCTTCGGCGGGACGTACACAGAAGGTTCGAACAGGGTGAACCCCTTCACGTCAACGCTCGCAGCCACGGCAACTTACAGGGTTCTGGATCCAAGGGGTGGTGTAATAGCGTCGGGACAGCTAACTTTCAACGACTCCGTCGATGCCTTCATCGCAGAGGTCTCACCGTCCCTGTTCAGAGAACCTGGAGCGTACAGGATAGTTGCAACGGTTTCAGCCGATGTTGATGGTGACGGACAGCAGGAGACATCGACGGCAGAATCGATGCTCAAGGTGATATACAGCCACGGATCATTCATCAGACTTTCTGAGGACGGCATTAACGCCCTCTCGCTTACGAGTGGCATTCTGGCGGTTAAGAGGGTTGGGGCGTCAAGCGTGACCTTCGACCTCGCCGGAAAGGAGATCACGCTGAACCCAGAACAGTCCATAGGAATAAGCATCGCTGGCGTGAGGGCCGCGCTGATCGTTGACGGCATCGAGACAGTGAACGGAACGAGATATGCCTCTGTAACGGTAACTTACCCAGCTGATCTGAGCTTCAGGGACTTCATCGAGCTTCCTGTTAACAGCACGGACTTCCTCACGATGAGCGATTTTGAAAGGATGTTCAAGTACGAAAAGTACCACCCGTACGTTGTTCTGTCAAACGAGGGTGACGTGTATAAGGCCAAGCTGTCGAGGGATGGATCCATCGAATTCTCCCAGCTGCTATACTCCGGGTTCTTTGGCCTGGTTCGGGTATTCCAGGACTTCCGCATAGAACCACCGGCTGACAACGTCCAGTGGTTCATAACGATGAGGGCAGGAATAAGCTTCTCAGACTGGGCTGCTGCGGGCTATCCATTAAGCATAACGGAAGCTCTCGATGCCTTGCTGGTTTGGGAGACAGAGCCACACGTACAGGTGAACTGGAAATCAGAGAAGTGGAGGCAGATCGCAATTTTCGCCACAAAGCTTGCTGAAAAAGTTGAGGAGTTCGTCGACCTGATCACACCGGACATGATCGAACCCAGCTGGAACAACTTCAGGATTCCGGGCGGTTTCTGGACCAGGATGTTTGCAGAGCACTATGACGAGGCCGTTTCTGCGTATGTTGTTGCAGCGGACTGGTCGATAGGAGACATCGACGGTATCGAGTTCAACTGGGACGAGATGTGGAGCGCTTTGCTGAATGGCGAGATAATCGTCTCTGTGGACTTCATAATCGAGGAGGTCACCCTGGAGTTTAGAATCTAGGTGGGCTGATGGCGAGGCTGAACGGTAAGACTGCCTATCTGAAGAGAATTTTCGGTAAGAGGAGGAAAAAGGAGGGGAAAGACGTATGGAGGATATTAGAGAGGAATTACAGCGCAGAGTTGTAGAGGAGAGCAAAGTTAATGCAATAGCCAGGTGGATCTACAGGCACAGCAGGGCGATATTCAGCGTTATTGCGGTCTTATTCATCTTCAGCGTTTTCTTCCTGTTTAATCCCGAGTACACAGCCCAGGGTTTAGGGGCTTTTGCCGATCTCATCGGCCAGCTTCATGCCGAGCTCGCAAAGCCCAGGTTTAACGTGTACCAGCTCGTCGGTCTCATCGCGTTCCTGGCGTTCATGACCCTCGTGATGATTGAGTCTGCCAAGGCGAGGACTATCAGGATAATCTCCGCCAGAAACCCGGAGCGTGAGATTTACGTCAGAGTTAAGCCCCTTGTTGGAGTCAAAATACCATTTCTGCCGGAGAATAAGAAGATCAAGCCCATGATCGTCGAGACGGATTATGGCTACATCGTTTACCCATCAAAGTCTTTGCTTAATGCTCAGTGGAACGGTGAGAAGCACTTCATTCCTAAACATACTAAACTTAGCTTCGGGAACACCTGGGTTATTGCAGGTATAATGCCGGATAAACCCGCATGGGTTGAAAAGATCGAGACTGCCAAGGGAACGGTCGACGTTGACGTTTACGAGTGGGAAGTGGACCCTCTAGGCAACGTGCTGGCTGAGAGGGCTCAGAAGGAGATCGAGACCCTGAGGAACACGCTCGACATAATCACCAAGCAGCTCAGACACGGATGGGACCTCGCAAACAAGATCGCAACCGAGCCGGAAGAGTTCTTCGACAAGATCAAGGAGAAGGAAAGAAAGAGGACTGTCGAGATTATCGATGTCGTTGGATCCACCGTTTTCAAGGAGATTACCCAGACCATCAGGCAGGCGTACCGCTACGCTCAGGCAGCTCAGAAACGGGACAGGGAGAGTGGTGTCGATGATTTCTCCTAATTTTATTCTCATTCAGCCCCAAAATCCGCAAGAGCGGGACATTCAGGGGGCTGATGAGGAAAAACAGGCTGGAGGTGGTAGCTACAAAATCGGGCTTTGTAGTTAGTACCTGGGCTTGTAGCGTCGGAAAAGTAGGAAAATCCGGAGGAGGAAGGATATGGGTGAAAATAAAGGTAGCTTGGACTATGCTTCAGGGGAGAAGTTCCTGGAGCTTGCCAGGTTGGATGAGGAAGTATTCAGGGAGCACGTCGAGGAATACAAGAAGCAGGTCTTTGCGGAGGACAAGATAAAGGTACTTGAGCAGGCGCTGGAGTACGCAACCAGGGCGATAGAGCTCTACAAGAAGGGGATAAGAGCTAGGGAAGACAGAGAAAACGTTTACAACGAGCTAAAGGCCGTCCTCAGCAACGGCACGAACCAGAGATATAAGATACTGCTGTTTCTGGCGGCCGTTGATAGACCGGTGACAATTTCACAGATAACAAAGACCGTTTTCGGTGACGAAAAGCGGATTTCGACCGTTGCTGCCAACATCAACGTCCTCGACAAGCTCGGTATTGTGAGTGTTGATGGGGGTAAGGCGAAGAGCGTCGTGATGGATCAAAAGTTCAGGGACGTTCTGATTTCAGGTCTGAAGGCCACGTTTCTCCAGGCCCTCGAAGAGGTGTGCGGGCGTGCTGACTCTTCTGCATAAGGCCATCTACAAGGAAGAGTACACAGTACTGCCAGAAACCACGAGAGACGACAGTGAAAGCGGCAAATCTGCGGTAGGGATAAATGAAAACGGGAAGTTCGTCAGAGTCGGCAAAGACGTCAGACATCGTGCAATAGTTGGAGTTACAGGAGCCGGGAAAACGACTCTTGCCCAAACCCTGAAGGAGATAGATTTGCACAGAAAGCGCAAGGTCGTGGAGATCGAGCCGTCTCTGGAAGCGAAGTGCGAAGGAGTGTTCATGAACTTCCCGAACAACGACCCCGAAATGGTCAAAATACTTCAAAGGGACTTTGACATTGAGCCGAGACCATTCAAAACGGTTGCGTACACACCACCGACCAGGAGCTACTTCGATTTTGTCGAGGAATTTCCAGAAATGGTGGACTACTTCCAGCCGATAAAGTTCACTGAGGAGGAAATGAAGCAGGTTCTGACGAAAATACTCCCTGGAGGTCCGATAGAGAGGATGCTGCTGAAGACTTACCTGGAGAAGCTGGAAGATGAATCTCTTGAAAACATAATAGACTACCTGCAGAGCGATGATGACGTTCCTGGATACATGAGGTCCACGGCCACGAAGATAATGTACATCGCCAGCCTTGGCGTGGTCTCTGATAGAGGAGTACCTCTGAAGAAGATTTTGAGCGGGAAGCACGCCAGCGTCATCACCTTTGCCTTCGTCGAGGACCCCCTTGACCGCTTCATGTGTTCTCTGATCTATCTGACGGCAATATACGAGACCTGGAAGGAGATGCCACACAGCAGGATCCTGAGCTTTTTTGTTGCAGATGCAAACCTCTTCGCTCCTTCGAGGAACAAGGATCTCCTTGATAGCCTCTCCAGATACCAGCAGAGGGCGAGGTCCCAGCTCCAGATTTATGCGAGAATTAGCAGAGCACAGCAAGTTGCATGGACTCTGGACTTCCAGAGCTGGCAGGATATAGATGACGTGGTTAAGGAGCAGATGACGGAACGGTTCTTCAAGCGGTCCTGGAGTGAAGAAATCGCAAAGATGCTCGGTCTGGAGCAGTCAGATCTCAGGAGAATGGGTAAGCCATACGCCTATTTCCACAACATGCAGTACCTTCAGAAGATAAAAATCCGCCCTCCCATGAGCCGGAAGGCGCGAGAAGGGCAGTACACGCCCTACGATTTTGTGAAAGAGTACAGGAGGTTTGAGGATGAAGAGGCTACTTTTGATATTTAGCCTGCTTGTCATGCTTGCCGTATCGGCTGTAAATGCGGAGAATGTGACTGGTAACAGCACTTTTGAGGTAAACACTACGCTAAACGGGACGGCACTGAGCGGATCCATTAACGTGATCCAGGTAAACATGACCGTGAACGCTACCGCCACGCCCACTCCGACGCCAACGCCGGCTCCGGTTATGAACGAGACCGTGAATCAGACTGCCAGCAACACCGCTGTAAACGAGTCAATCAGCACTGACGAGCTTATCAAGATATTACAAAAGCAGCTCGAAGACCAGAAAAAGCAGATTGAAGTCCTTACCGAGGAGATCAAGAAGCTCAGGGAGGAAAATGCGAGACTTAAGGAGGAGCTGGCAAAGCTGAGAAAGAGGCCCATAACTTGGGAAGATGTAGAGCAGACGGTCGACGAGTACTATATCCAGTTCGTTTACTGGACCGGCTGGCTCTGGCCCATGCTGACTTTCTACATGATCTACAGATACAGGAAGCCGGCACGTGAGGAAGAAGCAGAGCGGATCCAGGAGGCTGTGGAGAAGCTGACTAAGGAGAAGCAGAGGGAGTGGTACAGCTTCCAGATACGCAAGAGGGGCATAGAGGCTGTTGCTGAGGATGAGACGGAGCTCGCAATATTTAGAGCTCTCGGCATCTATACCATAGGGGACCTGCTGAACAGGAGCGAGAGCGAGCTGATTGAGGCGTTTAAGAGCAAGTACCACCCAACCGCTGACCTGCTTGAGCACTTCAAGAATCGCTTGAAAGAAATCAGAGAGCAGCTTAAGGCCGAAGTCGAGAGCGGAGGTGAGGGTGATGCCTGATCCGTTCAGCGTCGCTTTTGTTGCGGTTAAGGTCGCTGGAGTCTTGCTGGCGCTGATTGCGGCTGGCTATCTGATCTTTGACAACCTTTTCCTCTCAAGGATGGGCAGGAGGACGGTGGTTAAGCTGGTGATTGACGGGAAGGTCAGCAGGAGGGAGATCGTCAGGCTGCTGGAGGAGAAAGGGTATAAGGTGGTGAGGTGGAAATGAGCTGGTTCGATGTCTGGGTAATATTGGTGGTTGCTTGCGGAGTGTTCCTGGGAAACCTCGCGTACGAGGCTGTCAAGGCCGTGATAAGGTGGAAGAGATAGTCCACGACGTCAGGCTGTGGTTCGCGATGGCGGGCCTCTTCGCAACGGCATGGATGCTGAGAAAGAGGCCAACAGTAGCAGATAGTTAGCACATTTCCTTTTTCAACTTTAATTTTTGGACACATTATTTTGTGTCTGGCGGGGTGCTCGTGAATGGCCGAGGTCGAGTTTGACCTCATAGTTGAAGCTTGCAGGAGGGTTGTTCAAGAGAGGGAATACGCAGGCATCGGCAGGAGACCACACCCCAGGGCGATACTGATGGCTGTGGTTTACAAGGCTCATCGTGAGGGGATGAGCCTCAGAGAGGCCGAGCGCTGGTGTCTTGAGAACCTAGATAAGTTGAAGAAGGTAGGATGGAATAAGCCCAACCCGCCTAAGAAGTCCACGCTACACATGATTATGAAGGAAATCGATGCAGCTACGTTGCAGAGGATTACGGCGAAGATCAAGCATTTGAAGGGAGAGGTTAAGACGCTGTGGTTCTGAGAGGAAAATATCCTACATTTTTTCAATAAACTAAAAGTATTTATAAGAGTAGTTGCATGGAATAATCTATGAGTTATAAACAATTAAAACGAGATTTTGAAATCAGGGAGAGAATTCTTTCCAAGCTTTACAGGGATGCAAGATCAAATCCTGAAGAATGGTGTTCGTTCAATTCTATATTGAACGATCTCCGAAATTCTGGCTACAAGGAGGATGAACTCCGGTTCAATCTATTCTACCTTAAAAGTAAAGGTTTCATAGACGAGCATCAAAAAGACAAGGAGAGGCAGACGAATGATATTAACTACAAAATTACTGGAGAAGGAATTGATTTCGTAGAACAGATAATTGAGTCTGAGAAACCTTAAAAAGTTAGGAAAATCAAGAAAAGGTGAGGGCATTATAGTGGTAAATGGGGAAAATATCAGAAATCCGGAAATGGAGATAATTCCGACATCATAGCTCATCCAGCATCTTCTGAATCTTCTCTGGATCCACATCCTTCTTCAGCATCATCGCCAGTATTTCTTTCAAAATCTCCCTCGATTTGTCCACATTGTAGCGCTCCCTAGCATCAAGCGGAAGGCCACATCTTATACAGGTCTTGGCAGCTGGTGGATTTATTTCCTCACAGCGTGGACATTTCACCGGTTCTACTTCTTTCTTCTCCTCCTCGTCAGCTTTACCGTACTTTTTCCTGAAGTACTCGTCAACGTGCACCGGAGCAAGCTTGGCGTACCTGTCGGGTTGCTTGGAGTTTGGACTCCATCCCCTCTGCCTTATTTGAACTGAGCGAGGGACTCCCTCTATCTCATCTCTAATCTGGGCGAAGTAGCGGAAGAAGTGTGTACGGATATTCTTCTCGATCTTTTGGATCTTGCCTCCTGATGCCTCTGCTTTTTTGTTGTGCCTCTCAATAGCCCGAGTGATTATTTTCCTGAACCCCCAATACGTTATAGGCTTCGGATGGTCCTTACAGTTCAGGTCAATCCACACGGGCGCATCCGGGTTATCCTTGAATGGGTGGACATCCAGCCAGCGCTTCAGAAACTTGGCGGACCACACCAGCCTGACAGGTTCTCCTCTGTGCGTTTTATCTTCAGGATAAATCCAGGCTCCAAAATCGTCAAACTTGACCTGCCTAATTGTGAGTCTTCCAATACCGCCTATTCTGGGACCCCACTCCTCAGCAACAGCAAAAAATGCCTCGTCTCTAATATTCTGGGCAGATTCTCTTAAAGCTCTGAACACCCATGCAGGAGGAATATCGCTTGGTTTAACGGACTCTTCTGGTGTTATGACTTCCATCCTTGCAAGTTCGGGTGGTCGGGCGTTTCCCATCCTCAAAGCGATCTTGGCGATTTCTACGATTTCTTTATCCGGATAATCTTCTGGATAACCTTTTTCGGCCCTGAGCCATTTCATGAATTTTATCAATGTTCTGCGACAGTCGTGCTCACTCCATCCAGGTTTTTCTGTATTTCTACCTTTTTTCTTCCTATATTCGTAGAAATGCCTGTCAATCTCCTTCAACAGGTATTTCAGTTCTTTTTCAGTTAAATACTCAAAGCTGTAACCTTTCTTATGCAGAATTTCGGCCATTTGCCTCAAATATATTATCAGTTTAGATGCTCTCGCCTTTGATACTTTCTTGGTCCCCCATCCGTGGATAGCATCGTCAATAAACTCTTTAATCAGTTCTTTTGTATTTTCAGGAATGTTTGATTCTTCAAGCAGCTCTAGTTGTCGTTGGAGTCTACGGTCATAATTGTAGATATCAATAGTAGTCATTGGAGAACACCTCTGAAATCCTGGTTAATAAGCAAAAAGAGTGGTGTGAAAGTGTTGGGAATTGGACGGAAAGGTAAGTCCCGCCTCCCGGATTTGAACCGGGGACCCCGGGCTCTCTGCTCCCCTGCTGGGAGCAGGGACGAACTACAGGCCCGCGCTCTGCCAGACTGAGCTAAGGCGGGATCGTATTTCAATAGCCTACCACTGCCAATTGATATAAAAATCTTATGCTCTGTTGGAATGGGAGGGGATATGTCGAGGTGGTAGTAATTCAGAAATAAATTTTTCTAGAGCTGTATTTATTGGGTAAAATATGTCCTCTCACGATGATGGGCACGTTGCAAGGGTCGTGAAGATGGCACTCTTCATTGCAGAAAGAGAGGGTGCCAATATAGAAGTTGTGAAAAAGGCAGCGGAGTTGCATGACATCGCCAGGGATAGACCAAACCACTCCATCGAGGGTGCGAGAATGGCAAGAGAATTGCTCAAAAAGGAGGGTTACAGCGAGGAGTTTATTGAAAGGGTTGTACATTGTATAGAAGCTCATTCATTCTCTGCCGGGATTAAACCGGAAACTCTTGAAGCAAAAGTTCTGAGCGATGCAGATAAGCTGGATGCCATGGGTGCAATAGGAGTTGCAAGGGCTTTTCTTTTCAGCGGAGAGCATGGGAGAAGTATTGAGGATACACTCAGGCATTTCGAAGAGAAATTGCTTAAATTGAGAGATCTCATGGAAACCGAAACGGGCAGGAAGCTTGCGGAAGAAAGGCATGCTTTTTTGCTTGATTTTTACAATAAATTGAAGGATGAACTTAACTCGAGCTTCTGACTCTTTTTTGCTCATGAATGGATATATAGTAATACACACCGGAATAAACGTTCTTGTGATACTATTTTGAAAAATTCTCTATCTGCTGTGCTGGTAGTTGTTATACAACACCACTACTTGGACTCAGTATAACCGTTACGATAATCTGTTACGGTGGGACAAATTCA
Source organism: uncultured archaeon (assembly GCA_964652135.1). Classification (GTDB taxonomy): domain Archaea; phylum Halobacteriota; class Archaeoglobi; order Archaeoglobales; family Archaeoglobaceae; genus CAZZAF01. Next base: position 37,777 of record CAZZAF010000015.1, read on the forward strand.
TTTAAACAACTTCAACAAACAGCATCTTTGCAATGATAAGAAAGGGGAAACCATACAGCGATGCAGAAATACTTGAAACCCTTCACCCGCTTGTGAGGGAGTGGTTTCTGGGCAAATACAAATCGTTTACTCCTCCACAGCGCCATGCAATAGTTGAGGCTTTTAAAGGTAACAATATCCTTATCTCATCCCCAACTGGAAGTGGAAAAACCCTCGCAGCTTTTCTGGCTGCCATAAGCATGTTAATTGAGAAAGCAGAACGAAATGAGCTTGAAGACATTGTTTATGTCGTATATGTTTCTCCGTTGAGGGCTTTAAACAACGACATAAGGAAGAATCTCGAAGAGCCCCTTGCTGAGATCTATGAGTTAGCAGAGAAAAAGGGGATCAAACTTCAAAAAATCAGGATTGCCGTTAGAACGGGAGATACGGAACAGTCTGAAAGGCAGAAGCAGTTGAGGAAGCCACCTCATATATTCATCACTACCCCTGAAACCCTTGCAATCGTTCTCTCAAGCCCGAAATTCTCAAGAGTATTAACGAGGGTAAGATTCCTGATAATCGATGAGGTTCATGCCATAGCAGAAAACAAGCGTGGAAGTCATCTGGCCCTTTCAATGGAGAGGTTGCAGAGAATTCAGGAGGGAAATATGGTTAGAATTGGTCTTTCCGCAACGATAGCCCCGCTGGATGAAGTTGCCCGATTTCTTGTTGGCTATAACGAGGATGGAAGTGAAAGAGACTGCATCATTGCGGACGTGACATTTGCAAAGAAGATGGATATTAAAGTCATCTCTCCAATAGACGACTTTTTTGCTGCGAGTGCCGAAGATATAAGCGAAAAGCTGTACACTTTACTAGCAGAACTTGTTAGAAAATCGAGAACCACGCTGATCTTTACCAACACGAGAAGCGCAACGGAGAGAGTAGTTTACCACCTCAAGCGTAAACTGGGGAATGATTTTCCAATTAAGGCACATCATTCTTCGCTATCGAGGGAAGTGAGACTTGAGGTTGAGGACGATTTGAAGAGTGGGAGGCTCAGATGTGTTGTTTCATCGACCAGCCTTGAGCTAGGCATAGATATCGGATACATAGACCTTGTAATTCTCATTGGCTCACCAAAGAGCATAAACAGGGCTCTGCAGCGAATTGGGAGAAGTGGGCACAGGCTGCACGAAGTCTCAGTTGGTAGAATCGTTGTGGTGGATCAGGATGATCTTGTAGAGTGCACTGTGCTGGTGAAAGAGGCAATGGAACGAAATCTTGACAGAATCGAGATTCCAAAGAAACCTCTGGACGTTCTATGCCAGCACGTTGTTGGTATGGCGATAGAGAAGAAGTGGAGTGTTGATGAGGCTTTATCGCTCATAAGATGTGCTTATCCGTACAGAAATCTCTTGAAATCTGAATTTGTCGATCTTCTTCGCTATCTCTCTGGTAGCTATTCCGAGCTTGAGAAGAAGAAGGTTTACGGCAAGATATGGTTTGATGAAAAAGAAGGTGTTTTCGGGCGCAGAGGCAGGCTCGCAAGACCTATCTACTATCTGAACGTTGGTACTATACCCGATGAAGTTGCAATCTCTGTTGTGACCAAGGATGGTAAGCTTGTTGGAAAGGTGGAAGAGGAGTTTGCTGAGAGGCTTGTGAAGGGCGACATCTTTGTACTTGCTGGCAGAACGTTCAGATTCCTGCGATCGAAGAGAATGAACATTGTTGTCGAAGAGGTGGAAGGTGAGAAGCCGACTGTGCCAAGCTGGTTCTCCGAGCAACTGCCATTGAGCTACGACCTCGCTCTCAGAATTCAGAAATTTAGAGGGATGATGGAGGAATTGCTTGAGAAAGATGATGAAGAAGTGATAGGATTCCTCATGAAAGAATATAGCATTGAAAGAAACGCTGCCCAGGCTATCTACAGGTATTTCCTTGAGCAGAAACTCTTTAGCGAGATTCCAACGGATAAAAAACTGGTTGTTGAGAAGTTTGAGGACTCAGACAGGAACTACTACGTTTTCCATACTCTTGTTGGCAGAAGAGCCAACAGTGCAATCTCTAGAGTTTTTGCCTACAGAGTGGGTATGAAGAAGAACTGTAACGTTCAGATTGCTTTGAACGACAACGGATTCATGCTGATTCTGCCCCGCAACAAATCTCTGACAAATTCGGAGATTCTTGAGCTGTTCACAACCGAGAATTTCAAGGAGTATCTCATGAGAGCTCTTGATAGAACTGAGATTCTGAGGAGACGTTTCAGGCATGTAGCAGTTCGCAGTATGATGATTCTCCGCAATTATCTTGGCAGGGAGAAGAGTGTATGGAGACAGCAGATGAATGCTGATACTCTGCTAAGGCTGATCAGAAAGAATTTCGGTGACAATTTCCCGGTATTGAAGGAAACGTATCGAGAGATAATGGAGGATTCCATGGATCTGCGAAATGCACTTGATTATCTTTCTAAGATAGGGAAGTCCATTGAGGTCAGGATTGTAAGGCTACCCTACCCAAGCCCGTTTGCTCTGAATCTCTATGTGCTTGGTGAAGAGGACGTCGTGCTTATGGAGGACAGACGAAAAGTGCTAAGAGAATTGCATGAGAGAATATTGCAGATAATAGGGCAGGAAGAAATCGCGCCTTGAATATGGTTACCTGATCCCTTGCCTAAATCAAAAGTGGATGGGTAGGATATGCCGGTTAAGCTGGGAGAGTTACTGTTAACACCGGAAAAGGCAATCATCATAGATGATACAGCCATAATTGCCGATCTGCATCTTGGATTTGAGAACGTTCTCCAGGATCATGGTATTACTTTTCCCAGAATTCAGATAAAGGATATAATCGAAAACGTGAAAAAAATCATTGATAAGTATAGCATTGAGAGGTTGATAATAGCGGGGGACTTCAAGCACGAATTCAGCAGGAATCTACCCTATGAGTGGGAGGATGTTGAGCTATTCCTGAAGACGTTTTCTAGCGTCGATATAGAGGTGGTTCGAGGTAACCACGATAACTATCTTGCAACAATTCTTGCAAAACACGGTATTGAGCTGAAAGAAAGCGTTGAAATCAACGGCTGGACAGTTGTGCACGGGCATAAAAATGTTGACAGCAATTGCATCATTATGGGACATGAACATCCGGCTATTAAGGTGAGATCTGGTGGAGCGGTGTATTCTTATCCGTGCTATCTCAGGTTTTCGGGGAGTAGAGAGGTAATTGTATTGCCAGCATTTTCTCCTTTAATGTCTGGAAGTGATATTCTGAGCACCGAGTCTTTTCTATCCCCTATAATGGACGTGGATACTGAAGAAATCGAAGTATATGCTGTTGAGGATGATGTACTGTATCTAGGGAGAGTTAGAGATATAAGAAAAGCACTCGGACTTTAACAAATCCAGTAATCGGTATTAAACCCCGTAAGCCTTGTAACAGGTTTTGCAAATTTCTGGGATTGGATGCTCGGTAAACACTTTCCTGATTTTACTCATGGTATGATCTACGGATGATGGTGAGAAAAGAGCCTCGTGTAAAACTTCTTTATAGGCTTCAACCCTTCTCTCATACGCCTTTCTGAATTCAACGTAATCTTTGCTATTCCACGAATTCCAGAAATCGTCAATGCTTCCAAAGTAAGGCTTCTCAATTTCAATACGCTGCCCACAAAAGATTCTCGGTATTTTTTTGAAGGGGAGATTGAGATATATGCAGGGGTATAAATCTCCCTCAGCAGAAATGACTAGCCCCTTCAGTGGATTAGCATCGCACATTACAATTTCTTCCATTACCAGCGGATAGGGTCTGAATTTGATATTTCTTTTTATGGCTCTTTTTCTAGCTTCACTTATTGAATCTATCAATTTTAAATAATCTTTTTCGTGGAAACAGGAGAAAGCTCTTAGCTTATCGGTAGCCTCATCAAAAACGTAATCTAAATTTCTAACAACCACTTCATTAACACCTAAATCTGCAGCCAAATCGACCAGATCGGGTAGCTCTCTAACATTCGTCTTACTCATTAGAAAGGTGAAAATAATATGGGGTTTTTCCAGCCCACCCCTTGCCTTAACAAGATCTTTCACATTCTCGGTAATTCTTGATAAATTTGATGTCTTTAGGCTTCCATGACCCTCCTTTGTTGTTCCAGCAAAAGAAACGGCTACAAAATCAACTTCAAGTTCAACTATCTTTTTATTTACTTCTCTCTTCAGTAGTAACCCATTGGTAGTAAATCCAACTTTACTCGTTTTCTTGACAATTTTGATCATATCAAAAATTCTGTCATGCAGAAGGGGTTCACCCCACCCCTGCAAGTGCACGAGATCTGTATGTTTAAAATATTTGGAGAGTTTTAAAAATGTGTCAAAATCCATTTCTTTTTTAATATTGCTGTCTTTCCATAACCTGGCTGGACAGGTTATGCAACCCATTGAACACTTCCTTGTAACCTCAACCTGAAAATATTCAAAGTTCAACATGTACAATCCTGTGGAAGTAGTACGGATGGTACTGAATCACCCAGAACGGAAATGTCATGTAATCATATTCCATTTTGACCCTGACTTTCTCACCCTCTCCGAATTTGCTCTTCAACGCATTCCTTATATTCTTATCAAGCTCTGTGAGTGTTTCACCCTTCACGACAATTTCATCATTCTTCGCAATCCACTCCCTTCCATTGTGGGTTAGAACGAGGTTAAGTTCCTTCATGGTTGACCCTCCATTTTGACTTACATTTAACCTTTTTTACTAAAAAATTTGAAAAAAAGTTTATGGTGATACTGTTGGTGGCATCATTCCGTGGTGGAACAGCCACGCTATCAGCAGACCGAGCGGTGTTATTATCAGGAACAGTATCAGTGCGTAGGCAACGAACAGTCTGCCGAAGCCCTCTTTTCTGAGTTCTCTGAAGTCGGTGACGATACCAATGCTGACGAATGTCAGCATGAAGAAGAACTTTCTCAGTGCCCCCTCAATTGGGTATATACCGAGCTTCAGTGTCTTATATGCATGGCTTGGGTCATCACCGAACAGTCCTGACAATCCAAGACCCAGCACTACGAACATTGCGAAGAAGTAACCAAGAACGAACTTTGGAAATCTGAACCAGATCTCCATTTTGTCGACTTTCTCTCCAGCTCTGCCTTCGAAGTACTTGAGCCAGACGACAGCAAGCACGAAAGCCCAGAAACCGATGAACATGTCAATCCAGATCTTTGTCATGATTGCTGACAGTGAGATCCAGCCCTCCTCCCAGTAGATGCCCATCTGTGCAGCCTTTGCTCTCATGAGTTCGTCGAGGATAGCACCTGCGGCAGCGTCAGCACCGTCTGTTTTGATCACAAGACCGAGTGCTGAACCGGCAACGATTGGCTCATGGAGCATTGTCTGAGCCAGTATTGGTGGGTATGTTATCAGCTGGATCGCAGCAACTGTGACTATGACAGATGACAGTAGAACAGGTACAATCGGTCTTGCTCTAATTGCACCTGCGGTAGCGATAGCTGCTGAAACACCACAGATGGAAATACCTGATGCAAGACATGCTGCCCATTCTCTTGAGAATCCGAAGTATCTTCTTGTGATGTAGTATGCAATTGGCCAGTACAGCAGGTAGGCCGCTATTGTGGCACAGATACCTGCAATTATCAGGTGTGCTGCGAATCCCATTGCCTGAATTGCCTTCAAACCGAGCTTGGAACCAAGGCACACAATTGCGATTTTAATGAACCACTCTGGTCTTGCACCCTTGAGAATCAATTCCTTGAATCCCTTGGGTGCCAGGTTACCTATTGCCAGACCGATTGCAAGTGCGATTATGTAGTATGCACCTCCGAGCTGCAGACCCCAGTCAATTCCAAGCTTCTCCCACTTTGTTGGTGGAGCACTGATGTAAGCGTTCTGACCAATAGCATATGCAAGAACTGTCAGAATGAATATGATTGTCCATGCCTTGAGGTAGTCTTTGATGTTCCATTTCATTGCCCATGCTCCTACCGTTGTAACGGCTGTGAATACGATATATGATACTATCAGTGACGCTATTGGACTCAGTACGTACTGTCCATCTACTTTGTTGGTTGCGTGGAACCCCAGCACTGCTTTGCTTGTCACTGGATCTACCCAGTTGCTGAACTTAATTACCCATCCTGTCAGGTATGGGTTGTGCAGTGCTGCTGCTATCAGACCCAATATTACGAAGAAGGTACCTATCCAGAACGCCCACCAGTCTTCTGTGCTGAACATTCCTGTTGTCCAACTTCTTTTTTGTTCTGCCATCTAACACCACCTCTTAATGCTGGGACAGCAAGAACATGTTTATCAAAGCCGCAAGAACAATCATCGCCGCAATCCCTGCAAGGATGCTCATTTTGACGAGTCTGCTCTCAATTGGGTCCCATGGCTCTGCTGCCTCTGTGCCCGCTTCAATCCTGTCGCTCATTCTTTATTCACCTCCACCTTTCCACCTCACACTCCATTTTTTCCGTTCCACCTCTCTCCGATGATTTCTAACTATACGGTGGGCCCTCTACTGTGGGCCTGAACAATAATGAGGGGTGATAATTTGGATATGGATATCGTCAAGAATAGTGTCAAATACTGTCAACTTGCATGGGACGTGTCCACATTAGCATAAAACTATAAATACTAAGAATTATGCATTATTAT
>CAZZAF010000016.1:0-41639 GCA_964652135.1 uncultured archaeon
GTAATATAGACATAGCAATTATAGTGTTGTACTTTATAGGAATGCTGGGAATCGGTGTGTACGTAAACAAGAGAGCGAAGAGAGGAGATGAACTCGAATCCTATCTCGCAGCCGACAGAGATGTCGGCTTGCTGAGAACAGCTGCCACTTCCGCTGCTACAGATTTGGGTGGTGGATTTACCATTGCTTTGGCTGGACTGGGATTTACTCTGGGAATTTCCGCCTCCTGGCTAATGCTCTGTTCAGCCTTGAGTGCGGTTTTTGCCGCCTTTTTAACGGTACCAGTAATTAAGAGATGGGCAGACAGATGTAAGGGTTACACTACAGGTGAACTCTTTGGGCGCAGATTCGACGAAAAAACAAGACTCATTGCAGGATTGTTACTGGGATTGTCATGGTGGGCATTCGTTGGAGGACAGATCATAGCCGGTGGTAAGCTTGCTGCTGCAATTATGGGCATTGACCTGACCACAGCAATCATTGTCATTGGTGCTATTGTTCTTGCATATACAGTGCTGGGAGGTCTTAAGGCTGTTATCCTAACAGATGTTGTTCAGATGGTAATCCTGTTTGTGGGAATAATTCTGTTCCCCGTGCCTCTAGGCTGGTTCAAAGTTGGAGGTTGGGAGAACATTGTCGCTACACTCTCCCAGTCCCCAGAAACAGCCAATCTTACCAGCTGGTCAGCTGTTGATCTGAAGACTGCAGTTGGATGGTTCCTGTCTATATTCCCTGTATGGTTCATTTCTATGGCCACTCACCAGAGAATTATTGCAGCCAAGGATGCTAACTCAGCCAAGTGGGGTATCTTCCTCACGGGTATCCCCATTGAATGGCCCCTTTTCGCACTCGGTGGTGCATTAGTGGGATTATACGCCAGAGTGCTCCTGCAAAATGTCCCCGACCCCGAGATGGCCATGCCATACATGATTGCCAATCTGCTGCCAGTGGGAATCTCAGGCCTGGTTCTGGCAGCATATATCGCAGCTGTGATGTCCACCGCAGACTCCTGTCTGATGGTGCCAGTCAGTACCTTCGTCAATGACTTCTACCGAAAGCTTAAGCCAAATGCAAGCCCATCAGAACTGGTCAAGGTGGGTCAGATTTCCGCTCTTGTGCTGGGATTGCTAGCAATTGCTCTTGCATACAAGGTACCATCAATCATCGACCTGATACTGTACGCCTACACCTTCGCAGCCTCAGGACTCTTCTTCCCGATGCTGGGACTGCTATTCTGGAAGCGTGCCACAGCCACAGGAGCATTTGCCAGCATACTTCTTGGAGGACTGGTGGGTGTTGGATGGTCTATAGCAGGGAACCCATACGGACTGGCAGCATCCTACCCAGGATGGATCGTTTCCTTTGTAACACTGGTTGTGGTCTCTCTCATGACCCAGCACAGCCCAGAAGAAGACCTAGATACTTTCTATTCCTAAAAAAATTCCACCCATTTTTATTTTTAAATGGTTCTAGATCGCGAACCACCTTTATATCTGTGACATTATAAAGCCCTTTTTCTCAAGAACCTGAACAACGTCTAAAAGGAGTTAAACTGCCCAATTCCAGGAATTTCCCAAAGATGCACAATCAATAAAATCAAAAGCGGACCCGGCGGGATTTGAACCCGCGATCCCCGGCTTAGAAGGCCGGTGCTTTATCCATGCTAAGCCACGGGCCCTCGCTCTACACTCTATCGATAGGTTGATGTTTAAAAAAATTACGAGTGTTTCTCGAGACGTCTTACCACATCCTTCATATCTTCATCCCTCTCAAAGTACAGCAATTTCACGGAGAGCAGAGATGGTTTCTTCAACCTCAATCTGATGACTTTATTTTTCTCATCAACTTCAAAGTCCTCAATATTGTCCAAATTCGTTTTAAACGGTTTATAGCTGATTTTGGTATCATCAATATAGTAGTATCTGACCTTGCCCAGCATTACGATGGTGTATAGAACTGCAACAAGAATGAAAATCGTCGTTACAATCAGAACTTTTCCAATATCACCAGTCTTGATGTATTTGTATATGCCCATCAAAATCGCAAGAATGAGGAGAGATAATCCAAAAGCCAGCCACTTTTTCCTAGCTACAGGATTGTTCACAGCCCTGTAAGCCCACATCACATTCATGTCCCATACCTCCAGTCAGACAGATACTTCACCTGTTCTTCCGTAAGGCTATCGATCTCAATACCCATTGTTTCAAGTTTCAATCTTGCAACTTTCCTGTCAAGGTACTCCGGCAATTTGTAAACTTTCTTTTCAAGCTTTTCAGCATTCTCTGCAATGTATCTTGCTGCAAGAGCCTGATCAGAGAAGCTCATATCCATAACTTCAATTGGATGACCATCTCCAGCAACAAGATTTACAAGCCTGCCCTCAGCAAGCAGATAGATCTTCTTGTTGCCCAGATCGTATTCCATTATGTTATCTCTAACCTCCCTCCACGAAAGGCTCAAACTTTCAAGCTCCGGGATGTTTATTTCCACATTGAAGTGCCCCGAATTTGCCAGAATTGCTCCATTCTTCATTAGTTTGAAGTGTTCTCCTCTTATAACATCCCTGTTTCCGGTTGCAGTGATGAAAATATCTCCGATCTTTGCAGCCTCCTTCATCGGCATGACTCTGAAACCATCCATGACCGCTTCCAGCGCTCTTATCTCATCAACTTCCGTAACAACGACGTTTGCCCCCATACCTCTGGCTCTCATCGCAATACCTCTTCCACACCAGCCGTAGCCCGCAACGACGACCGTTTTGCCAGCAATCAGTATGTTTGTGGCTCTCATGATTCCATCAAGTGTTGACTGCCCTGTCCCGTATCTGTTATCGAACAGATACTTGGTATAAGCATCATTAACAGCTATAACCGGAAAAGCCAGCACACCCTCTTTTTCCATGGCTTTCAGCCTTATTATGCCCGTTGTGGTCTCTTCACTCGCTCCAATAATGCGCTCCGCATCAGCTTTTCTATCACCGTGGAGAAGGAAAATTAGGTCGGCACCATCATCGATTATTATATCCGGTTTCGTATCTATGACCTTGTTCAATGCTTCATAGTATTCCTCACTATTCATCCCCCTTTTTGCAAAACAGGCAACACCCATGTCACGCAACGCATCAGCAACATCATCCTGAGTGCTCATGGGATTGCAGCCTGTAATCGCAACCTCAGCGCCACCAGCCATCAGAGTTTTAACGAGAACAGCAGTTTTAGCCTCAACATGAAGAGCCATTCCAATACGAAATCCCTCTAGTGGTTTCTCTTTTTCAAATTCTTCTCTTATCCTTGCAAGAACTTTCATGTGCTCTTCTGCCCACTGGATCTTCTTGTAACCCTTTTCGATACTCATGCTTGCAAATCTCAACACATTTTATTTTAATCTTCCTTTCTGAACATACATCTCTTATAGCAGTAAAAACAATGTTCTGTTCTCCCCACCCCATTTCCGTTTGATTCAGTACTCTTGAAACAGAAACTTACACACTTCAGAACAAATCTCAGCAATTCCCATATTAAATTCTAAATTTAATTTAAATTAAGTGAAGGTGTCAATACATCAGAAGAAGTGATTCCAGATTTTGTCCTTTAAGTGATGAATATTTTTGACTGCTTTGCCCTTGCCTTCTCTCATTTCAGGGCCATCCACAAGAGCAACACCAACCGCAATGGGTGTATCTTTCCCCTCAACTGTAACGTAAACAAAGTCACCTTTCTTTATACTTTCATCCGCATAAACTATACCTGGTTTCATCACATCAGCACCATTCATTATGTATGGCAGGGCCCCCTCATCAACAACAACCTTTCCCTTCTCCGGTTTAAGCTTAAGAGCCCCATAAACCGTGAGATAATATCGTCCCTCATGCTCGAGTATAATCGGTTCTCCATCAACAAGGATAACGGTCCTTCCGTCGATCACAACCTTATCCATTTCACCAAAAACATCAACACCGGATGTCTCTTTAACCTGTCTTGCAACAGCCTTTGCATCTTTTTTCCTCAACCTCTGACGCATCGAATACCTCCGATATTTTTAAATATTCATCAAGCTACGCAACATAAAAGCCTTTCTTGGAGGAAAGGAATATGGCAAAAAGACCACTGGATGTACTGAACAAATCCCTGCAAACACCTGTGATAGTTAGAATCAAAGGTGGTAGAGAATTCAGAGGCGTTCTAAATGGATACGATATCCACATGAACCTCGTACTCCAGAATGCCGAAGAGATACAGGACGGAGAAGTCGTAAGAAAGCTTGGAAGCGTTGTAATTAGAGGAGATACGGTCGTCTTCGTTTCCCCCTCGCAAATCTAAGATCTGAGGTGATATAGATGTCAGATGGAACAGCAGCATTTGGTAAGAGAGGGAGAAAGAGAGTACATATCAAGTGTAGAAGGTGCGGTAGGGTTTCCTTCCACAGAAGAAAGGGATACTGTGCTGCATGTGGTTTTGGAAGGAGCAAGAGGTTGAGAAGCTACAACTGGGTAAGAAAGAAGAAGAACAGAAACTAAAATGTGTGGCGTAATTGGTATTTACTGTGATGATGAAATCTTAACTCCCCATCTTTCATATTATGCCCTCTTCTCTCTTCAACATCGCGGGCAGGAATCGGCTGGAATAGCTACAGCCTCAAACGGGAGGGTATACCTCCACAAGGGAATGGGTCTCGTAAGCCAAGTCTTCGATGAAAAGATACTTGGCAGAATGGCTGGCAAAACCGCAATAGGTCACGTCAGATATTCAACGACTGGAGAGTCAAGAATAGAAAATGCCCAGCCACTCCTAGTAAAATCGAAAGTGGGGAGTATCGCTGTTGCACACAATGGAAACCTCGTAAACTACTGGGAGATAAGGAAAAAACTTGAAAATGAGGGCAGAGTTTTCCTGACAGACTCCGATACAGAGGTCATAGCTCAGCTGCTTTCCCAGTACATGCTGGAGCACGACTTTGTTGACTCGCTCAAACTCCTGACCGAGAATCTTATCGGCAGCTTTACACTGACAATACTATTAAACAACACTGTAATAGGATACCGAGATCCATATGGCTTCAAACCCCTGTGCGTTGGTGAAGCGGACTACGGATACATACTTGCCAGCGAATCCTGCGCCCTTGATACTGCTGGTGCTGAATTTATCAGAGACGTTAAACCAGGAGAGGCGGTGATAATTGAAGACGGAAATCTCGAGTTCGTAAAAATTGCAGAGAGCAAGAGAAAAGCGTTCTGTGTTTTTGAGTACATTTACTTTGCTCGTCCCGACTCAGTAATAGATGGTAGAAGTGTTTACAACGTAAGACACAACATTGGCAGGATTCTTGCAAGAGAAAGTCCGGTTGAAGCAGATATTGTTTCTCCGGTCCCGGACAGTGGAACAACTTCATCCATAGGATTCTCACAGGAATCGGGTATCCCCTACCTTGAAGCTCTTATAAAAAACAGATACGTCGGCAGAACGTTCATAATGCCAGAACAGAAGACAAGAGAGTTCTCCGTCAGACTAAAGATGAATGCCGTAAAGAGCAACATCAAAGACAAAAAAGTGGTACTGATAGATGACAGTATTGTGAGAGGAACCACTTCAAGAAAGATAGTGGATATGGTTAGGGGCGCTGGAGCGAAAGAAGTGCACTTCAGGGTTGGCAGCCCACCAATAATTGCACCATGCTACTTTGGAATTGACATGTCGACCAGGGAAGAGCTAATAGCCTCACGAAAAAGTGTTGAAGAGGTAAAACAGGAAATCAACGCAGACAGTCTTGCATATCTAAGCCTGAAAGGCTTGCTCGAAGCTGTAGGTTTCGATGAAAAGCAGCTTTGCCTGGCATGTCTGACTTCAAAATATCCGTTGCCAGTTCCTGGTGAGCGGTGCGATAGCTGCTAAGATATTATTTCTAAAACTACTAACCCTCCAAACCCCACAATATTTTCCCGAAATTATCTCTAGTCATTCAGTTTCGCCATGAAATACAATGAAAAAAGAATAGATAACCAAAAAAGACTACTAGAACACATCTTGTTTTATTGTTCGACTCTGTTTACTACCACTACAGAGATACAAATAAATAAAAACACAAACAGTATTAGTCCCATTGTGACTCCCATTCAATATTTATGAAATGATAACATACGTAAACACATATTGCTATAATACCGAACAAACGGATAATGCTCGGGCTATAGAAAGACCATAATATGTATAACCATAAAATAATCATTAATGGGACCAGTATCTCTTCAAACCAATGGCCCCAATAACCACGAAAGCGACCAAAAAATTTTATTTTTGAAGGAAACATCCAATATTTCCCTTCTTTAAATGTGTTCTCAAGATCTGTTCCCTCAACTAATTTCACTATGTGTGTTTTCCAAATATCTACGTTTCTCCCTCTGAATTCGCAAGCTATTCCAAAAAATAGACATAGAGTTATTCCTCCCGTAGCTAGTATCCAGAGACGGTCTGTCAGATTAAATTGGATTAAGACAAAAACTAAACTAAAAATACCAAGTTCTAGAGTAGTCAATAAACTTTGATAACTTGTACGTATAGATTGCTCGTGATCCATACATACTTGGTAAATTAGAAGCTTATCAACCAAATCAATGGTTTTTGTTTCTCTAGTTCTGGGTTTCATACTACCCTCCCCAAATCAAATTTTCATCAAATGATGAAACCCTGCATACCTTTCCCTAGAATTTTAATTAGTTATATATATCTTTATATTTTTCCTACTTAACCTGTATCAAACATCATATCAATAATATCACATATCTCAAGAAAAACTTCGGAAAAATATTGTGTATGTTGCCATAGTTGATAATTAGGACAATTTTTGACGAAAATTAACACATATTTTTAAGTGTTTTAAAAACAAAATGGATTCATAAATCCATCAATCTTGGTCTGACTCCTCTATGTACTTCTAAAAAGAAGGAGTAGAGATTCTAAACTAAAAACTCCAGTAAGTGGTCTGAAAAACTACTTAAAAGAACCGATAATTAATATATTCACCTAAAAAAATTGAGCTACACATATTTTATTGTAAGTGAAGAATACGAAACATTAATCATCCATTTCTATAGGTTTAAAAACAATAAAGGGTTGGGTGATCCTATGAACTTCGAGAAATCAAAGTCTTTGTATGGTGAAGCTGTAAATCTGATGCCAGGTGGTGTTAGCAGCCCAGTAAGAGCTGTAAAACCATTCCCATTCTACACAGCCCGCGGAGTAGGTTCAAAGATAATTGACGTTGACGGAAATGAATATATCGACTACTGTATGGCTTATGGCCCTCTGATTCTGGGACATGCTCATCCAGAAGTAAAAAATGCGATTAAGGAGCAGCTTGAGAATGGATGGATATATGGCACTCCCATTGAGCTTGAAGTGAAGTATGCAAAGCTCATCACAGAAATCTATGACAGTATAGAAATGCTAAGGTTTGTTAACACTGGTAGCGAGGCAACAATGAGCGCTCTAAGGCTTGTAAGAGGATTTACAGGCAAAAACAAGATAATCAAGGTAGAAGGTAGCTTCCACGGAGCCCACGATGCCGTGCTTGTAAAAGCTGGAAGTGGAGCTACAACGCATGGCATTCCCAACTCCGCTGGAGTGCCACCAGACTTCGTGAAAAACACGTTGCAAGTTCCATACAACGACGTTGAAGCTCTTGTAGATATCATCGAGAAGAACCGCGATGATGTTGCCGCCCTGATACTAGAACCCGTTATGGGTAATGCCACACTCATTCTCCCAGAGAAAGATTACCTAAAGGAGATAAGGAAGGTTACTGCAGAAAACGATGTGCTGCTCATTTTTGATGAGGTCATCACAGGCTTTAGAGTATCACTTGGAGGAGCCCAGGAATACTTCAACGTCAAGCCAGATCTGACAACTCTGGGTAAGATAGCAGGTGGAGGGTTACCAATCGGAATATTTGGCGGCAAGAAAGAAATCATGGAAAACGTGGCTCCATCAGGCGGAGTCTATCAGGCTGGAACATTCAGCGGAAACCCACTCAGTCTGATAGCTGGCTACACAACAGTAAAATTCCTCAAGGAGAACAACGTGCATGCTGAAATAAACAAAAAGACTGAGGAGATCGTGAAGGGTATTGCAGACCAAATCGAGGATGCAAAGCTGAATTATGCAGTTGCAGGCTTCACCTCAATGTTCTGCGTGTATTTTGGAAGCGAACCAAAGAACTACAACGATGCGCTTAAGCTTGACAAGGAGAAGTTCATCCAGTTCTACTGGAAGCTCCTCGAAAATGGTGTGTTTTTCCCACCATCGCAGTATGAGTCTTGCTTCGTCTCCTATGCCCATACAGATGAAGATGTAGAAAAAACGATTGAAGCGGTCGGAACATGTCTGAGAGAATTGTAGTGGGAACAAGAGGGAGCAAGCTCGCTCTAGCACAGACTGAGAAAGTTGTAAAGAAGCTGAAGGAGGAAGGATACGAGACAGAGATCAGAACAATCAAGACTTCTGGAGATATTCTGAAAGATAAACCGCTGCACGAATTCAAGGGAATAGGTGCGTTCGTCAGAGCCATTGACGAGGCGCTGGCTGAAGGAGAGATAGACATAGCTGTTCACAGCTACAAGGATGTACCGAGCGATAGAGTCAAAAACACAGTCATAGCTGCCGTGCTCGAAAGAGAGAGTCCGTGCGACGCTTTCATTACAAGAGATGGGTCAACAATAGACGATCTCGAAAGCAACTCAGTCATTGGTACATCCAGCTTGAGAAGAAGAGCACAGATAAAGAGATACAGGTGGGATTTGAAACTGGAAAATCTTAGAGGAAACGTAGACACAAGGCTGAGAAAACTCAACGAAGGAATCTACGATGCAATACTTCTTGCAGAAGCGGGGCTTATAAGGCTTGGACTCGATGAGAAGGTGAAATACCAGCGTTTATCCCCTGAAATCTTTGTCCCCTCTGCTAATCAGGGCATTATTGCCGTTGCAACCAGATCTGGAGAAGAAGATCTTGTCTCCTTCATGAACCACCCTAAAACAGCTCTCGAAGCCGCGGTTGAAAGAGAAGTAATAAAGGAGCTTGGAGTTGGTTGCGCAGTACCAGTGGGCATTTTTGCAGAATGGAATGGTAAGGTAAGGCTGATCTGCGAGATACTTTCACACGACGGTAAACAGGAAGTAAGGGTTGAGGAAACCCTTAGTCCATCCACAGCCATTGAAGAGGCAAGAGAAATTGCAAGAGAGTTGAAAGAAAATGGAGGAGGATTAATTGCAGAAAGGTAAGGTGTATATTGTTGGTGTTGGTCCGGGCAACATTGAACTGCTAACAAAGAAGGCTGAGAAGATAATACAGGAAGCAGACGTCATCCTGCACGACGAACTGATAGGAGAAGACCTCAAGAAGATCATAAGGGAAAGTGGTGCTGAAGTCATTGATGTTGGAAAAAGAGCCGGGAGGCACAAGAAAAAGCAGGATGAAATAAACAGACTGCTCGTTGAGTACGCCAAAGCAGGCAAAACAGTGGTCAGAATAAAGGGCGGTGATCCATTTATTTTTGGCAGAGGTGGCGAGGAGGCAGAAGTTCTTGCAGAAAATGGAATTAAATTCGAGGTTGTTCCTGGAATTACATCAGCCATTGCTGTTCCTGCCTGCGCCGGCATTCCTGTAACTCATCGAGGATTTGATCCAGCTGTGGTGTTTCTGACGGGCAGAGAAGCTGAGGGTAGGGAGGGCAGAATTAACTGGGATGCCCTTGCCAAGCTGAATGCAACCATCGTAATACTAATGGGTGTTTCGACACTCAGAGAGAACGCAGAGAAACTTCTTCAGCACGGAAAAAGCCCGGATACACCGGTTGCGATAATCGAGAATGGATGCACTGAAAAACAGAGGGTTGTGACGGGAACACTGGGTAACATAGCAGACATCGCAGAAAGAAGGGGTGTAAAGGCACCGGCAATCATTGTCATAGGAGATGTCGTGAGGGTTCGTGAGAAGCTTCTCCCGTTTCTTGATCTCAATTTTTAAAAATTTTAGAAGATATTCAGGACAGATAGGATTCAATTTCTTCCTTCAGCTTTAATGCTCTCTCCTTCGTCCTCTCAACAAGCCATGCGTGTTCCTTGTCACTCTCCGCAATTCTGTCAAGCTTTTGCATGTAGTCCTCAAAGGTCACTTCTTTGTCACCAAACACGATGTTGTCGGCGAAGCAAACAATTTTCTCCTCAAGACTTTCTGGCATGTAGCTTTTTGGCGGCAAACCTAGAATTTCTGCCTCCTCCTTTGTTATCCCTGCCGAGAAATGTCTTTCAGCGATGCGAACAATTTTCTCATCAAATCCCTCTTTTCTCAAAATCTCTCCACTCAGAACAAAATGCTGGAAGGGTTCGTGAGTTATTGCCCTTCCAATGTCATGGAGCAAAGCTCCCATTAGCACAGCATCTTCATCGACATCAACTCCCCTGCTTTTCATTGCTCTGGCAATCCTCATTGCTACCTCTGCAACCTTGATGCAGTGTCTTCTCACGTTCTCCGGCAAATTGTACTTGTCCCATACCTCAACAACTCTGCTCGGCACCAGCTCAGCCATCATTTGAAACAACTCCAGTATTTCTTGTGAATCTTCTTTACCTGCTTTATGTTATCCTGAATCTTTCTTATTGCGTACTCCTTCTTTCTCCACTTTAATTCGACGAGATACTTCTCCGGTTCCCTTATATGCGATATGTCCATTCCAGCCATAGCAGCAATTATTCCTAGATTCGTGTAAGGTAATGCCTTCTCAACACTGTAACCGCCTTCAAGCACTGCCATCAGTTTGCCATCGCAGATATCCTTTGCAAGATCCACTGCCCTCTTCATCAATTCCGCGTATCCTCTTGCGGTGAGAGCAAGCCCGGTAATAGGATCGGTGAAGTGATTATCCTGCCCGGCTGAGATAGCAATAAAATCCGGCTTGAATTCTCTTGCAACAGGCTCGATGATCTCATCAAAAACCATCATGTAACCCTCATCCGATGTGCCCGGCGGTAGAGGAACATTTATCGTGTAACCTTCTCCTTCTCCAGCTCCAACTTCACGAGGATAGCCCGTCCCGGGATACAGAGGCATCTGGTGTGTTGAAATGAATAGCACACTGTTATCTTTGTAAAATATTTCCTGCGTACCATCTCCGTGATGCGCATCCCAGTCTAGAATCAGAATTCTGTGAAAACCGTTTCGCTGCAGCCATTTTACAGCTATTGCAATATTATTGAGATAGCAGAAACCTGCACCAATATTTGGCTTCGCATGATGGCCAGGAGGGCGAATCATGGCAAAAGCGTTGTCCACTTCTCCATCAACAACAGCCTTTGCAGCCCTGATGGCACCACCTGCCGCAAGCAAAGCGACTTCAAACAGACCAACAGGAACGATGGTATCCCAATCTATGAAACCACCCTTTATACTCTCCTTCCGCAAAAAATCGATGTAGCTTGAAGTATGAACGGCTAGGACATCGTCGAGCGATGCTTCAAATGGTTCAAGGAGCTTAATTCTCGGATTGTCAAAAATGCCTTCTTCCTTAAGTTGATCCATCGTGTATGCCAGCCTCTCCTTCCTCTCAGGATGTGTTGGAGATTGCTCATGCTCCAGATACTTCTTATGATAAACTATTCCCGTCACCATACCACATCACTACTTACTCCCGGTTCAATTTGCACAACAACATCCGCAATTTTACCCCTCTTCAAACCATCCCTTACCACGGTGTAAGAGTTAAAGTAAACCAATCTCACATCCTCAACATCTTCTGGAGATGCACCATATGACATTGCCAATTTTCTTGCTTTCTCCATAGCGAGATCTATAAGCTCCTCATCCGATGGAATATTTCCAGGTTTGCATTGTGCAAATTCACATTTCTCTAGTTCACCATTATATACAACTCTTCCCGTTTCAGTATCAAACCTCGCATAAAGTGTCAAACTTATCCTCGATACAGCAACACCAACGGCGTTAGCAGCCTCACTGTGTTCCGGAACAACATATCCAACCCCGGCCTCCTTTGCTATCATTGGGATCAGATACTTCGCAAGAAAGCCCGTTCCGACTATCTTCTCTGCTTCCATCTCTCTTACGCTATCAGCGATCATTGACACATATTTTTCAACAATCCTCTCCGCATCTGCTATATTTTCAAAGAGTTCCTTACCAGCCTCTCTCGAAGCTTTTGCATTGCCAATATCAAACCCCACACAGTTCAATGCATCTGTCAGCGTGAAATGTTCACCACCAAATGCTATGGGTTTGCCAAGCCTAATAGGTCTGAGAGAGAAATTCTCGACTGCAGAATCCCCACCAAACGGCAATGAAACCGAATCCACACACCTTATCAGTGTTTTCATTCCTGCAATCTCAATTTTATCCACAATTTTGGGCTTTCCATCTTCAAGAACCACAAAGTCAGTTGTTGTACCACCTATATCCACAACGAGGGCGTTTTTTTCCCTTGCCAGATAGTATGCTCCTACAGCAACCGCTGCAGGACTGGAATTGAAGAGAACAGATGGGTTTCTGAGCGCCACCTGATAAGGAATTACACCACCATCGCCTTTATAGAAGAAGAAGTCTCCCGCAAACTTTCCAATGAGATCCGTTAGCTCATAAACTGTCTTTCTGATTTTTGCGTTTATTATCGTTGTGTTAACTCGCAGCGGGAAGTTTATCTCACCTATGTGGTGGCTTAGAGCAATGGATCTTTCATCAAAATATCTCTTTGCTATGGTGTAGAGATAATGCTCAAGACTGGGGTTTCTAACAGAGAATTTCGCTGCGATAGCAAGATTATCAGCATCCCTTCCTTCCTCGAGAGCCTTTTTTACTTCTTCAACATCCAGATCCTCTACAACATCACCGCGATGATTGACAAAACCCCGTAAAATTTTTCCATACGAGGTATAATTCAGCCCACACCCTGGAACTAGCAGAACAAATGTGGGAATTTCATAATATTTACTGAGAAGCAAATTCAGTGGAAGTGATGTGCTCACGATGAGCTTCTCGTTCCTGAGATCTGCCATCCCTGAAAGTTTTTTCAGTACATCTCCTAATCCAAGCTCATTGGGCAGTTTGACTGTGGAAATTTCCTCTCCAACAATAGCCGCATCAGTGTTTGTACCTCCAACATCAATTCCAACAACCATCCAGGAAGAATTTGCCATTACACTATAAAAATTTTAGTTTAAATACCTATTCTATTTCCATACTCTGTTCGCTATCAGTGGATGTCATTATGACCCAACAAGCTAACGAAATAGGTACGTTGTAAAGCAAAACAGTAAAACCCCTATAACTGCGATAAAATCTCAACAAGATAGTTCCTGCCCTCATCAGTAGAGAAAAGAGGAGGTTCCCAGTTTTCGACAATCCTTCTTCTCTTAAACCTGACAATTCTCCCGTCAAACTCCCTCTCAAATTCCACCTCTTTCCAGTGGAGAAAGATTCCTCTTTTCTGCCAGGGTGGATTTTTCGCTGGGTTAATGCCTCTCTGAAAGAGAATATCGTGGAGTTCGTCGCTTTTCTTCCCGTTAAGATATTTCTGAACCTCCCTTCTATCTCCAATTTCTTTGAGCAGAGTATAGAATGCGTAGCTATTGAGGTGGTTTCTCCAAGCCTCCTCCTGCCTCCATGCAAGGTATTCCCAAACATCATTACCGGATGGAGTAATGATCCTTGAATCAAAACTCACAGGCATACCAAGCCTCAAAGAAACTCTTGATGAAAATTCGGAGGAGATGATGGAATTTATCTTCTCCACCCTTCCTCCAAAAAGCTCTGTAGGAAAAAAGAAAGTAATCTCATCACTAAAAGTGAAGGCAAAAAGAGCGTTGAACTCTCTCATCAACTCTTTTCCACTTTCCACCATCACTTTAGCAAACCTTAGATCATACGGTTTTTCAAATTTCGACAAGAGGTTTGAGAAATTTCTACCATCGAGCCTGACGAGAATAGGAAAAGGTGTTAACAAGCCAGAATAGATCTCACACTTCTTCCACTTCTTCTCCAGATACTTCGGCTTTGACCTCTTCATTCTTCTTGGCTTTATCTTTCCTAAACTTAAATATGTCCTTGATTATTACGATATCTCCGACTGATTTTACAAGTCTGTAAGGAATTATAACTCCAGGTGCTCTTGAATCGATGAGAGTTTTATTATAATCCCCAACAGCCAGCCCCCTTATCTGTCTCCTTTCAAGATCAATCACAACATCATCCACTTTACCAACATATCTCCCTTCATCAGTGTAGATCTTTAATCCGAAAAGCGTTGATATTTCGCTGATCATTACAGTCACCAACTTTTAGTTATTGTGTCCAATATATTAATTTTTTTACCTGCCTACCACCATTCAGTGCTGAAAAGCCAATACAACACTCATACGCAAAAATTTCTTTGTCGGGAAGATGCCAAAGAGTGCAACACACCCATTCTCTCAGAAACCTGTGTGAAACGCATCACAACCGGGAAAATACTGATTTACAAAATGATTGGTTCTGTTTACTATTTTTATTTCAGAAATTTAATGTAATAATCCGAACACTGCCTTATCCTCAAACCATCACGAAGCCAGCCATCTCTTTGATACATCAATTGATATGAATATACAACAATCTTGAAGGAGATTATCTGTACAATCAAGGAAGAGAGACGCAGTTTCGAAGTATGGACATTGAATCCCATTTTTTAAATCAAAACTTTTTACCTGCCTACTATTGAAAATAACCCGAATTTGTCATGCTCCCTTGGTAACATATCCACGGTATATCTCAAATATTCTATAAACCATCGCAACCTGAAATTTTTTAACCTAAAATACGTAAGTGTTCAGGATGGTCAAAGTAGCCATCGAGACATACGGATGCACAATGAATCAGGCTGACTCGGACATAATGCGTGGCGTCATTGCGAAAGAATTCGAGTTAGCTGATACTAGCGAAGCGGACGTTGTTGTGGTTAACACATGCGGAGTTATTGAATTCACAGAAAGAAAAATTCTGAAAAGAATTGCAGAGTTGAAAAACAAGGGTAAGAAGGTTGTAGTTGCCGGCTGTCTGCCAAGAATTTCAAGAAAGAAAGTTGAAGAGGTTGCTGATGCTGCAATTAGTCCGGATAATGTTCACCTCATAGATCTGGCTGTTAAGGCAGCTCTCAACGGTGGAAACTTTTTCCAGATTGAAAAGAGCAATATCGATAAGGCCGCAATTAGCCCGATAAAGTGCAGGTTGAAGGAGAATGCAATAGCAATCGTATCCATTTCAGAAGGTTGTCTTGGAAGGTGCAGCTTCTGTGCAACGAGATTTGCAAGGGGCAGGTTGAAGAGTTTCAGCCTAGACAAAATTGTAGAGGAAGTAGAAAATGCTGTAAAGAGTGGATTCAAAGAGATACAGCTAACATCTCAGGATACTGGAGCCTATGGACTTGACAAGGGCAAGCACATGCTACCTGATTTACTCAACGCTATCTCCGAAATAGATGCAGATTTCAGAGTTAGAGTGGGTATGATGAACCCCCACCATGCAGTCAAAATGCTCGATGATCTGATCAACGCGTTCAGCAGCGAGAAGATCTACAAGTTCATACACGTTCCAGTGCAGAGCGGGGATAACAAAATTCTCGAAGACATGATGAGAGATCACACAGTCGAAGACTTTATCGAGGTTGTTTCTGCATTCAGAAAGAGCTTTCCAGACGTTTTTGTCTCAACCGACATAATTGTAGGATTTCCTACTGAAAGTGAGGAATCATTCTGGAAGAGCTACGAGCTGATAAAGGAGATAGAGCCAGATATAGTCAACATTACTCGTTTCTCTCCGAGAAAGAAGACTCCAGCATACAGACTCAAGGACATACCGGACTGGATAAAGAAGGAGAGGTCAAGAAAACTTACCAAGCTCGTCGAGGAAATCGGGTTGAAGAGACACAAAAGATTTGTTGGAGAGGTGTGCAGAGTTCTCGTAACGAAGAGAGGTAAAGGAGAGACGCTCCTCTCGAGAACTGATTCATACCGCCCAGTCATATTGAAGGAAGGTGAGATTGGAAAGTTCTATAACGTAAAGATAGTGGATAGTTCATTCAATTACCTGGTTGGAGAAAAGTTTGATTGATTTTGTATCTCTCAGCACCTTTCGCAAAGACCAAACACTTTAACTTCATCACCTGCAAGAATAATTTGTATGAGGATAACGTTTCTCGGAACAGGCACAGCAGTTCAGATGTCCAAAGCCCAGAGCTGCATTCTGATTGAAAGCGATGTCAGGATACTCGTTGATGCTGGCATTGGAGCTTTTCTAAGATTGGATGAGGCAGGAATTTCAGTAAACGAACTGGATGCAATTTTGCTGACTCATAACCACCTTGACCACAATGGGGATGTGCTTGCAATTCTCAAAGCAAGGTGGCTTGAAAATGGCGAGGTATTGCCAATATATGGACCGAGAGGTACAAAGGAGTTCTTCGAATCGTTGCTCGAAGCCTATCCATATCTGAGGAGAAAGCTCAGATTCAAAGTGTTGGAAGACGATAGCTTCGCAATCGGTAGTCTTAAGATCTCGACAATTCCAACATATCATTCGATAGAGAGTAGAGCGTACATCATCAGGGAAGGAGACAAGAGTATAGTGGTCAGCGGAGATACCAGAGCCTTCCGTGAGCTGATGGAAATTGAATGCAATGTTCTTGTTCACGAGCTTTCTTTGCCTTTCGGTTTTGAAGCTGTTGACCACACCACACCAGAGAATCTTGCCGAACACATAGAATTCTGCCGAGCAGAGAGATTATACCTTACTCACCTGTATCCACACGCATACCGAATAAAGGAAGATATTCTAAAGCATTTGAAGAATTTCAGCAGTATAGAGATCAAAGTCGCAGAAGACATGGAGAGTTTCAAAATATGACATTATTTTTTTAGAACATTATTATAATTAAAACTCGTAGAGTTAGCTATGCATCAATTCGAGAGTCCACTTTGGATAAAAAATTCTGAACCTAGAAACCTTTAAATATGGGATGTATAACCTTGACTCCATGACTCTTAAGGAAAAAGTTGAAAAAGTGATTGAGGAGGAAATCAGACCGGCTCTACAGAGAGATGGTGGCAACATTGCTCTGGTAGATGTCGATGAGGAGAGTGGCATTATAAAGGTCCAGTTACTCGGAGCTTGTGCTGGTTGTCCAATGTCCATGGTAACGCTTGCAATGTTTGTCGAACAGCAGCTGAAGAAGAGGGTTCCGGAAGTCAAAAAAGTTATACCTGTTTAAGCTTAATCGATTGGGAATATTTCCCAATCATTTATAATAAATCCGCCTAAATGATTTTATCTTAAAAGTATGTTTCTTAAAATACCAAAAAACATATATGTCCTAGGGTGTTTTATAATGGCCATGATCCTGATAGAGCCTCTAGTAAAAATAATAATAAACGGACATGCAGTACCTGGCGAGAGAGTAAAGGAAAAACTATTCGGAGGATTCTGCAAATGCGGAGGAATAATGTATCAAAAATTATGGCTCAAACAGGATAATTATAAAATACTTGTATCAGAGTGTGAAAAGTGCTGGAGGAATGAGGCACTGTCGTTCAACGGAAGAAAAGCGCTCGCATGGAGAGACGAAGTAAAAGTCATTGACAGGACAGACCTGGGAGACTTCCTAAAGGAGCACCTAACTAAAGCAGAATACGAGGCTCTCGAAGCAAAAGCTCATAACAAAGAATATAACTACAATGCACTCAGCAGAGCTAAAAAGAAGCTAGAAGAAATGGGATTGAGTGTTGAAGAAGTTGTTTCCTATCTATAATATAATATAGATCCACAACCAAATCCAAACCAGATATTTTAAATTATAAAAAATTCAAATTTTAAAAAATTTTTAAATCTTGCTTTTTATTAACTTCAAGTTTACCACAAACCCAACAACTATGTTTGAGTAGTACGTAATCATCCTCCAAAGTGCAACAAGAACACCTAACACATGCCGTGGTACAAATTTGGAATACAAAGTCCACATTCCCATCTCAGCTATACCACTACTTCCCGGAGTGATTGGAATTAGAGAGAGTATAACCAGAATAAGCTGAGATGTGACTGAAAGAAGTATTGCCGGATCTTCCATCAAACCCACAAGAATTGCAGATGGGACTAGAAATTCCGAGATCCAGATAAGAAACGTGATAAACATAACGATTGCAAGCTGTTTGGTTGAGTTTTTGGCTAATTCAACTACAGCATCTCTAAATTTCCATATCTCACTTTTAATGTAATTATATGCCCTCTCAGCCTTATCCTCACTTAGAAATCTTTTGAATACTGAGTACAATCTACTGGTAAATCTATCAATCCTTTCTGGCTTGTTCAGAAGGAGATAAAGAAATACCATAAAAACCACGAGAAAGGCAAAAAATACCAGACAAACCTCAAAGCCAAATTTTGTTGAGAATCCAGAAATGAGCAGAAAAACCGGAAGAGCAGAAACAAAAAATATAGCATCGAGCAATCTTTCAGCAAGAACAATTGCTGTTGCAGATCCCACGCTCGCCCCTTTATCGACTAGCATCTTTATTCTAAGAGGTTCACCGCCAGCAGATGAGGGAGTTATGGCTGCAAGAAAAGTGCTTGCAATGGTTGCCTCAAGCGCATAACCAAACGGAATTTTCTGGCTGAGGAAGGAGGCAAGGAGTTTCAGTCTTACAGCCCAGAACAACCAGAACAAAAAATGTAGGAAAAATGCAAGGAGTAGCATGCTCAAATCAGCCTGTGAGATGATTGCCCAGGTAAAACCTGTTTCAGTTAACTTAAAGATGACAATAATCGAAATTATGCTTATCAGAATTCCTACCACTGCCGCCCTCACTGTATCACCCTTTCCATCGACTTCCACTCAACGCTTTTTCGCCTTATATATCTCCAGAGAGCCGATATCGCAGCATACTGCAGGAGGATAACATGCACGGCCAATCCCGCTGCCACAACAACTTTCCTGATTTTCCTGAATTTATAAATAAGTAGTGGTGGTGCCAGTACAACAAAGGGTAGAGCAATAATTACCATGTATGTAAGTGTGAGAGCTGCCACCCATGACATTATGAATCTCGTATTGCCACTCTTTTTCACATCATTCCAGTATCTCCAGAGCTGCAAGCCACCATAATACCATCTCTTCCTCTGATTGAGCAAATCAACCCATTTAACCGGTGCCTGCTCATATGTTTTTGTATCATCAACGAGAATTGCTCTATAACCTCTGGCATGCATTCTTGTTGCAAAATCTGCATCTTCGGTTATTACATCCTCGTTTAACCAGTATTTGTAGAGCATTTCAGCCCTCAGCACTCCAATCAGACCGTTAAACTGTTTGAAGGCTGATTTTTTCAGCAGAAAATTGATGACATAATACTCAGCCTCAATTGTCTGCGAGACGAGATTAATTGGATTTGATATGTATCTTCGAGATGAAGCGATGTACGCCTTTTCATCTTTTTCAAGCGCCTCGACACAGTCTTTAACGAAATTCTTTTCCGGGCGGGAATCGACATCAAATATAGCCACATACTCAGGAGCGAAAGAGGATAAATACTTGAGAGCATCGTTTATCGCTCCAGCTCTCTTACCTCTTGTATTATTTCTAACCAGAACTTCCACACCCTTTTTCCTCAGTAGATCAGCCCTCGTATCGTCCGACTTTTTAACATCCACAACGTAAACGATCCTGACATCAAAACCTGAGTAATCAAGAGAAAGAAGGTGTTCTGCGGATTTGATGAGGATGTCTTCTGGCTCAAATGGTGAGACGGGAACGACAACTGCAAGCCTTTTCATACTAGATCACTGTAAATCATTTCTATTTTATCGAGCACGATATCCCAGTCATACTTCCGCTCAACAGCATTTCTACCTTTTCTGCCCAGACTCGTGGCAAGCTCATCATTGGTCAGAACTTCAATGATATGGTGTGAAAGCTCTTCTTCGGTTTCAAATGTTAGCCCACCTTCCCTTGCAACATCAGCAACACCCGGAATCCCGGATGCTATTACCGGTGTTTTTGATGCCATTGCTTCGAGAAGCACTATTCCAAACGCCTCGAGTCTTGATCGGGATGGCAGTACAAGAACCCTTGATTTTCGCATCCACCCCTTCACCTCTTTATCAGACAGCTTTCCTTTGAACTCTGCTTTAACTCCAAGCTTCCTCACAAGCTCCTCAAACCTCTTTCTGTCTTCCCCATCGCCCACAACCACCAACCTGCTTTCAACTTTGCTCTGAACATCTTTCATTGCTCTGATTAGGACTGGAAGACCCTTGTACTCCACAAGCCTGCCAACGTAAAGAACGATGGCGTCTCTTTCCCCAGCGTCGATGCCAGGCTGAAAATCCCTGACATATACAGCATTCGGCACAATTTCAATTTTGTGCATGTAATTACTTAGAACGGGCGATGTTTCAGCATAGCTTCTGGTTGTGGCAATTATAACTTCAGCAGAATCCAGAACAGGTTTTATCAGCTCAACATTCTTTTGTTCAATCCATTTTGCAACGAACTCAGGAATTTTTCTGCCATCCACCCTTTCAGGCACCACAACATCGTTGTGATATGTAACAACGTGGGGCTTGCATCCTTTTTTCATCAAGCCCCTTGCAAAGAATGGAGAAGGAACATGGGAGTGATAAACGTCTCCGCTCACATCGGGAAAACGTAGCGGGATAGGAGAATAGGGGATGTGAATGGACTTTACGGTTTTGACTCTAACTTCATCGTCTTCACCGATGGATGTCACTACTTCAACGTCATACCCTCTTTTCTTCAACCCCCTGGCGAGATTCTTTGCATGAACCTCAACGCCACCAATGTGAGGGGGGTAGTAAGGTGTTGTCATTACGACTTTCATCGCGCTCTGCTCCATTGACCCGCCAATGAATTTTAAAGTTTCTAGGATCAATATATTAAACAATAAAAACAGCCAGAAATCATGATAGAGTCATCATAAAATTCCTTCGAACTCCAGAATTCTCCTCGCCCATTCAAGCTTCCTTTTCTTGATTCCGCTGGCTTTTTCAAAATCGAAGCCATACAGCACAACTTTCGATGCATTCATCTCCTTTGCAATTATAGCGGCTCTATCCCCATCCGTGAATCCACCAAAGTTGTATATTCTATCAAAGGGAGTGCTCTGTGTGGTACCAACAAACTTCGAAACTCTGGGAACTACGGACTTTATCCTGTCGATGTTATCTCCATGAGCGTGAAGCACCAGTAAACAGCCTTTTTTATCCAGCTCAACAATCAAATCATCTTCTTCCATGTCAGTTACATGAATATCTGGAACAAAATCCGGATCAAGCTCTAGAACCTTCATAATCACCTTTCCAGCCGCTATTTTGACCTCTTCTCTGATCTTACGGAATTCTTCAGCATCAATGGCGTAGCCTATCACCGCCACACTCTTACCTTCAATAACTCTCCTCAAAACCTCTGCATCGAGAAGTTTACCGGTAGCTAGTTCATGCATCAGCTTCGCTGCTCTCTCATCCTCTTCCCTCGAAAATCCAAAATCAGAAAGAATTTTAGAATAAAAAATAAACCAGTCGTCAAGCCTCATTCAACCTTTTAATACCAATAGATGCTTTAACGTCTTCGATGTCCCACTCCTTTATGTAGCCCTCTGCAGGCTTACCAAATGATAGCTTCGTTGCCCTCGTTTCTCTCTTGATGTAGTCCTCCCATCCCCTCACAAGCTCTGGATCCATGTCAACAGTCACTTCGATGAATTCCTCGACGTTCAGATCCATCTCCTTCCTCATTTCCTGTATTCTTCTAACGACCTCTCTTGCGTAGCACTCCCTCTTCAGCTCATCATCAATTACCGTGTAGAGGTAGACAAAACCCTTGTAGAATTCTGCAGCCTCATATCCCTCTGGCAGGATCCATTCAACGTTCAGCACCTCGTCAACTTTCAGTTCTTTGCCCTCGAATTCTATGACTCCTTTCTCAAGCACCCTCTGCAACTCTTCATCGCTCAGAGATGAGACATAGTTTGCAAAGTCCTTGGCTTTATCCTTGAGTATCGGCCCTATTGCCTTGTAGTTCGGCTTTGCAACAGCCTTCTTTTCAAACTCCTCCACAACCTCTACCTCTTTGACGTTGCACTGTGATTTGATTATAGCCTCAAGCTCCTTCACAGCACTTGCAACGTCTTCGCTCTTGCTCTCAATCACAAGCTTTCTGAGGGGCCATCTCAGCTTTCTCTTGGCTTTCTGCCTTGCGTTGCTTGCGGCTTCAAAGATCTCCTTCACCACCTCCATCTTCTTCTCAAGATCCTCGTTTATCCACTTCTCATCAGGCTCTGGATAGTTCTCAAAGAATATTGACTCCTCCGTATCTCTGAACTGCTTCACAAAGTGCTGGTAAATCCATTCAGCAAGGAATGGCGCGTATGGTGCTATTATCCTCGTAGCTTTATCCACAACCCTCAGAATTGTAGCATATGCTGCAATCTTTGAAGGTGAATCCTTCTCCTCCCAGACCCTCGGCCTTATCAACTGGATGTACCAGCGGCTGAAGTCCTCAACGATGAAGTTGAAGAATGCTTTCACGGCTTTATGGAGCTGGTAGCTCTCAAGGGATTCGATGGCAATTTTGTTCAGGCTCTCAAGCTTTGAAAGAATCCACTTGTCTTCGATACTCAGCTCTACATCCTCAACTGGAACTTCTCTGAACTTGTCAAGACTCATGTACATGTACGCGAAACGTACAGCATTCCAGTAGATATTCAGCAGACGGTTGAAGTTTCTCGCTTCATCCCAGCTGAATCTCAAATCCTCCCAGAGAGCAGATGAGAGTACATAAAGACGGAACGCATCAACACCGATCTGTTTGATTACCTCTTCCGGCTCGACCACATTGCCGAGACTCTTGCTCATCTTTCTGCCCTGCTCATCCAGCGTGAATCCATGCATGAGAACAGTCTTGTATGGAGCTTTTCCAAACGCCACAACGCTTGCTCCAAGCTGTGAGTAGAACCAGCCTCTTGTCTGATCGTGTCCTTCAGTTATGAAGTCAGCAGGCCACAGCTTTTCAAATTCCTCCTTCTTTCTGGGGAAGTTGAGGGTTGCCCAGGAAGCAACACCACTGTCAAACCATACGTCAAAGACATCCTTAACACGGTACATTTTGCCTCCACATTCGCAGTCGAAAGTTACTGCGTCGATTTTTGGCCTGTGAAGATCGAGATCCGTCTGCCACGGTACCTCTTCGATGCTTCCCACAACTTTGAGCTTTCCACAGTTCTTGCACTCCCATACTGGAATTGGAATGCCCCAGTACCTCTGTCTGCTTATACACCAGTCCTTCGCGTTGCTGACCCAGTCCTTAAATCTGGCCATTCCTGCCCATTCTGGAACCCATTTAACCTTGTCAATCTCCTCAACCATCTTGTCCTTCACTTCAGATACTTTCAGGAACCACTGCTCCGTAGCGCGGTAAATGATCGGAGTCTTACACCTCCAGCAGTGCCCATAGCGGTGTACAATCTTCTCATCCACGAGTAGAAGACCCTTCTCCCTGAGATCCTCTATGATGATCTTATTGGCTTCCTTTACATGCAGACCAGCATATTTTCCAGCATCCTCAGTGTAAACACCCCTGTCATCAACAGGATTGAATATTTCAAGACCGTGTTTAACACCAAGCTCGTAGTCCTCTAAACCGTGCCCTGGCGCACAGTGAACACACCCGGTATTTTCGGCAGAAACGAAGTCTGCCATGTAAACGGCATGCTTCCACTTCTTTTGAACTGGAACTTCTTCAACAAGTGGGTGTTCGTATTCTAGTCCAACGAGATCTTCACCAAGATACGTCTCCACAACTTCCCACAACTCATAACCGGCTTTCATCAGAACATCATCGGCAAGTTCTTTTGCAAGAATCAGATACTCGATTTTTCCATCTTTAAGGGCCTTGAACTTCGCATATTCCAGAGCTGGATGAACAGCAACAGCCATATTTGCTGGCAATGTCCATGGGGTTGTTGTCCAGATCACGATGTATGTGTCTGGCTGACCCTTTATGGGGAATTTTACGTAGATTGATGGGTCTTCCTCATCCCAGTATTCCACTTCAGCATCAGCAAGAGCAGTCTCACAGCGAGGACACCAGTTAACAACCATCTTCTTTCTTTCAAGCAAACCCTTTTCATGAGCCTGCTTTATTGTCCACCATGCGGCATTAATGTAGTCCGCCTTGATCGTCATGTAGGGTTCTTCCCAGTTCATCCAGACTCCAAGCATCTTGAACTGTTCAGTCATTGCATCCTTGTTCTGCAAGGCATACTCCATACACCTGGCAACGAACTTGTCTATGCCGTAGTTCTCGATGTCTCTCTTTGTCATGAATCCTAGCTCCTGCTCGACTTTGACTTCAATGGGGAGTCCGTGCATGTCCCAGCCAGGTGTGTCAAGCACTCTGAAACCACGCATTCTTCTGAATCTTAATACGGTGTCTTTGATTACTTTATTCCACGCTGTACCAAGGTGAATCCTACCAGTAGTATATGGCGGGCCATCAACGAAGAAGAATGGTTTATCTCCTCTTTTCCTTACTTTTTCATATATTTTATTCTCCTTCCAGAACTCTTTAACCTCATTCTCAATATCCTTTGGAGCGTATATACTGGGAAACGCCGTCATGTCAATTCACCGTGAATAGAAATTTGAATGTCCTGCTTTAGCTGTGTTAAAATATTTTATCCTGTTCCGCTAATGTGCTTCTAAATTGTATATGCTGTTTAGATTACACTTTGATTCTTCAGGAGTATTTTATTTTTTGATAATTTTGCAAGATATTTTATCTTGATATCACTAGGTTAACCATTCGGCCTGTGGAATTCGAAAAACATATATTTGGTTTGTTCATTATATCGAACGGTGTGTTCGATATGCTCCGCGATTCGGATAAGATGCGAATAAAGATCCTAGCCAAAAACTTAATCCGCTTGCGGAAAGAAAGAGGATTTTCGCTCACAGGACTGGCAGAGCGAGCGGGGATATCAAAATCCACTCTCTCTTCCTTAGAAGCTGGACAGGCAAACCCCACTATTTCCACACTCTGGGCTCTGGCAGATGCTCTGGAAGTGCCATTTGGTGCTCTCGTTGCTGAATCAGAGGATGTATCTGTAGAGGTTAGCGAAACTGGTGTTTCTGTTCGACTTATCGAACAGTCTGATGATATACCCAAAATTGAGGTCTACTTAATGCGACTAAGTCCAGGAGGGATGCGAGAAGCAGCACCTCACTCCACCGGAGTGGCCGAGTGCGTTTTCATTCTTAAAGGACGTATGCTGGTCGGTCCTTCAAATTCCCCTAAGCTTTTAAGAGCGGGAGAAACAATTTCATTTAAAGCTGACCAGCCTCACGTTTATATCGCCATGGATGAGCCCGTTTCGGCTTTAGTCACTGTGGAATACCCGAAGGAAGACGTTTTTAACGACCCTTATACAGTTTTGCGTCCTGCACCGCGCAACGAAGAAGAATGGGAAAATGTTTTCGTTCTGCTTCGACGGCTCTGGGAGGATGTTGCTCAGGGACTTCCAGTATTCAGGTTCCGATTGCTGGCCCCTGAAAATAGCATTGCAGAAGTTGTGGCTGAACTGAAAAAGCTTCTATCTCGCTTAAAAAACTCAAGCTACAGCCCGGCTCTCAAGTATTTTGTCGTGAAGGAGAGTGGAGGTGTATCTCTGTTTACGTTCGTTTGGCCTCGTGGAAGAGTTCAACTGGAATCTTTCTCAGTAGAAGGAAATGATCTACTAAATCAAGCCGCAAGAATTCAGCTCCTGGCTCAGAGAAAAGATTTGCCAGAAGATGTTGTTGAGCACCTTCGCACTCTCTCGAACAGCCACTCACTAACCTTGAGCACACTGGCTGCAGAGACACTTCTTCACCATGGAAGGCCTACCGTTCCTCAACAGATTTACACGTTTTTGAAACAAGATGTTGTAGAGAATAACGCGAACAAAAGCAAGCATACTCCCCCTGAAGATGTATACAGCGCCTTTGAGATACTCCGCCCTGGTTATGCCCGCCAACCAGTAGCTCTCGTCCAGATGCTACACAGATATCTGGAAGACAGTCAACCATCTGTGCTTGACGTTGGCAGCTCCGTATACCATCTGACGATGTTCTCGGAACTTTTCCCGGGGTTAGACGTTACAACAGTAGATACCAGAAATCTCCCGAAAGTAGATTTCCCAGAACGTTTCTCGGTCGTCCTTTCAGTTGGTTGCTCCCACGTCAATACAGCCTTTTTCCTTCAGAAAGCATATGATCTGCTGGACGATAGAGGATTGCTTCTGGTCTCGGAAGATTTCTTTTCGCCCTATCGCACATCCTTTGAGCGTGCCTGTGAGATAATACGCCACCACACAGCCTACATGCTCCCCACTCTAGTGGAGATTCCGAAAGATGTCAGGAAGAACCTGACGCATGAAGAAAGCTTTCTGGTTGATAAGCTTTCAAAAGACGTGCCTTTGCTGGCATATTTAGCAGAAATTGGAATGGTAGAAGCTGCCATAAGTCGGGTTTATCATCTTTTTAGTGGGCTCCGTAGTCTTAATATCCCTGTGCAACCCACCCACTCCCTCATAGCCTTTTACCACTTCCAGATTCTGGAGCTGAAGGCGCTGGTAGCAGGGCTTGATTGCAAGGTGCACAGGACATTTCCTGAGCGCTTTTTGACTTTGGCTGAAGCTGTCGGATTCCGCCTGCTGGAGCACCGCAAAGTGTATGCATCAGACAATGGAGAGATGGGTGGAGGCACACACGTGTTTGCGTTCAGAAAGGAGGTTTAGCCTTGCATGTTTTTAAAAAGGGGCTTTCTGCCAGTTTTCCAATTTTCTTAGGATATTTGCCCGTCGCTATAGCGTTCGGAATTTCTGCTCGTGGAATTGGTTTAAGCGTTATTGATAGCATCATGATTTCCGCGTTAATTTTTGCTGGAGCGAGTCAGTTTGCTCTTGTGAGCCTATTGGCAACAGGTACATCTGCAGCAGTGGCATCGATAGCAGCTTTGATGTTAAACCTACGCCACATACTCTATGGCCTGTTACTGGCCCCCCTGCTTAAGAGAGTCAAATTCTCTACAGTTGCACCACTCGCTTTTGGTCTTACCGACGAAGTTTTTGCAACGGCCATTTCTCAGCTCGAAAAAATTCCCAAAGAAAAACGTATTCTCTGGCTTTTAGGCCTCGAAGTTGGCGCGTATCTTTCCTGGGTGTTTGGCACTTTGCTTGGAGCTATTGGCAGTTCGATTTTATTAGCCATTTCACCGACCTTTGCCCCAACTCTCTCCTTTGCACTTCCAGCATTGTTTCTAGTTCTACTACTCCCCCTACTCCAAGGAGCTACGATGTTTGTGGCCGCACTTACAGGTGGCTTCGTGGCACTGATATTCCACCTCGCTGGACTTACAGCGTTTGGTATTCTGGCAGCAGGAGTTATTGGGCCACTCTTGGGTTTTGCATTTAGGAGGAGATTTGCATGGAATGGAATGTGATGGTAGCTACGATGGTAGTTGCCTTGGGCACATATCTCCTGCGCGCATTGCCTTTGGGTTTTGCTCTCTCAAGACGTTTCGAGCGTGTCGAGAAGTTCAGCGATTTTTTTGCTTTGGCAGGACCTTCGCTAATCGCAGCTTTCCTCGTTGTGTCGGTAGTACCTTCTACAGAAACATCCTTTGATGAGCTTGTAAGAAGGTTGCTTGCCCTATGTGCAGTTTTTTTAGCCCACCGCCAATGGACAAACTTTGGAGTATCTGTTATAATTGGGGTGATTGTTTACGCTTTATTGAGTGCTGGTTAAAGGAGAAAATTTGGAAGTTTAACTGCCAGCCTAAACGATAGAGGTTCAACTTTAATTTCCATCACTAAAATTCCGAGCGGAGTGCTCTGGAATGCCCAAAAACTAGACGAAGGATGCAACGAATGTTACTCCAACTCTAAAAGGCTGAACACCAGTATTTTACAATTTACCACCATCCAAACCAATCCCCATCACACACAACAGCCATTATCCATCAGGAACAAACATGAACATATGAAAAGGGATATATACCCCTATTCTCTCCAAAAAGTTTCGAAAAAACAAGAAGGGTAGATGAGGTTGAGAAGGGCTAAGAAGTACGAAGACTGGATGGACTTAAAGCCCGTAACGGATGAGGAATTTGAGGAATTGTTGAATGATCCCCCAAGAACCAATACAAAAGGGGGGAAGAAGAGAAAATTAAAGAAAAATAAAAACAAGAAAGATTTCTACGACGAGTACTTCTAATTTTTTTATTTTATTACATTGAACATTGAAGACGTGTTATAAATATTCTTAAAATTTATTGAATCCCTAAAATGAGATGCTCATAACCATTACAGATGTCTCCAAACACCTTCGTAGCACGAGAGATGTCAGCGATGAGGAACACATTGCATGTTAAAATATTTAAATTATAAAGGCAAACGGAGAAAAGATGTTCAGAATTATTCCCGCTGTTGACCTCAAGGACGGTAAATGTGTACAGCTCCAGCAGGGCAAAGAAGATGCAGTTCTTGTTTCCCTCGATAACCCAGTAGAGATTGCCGAAATGTGGGTAAACAAAGGTGCAAAAGTGCTGCACATCATCGATCTTAGCGGAGCTTTTCAGGGTAGGTTGAGACACGAGGACATTATTCTAGAAATAAGAGAACGTTTTGATTGCGAGATTCAGGCTGGCGGTGGTATAAGAAGCAGCGATCTCATCGAAAACCTGATTTCAAAAGGAATTGATAGGGTGATTGTCGGAACCATGGCTGTTGAAAAAATGGATGATGTAAAAAAGCTTGCAAAAGAGTACCCCGGCAGGATAATGGTTGCTGTAGATGCAAAAAAGGACAAGGTTGTCGTGAAGGGGTGGAAAGAAGCAACGCAGTTCACTCCAGCAGAACTAGCAGCCAAATACGAAGATTGCGATGTTTCGCTGCTCTACACCAATGTTGATGTGGAAGGTTTGATGAGTGGCGTTGCTCTGGAAAAAATAAGCCAGCTTGTAGAATCCACAACCCTGCCAGTCTACGTTGCAGGAGGTATCACAACCAGAGATGATGTGAAAAACATTAAAAAGGCTGGAGCCGCTGGAGTTGTAATTGGTTCAGCCCTGTATACAGGAAAGCTGAACCTTGAAGATTTGCTTGATCTTGAAGAGGGATAGGTATGAGAAAGGGTGTATCAGAAAGGAAGACGAAAGAAGTTGATATCAGTGTTGAGGTGGATCTCGATTCATCAGGCTATGAAATTGAAACGGGCATCCCATTCTTCAACCACATGCTCGAGAGTTTTGCAAAGCATTCTGGAATCAGGCTGATTGTAAACGCAAAAGGAGATATTGAAGTTGATGAACACCACACCGTCGAAGATACTGCCATTGTGATGGGCGAAGCGATAAAGCAGGCATTGGGAGACAAAAAGGGCATAGCAAGATTCGGTGATGCAATTATCCCGATGGATGAAAGCGTTGCCATATGTGCCATAGACATAAGCGGGAGAGGTGTTTTCAACTTCGAAGGCAGCATGGAGGGAGAAGTTGGTGGGCTCAAGGCTGAAAACTTCATCCACTTCTTCGACACACTATGCAGGAATGCAGGAATAAACGTTTACATGTCGATTAAGGGCAAAAATTTACACCACATGATGGAAGCAGGCTTCAAATCTTTTGGCGTTGCGTTCAGAAAAGCCATAACGATTGTTGATGAAGAGATAAGAAGTACTAAGGGAATTCTCTAGAATACTCATCTCCCACAGCCACACGAAGGATAAATCTTGATGTATATATTTCCATTCCGATAAAACACTTCAACCCGCTCCCCCACCATCTTTGCCGCTCTTCTCACAGCGGATACAGCATTGTCTATAAACTGGCTGTCAGGTTCCCGAAGTCCACCACGCCAGTACTTTGCAACAAAGTCACGTATTGGGATTGTGTGGAACTTCCGGCACTCCATCTTCTGCAAATCTGCCCTAAGCAGCCTGTACCTCCACACTTTACCACCTGCCCACCCAGATCTATTATGTAAAAATATGAGCAAATAAAGATCCAGTTAGGTCTAAAAAATCTTTTCGATGATGTTACATCCTTCTTAAAAAACCATAAAAATGATGCCCATATACAGAAAACTATGCAATAAAATCTCACAAAATGTGAAAAAATATTAAACCAAACTACAATTCTTTGCAGAAATATTACAGTACTCCAGCTCCAAGAATTCAAAGTAAAAGATTTATAAGGTTCCTCAAGAGCGATAACAGAGGTGATAGATTGAAGCTTATCACGTGTGGATTACCATATGCTAATGGAAAGGCCCACATAGGACATCTCCGTACATACGTGCCAGCAGACGTTTACGTGCGTTATCTGAGAATGATGGGAGAAGATGTTGTTTTTATCTGTGGTAGTGACTGTCATGGCACGCCGATTGTTGTGAACGCTGAAAAGGAAGGGTTGACTCCAAAAGAGCTCGTAAGCAGATATCACGAGCACTTCCAGAAGGTTTTCAAAGCTCTCGATATCGAATTTGATTTCTTTGGTAGAACTGATAGCGATTATCACCACAAGAGAACACAGGAATTCGTCAAAATATTGATCGATAAGGGATACATATACCCCAGGGAAATAGAGCTTGCCTACTGCCCAAAATGTGAACGCTTCCTGCCCGATCGTTATGTCGAAGGTATCTGCCCTTACTGTGGAGCATCAGCAAGAGGAGACGAGTGTGACCAGGGTTGTGGAAGACACCTTGAGCCGGGAGAGATAAAAGAGCCCAAATGTAAGATATGTGGAACAAATGCCGTTTACAGAAAGCAGAAACACTACTTCTTCAAACTAACCGCGTTTAAAGACTTCCTGATAGAATATCTCGAAAATTTGAATGGTACGGAAAACGCCCTGAACTACGCAAAGCAGTGGGTTAAAAGTGAGTTAAAAGACTGGTGTATCACAAGAAACCTCGAATGGGGAGTAAAGTTCCCTGGCGATGATCTCGTCGTTTATGTGTGGGTTGATGCACCCATTGGATACATCTCATTCACGGAAAAAGCCTGTGAAAAACTGGGTAAAGACTGGAAAGAGATCTGGCTCAACGACGGAGACATTACCCACTTCATAGGACTGGACATTGTTTACCACCACTGCATTTTCTGGCCTGCAATGCTCAAAGGAGCAGACTACACGCTACCAAAGGCTGTCGTTGCAAGCGGAATGGTGAAGGTTGAGGGTAAGACATTCTCAAAGAGCAGAGGCTATGTTGTATGGGTTGAAGATGATTACCTCAAGGCGGGATTCAACACCGACTTTCTCAGGTACTACATCGTAAACTACACATCCCACCAGAGAGATCTGAACTTCTCATGGGAGGTCTTCCGTGACAAGGTAAATAACGAGCTTATTGCCACACTTGGCAACTTCCTGTACAGAGTTTTCCACTTTACCTGGAAGAACTTTGGCGAAATAGACGTGAATGAAGTGGATGATGCGGTGATGAACAAAATAGCTGAGACAAGAGACAAGATAGTTGAAGCTCTCAAGGAGTGGGAGTTCAAGGTTGCGAGCGATGCATTCATGGAACTTGCAACATTTGGCAACAACTATTTCCAGAACGCAAAGCCGTGGGAGCTCATAAAGAGCGATAGAGATGCATGTATGAAGGTTCTGGCATCGTGCATCCAGCTCGCAAAAGCCCTGATAATTTTTGCATATCCGGTTCTACCAAAGACAATGAAGAAGATGGGCAGGGTTATCGGCCTTGATGTGGATAAAGCGATGCTCGATGATGCTCTCCAGCCAGCAGGTAGGATAAAGCTCGAGAAACCAAAGGTTCCATTCGAAAAGATAAGCGATGAGAAGATAGAAGAAATGGAAAAGATGATGAAGGAGAGAATTAGAATGGCTGAAATGAAGGAGAAAGGCATACAAGAAAAAGAGACCAAAGCTGAGGAGACAAAAACAATAAGCATTGACGAGTTCAAAAAGCTCGACCTGAGAATTGGAAAGATTCTCAAGGCAGAGAAAATAAAGGGAAGCAAGAAACTGATGAGACTTGAAGTTGATATCGGCGGCGAGATTAGACAGGTTGTTGCAGGAATTGCTGAGGTATACAAGCCAGAAGACGTTGTGGGCAAGCTCGTACCAGTGGTTGTCAACATGCAACCAGCAAAACTCATGGGAGTCGAAAGTAGAGGTATGATCCTGGCTGCAGATATCGATGGAAAACCTGTCCTGCTCCACCCAGACAGAGACGTGCCACCCGGAACAAAGATCAGATAACTCCTATTTTTCCTCTATTTTCATGCATTTTCATGCATAACGAAACTATAAGAAAAGAAGCTTATAGAAAAGCGATTCATCTGCTCGGGTTGAATTATATACCATTTTACCTTATTGCAGGCAAGGATTACACGCTTCTCACCGTCGCAATACTAACAGTATTTGCCACATTTCTGGAAGTTCTGAGGAGAAAATACAATCTCTTCCCACGCTGGATTTTACGAAATTACGAAACAAAGGGAATTGGAGCATACCTGTACTTCGGTGTGTCTGCCACCATCATTACAGCACTGTTCCCTATGGAAGCTTGCTTCGCAGGAATAGTGGTAGGGAGTTTTGGAGATGGTATTGCCGGACTGATCAAACAGACCAAATGGAGAAATCATGCACAGGTAACCATGTTTTTATCCTCTTTTTTACTCTTGATTGTGCTTTCACAGTTTATTGGTATGAGCATATTCGCCTCCTTTACATCCTCTCTTGCTGGAACTTTAGTGGAAAAATTCCACAGAATTGGAAAATACTATATCAATGACAACCTGTCCGTTCCACTAATATCAGCCCTTACCTACCACATTATATCCGTTTTCTGAACGATAAAAGCAAATTTTATGTATCCTCTGACAAGTCATCGCAAGGGGTGAGTATTTTGCGCAAAATCGTTGTAATAGGTGGTGGAGCTGCAGGATTAAAAGCTGCAGCGAGAGCCAGAAGAAGAGATCCCGATGCAGAAATAACTGTCATTGAGGCTGGTGAACATCCTTCTTTCGGGCGTTGTGGATTGCCTTACTATGTTGGAGGAATTATCCACGAACTCGAAAATCTGATGGAAACCCCATATGGAGCAGTAAGGGACGCTCAGTATTTCAAGAAGGTAAAAGACATAGATGTTTTGACAAAAACGAGGGCTGAACGTATTGATCGAGAGCGTAAAATAGTGGAGATCACTCGTGAGGATGGAAGCAGCGACGAGATTCCCTACGATTATCTTGTGCTGGCAACGGGCTCAATCCCTGCAAAGCTAAACGTTCCAGGTAGTGATGCCGAAGGAGTGCTATCTCTGCATTCTCCAGAAGACGCTGAGAAAATTGTCGAGATGTGGATGAACGATGAAGTTGAGCATGCTGTACTCGTTGGTGGCGGACTCATAGGAATGGAAAGTGCTGAAGCTCTTTCGAGACTGGAGATCAAAGTCACAATAGTTGAGTTGATGGACCACATTCTACCCGGGCTACTCGATGCAGAAATGGCGGCTCTCCTTACAAAGTATCTCGAGAGCAAGGATGTGAAGATACTCACAAACAGCAGTGTTAAAGAAATTCTAACGGAAAATGGACGTGTAAGTGGTGTTAAAGTTGGTGAAAAAATCATCCCGGCTCAGATGGTTCTCGTCGCAATAGGTGTCCGCCCGAACGTAAAACTGGCTAAAGATGCTGGTTTGGAGCTCGGTGAGACTGGAGCAATCAAGGTCAACGAATACCTGCAAACAAGCGACCCATGCATCTATGCTGGCGGAGACTGTGTTGAGAACAAGCACATCGTAACCGGAAAACCCGTTTACATACCGCTCGGCTCCACTGCAAACAAACACGGGCGCGTTATAGGAGACAACGTGACCGGTGGAAAGACCACATTTCCTGGCGTGGTAGGAACCACAATATTCAGAGTTTTCGACTTCAATGTAGCGAAAACAGGTTTGACCGAAAAACAGGCCATTGAACTTGGTTATGAGCCACTCACAGCAGTAATTTCTTCACCAGATAGACTTCACAACTTCCCAGGACAGAAGCCTATTCGTATAAAGCTCGTTGCAGACAAAGCTACAGGCAAACTGCTAGGAGCCCAGGTTATTGGTCTAGGAGCTGTTGATAAGCGCATTGACGTGCTTGCAACCGCTCTGCACTTTGGTGCTACTATTGACGATATTGCAAATCTAGATCTTGCCTACGCCCCACCGTACTCAATCGCAATGGATGGTGTCATCGTTGCTGCAAACGTTGCCCGCAACAAACGAGATGGTCTGGTGGTAAACGTATCCGTCTCTGAGGTTAAACAGAAGCTAGAGCGTGGGGATGACTTCATACTGCTCGATGTCCGCACTCCCAGAGAGTTTGAGAAGAGAGGACATATTCCAGACAAGAGGGTTGTAAACATACCCCTCGATGAGCTTCGTGAGTCTCTTGACAAGCTGCCCAAGGACAAGGAAATTATTGTAGTCTGTCAGACAGGAACGAGAAGCTACGAGGCTGCAAGAATTCTTATGGGAGCTGGATTCAAGAACGTCAAAAATATGGAAGGTGGAATGGCATACTGGACCTACGAGATTGAAAAACAAATTCCCAAATAACTATCCTCTCTTCCCTCCTCTTTTTTATGAGGCAACACAAACCTTAACTACCGACATTCCATTCAACCCACGTTTGCGGAGGTACAAGGAGGAACAATGATGAAGCTCGGATTCGTAGGTGCTGGTAGAGTGGGCTCAACTTCAGCATACACATGCATTCAGCACATGGATGTAGAAGAAGTAGCGCTGGTGGATATAGTCGAGGATCTTGCTGTTGGAGAGGCCATGGATCTAAGCCACGCTGCAGCAGCAATGGATAAGTATCCAAAAATTGTCGGAGGTAGTGACTACTCTCTGCTCAAGGACAGCGACATCATTGTCGTGACTGCTGGAATTGCTAGAAAGCCGGGAATGACCAGACTGGATCTTGCAACAAAAAACGCGAGCATAATAAAAGATATCGCAAATAAGATAATAGAAAACGCCCCAGAAAGTAAAATCCTAGTTGTAACGAATCCAGTAGATGTAATG
This sequence comes from uncultured archaeon, assembly GCA_964652135.1. GTDB lineage: Archaea > Halobacteriota > Archaeoglobi > Archaeoglobales > Archaeoglobaceae > CAZZAF01. The sequence goes on from CAZZAF010000016.1 coordinate 35,177, forward strand.
ACCTACGTAATGTGGAAGGAGAGCGGAAAACAAAGAAACGAAGTATTTGGTATGGGAAGCTTGCTTGACTCCTCAAGATTGAAGGAGAGATTGTATGCTGCTGGTGCTAGAAACATAAGAAGGGCATTCATGATAGGAGAGCACGGCGACAGCATGTTTCCAGCAAAGAGCATTGCTGAATTCGATGGAGATGTCAACTGGGACGATGTTGTTCAGCAGACGAGGTTTGTCGCTGCTGAAGTGATAAAAAGAAAGGGAGCCACATTCTACGGGCCAGCAGCGTGCATATATCGAACGGTAAAGGCAGTAATGGAAGATACAAAGGAAATAATTCCCACAAGTGTCATATTGCAGGGCGAGTTTGGCATAAAAGATGTTGCAGTAGGAGTTCCTGCAGTTCTTGGAAAGGATGGTGTGGAAGAAATCGTTGAGAGCAGTTTAACCGACGAGGAAGTCGAATCACTGAAGAAATCTGCAAGCATCCTGAGAGAGAGGCTTAAAGAGCTGAGATACTAATTGCACGGCATCTTAAACTTCCTGTGCTTCCTCAGAAAAGTTCATTATTTTTAGCATTTTTCTCACCGCATGGAATGGCAGGTTGTAAAAGGTAGTGAGGAGGAAGCAAAGCGTTTTGCTGAGCTTTTGAAGGGTAACGTTGCTTTTCTGTTCGTTATTGGCAATACGAAAACAGCTGAGATTCCCGGGATCACAGTTGCAGGAGCAAATCCTGACCTGATCAAATACACCCCCCCAGCCGATGTAGAATTGCTTCATTATGGTCGATGCAAGATAATTCCAGTAATTCCCGCAACACCCGATGGAAAACCCACCCCTGCTCTGATAACTTACACATCCCTCAGACTAACTCGTGTACCATTCTTTGTGGTGGATAGCGGGTTGATGGAAAAGCCCATGGTACCTTACATAACAATAGGGGCTCCTGTTGGAAGAAATATAGAATCAGAGAGCGCAATGAATATTGAGGATGTAAAAGAGGCGTTTAACAGAGCTGTTAAGCTTGGTGAACAGATGTCCAAGCTTGTTGACGTGCTGGTTATAGGCGAAAGCATACCTGCCGGTACAACAACAGCCGGTGCTGTCCTTAGAGCTTTTGGAGTTAAGCATGCAGTCTCCTCAAGCATGCCTGAGAATCCAGTGGAACTTAAAGAGAAGGTGATAAAGAAGGCTGTTGAAAGGGTGAAAAGCGAAGACCCGCTTGAAATCGTTGCAGAGGTTGGAGATCCGGTAATGGTTGGTGTGGCTGGAATTGCAGTTGGTTCATCGAAACCCGTTCTGCTGGCCGGTGGAACACAGATGGCAGCCATAGCACACATTATCAAGAGAATAAAGGAGGGTGCGGATATTGCCATCGCAACAACAGTTTACGTAGCAGAAGATCCTACTGCAGATATTTCCGGAATCTCACCGGTTACAGTAATTGCCGCCGATCCGGGGCTTGCCGAGTCTTCAAAAGCTGGCCTCAGAGCCTATGCAGAAGGTTTTGTTAAAGAGGGTGTTGGTGCTGGAGGAGCAACATTCCTCGCATACTCAAGAGGAGTCAGTAGAGATGAGTTACTAATTGAAATTGAAAAAGATTATTGGGAAATCGTTGAGTCAAAAATGTAAATATTCAAAAGGCAAATAAATTAAAATAATTGGCTCGAAAAGGCTTAAATGCCTTAATTTTTTAATAAATATTATGGATTTCATTACACTACTTAGAATTGCCACTTCATCCTTGTTATTTGTTATCTCAGTACTTAACACTATAATTACACCAAAACCCACAAAAATAGATTATGAACCAAAATACCTGTTTTACTATCTACTCTTCTTTGGCGTATCTGCCTCAGCTGGAGCGCTGGCGAACCTCGGTTTTGAAATTATAGCACTTTTAAATGATTACACCCACCCAAGCATGCACTACATACTTATCGAACAGGCCATAATCACTCTCCAACTAATTTTTTTGTCCTATTTGATGTACATCAAGCTTCCAGAACTCAAAATCAGGCTGGAATCACTGGAAAAAACGATTAGATACCTTTTCTACGTTGCTGCCCTATACATGGTGCTGGAAGATTTTACAATGGATCCTGTCCATGTGCATCTGATTGCATCAGCAGCCATTGCAACACTTGTAGTCCCGGCAATATATCTTCTGATCCCACTATACAGATACATTAAACTCATAGGTAGTGGTGATATCGTCTTTCCTGCAGAACTTTCAAGCAAGCTGGAAAATATCTGTTACATAGGCATGTTCTCTTCTCTAATAGTTTTCTCCCACATCTTCGGAAGTCCTCTTGTGTATGGTATTCTTCTGATAATCACTCCACTTCTTTATCTCCACTTGATCTGGAATCTTCTACAGGAGATCAGAACTGCAGTAGATCAGGATTCTCTGAAGAATTTAAAAGAAAGTTGAAGGAAGCTAGTAGATGAGTGCATCAACCACAACGTGCAAAACCCCAGGAGAGTAATTCTTAACCTTTCTGAATTCCAGAATTTTTACTCTCTTTCCTTCCATTTCGGCTGCCTTCTTTACTCTTTCCACCGGTCTGTCAAGTACAGCTTCGGGTGTCGATTCATGATAGTGGATGATGCCTTCACCCCTCAACGCTCTTATCGCGACGGGTAAGAATTCATGACATCGTATGTGTCCCATAACAACTCTGTCGGCAACACCTTCAGGTGTTACGTGCATCGAATCACCTAGGATTGGTACAATTCTGTCCACGTTGTTGAGCTTTATATTCTCAAGCAAATATGCGTATGAATCCGGATTTATCTCTATAGAATAGACTCTCTTTGGGTTTGAATGAACTGCCATTGGAATAGAAAAGTAACCAATTCCTGCAAACATATCAACAATTACTTCGCCATCCTCAACAATTCTGCCCATCCTTGCCCTTTCAGCAAGATTTCCAGGACTGAACATTACCTTGGTGACGTCGAGCTTGAAGAGACAGCCATTTTCTCGGTGTACAGTCTCGCTTCCACTACCAGCGATCAATTCAACGTTAGGTCTCCTCAGCATACCTTCTTTACCTTTATCCCTCCAAACTGCCTTACAGCGAGGGTTTATTTCAAGCAGCGTTTTGCCAATCAGCTCTTTAAATTCTTCCAGCTCATCCGGAATTTTTATGAGAATTATGTCACCCAGAATCTTGTACCTTCTCGGAATATATCGGTGATATTCCTCCGGAATCTTCCTCTTCAATACATCAAACAGATCCTTTCGCCTTGCAAATACTGGTTCTACCTGTTCAACAATCTCGTATCCGGTAAAGAGATGTTCAAAACCATCGTAAATCGGTATTTCAACGTAATCTCCCCTCTGGACGACAAGTCTGTTTTTGTCTTTAGCACCACTCTTTTCCGCCAGCTTCCTCACCGGTTCGGCTTCTCTCTTTGGAACTCTAACCGCCTTCACACCATCAGCTCCTTGGGGATAACGTAAATCTTCCCGTCATGCTCTGCTACAAAAACTTCGTCTCCCGGTTTAAGAGCGATCTTCGGCTTTTTAACACTCACAACTTCATGTGTGGATGGATGCAGAACTTCAACAGCAAACTCATCCATGTTAAGAACAACACTTTTCCTGATTTCACTCTTCCTTGCAATAATTCTTGGATTCTGGAGGTTTATCGTTTCACCACTCTCTATAGCAACACCTTTCCCCAATCTCTGGTTTGTAACAACGGCTATCTCTCCACCCTCTTCAACCACATCTCCTTCCCTGTAAACCGGTAATCTTACCGAATATGTAAACCTGAAGAGATCTCTCCCATCACTTCTACCGGTCAGTTTCTTGCTTTCTGTAATTTTTCCTCCAAGTTCATCTGCAATCCTTCTCGAAATCTTCCTTCCGATATTTCTATCACCGATGTAGTAATCTATACCCTCTTTTCTTTCAACAATTTTACTAACGAAGGCTTTCATGTTTTCCCTTTCTTTATGGAGGACTTCTTCCACAATAGCTCTAACAACCTTGAATTCGTCTTCTTCAATATCTCTACCCTCAGCCCTTACCTGAACAATGGATTCATAGTATCCTCCAGCTTCCCTGCTACACCTCAGACACACTTCACTCTGGATCCTTACCTCGATATATCGCTCAACATCTACCTCTTCGCCCCACAACTCACCGCTAATACGTAGCAAATACCTGCCCTCATTTCCAGAAATCTTAACGTCGTCTACTTCGAGGTCGGGGTGCACCCTTAGAGACGAATATATGGCATCCATCAGGGCATCATCGTAACTCACTTCCCTCCATTTCCCAGCCAACTTGAAAAATCCGCATCTTGGACATCTTGTAAGCCTGATAATATCATCTACCCAAATAACTTCGTTCCTTTCAAGATAACATTTAGCACAGATTGTACCCTCTTCTACCTCTTTTCCGCAAACAGCACATCTCATGCAACTTTTGACTTTGCCAGAAAGAGTATAAAAAATGAACTTCGAAAAATGTTTTTTATAGTGGCATTTTCTGTGTTCAGATATGTTCCAAAATTTCAGTAAATCGCATAGAGATAACACACCCATACCCTTGAATTAATCCAGCAAACCAATCCAAAATAAAAAGGGAAAATTAGTCAAACACATAAACAATGCGGACTTTAGCCCCAACCTTAACCTCAGAAGGCACTACTGGTGTCTTGGCTACTCTCTCTTCCATATATGGCACAGGCATTGGCATTGGATGATAAACTTCCCCAACAATAACCCTAACCGGATAGTAACTCTTTAGTCCCATTTCAGAAGCGATAACATCAGCCTTTACTTTTGCATCTCCGATAGCCTTTTTTAATGCCTCACTGTATGCTTTCTCCCTCTGCTCTTCAGAGATACGGAAGGTTATCGAGATTATTCTGTTCGCTCCACCCATTATCGCCGCATCAACTACATCTCCTGCCTTATCTGGCTCGCAGATGACTTCGATCTTATTCACTGCCCTATACCCGACAATTCCCTTCCGCTGTTTTTTACCCATGGTCGTGCTTTCTTCAACCCATTCATAGATTGGTTGCAGGGAGTAAGATCTCGTTTTTATCGAACTTTCATCCACGATTTTCTTCAGCTCTGCGTAGACGCTACCCATCTTCTCAGCATTTGATTGTGTTGCTTCGCTAGCTGTTTTTGCTTCTGTTTCAACGGCAATAACTACACATGCCTCGTTCGGCACAACTTTAACTGTGCCACTCCCAGTAACCTCGATTGTTTTGTTGAATGCTTGCTGGGATGCTGATGGTTGAACAAAGGCTACAAGCGCAAAAATTGTAATGATCCCGAGCACAAAACCTATAGCAATCTCAAAATGTTTTCTCTCCATACCTTAAAATTTACTTTAACCATTAAGTATCTTTTTATTTTGTTATAAAAGATATTAGTAGAATAATTGAATTTTTAACATTGGCTGCTCTGATGCTTACCCTCCTGGGCAGCAAAAATGCAAAATAGTGCTGCAACAAACAAGAAGAGGGCGAAATAAAATGAGCAAAGAAATAATCGTTCTATTTACATCCCATAGAATTGAATTACTGCAACATTTTGAGGATGAGGCGAAGAAAAGTGACGTAATAATACTTGAAGAGCCAGAGAATGAAAATTTAATCAGCCTTCTTGAGGGGAAAATAAGTGTCGAGGACTACGTTAACAATCTGGACACAACATTCCCCCTATTCGCAAAATATCTTGGTGAAATGCTAATAAATCTAACCAGAATGAGTAAAAAGATACTACAGATCGAACCGTATCTAAAAACGCTTGAAGACATATACAAAGCGATTGAAAGCAACGAGTTTGAAGAACTGGCAAAGAATCCAGAAGTAGAAATGGTGAGAGAGATCGAAAGAAAAGCAACAGGAGCGCTGATAGAATATCACGAGACTTTTCTGAATGGAGATTTCGACGCGCTTGTCGAAGCTACAATACGCTTCACGAAAGCTGATGCTGAAAGATTTAGAGTTAGAGATTACATGAGAGCAAAGAAGATTGCAGAGATTGTTTCAGAAGAGAAAGCATCCAGAATCCTGATTGAAGCAGGACACATGCACATACTTCTGCCAGAACATCTCAAAAGAATGCTGAACAATACAAATGTAAAAATAACAACCATATCTCTAACAGAAATAGCTGCCAGAAAAAGTGGTATTGAGCTGGTGCCAAATCCTGGAAATGAGCTCACAAGAATGTATATACTGGGAGAGTCTGTTTCCGAGGAGATGGAGAAGTTGCTTGCTGCAAGAGGATTAATCTACATCTCACTGATAAGCAAGGATGAAAAAGTACCAACAGAAGATATGCCCTATCCACATCTGGTCGAAGAGGTAAAAGTCGCTAAATTTGTCAGCAAACTCAGTTACGATGATTGCAGAGCAGTTTTCAAAAAGATATGGGGAAGAGAACATAACTACTTTTTCAGCTTAAGATAAGTATACGCCGTTAGAAGCAG
>CAZZAF010000017.1:0-40953 GCA_964652135.1 uncultured archaeon
GCTGGATTTCAATTACCACAGGTGGAAGCTTGAATACGATTGGTTTAGACCTTAATCATTAACGTTCTCGAAAAAATACTGTCAAATCTTTCTTTCTTGTTTTAAAGGGAAGAAGATGTAGTCTTCAATCACTTCTACAATTCTTATTTTGTCTCTATCTCAGTCACGTTAGGACTAGATTACTAAAAACTTTGAATATTGCTTGACGAATGGATTTACCGAACTGTTTTTGTTGAGGCTGTTCGAGTGAACACGCTGGAGAAAATAAAGATAATCCCTGCCAATTTAGCCCACTCTTGTCACACAAACCTCCGCAATTCTCCTTTTCCATGTAAGTAGATTGTGTAGAATTTAATATCAATCCCCCTCTTTTCGAAGTACGCTTTAATTTTCCGTATTTCATCGTAAAACAAGTATGCATAAATTGCAGGAAAGACGACCCGTATCTTACTTGGATTTTCCTTGTACTTGGACAACTTCCACACAAGCCTCGCATACGGACTCCAGTACTCTATGATTAGTTTTTTTTCATCACTGGAAGGATAGCCTGTCTCTACTTCCCAGTACTCTCCGTCGGCTACTATGTCCGGAATAACGTATCCAACAAACTCGTTTTCGTCTATTAGAGAAATCGGTTGTTCTACCCTAATGTCTTTGTAGCCTCTCCTCTTGAGGTGCGAGTACACAATTCTTTTCATCAAGTAGTGAAACCGGGACTCTCTGTCAGGGAAGTAGTCCACATCTTCAGTAGGAAGCTCTTTATCGAGTCTTTTTAGTTCCTCCTCATAAAGTCTAACGGCTACAGCCCACAACTCGTCTATGCTCTTCCACTCAGGCTCCAGAATTGCTGAAAGATCTACACCCAACAGCTTCCCGACCAACTTTAGAATTTTCTCGCTACGCTCGGGAAGGGAGACTATAGCAATGTCAACATCAAGCACTCTCCTATCTAAGTCCTCGAAGGGTTTTACGTTTGAAGCATACAGTATGACACATTTCGGCCCTCTCTTTGAGATCTCCTTGAGCCCTCTCACAATCTCTGCCTTATCATCTTCGTTGGCTGAGATTTGCACTATCAGATCTTCAGAAGTTATCAGCGAGTATGGATCCTCTTTCTTACCTATCTTTCTGGAAGGTATATACCTAATGCCAGTTTTTTCCATCTGTCCATCGGCCATTTCGGTTAGAACTCTCTCCTGCCAAGGCAATCCTTTAGAAAACATGTACTGGCCTTGGTAAGTGAACTTTGTGGAAATTAAATGTTCGACCATCGTCAACCCGTCTGCGCGTTCGCCCGTCACGATTAAGCAAAGTGGGCGCTGTAAACTGGTTATCCTCCAATCACCTTTTCCTCTCGGTAAAATTTCCTCTAATACGTCCTCCTCCAGTCCAGGCTCAGCACCTTCGCCCCTCCCAGTTAGTTCTTGCTTAGACTTCGTTTCTGCCTTCTCTACGTCCTCTTTAGTTACTGTTCTTTCCTCGATGGAGCTATGTTCCTCAGTACCTACTAAAATTGGTTTGTCCAAAAACTTTTCATAGGAAGTTAAAATTCTCATGGCTTTAACCTGAATCTGGGGGACCTTAATCGACTTTTTGGCTGGCATCACTTCCAAAGATGCGTCGATTTCTAGTTCGCTCAGACTTCTAACGCTCTTTAGTTCCATGCTAGGAATGAGTATTGTTCTTGCCTCTACACCTCCAACGTATACTTCAGCATCTAGCTCCTGAGGTTTTTCGCTGCAAGAATATGCGCAGTTGAACTGTGGAATTCTTACTAAACCACCCACTTTTCTGATATTCACACTTGAATCTAACTCAATCGGAGTTACAAACGAGTAAGATTTAATGCACACCTGGGGCACGAGCAAGTCTTTCTCTTGCCACTTTGTCTCTTCCTTCTTTGGCACTCCCAACCTTTTTTCTGTTTTTAATTGAGTATTTACACGCTCGTTCTCTTGAACTTTGGTCTTTTCTTCGTGTTTAGTTTCTAATTCGACTTCTTTGCCTTTAGTCATCTAACTACACCCCATTTCCATCCGTGAGAATCGAACCAACCATACTTCCATGCAGCGACAGCTCTTGTAGACGGTGTTCTCACCTCAAGCGTGTTTCTCTTAATGTCCAATTCAAACAGCAGTCCGTTGAGGAGAAAAATCCCGGGAGCAAGCTCGTCTAAGAGCTGAAGTAGTGGGATACTGCACTCCCGTTCGAACGACGAGTAGTTCCCGCTAGTAGAAAAGCCAGCATACTTGCACGAAGTGAGCATAATACCGGATATTTGGTATTCGGCTTGGATTGTATCTCCCCTCTCTCCCGAATATTTCAAATCCTTTCCAACTACGTAAATATCTGGAAACTTCCAGTTTATATTCCTGAGAGCCTGAGCCGCCATTTCGTAGAACTCCTCTTTGAGGTTCGAAACTTCTGGAAAAATGATCTTCAAAGTATTCCTAACGTCGTCATTAAAGGCTTCCCAAATCGTCTTATACAGCTCTATCAAGTTTCTACCCAACGAACCCTCCAAAAACGAGTAAATTTCGTACTGCTCTTTCTTTTTTCTAACTTCTTCGGGGTCACCCTCCATCTCTGGCGAAAAAATAACATCTAGTCCGAAGATGTCTTTCAGCATATCCAAAGCCTCTCTTGCTTTTAATTTGGGATACGCGGCTGTCATATAGCGATAAGTCAGCTTGTCGAGCGTCCAGATGAATAGAGACCTCTGGTTGTAGTTAGGGAGGATATCTTTCAGCCTTCGAATAAAATCCGATAGTATCTCCGTCAGCTTTTTGTAATCTGAAAGAATTTCGTAGTAGTTGTATTCTACCTCAATCTCTGCTTCCCAGTCTGATATCAAGCCTTTTTCCTTAGCTTGCTCGAGAATAGTATCTACTTTGCTCGATATATCCCTCACAAACGAGATGAACTTCGTCTCCTCTACGAGAACTTTGGTTGATGGAGGTAAGTCCTCCCTCACTCTTTCGATCAAGTCACGAACGTTTTCTGGTTTGAAACCAAAAAGCTCGCTGTAAACTTTAGCCAAGCTCCTCTCCTTATACGTGCCATCTGCTGAAACCCCGCCGAGCAGAACGCTGCTGTAGTCCCGATCCTCTTGCAAATCTTTAAACGGTACACCATTACACTTCCTCCTCAGTTCTCTCCAGAATTCTTCTATCCTCTTGCAGCTTTTTGCAAGGTCTTTGATGTAGGAGAAGTAGAACCTCCACTCACTCTTTTGGTCGTACTCAAACTTCACTGCCTTGAACGCCTGCGACATCGTATCACCAATAGAACTTACAAAATAAATCTTTAAGATTTTTGTAAAGTAACTTTTCTATTGTTTCGAAACCTAACGGTGATGGCTGTATACTTTCGTTATAAGTGTGGATGATAAAACTAATAGAGGGTGAGTGATAAGTATGATTTTAATTCATTAGCTATATTGATACCCAACAGGCACGAAACGCCTTGATTTAACGGGTCTATCATATTTTCTGATGTCTTCAAGCTCGATAGCTTTCCTCCTGCTCTACCATCCTGATCTCCATTTATCTTGAGATCTGAGGTATTCTATCTGTCTATAATTTAAACACAGGATAACCTTCCTCGATCAGTTTTCTGTTTCCATCTGCTGGAGTATCTGCAACTATTATCAACCTCTTCTGTTTTTTTGCGTAATCTACAGTGTGCATTGTTCCTCCTTCAATGCCAGTTTCGACTACAACAATACCGAGAGAAATTCCGCTGATTATTCTATTTCTCTTGATGTACATGTATTTCCGAACGGATCTGGCAATCCATTCAGAAATCAACAAACCTTCATTATCCAAAATCTCATTTGCCAGCTCTTCGTTACTTTTAGGGATAATTTTTCCCAGAGTTGGTAAAACTGCAATAACTCTTCCTCCACTCTCAAGAGCCGACTTCATGGCAATTGTATCTGCGCCAAGTGCCAGGCCAGAAACAATTACAAAACCCTTTCTGGCGTAGAATTTCGCTATTTCTCTAGCATACTTTGCACCCGCTTCGGACAGCTCTCTCGCTCCAACAATTGCAACCGCAGGTTTGTGCAACAGATCAGTGTTGCCTTTTGCATACAGGACTTCAGGAGGTTTTTCTATCTTACTCAGGAGATACAGGTATTCTGGAGAATCTAACCTGATCTCACAAATTTCTTCCTCCTCGTATTTTTCCTCCCCTACACCAATACCAAATTTTCTCAGGTCCACTGAGACCACCTTTTTGTCATTCCAAGAGATACTATCCATATTTCCTCTGCACCAGCTTCAAAAATTCTTGTTGCTGCAGCCCGTGCTGTGTTTCCAATAGTATATATGTCGTCAAATAGCAAAACTTTCTTGCCTTTGAGATCGAACATAGGATTGACAACCATGGATTGATAATGCTCGTCAAAAGATGGTCTGTCTTCAGGCAAGGATGTCGACGATTTTCTTACTGTCTTGACTCTGACTAAAGCACCTGTCCCGTCCTCTATTTTTAGCTTTTCTGCCAGCCTACGCGAGATTTCTCTGTGGCCCTCACTTATTGTATAAGCCATGCTTGACGGTATTGGTATGATAATGTCTGGCTTTAGAGAGTTTTCTTCGACTATAGATATGATTTTACCGGTAAAATCATCTATTAAGTCTTTTTTGGCCTTTGAGCTTAAATTACTGTAATTTTTGAATAGAGAATTAGTCTGGAGAACTCATCTTGCACGTTTGTGTATTTTGGAATGTACTCACCGATGTAGAAGTGGGGAGCAGAGAACGCTTTTGATTTCGCTTCTTCAAAATCTATTTTGATTGTTTGAGTCTTTGAAAGAGTCTGATTACACATAACTAAATCTCCAACTTTTTTTGTTACTACTGGAGTATCACTACGCAAAAATCCAAGTTCTTCTGGATCAAGTATTTCATAATAACTGTCGTAAGGTTGATCAAACCGTATTTCATTGTTAATTCTATCTTTGGTGTCTTTAAAATCTAATTTTCTTGTTTTTACCCGTCTGAGTCGAGTCAACGCGTAAGCTATTGCAGAAAAGGGAATAGACAGTACCAGAGACAGCATCGATGCACTAACAACTGCTGCGGGAATACTATCGAAAGTTCCTGAAAACAGACTGGCGATTAAAGTTAAAGTGAATATTAACGCGAAGGTCTTGGTGAATACACCTCTAAATTGTGAGCCTGCCATAACTTTTAACATTCAAATTCCAAGCGAGGGCGCTCTTATCGTCTCCAGTTTTCCGTTTTCATCGATGAAATAAATTTCGATGTCGCCAAGCCAGGGACCGTACTGCTTTGCATACTTTACGAATGTTTCTCTGTTGCCAAGCCCAACGATGAACTTTCTCCATTTCTTTCCGCTTGATTGCTCAAGTTTTTCCATCAGCCAGACGTATTCAGAGATGGTGCTGAACTGGGCTGCAGGGTTTGAGCCTTTGAAAGTATAGTGTTTTACGTCTCCAACAATGTTCTCCTCTATGTTTACCAGGTCAAATTCCTTGTATTTTCCGAAGATATTGAGTCTCTTTTTCTCAAGCCTGACACCGAAATAATTTTCCATTTTCTCCTTTGCTATTTCTTCAGGGTTGAGATCATCCGATTTTTCTGTTTCTTCTTTGTCGGATGTTTCACCACGTTCTGCAAGCTTAAACCTGCCACCTCCGAGATCAATTAGAAAAGCTCTTTTGTACAGGCTGGGGTGAAAGTTTGCAGCACTTTTGTTGTTTATCGAAAGGACCCATAAGTGTATTTCAATTGTGTCGTCTTTGTGAGGAGCGTCGGGGTATTTGCTTCGTATATAGCTTAGAACATCCTGATACGTGAAGGTCTTGCCACCTTTTCCGAGCTCGTATGCTGCTTCTCTAACGAGTTCATAGGCAGTTTTCCTGTAAATTGGGGAAGGCAAAAATCAACCCTCCACAGATTTTACAATGAGCCTGTAATCCTCCTCCGGAATTTCTCTCATCGCCTTGCCCATCAGATGTCCAGTCCACTTCTTTTTGTTTGTGATGAACTTCACCTTCGGGATAAGGGATTTGAAATCTACTGGTGTTGAGAAAATCTTTACAGGTTTTAGCTTTATGCGGAGCGGAAAGACTTCATTGCCCATGCCTGATGGAGATTTGAAAATCCGTCTGTTGTCCTTAAAGGCCTCAGAAGTTGCCTCGTAAACTGCCACAATTCGAGGTTCTACGACTTTATCTTTGCTCCTCTCCTGTTTGAGGTAGATTAGAAGTTTATCTCCGGGTTTGACTTTTGCTATGGTGTTTTTGTGTCGTTCTGGCACACCCCACACGTTTTTCTCTTTGATTACCTGCCAGTTTTCTTCGGTGGTGATGCAGAGCCAGTAAGCCATAATCACACCTCAACAGCTTTAAGCTGTGTTCACTAAATCTATCAAATGTTTCTTATTAAATATTTGCCAATTCAGCACTTCTGTTAGTGCAGATTGCATCTGTCATCACGTCAAATCTTCCTACAACCTTTCCCACTTTTTTGAAGTATTGCAAGCTCTTTTCTTCAAGTATCTACCAGTTATTTCAAATCAAAAAATAGATTAATTAGAACCATTAACGGTGAACAGGGGATCATGATGAACAACGGGAAAATAACCCTTAAACAACTGGAAACTCACCTTTTTAAAGCTGCAGACATTCTGAGGGGCAAGATGGATGCTTCAGAGTATAAAGAATACATATTTGGCATGCTATTCCTGAAGCGTGTAAACGACGTTTTTGAGGCGAAAAGGGAAGAGCTCAGAGAAATGTTCAAAAAACAAGGTTTTTCTGAAGAGGAAATTGAGGAACTCCTCGAAGATCCTTCTACCTATGGCGATACTTTCTTTGTTCCAAAAAGGGCAAGGTGGAAAAACATTCTGAATTTGAAGGAAGATGTAGGTAGTCAGTTGAATAAAGCTCTTGCTGCGTTGGAGGAATATAATCCAGAACTGGACGGAGTGTTGAGACATATTGACTTTAACGCAGTAAAGGGCAAAACAAAGCTGAAAGACCAGCAACTGATCGACTTAATCCATCATTTTAACAAATACAGACTTAGAAATGAGGATTTTGAATTTCCAGATTTGCTTGGTGCAGCCTACGAATATCTGCTTAAGGAGTTTGCTGATTCAGCAGGCAAAAAGGGAGGGGAATTCTACACTCCACCCCATGTGAAGACTCTGATGGTGAGGCTGGTTAAACCACAGGAAAGAATGAGTGTTTATGATCCTACATGCGGTTCAGGCGGTTTTTTGATAGAGGCGAGGCGATACGTTGAAGAGCAGGGACAGAATCCGAGAAACCTTGCTCTTTACGGTCAGGAGCTAAACGGTGTTACCTGGTCTATATGCAAGATGAACATGATTCTGCACGACATCCCAGATGCCCATATAGAGAACGAGGACACGCTAACAACCCCGATGTTTCTTGAGAACGGCTACATCAAGAGGTTTGACAGAATTTTAGCCAATCCTCCCTTCTCTCAGAACTACACAAAAACAAACATGCAATTTCCAGAGAGGTTCAAATACGGTTTCACTCCGGAAAACGGAAAGAAAGCGGATTTGATGTTCCTGCAACATATGATCGCGAGCCTCAAAGATGATGGAATACTGGCAACAGTCATGCCCCACGGAGTTCTTTTCAGGGGTGGTCAGGAGAAGGTTATAAGAGAGGGCATAGTAAAGGATGATCTTATAGAAGCCATTATTGGATTACCTCCAAAACTGTTCTACAACACGGGAATTCCTGCCTGTATTATTGTGATAAACAAAAATAAACCGGAGCATTTGAAGAACAAGATCTTTTTCATAAACGCAGAGAGGGAGTACGGAGAGGGCAGAAATCAGAATTATCTAAGGCCAGAGGACATTGAGAAGATCGTAACAGTTTTCGAGAAAAAGATAGAGATACCCAAGTACTCCAGACTTGTTGATATTAAAGAGATAGAGGAGAACGATTACAATCTGAACATAAGAAGGTACGTTGACAGCTCTCCAGATCCTGAGATAGAGGACGTCAGGGCTCATCTGATCGGTGGAGTTCCTAAGAGGGAGGTAAACCTCTACAAAAAGCAGATAGAAAAGTTTGGAGTAGATGAAGATGTCTTCTTTACTGAACTTGATGAAGATTATTTCGCATTCAGAGAAGATCTAAAAGAGAAGAGTAAAATTAAAGAGATAATAGAGTCGCACGAAGGTGTTAAAAGGAAATTTGAAGAGCATTTCCAGAAACTTGAAGAGTGGTGGAATGAAGTAGAGAAGGAGATAGAAAACTTCCCAGGAAACAACAATCTCTGGGAGTTCAGAAACAGATCTCTCGAGAATCTTAAGCAGAAACTTCTACCCCTTGGTGTCCTGGATGAGTTTAAGGTTGCAGGAGTTTTTGTCAACTGGTGGGAAGAGCTGAGGTACGATTTCAAGACTGTTGTTGCTTCAGGATGGAGCAAGAGAATTATTGAAGATGAAAGAATAGAAAAGAAGTTCTTCTCAGCGGATCTGGAGCAGATAGAGGAGCTTGAGGCAAAAATTGCAGAGGTTGAAGGAGAGCTTAACGAACTTCTTGAGGAAGTTGAGGAGTGGGATGAAGAAGATAACGGAAAGAAAACACCAAATAAAGTAATCAAATACTTGAAAGAGCAGATAAACGATTTGAAAAGGTATGAAAGCGAATCAGCCGTTAAGGAAATCAGAAAGCTTCAGGAGTTGATCATAAACATAGACAGAAAGAACAAACAGCTCAGTCAGTTAAAGAGAAATCTGAAAAAGAAGATTGAAGAGTTAAGAGGAAAATACACGATTGATAATCTTACAAAACAACCCGTCAAAGTCAAGAAAGGAAAGGTTGATGTAAAAAGGGAAAGCTTGACAGAAGAGGAAGCTAAGGAGCTTATTCTCGAGAAGTTCCACGATGTGATTGTGAAGCAGTTAGAAAAGTACCTCAACGCTGAGAAGAAAGAGCTGATAAAGATTTTTGAGAAACTCTGGGACAAATATTCTGTTCCATTAACTCAGTTAAGGGCTGAAAGGGACGAAGAAGTTAGAAAACTGGACGAATTTCTTGAGAGGTTGAGATACTATGGCTGAAGATGTGAAAGTTCCGGAAGATTGGGACACTTCTAACTTAGGAAAGTTGGCTTCCTTCATTAATGGATATGCATTTAAACCTGAGGATTGGAAGGAAGATGGCTTGCCTATTGTTAGAATAGAACAGCTCAAAGATCCCAATGCTAAATACGATTATTCAGATAAAAAATTACCAGATATCTATTTAATTGACAATGGCGATTTGATATTCTCTTGGAGTGCAACATTAGCCATAAAACTATGGGACAGAGGCAAAGCGTACCTCAATCAGCATTTATACAAAGTTATTCCAAACTCGACAATTGAGAAGAGATTTTTGAAATATCTTTTGGAGCATAAAATAGAGGATTTGTCAAAAGAAGCTCATGGCTCCACAATGAAACACATAACAAGATCTTTCTTATTAAATTTTAGAGTCACATATCCTAAATCCAAACTCGAACAACGCAAAATCGCAGAAATTCTCGAAACAATTGACAACGCCATAGAAAAGACTGACAAAATCATAGAGAAATACAAGCGAATCAAGCAGGGCTTGATGCAGGATTTACTGACCAAAGGCATAGACGAAAACGGGCAGATAAGAAGCGAGGAAACCCACAGGTTCAAGGACTCGCCGCTTGGCAGGATTCCGGAGGAGTGGGAGGTTGTGGAGTTGGGGAAACTTTGTATTCTTATTACAAAAGGAACTACGCCAACTACTTATGGGTTTAACTTCACGAGTAGCGGAATAAAGTTTTTGAAAGTAGAATCAATTGATGAAGAAGGAAACATAATAGAAAATCAACTTGCGTTCATAGATGAGATTACACATAAATACTTAAGACGATCTCAGTTAAAAGAAAATGACTTATTATTTTCTATCGCTGGAGCTATTGGAAGAGTATTTGTCGTTAATAAAAAAATCCTGCCTGCAAATATTAATCAAAATCTTGCGTTAATTAGATTAAAAGAGAATGTGAATATTAATACAAAATTTTTATATTACTTTTTAAAAAGCAAATTTATTGAGAAACATATCCAGAAAATTATGGTTCAACTTGCTCAATCTAACATAAGTTTAAATGATGTCTCACACTTTAAAATCCCTGTCCCACCTCTAGAAGAACAGAAACGTATCGCCTCAATTCTCTCACAAATTGATGAAACAATAGAAAAGGAACAAGCTTATAAAGAAAAACTTGAAAGAATAAAGCAGGGATTGATGGAGGATTTGCTCACTGGGAGAGTTAGAGTTGATCATTTGATTGAAGGAGGTAAAGTAGATGGATCTGGGACATCGCAAAGAAAACCTTCTGAAACTTGTAAATGAAGCATATAGTGGTGAGGTGTTGCTTCCAGACTTCCAGAGAAATTTTGTATGGACAAGGAATGATATAGAAGAATTAATAAAATCCTTACTTGAGGACATGTTCATTGGAACCTTTTTGATTTTAGACACTAATCCATCTCAATTACCATTCAAGGCAATATTCGTGCAGGGAGCGGAACTCGTGAATCCAGAGATCAGAGCAAACCCACGAAAATTGATTCTTGATGGGCAGCAAAGATTAACCTCTGTATTTTATGCGGTTTACAGCCCAGACATACCTCTAAAAAATACTGAAAATCCATACGCATTTTTTATTGATCTGGAAAAGCTTGCCAAAAATGAGGTAGAGGAGGCAGTTTTCAGCTGGTCAAAGAAATGGAGAGAGTATCGCTCTATTCTAGATGATGACGGGAACTACAATTATGCTAAATTAATGGAAAAGCGCCTTCTTCCATTAACAATTTTAAAAGATAGCGATGCTTTTTACGATTTGTGGTACTCGAAATACAAAAAATTGTTTGCTGAGGATATTGCTAAAAAAATCAAATCTTATATAGGGAATATTCTAAAATATGAAGTATATACTCTGACTCTAGGGGTTCAATACAATGATAAGCCTGAAGAGATAGCAATGCTGTTTGAAAGAATTAACAAAACGGGAGTCAAGCTTTCAACATATGATTTACTTGTGGCGAGATTATACAAATTCATTAAGTTAAGAGAAGAATGGGAAAAAGCCTATGAGGAAAACCACTACATAAAAACGCTGTCTTCGAGAATTGACGATACGAATGTGCCCTATTCTTTTATTCAGGCGCTGGCATTAGCAAAAGGTAAAAGCATTAAGGCAAGAGACATGCTTAAAATAGATGAAGGTGTTCTTAACAAAGAACAGTGGGAAAAAGTTGTAAATCTCGTAGAAAATAAAGTCCTTCCGAGGTTTCTGAATCCAGCAAAATACGGTGTGCCTGACGTCAATAGGTGGCTTCCTTATTATCCTACAATAACCTTAATGGTAGCATTCTACTTAAAGCACAGACATCCAGACATGGACAAACTAGATACATGGTACTGGAGTTCTGTTTTCTCTGAAAGGTATTCAGGCTCAACAGAAACTCTTATGATGAGGGATTTCAGAGAAGTCTCTCAATGGTTCGAGGATGACAGCAAAATACCTGAAGTTGTCCAGCAATTAAGAGTCCAGCTCTCTTCTGGAGTTTTCAGTCTTAAAAATGTAAATAGACGCAGTAGTGCGAAGTATAAAGGAGTTTTCAACCTTTTATTTATGAATGGTGCTAAAGACTTTCATCATCCCGATGATTTGTCATTCAATGAACTTGAAGACCACCATATTTTCCCGAAAAAGTTCTTAGAAGAGAATAAAATAGATGTTGATTATGATACTGCACTAAACAGAACTTTAATTTTCGATAAAACTAATAGAAAAATCTGGAAAAAGAGTCCTTCAGAATACATCCAAGACATGATCAGGATCTATGGTAGTGAAGCTAAAGTAAGAGATATTTTAAAGTTGCATTTCATTGATGAAGAAATGTACAAGATTCTGAAAGCGACTCACAGCAATCTGGAGCCCGAAAAAATAAAACGAAATTTTGAGAATTTTATAAGCAGGAGAGAGAAGCTAATAATTGAAAAGATAAAAGAATTAGTTAAATGGCAGCCTCCAGAAGGTGCCGAAAATGAAAATCAAAAAAGTAATACTTGAAAATTTTCGGTGTTACAAGGAAAGAACTATAATTGATATCGATGATTTAACGGTCTTTATCGGTAAAAATGACGCAGGAAAATCCACGATATTGGATGCTCTTGAGATTTTTTTCTATGATGGAAAAGGTAAGGTAAAAATAGAAAAAGAAGACCTCAACAAAGAAGCTGAACGGGAGAGAAATAAGGATATTTTGATAGGTGTTGTTTTCTCAGCTTTGCCATCTGAACTAATTATTGATTCTACCGTACCCATAACTTTAGAAGATGAGTATCTACTTAATGAAAATGGAGACTTAGAAATTCACAAGATTTTTAGAGATGGAAAGCTTAAAGGCACATTTATCTTTGCTAAACATCCAGCTAACGACGATTTTATTAAAGATCTGCTATTAAAACCGATATCCGAACTAAGAGATTTTGTGAACCAACGCAAATTGAAATGTGAAGATAAGCGAAAGGCATCATTGCTTAGAAAATCCATAAGAGATAGTTATGGTGAGCTGACATTTGAAAATATTTTAATTCCAGTTGATAAAGATGGAATGAGAGAAATCTGGTCAAAAATTAGTAGATACCTTCCTGTTTATACCCTTTTCAAATCAGATAGAGCAAATACAGAGGGCGATCCTGAGATTCAAGATCCTCTAAAGGTTACTGTTAGGGAAATTATCCAAAGACCAGATGTTCAGGAAAAATTGTCTGAAATAGCTGAAGAAATAAAAAACGCAGTAATGGAAATAGCAAGCGCTACATTAGATGAGTTGAAGAGGATAAATCCTGAAGTTGCACAAGAATTAAGGCCTGACATTCCGGATGTAGGGAAATTAAAGTGGGAAAATGTATTCAAAGAAATAGGAATCGTTAGTGATGATGGTATTCCGTTGGATAAGAGAGGTAGCGGAGTTAGAAGATTGGTTTTACTAAGCTTTTTCTCTGCTGAGGTTAAACGAAGAAAAGAGAATAATGCTGTAAATGTTGTTTATGCAATTGAAGAACCAGAGACTTCTCAGCACCCTGATCATCAAAAACTTTTGATTAACAATTTTATTGAGTTATCAAAAACAGGAAACTCACAAGTCATTTTAACAACGCACAGCCCATCTATAGCGCAGCTCCTTCCAATAGATAGTCTGAGACTGGTTAAGAAAGAAGATAATAGGGCAATCGTGCAAAGTGGAAAAGATAATGACAATATACTTTTAGGAATCGTGGAAAGTTTGGGCATCTTACCCACATTGAATAAGGTAGTTGTTTGTGTTGAGGGAGAAAGAGATAGGTTGTTTTTATTAGATATCAACGAGTATATCCCAGAGCTTAAAGAAATTGTTGATTTATCCAGTAAACTTATTTCGATAATCCCAATGAGTGGCTCAAATCTTAGAAACTGGATAGATAGATACTATCTAGAAAATTCGAGTGTTATTGAATTTCATCTATATGACAGAGATTGTGATGAAAAATATAAGGAAGCTATTGACAAAGTTAATTCAAGACCTGATCCTTCATTCGGAACACTAACACAAAAGAGAGAAATCGAGAACTACATTCACAAGTCTCTAATCGAAAAGGAGTTTAATATTACAATAGATAACGAAATCGATTGGGATAATGAAAATATTCCTGTATATATAAATAGAATAACAGGTAAAAAAGTAGAGATAGTAAAGGATATTCTATGTGGAAAATTGTCTAAAAAAATGACGAAGGAGATGCTCGAAGAATTGGGTACATGGGAGGAAGTTAAAGGATGGTTTGAAAAAATTAAAGAATCGGTGAGTATATCAGTACCTGTAGGAGCCGAACAAAATGTTCCGCAAGCTTGATGAAGAGCACTACGTTGAAAATCCCTTCCTCGATCAACTCCAGCGGTTAGGCTGGAAAATTTACAGACAGAATAAAAACAATCCTGAAGATGTTAAAGAGATTATAAAATTTGACAATTCCGGAGAACCCGTTTACGGGGAGAGTGTAAAATTCAGAGAAAGCTTCAGAGAAGTTATACTCGAAGAAGAACTTAAAAAAGCGATAAAAAGAATAAACCCTTGGATTGAGGAAGACCAAATTGAGGAAGTAGTAAGAAGAATAACTACTCCAAGTGCAAACTCAATGCTCGAAGCAAATAAAGAAATCCATGAACTCCTCCTTGAAAACACTTCAGTATCTGAAAACAGGAAAACGGGCGAGAAAAGTCCCACTGTAAAATACATTGACTTCAAAAACCCGGAAAACAATTCCTTCATAGCAATATCTCAGTTCAAAGTGAATATTCCTGGCACGGAAAAACACATAACCCCAGATATTGTTCTCTTTGTGAATGGCTTGCCTTTGGTTGTTGTTGAATGCAAGTCTCCAGCCATAGCTGATCCTGTTAACGAAGCCATAACTCAGCTCATGAGATACTCCAACAGGAGGGGCGAGAAGGAGGGAAATGAAAAACTTTTCTGGTATAACCTGTTTATGGTTGCCACATCAAACCAGGTGGCAAAGTACGGAACCATAACCTCTGATTATGAACATTTTGTTGAATGGAAAGATCTGTATCCCTACAGTCTTTCGGATATCGGAAGTGATATAGTAACAAGCCAGTGGGTATTGGTTCAGGGAATGCTCTCAAAGGCTAACCTGCTGGACATTCTTCATAATTTCACACTTTTCAAGGAAGACTCAAAGGGCAAAATGATAAAGGTAGTTCCAAGATATCAGCAGTTCAGAGCAGTAAGGAAGATTATAAAGAGATTAAAAGAAGGAAAAACTCCAGAAGAAAGAGGAGGCATTGTCTGGCATACACAGGGATCTGGCAAATCGCTGACTATGATGTTTACCGTAAGGGCAATGTATCACGATCCTGAATTGAGCAACTTCAAAATAGTATTCGTTACTGACAGAAGAGATCTGGAAAAACAGCTAAGAGAGACGTCAAAAAGCGTCGGGTATACTGTGAATCTTGCAAACAGCATAAACAAACTTAAAGAGTTAATCCGTACAGACACCCCTGATCTTGTTATGGCGATGATTCACAAGTTTCAGGAAAGAGAACTCGAAAAAGAATTTCCCATTCTCAACACATCACCAAACATTCTCGTGATGATAGATGAAGCTCATAGATCTCAGTACAAGCTTCTTGGAGCTAACTTAAGAAGAGCTCTGCCAAACGCAACAAAAATAGCCTTTACCGGCACACCTATAGAAAAAACCGAAATGACCTTCGGTGACTACATTGACAAATACAGCATAAGACAGGCTGTTGAAGATGGTGTAACGGTTGAGATCGTTTATGAGGGCAGAGCCCATGACGCAGAAATTAAGAATGAGAAGGAACTTGACAAGAAATTTTTAGATGTTTTTCCTTATGCAGATAACGAGCAGAAAAAGATTCTTGGTAGATACACCTGGAGGGCATACTTAGAACATGAGAAAGTAATAGAACACAAAGCAAAAGACATGATCGACCACTATGTGAAGCACGTCTTTCCAAATCGCTTCAAAGCTCAGGTTGTAGCAGTCTCAAGACTTGCGGCTATAAAATATAAAAAAGCTCTTGAAGATGCTTTGAAAGAAAAGATAAAAGAACTTGAAAAGAACAACTATCCAGAATCAGACCTTGAGTTACTCAAAAAGCTTAAAGTTGCTGTGGTAATCTCTTCAGCCCCTAACGATCCTCCTGAATATCACCCATACACAAACCCAAGTGAACATGATAAAGTCATAAAGAGTTTTAAACTTCCATTTGACCAAACTGACGAGAGCGGAATCAGTGGAGAGGTAGGCATAATTGTAGTCAATAACATGCTCATAACTGGATTTGACGCACCGATAGAACAGGTAATGTACCTTGACAATGTAGTTAAAGAACACAATCTTTTACAGGCAATTGCTAGAGTCAACAGAGTTTACAAGAACAAGAGCTGTGGCTTTGTTGTTGATTACGTGGGAGTACTCAAGCATCTGAGAGAAGCGCTTGCAATTTACGCTGATGAAGATATTGATGAAATAAGCCAGGTTGTTGTTAATAAAGCCAAGAGCATCGATGAGCTAAAATTCTGGCATACTCAAATCAATGATTTCTTTAAAAAATTTGAAATCGAGGACTGGAAAGAAAATATTGACGAGTGCATAGATATTCTTGCAGATGAAGAAGTTAGAGACGAGTTCATAACTCTCGTCAGAAAATTCAGCAGGGCGATGGACAAAGTATTACCTGACCCAGAGGCTCTCAAATATGTTACAGACTTGAAAATATTAAAATTCATTAAAGAGTCTGCCAGAAACAGATACAGAGACGACAAGCTTAGCATAAGAGATGCAAGCAGAAAAATAAGAGAGATCGTTGAAGAATATCTTATTTCTAAAGGTGTTAATCCAAAAATTCCACCAACACCACTGTTCTCTGAAGATTTTATTCGTAATGTTAAAAAGAAAAAATCACCGAAAGCAAGGGCTGAGGAACTCAGATATGCAATTATAGAACACATTGAAAAGCATTATGAAGAAGATCCCGAATTTTACGAGAGATTCTCAGATAGATTGAAAAGAATACTCGAAGAATACAAAGAAAACTGGGAATTGCTCGCCATCGAACTTGAAAAACTTAGAGAATATATGATGAAGGGTAGGCGGGCTGAAGAGACTTTTGGATTTGATCCAAAAAAAGAAATGCCCTTCTTTGGACTCTTAAAGCGGGAAATATTCGGGAAAGAACCAATTGAAACTCTGGGTAAAGAAAATATAGATTTTCTAGTAGAGCTAACAAAAGATGTTGTCGAGATAATAAGAAACGAAGTAGAATCAGTGGATTTCTGGGAAAATTACACAAAACAGAAAAGGTTAAAATCATACATAATTTCACATATCCTCCTTCCACGATCAGGATATATGCGATTATTATTCAAGAAAAGGAATGAAATAGCTCAAAAACTACTGGAGCTAGCGTACCATGTATACGGAAAGTAAAACAGACATTTTGATTGACAAATTGATTAGGACTAAAAGAAAAACAATCTCCTTACAGGTGACTGATGACGCTAAATTAGTGGTTAGAGCACCAATTAACGCAAGCGATGAAGCCATAAAGAGAGTTATACTGAAGCACAGAGATTGGATTGAAAAGAAAAGAAGGGAAGTTCTTTCAAGAGATCCCAGACATTCAAATAAAGAATTCGTAAATGGAGAAGGTTTCCTCTACTTGGGGAAATATTACAAATTAAGAATTGTGGATGGACAAAAAGAACCTTTGAGACTTGAAAATGAATTTCTACTATCAAAAGAATATCTCCCGACAGCAAAAGAAGTATTCATTAACTGGTATAAAGAAAGAGCGTACGAAAAGATATCAGAAAGAGTAGAATGGTATGCGAGAATGAGAGGTTTTAATTATAACAAAATCAATATAACAGATGCACAAAAAAGATGGGCTTCATGCTCTCACAAGCGAAACCTGAACTTCTCTTGGCGACTGATTATGGCACCACTACCTGTGATAGATTATGTTGTAGTTCATGAACTTGTACATCTCGAGGAAAGAAACCATAACAAAACCTTCTGGAGCAAGGTGAAAATGTTAATGCCGGACTACGAAAAACACAGGGAGTGGCTTAAGAAATACGGCCACTTATTAAGGATATAGTGCATTACAGCAGTATTAAACACTACTAAATAAAGTAAAGCATCCCCCTCTTAAGCAGTTCTCTATCTATCTCCCAATCTTTTCTGATAGCTTCAACGAACTTATCTGCATAATGAACTGGAGCAGGAAGCTTGATGTTAAGGTATTTGCCAAAAAGTGTGCTGTAGTTCATCTTTGTTAAAGCATACAAAAGCTCCACATCTGCATCCGTTATTTTCTCCCAGCTAACCGATCCACCGACTATCCTTATTTTTTCCTCTATCTTCACCGGCACGGAACCGGCATCGGTTGTGTGAGGTAACAGGAATGCTACATCTCCCACGATAGCATAGCTCCCAATTTCGTCGGTGAACATCCTTGTGGAGTGGTTTTTCCTCACACCGATTATCGTCAGGTCCATTCCATGCTTCTTAGAAATATCAACGAGGTTGTTTATCTCTTCTCTCTGGACCTTTCCATCCCTGAGCACGAGAACTCTCTTTCTGTTGAAGTTCAGACCACTACCGTAGATGAGTTCCTCAAAAATTCTGCTCATGTTTACTGTTTCTCCGGGCTGTGGAACCTTTACGGGATATATCTCCTTAATCACGCCCCTGGAGTCGTATACGACTGCACAGCCTCCAATCCTTGCAACACCTGTGGCATCTGGCCCAGCATCAATTCCGAGAATGTAGTCATAATCTGTGTCGTACTTGAGAGCGAAGTACTTTATTCCGAGCTTGGAGAGTATCTGGAGAGTGAGGTTATCCAGAACGTTTTGATACAACTTCTTATTTGTGAGGCTCTTCCACAGGACGTTCTGAGATATTACCCCCATCTTGAAGAGCAATCTTTTCAGTTCCTCGTAGTAGTCGTCGTCCGCATACACTTCTTTACCAACGATTAAAGCAAATTTCACTCTGGACCCTTTGAATTCAGCTTCAAACCTTTTGGAACCAATTATTTCCTTAACCTTGCTTGCTGCATCCTCTGCATTGCTGAAGTATATCGTCTTTCCAGCGTAGTTGAAGTACGGAAGTTTAATTTTTGATATACTGGCTATTTTATTGTACCTTCCAAAAAATCCAGCAACGAATTTTCTTACTTCTTCTTTTTCCTCTATGTTTTGGTCTACGAGGACCAGTGTTGGGATTCTTGCGCCTTCAACAATGTCTGGAACTTCGTATGGTAAGTACACTCGTTTACTTTTTCCGTTGAGCCAATAAAATAGGGAGTACGTGCCTTGTACGGTAACAACTTCTCCTTTCTCATTTCTCACAAGCAGTTCTGGCCCGCTCGCTACAGCAGCGTCAACACTCAAAGGATCTCCTGAAATTATTTTCGTTTTCTCCAAAATTTTACCGGCCATCTCAATTATCTTTCCCAGTTCTGTGTTTTTTCCTGGCCCAAAGCTCTCTGACCTCTTTTGCAGTTTCTCCATCCAAATCTCCCATTTCAAAAACAAGTTTTGAGAACTGGGGTGCAAACGGATACTTTTCCTTGCTCTTCCCGGAAACGGGGATAGCATAGATTATCGGCTGGCTCCAGTCAATTTCGCCTACCCTTTTAACAATGTCTTCTTCACCTTTTATGTATCCACATCTCACGAAGTGGGGAATTATTCCTTTTTTAACAATGTCTCCATCAGGATCGCGGATATCTACAATTTCAAATGACTTTCTTTGCCAGCTGAAGATGTTTTGGATCCTTTTACCAACTAAACTTTCAAGCCTTTTGCGATCTCGTCCGACGAGATCCCAGACGTTTTTTCTGTAAACCATATTGTATCTAAGCCTGAGCGTCAGAAAGAAGGATCCATCAAGTTGTTCGACTGTATAGTCGAAGTAAGGCTTAACTGACAAACCATCGAAGCTGAATGATTTGATAACATCTTTTTTTAGAAGCTTCTCTGCGATTGAGTCTAGGAGTCTGTACAGCATGTACTTTTTGTCCAGAATTCCTTTTACGATCACTTTTTGCTGGTACGGAGGTACATCGGAAAACGGCATGGTTTTAATGTGTTTTATATCCTTCAGCTCAATAAGCTGAGGGTCATCAGGTTCAAGAGTTGAAATAATCAGTTGGTTTTCAGCGTCGATAACCCTTCCATTGATGGTTGAAGCAAACTTGTATATGTCACCTTCGACTTCAAAGACTCTGTAACTTTTGTACACATGTATAACCTTGGGTACAACAGCGTCTGAGATTTTAAACCAGTTGAGTTTCATAAAAACACCTTAGATTTTCTTAACTCTTACTCCCAGCTTCCTTGCAATTTTTCTGGCGTTGGAGCTCAGCTCTGCCTTTCCTGAGAGGATCATCACGGGTTTGGCTTTGAGGTATCCAGCCTTTCTGGCAATTTTCCTTACCTCCGATGCAGGAATTGTTCTGCTCTTATTTCCGTGCTTGATTTCAGCGGCAATTCTTTCCCTACCTCTTTTTGCTATAAGATCTACTTCACCAAACCGAAACTTTCTCCTCAGCTTGACATTGTATCCTGCTCTTTCGTACCTCCTTCCCGCCCTATTTTCAGAAATCTTTCCTTTCCTGCACTTCGGCATGGTCATCACCGAAGTTGATAATTGATCGTGTTTTTGATTACTTAAATTTTTCCATCAACTTTGAACGTATCAAAGAACAAAAATAAAAATTTATATAGGAAGAATAAAAAGACGATTTTATGGGATTATATTCCCAGCTCAAAAACTTAATAATCAACGAAACTTCAATTAGCATAAACTCGCTCAGGAGAAGAATAGAGAAAAAGCTGTTCGTCAAGTATGATCTTGTTAGTATAAACCATACTAGGGATATGACTACAGCTCACTGCGCAATTCAGCCCGTAAATTACTCGAGATTGTCGCAAATAGATATCAACCTCCACGATGCAGCTATATTCACGGAAAGTTTACCGAACCCAAACATATTAAAGCACATAAATGGGCTCGTACTCAACGAACTTGAAGGTATGCCCACTGAATCTACAATTGATTCATTCGGTACGCTTGGAGTTATATGGTGGGACATGGACAGAGATTTTTACTCAATCTTCAATCCCTATTTGGAACCTCCTGTAAAGGGGTACTGTTTGAAGGGTGAGGAAATTATTTCGATGGTTATGCAGGCGAGATTTGTCTATAAGGTTTTTGACAATCCTGCTTTTTCTGAGATAAAGAGAATTCTGCTGGGAAATGGGCGTGTGGATCAATTAAACACTGACATTTATTTCATCGAAAACTTAAATGACTCGCAAAAGGAAGCTGTTTCAGGAGCTGTAGGCTCTATTGAATCAGAGAGTTTTTACCTTATACAGGGACCACCTGGCACAGGAAAAACGACTACAATCGCGGAAATTATAGCACAGTCAGTGATGAGAGATCTAAAAGTTCTTGTCACATCCCATACGAACGTTGCAATTGACAACGCACTGGAAAAGTTCGTGTCGAAATATTCTGAAAAACTAGATCTGAAAAAAGACGACGTTGTTAGATTTGGACACGTCGGAAAAGTTTCGAAGGAAGTAAAAGACTTGTTACCTGATTACGAAAAGGATTTGAGCCACTATCTTGAAAAATCCAGAGTTTTTGGAATGACAATAACAAAACTTGCAATTTTCAGCTTTCTTAGATACATATCTCCTGATAAACCGCTTTTTGATGTTGCAATAGTCGATGAAAGCTCTATGGCAACAATACCCATGACGCTCCTACCAATACTCAATGCGAGGAGCTTTATTCTTGTAGGTGATCAGCACCAGCTCCCACCAATTGTGAGAAGCGATGTTGGTGAGACGGCCAAAAAATCCCTCTTCGAACTGCTTATAGAAACGTATCCGAATCATGTAATGCTTGACACCCAGTACAGAAGCAACCAGACCATTATGGAATTCTCTAATAAGTATATCTACAATAATCTCAAAACCCATGAGAGCGTAAAAGATTCTATGCTCAAGTTAAATCTAAACTCGAATGATTTCTTTTCAAGAGTCCTTGAGCCCAAGAAGATAATCGTCTGGATCGCTCATGAGGAGCACCCTATATGGTTAAGGAAAAAAGGCTCAAATCAGGCATCTGCCTGCAATTTGCTTGAGGCTGCTATCACATGGAAAATCGTTAGAATACTTCAGGAATTTGGTTTTGGCCCAGAAAGATTTGCTGTTATCTCGTACTACAGAGCACATTCGGACCTTCTAAAGAGGTTGATGATGGCGAAAGACGAGAAAGATGCAGAACTTTACATCGGGACGGTTGATTCTTACCAGGGAAGAGAGAAAGATCTTGTAATTATGAATTTCGTCCACAGTAAAAATCACGTTTCCCTCGATGACTACAGGAGGCTAAACGTAGCAATAACGAGAGCAAAAAAGAAATTAATTGTTGTTGGATCGAGAAATCTCGCTGATCTCCATGCATGGGGTCATCAAGCAAACCCATCATCTTTTTACAGGTATGTACGATCTTGCGACGATGCAGCAATATTTGTCGCCTATCGCAGTAACTTCTCAGAGGAGTTGGAAAGGGTTGAAAAAGAATTTGAAAGAATGAAGGAAGAATCGAATGAAAGAGATGTTTTAGGCCTTAATGATAATGACAGGACCGTCCTGAGACACCTTAGAAGAAGAAAGAGATTATAAATTATCCATAATTATTAAACTTTTATTATCTCTAAAATCTTGTCCGGTCTCTCAATCACAAAATCAGCTTCTCCCTTCCTATTCTCGTGAAAATTTCTGTCCCCGTAAGCTGCATAAACTGTAACCATTCCGATCTTCTTCCCTGCTTGTATATCCCGCCTGACGCTATCTCCTACCAGAATAGCCTCCTTGGCATTAACACTCAGCTTCTGTAATGCTAGCTTTATCGAATCCGGGTCCGGCTTCTTCCTGCCAGTCATGTCTGCCGAAACAACAACATCGAAGAGATGCAGCAAGCCAGCTTTGCGAAGCCTGCTTATCGCGTGCCCGTTCATCGCATCCGTAACAACTGCGAGCTTCAACCCCACGCCTCTTAACTTTTCGAGGGTCTCTTTCACGTGAGGGTAAGGCTCAATACTTTCGAGCTTAACTTCCTCATAGATCCTGCAGCACTCCTCGAATTTCCCCTGGCTATAAACTCCCTTATCGCGCATGTAATCTGCTATATTTTCTAAATCCTCAAATCCATGTATTCCTCTCAGGAAGTACTTTAACAGTCCCTCTTCATCGCCATCAACACCAAGATATTCAACAACAGCCCTGCACGCTTTTAGCTTCGCCTCAATGAAGTCAAAGAGTGTGTTGTCCATGTCAAATATTACGGCCTTCACCTTTCTGGTCACTTTTCTATCCCCAACGCCATTAACCTTCTGCATATTCTCAGATCCCTCTCAAAATCCTCAACCATTTTCTCATCGAGAAACCTCAGCTTCAGCTCCTCGTGTCTGCTCTTTCCCCTGAACTCTCCGAAGATCACAGTTGAATTTAATCTGATGACGCCGAAAACAACTGCAAGGCAATAAACGAGTTCGAGCATCTGTTCGGCTGTGCAATAATCAGCGCTGATTGCATGCGGATATTCGAAGAGGAAGTGTTCAACACCTTCTAGCTCGCAGATGTCGACCATTGATACATCAGCTGTAAGCAAAACTGGTAAAGCGTTCCTTTCCTTCTCAAACCTCCTGACAGATTTAATGAGTATCATGTCGTTATACTCGCTGTCATTAGTTGATTTCTCGACGCCTTCGATCTCCACAGCCAGATCACTCACCTTTCTGTACTCTCTCAGAGCGATGTACGCTGCCTTCCTCGACCTCTTCATGCGCTTGTTTACCCACTCGTCGAGCAGGAATTCCTGATATTTTACAAGGCTCTTGAGCTCGGAGATTTGATGTGGACTGTACTTGAAGTTAAGAGCTGCCTCAATCTCCTCCTTAACAGTATCAACAAGCAAAATCTCGTTCTGATTAAAGAGGGATGAGTTCGAGATGAAGCGGTGGTAGATTACGTTGGTGTCGGGGCAGAAGTAGACTCTCTTTGCCAGGTTCCTGTAATGTTTGATCTGCTCTCTGAAATCTTCCTCGTTTTTATATCCTATTACACCCGAACTCAGCAGGCACTCAAGGAAGTCTGAATATCCAGGCATTTCTTTTGCGTAGTGGTCAAGTTTCTCCGCCTCTCTGTCAAAATCGTATTCGCCAGCGAAAACCTTCAGCCTGTATCCTTCTCCTTCCGGCTTCGCTGTCAGCAGCTGGAAGTGTTTGTAGAATGAATACATTATGCTGATCTCGTCTTCCATGTTGAGAAGGATCTGCAGCTCGTCCCTGGTAACGACGACTTCATTCAATGGCATCACCTCTGTAAGTCTTTGCATCCTCAACGAAGTCTCTAAGCTCCTGAATCTGCAGCGGAATCATCTTATATGGCTTTGATACGTTGTCGAGCGTTTTAATCGCTAAGTAGAATACGTGGTCAACACCGATTTTGGAGATGGGGATTAGGGCTCCAGCAACAAGCGCCTTCCTGCCGGGCGTTATGTCTATCGCCACTTTGTAGCCTTTTTGCTTTAGGTCTTTGATTAATGAAGTTATTTTAAATCCGGCTTCAACAAAATCTGCTTCTCTGACGATTTCCTGTCTGATTTCGGGTTTGAAGTTGAACTCTTCCGAGAGGATTTCTATTCCTCTTATCGCCTTGTCAAGCTGGTCTGCGTAGATGTCTTCGGCAAAGATATAGATTAAGTCGGGATAGTATGCCTCCTCAGCCAGAACTGCATAGTACGTGTTAATAAGGGCCCATGTGGAGCGGCCTAGGATTGTGATGTATGCTTTCTTGCTCATATGCTCACCATCTTTTTCTGGATATCTTCCAAGATTGATTTTAAAGTCTCGACAAATTTTTCATAATCGTTGACTAAATCATATTCCAGGGAAATAGTCCTTACAAAAAGTTCTATATCTCTGTTTTTGCCCATTTTGAAGGGTGATTCTATGTCGGTTTCATCAATTATGTTTAGCCCCTCTGGATAGAGTAACAGAGCTTTTCTAGCGCCGCTCTCCCTGCAGTAAGCATACATCTGGTAGAGATCCTGCTGTGAAACGCCGAGCTTCTTGTCTTCCGGATCCAGAAGCTTGTATTTCGTATCGATGATAACTTTCTCGTCACCAACCTTGATGATAATATCTGGCTTCATTTCAGCCATTTCTTTTCCATCCTTTTCTATGAGAGAGCCTATTGGTTTCTGCACCTCTAACACTGCATCGCCACCAAATACTTCCTTGTGCAGTTCTTCACGCTGAATAACACCAGCAACAAATTGTTCAAACAAGCGTTCCATCGGAATAAGCAGCGAAAAAGTTTCGACCTCCGATGCCTGCAGCGTTAGCGTTGAACCTTCAAGAAACATCCTGCAGATGTCGATGAAAGGCTTAAAATCGGCATTGAGTCTGTTAAAGGTTATTGATTTAACCTGCTGAAGTGTGACGGGCGTAAGAGTCACAGGATCAAGTAAATCAATTATGCGGCGAAGGGTTTTGTAGTTTCCTTCATCCTCAACGATCTTTGACATAAGGTAAGAGGTGTACTTCAGAGTCCTGTTTAGAACATTGTCAAGTGACTTTTCGTGATACATGCATGGGATTATGTGAAGTCTTGCAGGATTCGTGTATCTCCTGAAATCAATTTTTCCTTTGATGAACTTCAATTCATCGTGTTTTCTCATGTACTCCCTGTTCTGCTTGTGTTTAAGGAGTGTAAGAAGATTTCTGGCAAAAATACCGATGAAAACCTCGAAGAAACTGTGCTTTTCCTTAAAAATATTTGCATAATCGATTTCCTTTACGTTTATCATGTGCGTGAATTCGAGCATTTTCAGAAGGTTTTTTGCAATGACCTCTTTTTTAGATTGGTCTGCATTTCCCTTTCTGTCGGTGATAAATTTCGGGAAGATTTCCAGCGTAATTTCCCCGGATTTAACCACTCCAACATAATTTAGCGGTTTTATCCTCTTCCATCCTATTTCAAGAAATTTCCTGTTTTCATTGAGCCTTTCTAGTTCTTCAACGGTCTTTTTGGAGAGAATTAGAATTGGCTTGCCGTCTTCTTTTAACTTAACCTCGTCTTTGTCTTCATCTTTATCTGGTTTACAATACTCAACAGGCTCGTATTCGAAAAGAGTGACGACTTTACTCTCAGCCACTCCTCTCACCAGCAATCTTTTTCAGAGCGCTTATGAATTCATTGTCATCGAACTCATCCATTTTCCTGAACTCGTAAGACTGTGAATCAGAATCGAGTTCAATGAAATCTCCAGCCACATCTTTGAGTTTTTTGGGACTGTCGTAGAAGTACTCCTGGAGTAGGGGAATCACTTCGAAGAACCAGATTTGCTTCAACATTTCAATTGTATCCTTTCTCGATTTGCAATCCTTCAGTTTCAGGAAGTAGCTGTGTCCTATCTGGTGATCTCTGTCATATAGTTTCCCAATCTTTTCATTTAAGGCTTTGAGGACGCTAATTGCCAGCTCTTTAATATCCTTAGCTTCGTCTTCTTTGCCATCCAGCAGTTCTTTTTCCAAGACCTCATAGTCTGGCATCAGCTCGATGAAACCGAATCTCCTCCTCAAGGCGACATCTATCAAAGCGATGCTTCTATCGGCTGTGTTCATTGTTCCGATTATGTAGAGATTGGGTGGAACGCCAAACCTCGTCTTTGAGTATGGAAGAGTAACTATCAGCTCGTTTTCTGCGAAAAGCCTTTTGTCTGCTTCGAGTAGCGTTATGAGCTCACCAAAGATTCTTGAAATGTCTCCTCTGTTTATCTCATCGATTATGAGGTAGAACTTGGGAGCTTTGTCAATCACGGATTTAACCTTGTTAATTTCTTCAGCATTGAGTTCAGGCAAGTCCTTCCCATCTTTCCACTCTTTATTTACTCCAGCAAAGTGGAGGAGTGCATTGTATGCTTCCCGGCAAATCCTCTTAAATACGCCCGCTTCTACTTTGTATTTGATCTGACCGTTTTCGGTTACCGGCTTTAACCCTTCAATGAATTCTTCGTAAGCGTAAGATGGATGGAACGTGACGAACTCGTAATTCAATTTCACGTTCTTCTTTGCCAGGACTTCTCCTAATTTTTCTAGTTCGTCGGTATCAAACTCATATACTGAGTGATTAAATCTGGATTTATTGTACTCGGGTGAGATTATTTTAAGTTCGTCTTTTGTAATTATTGGCTGTTCACTCAAAAGATACGGGCTAAATCTCGCGAATTCGCTCTCTTTTTTGGTACATACGGCAAGTCCAATTAACCCTCTATTCTCATCTTCATCTGATGGATTGTATATCCAGACAGTGTCTCCTACTTTCAAATTATCGAATTTTCCTGGATTTTGTCCCTTTTCTATCCGGAATCTAGTATATTCCCCGCTCTCAAGAGCCTTCTGCTCTTCAGTACCATACTTTGCGAGAACTGAGAACTTTGGCAGGATGCTGTAAATTGTGTGTTTTACGTATTCCCTTGCCATGAATGTTTTTCCTGTTCCTGGTGGGCCATAGAGGATGATTTGCTTTTTAGATTCAAGTAATGAAGATATTTTTGAAATTACATGCTCGTTAAGTAGTAGTGGCCTTGTAATTTCTTGTTGCTTTATCTCTGTGGTCTTGTTTAAACTATTCTCCCGTTCTGGGCGGGATATGACTTCAAGGTGCACAACGTATCTTTCTTTTTTAGTCTCCGGGTCGTATTTAGGAGCTTCGTTAGTATCATATTTAACGCGAATAAGAGTTCCGGCGATAATTTCGTTAGCCTCGAACCATCTCCTTAATGCACCCCAGATTTGTTGTCTATTATTCATTACTGCTTTGAATTCACGGTTATTTTGATCAATTATTAGTAGTGGTGCTCCTTTTTCTGGAAAATACTTACCATACTTCTTTCCTTCTGTATCTTTCAGATTCAAATGCCCTCCATTTACCTCCCCATCCGTTACTTTATGAATAAACTTTACCACGGTCATGGCTATTCCCCAACTCATCCACTTTTAGCTGATAAGAAACTTAATTGAGTGCATAAGTTTCACCATCCCTCAAAACCACCACATTCTCAAAGTTCTCCACAAACCATCCTGGATTCTCAGTATGCACTGGAATGATGACATCTGGGTCAATCTGCTCTATCACCCACCTCAAATCGCTCTTCGACACATGCCCCGATGCATGAAACCCCCTGATGAAGCTTGGAACAAGCTTTCCCCCTTCCAGCACCATCTCAAATCCGTAAACTCTCAACCCGAACTCCTGTAGCCAGTTGTATAGTCTGAGAAAATCGAATTCCTGCTCCTCGCTGAATGCTTCGCTTGAGGAGTAGGTGTAGGATCCGCCGTCGGGCCTTATGTCCAGCAAATGTTTCATGTCGTAGAAAGAGAAGCAAAGGATGTAATTCTCAGGATTTCTTGAAATATCAGCAGGATCAATGTACTTATCTCCCCATTTTTCCATGACAACCTCGGTTTCCCATTTGTTTCTTCTGTCCTTCAGCTCGTGATATACCAGCACATCACCCATCCTGCAAACTCCATCAACACACTCCACGGCATGGAGCATGTAAGCATCCTTGGCTGTTACAACAAGCTCCCTCGAAGTTCTCCTTGCAATTTCGATGAAAGTCTCAAGCCTTTCAAAGTTTCTTGGCGAGAAATCGGCTATAACCAGCCCCTTTGACTCTTCAACAGCTTTCAGGCAGTTCTCAAAGACGACTTCTTCAGACTCGTCAACGTCTTCCTTCCTGCTCGTCCTCGTCCCCTCAATGATGAGAACTGATGCATCCCTCGCCCTTCTAACGAACTCTCTCGATTTTTCGGCATGCATCCCATGCATCCTGATGTCGCCAGTGTATGCTATGGCTGAATCTCCCCACAGGATGTACGCTGTAGCTCCATAAATTGAGTGATCTACTTCATAGGCATCGATGTCGAAAGAGAGGTCGTGATCGTGTACATGGCATAGATTTCCGGGGTTGAGCTTCTTTGCTCTTTTACTCTCCTGTCCCGGTTTATAGCACATAAATTCAGCAAGCTTACCCGGTATTTTATCGGTACAGATGAAGTCCCTACCTTTAAAGTACCTAGATTTGATCGACGAAAGCACCCTCCCATCGCCTATCGGCTCTCTACATGAGAAGTAGGCAATCTCAGACCCAATTCCTGTTGAAGACACATCCCTCATAGCCTTCAGAATCGCCATGCTCATTGGAGATGCCATGACAGGTATGCTTTCGTCGAGCAGGGCGATGTTTCCGCAGTGGTCTACGTGGGCGTGGCTCAACAGAACAACCTCCACGTTTAGCTTGGGATAAGCAGACATGTCTAGGTCTGAAGGTATCAGGTCTGAACGGTAGATGTTCAGTTTAGGTATTAGATTGAGGTGGATGAGGTCGTGAATACCTCTTGTGCTCCTCTCGTTCAGAAATTCAGCAAAATATTTTCCATACCTTGCGAAATTCATGCCAAAATCGAGGAAAACACCTCTGCCATCCTCTTCAACGTATATTTTGTTGCCACCGATTGTTGTGGCTCCGTCATAAACAGTGATGGAGATCATTACGATCCCCTCTCTAAATAATTTGATGAGTATATGCTCATACCTGATACCTCACATCTCTTGGTTCTGCGATAACAATCTCAAATTCACCAACTCGATCGGACGAAACTTCAAAACCCTTCAACTCTGCTATTTCTTTTATAAGATTCACCTGCTCTTTGTGGCAGGTGAATAGGATCACCTGAAACTCAGAGGACAGATCAACGAGAAAATCCAGTGCGTTTCTCAATCTCAATGGGTCGTAATTCGCAAACACGTCATCCAGTATCAACGGTAGCGGCTCCGAGTCTTTAGTTAACATTTCAGCGATGGCAACCTTCAGAATAAAGTACAGCTGATCTACAGTTCCCCTGCTCAGGTGGCTGCGACACTCTGCAAATATTGAGTGGTCGGGATCTCTGACATTTATCTCCAGATTATCGTTTACACGAATGTCTTCATATCTACCAGTTATGGCTCTTGCGACAGGAGAAATTCTCTGATTCAGCAATCTAACGAAATCTCTGGTAAATTCTCTTTCTGCTTCTACTAAAACTGATTTTGCAATTTCTATAGCTTCTCTTTTTAGTTTCAGTTCGTCTATCTTCTTTTTCAGCTCCTCAATTTCCTCCTCAATTTCCTGAACCGGTCTGTATGTCTTCTCCAGCGCAGATATTTCACCTTCAATCCTCCTAATGTTCTCCCTTACCCGGGCAATTTTCTCTCTGAGGTTTTCTAGTTCTTTTCTTATTTCCTCGGCACTCGAATAATCGTGCTGTATTCCTGAGCTGCTGTGTTCCTGAATTCTCTCGTCCAGCTCAATCAGCTCGCTTTTAAGATCTTCAACTGTCTTATCACCAAGCATACCTGACATCCTGGCACGCAACCTCTCCAGCTTAGCCCTGATTTCGCTAGACTTTACATATGCATCATAGGCAATCTGAAGTCCCTCAAACGATTTAACAGAGTATTTAGCAAGAATCTCGGACGTTGTCTGCTCAAGTTTCATCAATTCTCCCGATAAGGTCTCAAATTCTACTTTGTAGCGGCTCAGCAGTTCTTTATTATTACGGAGTTTTTTCCGCTTTTCAAGGACTTCTTCAAATTCATTCAAAGTTCTTCGAATTATTGAATCGAGTTCATCTATTTTCCCCAGTATTTCGCTGTCATCTTCCGGAACGTTCGATGAATATCCAGTGACAGACAGTATTTGAATTATCTCCTTTAAACAATCTATAATCTCTCTCCTTACCTTGTTTTTTTCACTTAACAGTTCCTCAAACTCGTCTTCAAGTCTCCTCAGGCTTTCTACGTATTTCTGGTACTGTTCGTACTTCTCCAGAAACTCCTCTTTGTCCTTAACACCCAGCTTATCGAACAAGGGTGTAACCGGATCTTCGAAGCTCGACGATTCCAACTCTTTTTGAATCTCACGAATTTGATCCTTCAGAGACTCTATTTCATCACTTTTTCCCGCATGCCTCAGATACAGCAAACCAACAACAACCAAGAAAATTCCTGCAGGCAGCAGAATTGCTGGAAAACCAGAAAATGACAGAGCTACTGTCAGAAGCCCAAGCAATATTAACACTGCTGAAACGATCCTTTTATTCTTTTGTGATAACTCTATGCTTTTTATTTTTGCATAGTTTGCTTCAATTTTCTCTTTTTTCGCTCTTACCCATTCCTCATGGTACTGTCTTCGAGTCTCGTACTCCAGAACATTATTCAGATCATCTTTGGTTACAGTGGAAAATGCAGACAAATCTGCAATATTCTGAGAGATTTCATCTTTCGCTGCTAAAACACTTTTAATTTTGTTGAGTATCTTTTCAAATGCTTCTCTTTTGACTTTAAGTTTAGTGTTGAGATTGTTCAATTCTCTTATTAAATCTTCAACGTTTTCCGGGAATTCACGAATTTCTTCTTCAATTTTTCTACATTCTTCCCTGCATTCATCCAGCTTTGCTTTAAGTTCGTCCAATCTCTTCCTGATGCTACTCATTTTTTGTGTCAGTAGCTAGTGCAGTCTGGAAGTCTTTTTCATCTATCTCAACCACATTCTCTTCTCTCAAAACTGCCTGTAGCTTTTCAACTTCCTTCTGAATCTCTTCTACTTCAGATATTTTTGCCCTTATTTCATCTCTCTTCATCAATAGGTAGGAATATTCCATCTCTTTCTCCTTTTGAGTCAGACTCCTCAGCTCATTTTCGAGATCTTGAAGTTCCCCCAGTTTCCGTCCAATTTCGCTAAAAGTTGCTTTCGATTTCTCCAACTCGTCTTCTAGGTTGCGCAATGCTTTAATGGCTTCACCAAGTGGTTTTCTTGTTGCTTGAGGGGTACCAATTCTGTTCAGTGCATTTTCGAGTTTTTCGATTGCAATCTTGGAGGAAATGTCTTCGGATCCAGAACTGACTATGGCCTGTATTTTATTTCTCAGGCTTCTAGGATCTGAGAGCTCATCTATCCTGTTTTGAGTTATGAACATAGTACTTCTGAAGATTGTCTTGTTTATCCCAAACAGCTCCTCTGCGAAGTTCACCTCACCGTTGCGCAGTACACCAAAATTGCCCGTTATATCATTACCGAATTCGTCGATGATCTGCACAGTCTTTTTGTCAAAATTTCTGATGACCTCGTATCTGCTGCCATTCTCAAGCCTGAATACTATGCGGCCACCCCATTTTTTGCCGTTCCACGGTTTTTTAGCTTCTACGTCTTCTTCGTACTTTCTCCGTATCAAATCCGGTCTCAGTGGGCCGTACAGCATGCTGAGGATAAAATTCTGCAGGGTCGATTTGCCAGCTTCATTTTCACCATATATGATATTTAATGAAGGAGACAATCTCAGTTTAAGATCGCTTAGCTTCCCGTGTGCATCCACATACAGTTCCTCAATGATCATTTACAGCGGCACCTCCCGTTTATCCTGATTAAAAGCCTCAAGACCATAATAGAGAGCTTTTCTCAACACTAACTCATCTTCAGGATTTTCTTCTATCTTCTGAAGTATTCTGCGTACGAATTCACCTCTCAACGACTGTTCTCGTGAAATGGATTCAAGATCGTAATATGGAATAGTCTCGTTTTCTACAATAGCGTGGTAGAACAGTCTGTTTGCTGCAATTTCAATCTCTTCAGGCCTGAAATCTACAGACGGGTCAATCTCTCCAGTGAGAACTATTTTTACGATACTGTTTCTGCTCACGTCGACTCTTTTTATTTCTGAGATTATGTCATCAAGACACGTTGCTCGACTGCAATCGATTTCAAGTATTTCGTAGCTTCTAATTCCAGTCGGCTCTTTTTCCAGTTTAACACCGCCGCTTCCTATTTTAACGATTATTGCATTCCTTTCTCCTGCTTCGTCAAAATTGAGGGGTTCAACCGTTCCTGGATATGCTCCAATTACTGATCCGTCAACTTTGATTTCAGTGTACCTGTGGTAATGTCCCAGCGCCAGGTAGTCGAGACTTAAATTCCTGAGATCGCTTTCAGTGAAGGGTAAACATGTCTCGGCAGAATCTGTAAGCAAAGCAGAATACGGCATGTATGAGCCATGCATGATTCCCAGACATGGCAGGTCTGATTCGTCAATATTCAGGTTCGCCAGATAATTGGTTCGATCCAGAAAGTTTGTGTTTGCGATTCCGTAAACTGCGAATTTATCTCCAATTTCTACTCTCTCAAAAGAGTTTTTGGAGAAGATATACACGTTTTCAGGCCATTTCATCAAAGAATACAGCGATGTTTTTGTGTACGGATCGTGATTTCCTGGGGCGATAATTACGGGAGTGTCACCTACCAGCCTGAAACACTTTGAGATAAAATTGCCGAGATCTCGTGTCGAGTAACTGAACTCGTAAAGGTCTCCGGCGATAAATACAGCATCCACATCATGTTCTTCAGCCTTAGTCAGAAGATTCTCAAACGTTTCTTTCAGTTCGAGTCTTCGTTCTTTTCCTTTAGAACCGAGGTACTTAAAAGGGGCCTCAAGATGAACGTCTGCTATATGGAGAATTTTTATCGTTGACATATGCTCACCTTCAATCTATTACAAATATATTTTTCGATATTATACACTTGTGTCTTTTACTTGGTTTAGGTTACATTTTAACACAAAATTTAACACAAAATCAATCTAATGGATAGATCTCAAAATTCTTCCCAGGCTGGTTGGCGTGATTTTCACATTCCTGCCAAACTTTTCCTTGGTTATCAACCCCACGTTTTCGAGTTTCGCCAGATGGTGACTAATCCTTGATCTCTCCTTTGTGAACTCCTTACTACCCTTCTCAATTCCGGGGTTTAGTTTGAACACTATTTCATCCAGAGATTCAACACCATCGCCAATCGCTAACAGTATTTCCATGTGCTCCTTCCCCAGAAAATCAACGGGCAGAATGGGTATTTCCACAACCTCCTCTATCCCGATCTCCTCATTCTTTTCATCGTAAAGCGGTATGGACGATATGACCCTTGAACCCGTCACACATCCAGCGATGTAGGCGGCGATGGCGAAAGTCCGCAATGAACCGGAAACGTTCAGAATTGTTTCATTCCCATTATCTTTCTCAGCATTTATCAGCTCAACGAGCTGTAGAGCTGCATTCATTACATTCTTCTTGTCTATTTCAACGATTTCCACGTCAAATACGGTTTTAAGCTCGTTCTTCAGCTCTTCAGCAACTTTCCTTGCTTTCTTCTCTCCACTCGAATCCTGCTGACCAACAGCAAGAATGATCTTGGTTACGGGATACTCCCTTAGCGCTCTGATGGATTCGATGAGCCTCTCTTTGTGATGGCCAACAAAAACGATCTGTGTTGCTGGCATAATAGTTGATTTGTCTAATGATACTTAAACTTTTTGTTCAACTTAATGAAAAAAATGAAATCATCAAGGTTTGAAGTGATCACAAGCGATGGCGAAGTATGCTGACTGAATGATTGCGTTGAGAACTGTGCAATTTTTGACGTTGTTTGCGCAATCTGTGCATTTCCTGAGTTTTGACAGTTCCCTCCATAGTGCAGCAACCTCCGGGCTAAAGCAGGTTCGGGACTGGTAGCTGACCACTCCATCACCTCCATTAAAAGGGGATTTCAAATCGGTCATCGTGGGCTTCAGATCCCACCCACCCGCAAAAAAGCCCGGCAGATGCCTGCCGCACCATACTGTGCACTGATTAGATTTGTTGAATTTCGTTGTAATACTTAAACTTTTCGTTCAACTTAAAAGACGTGTCCACTTAACACAAACACCACCTCAACCGATTGTAATAAAGCATAAAAAGCTTACAGAACAAATTCCAGTTCCTTACAGGATTTGAACAGCTTGGAGGGCAATATCTCAGGGAGTAAAAAGAAAAAACAGAAAACAAAACAAAATCACAGCACTCCTTCACCCTCCAACAATTTCACCAGATCTTTCCACTTTTCTCCAAACTCACCTCTCAGCAGCCAGTGAACTTCGCTCAAAATCAGTCCGTACCCCTTATCACCCAGCAGAGGTCTGAGATTGTACAGCTTCAGAGTCTGAGCTATTTCCCACGTGCCTTTAAATGCAACCCTATATCCGAGTTTGCTCTCGATGAATGCAATCTCAGCCCCAAGCAGGGCAAGATCCCTGTAAAATCTCTTGTAATACTTATCCTCACATCCAGGATACACGAGGAGCGAGGAGTTGTATAGCCTGTTATAGGAATCCACAAGCGGAAGATATCCCATCGTCTTTCCGAGCAACCTGAGATCGACATGATATTGAGTTGATATGCGGATTTCTGGTATTTGAGTGTCGAATTCATCATTCACAGTTTCTATAACTCTGTTAACCCTGATCATCTGCCTCTTGAATTCATTGTAGTTCTTTAAGACAGATTCATTCATCGGGCCAATCTCTCTGATGTATTTTGCCATCTCATTCGCAACTACCTTAGCATCTTCAGGCACGGGCTGGGTGTCGTAAAATGCATTCAACTGAAATTTCAGCAATTCCAGATTTTTACTAGGATCTCTCAGCAAGTCTTCAACCATCTCAACTGAGACTCCGTTCTCTCTTGCAAGTTCTATGAAGGTACTCGGATCGATTCCTTCCACAATTTCGACCCCTTTCTGTAAAACTTTCTCTGCATCTTCGGAAACAGGTATTGTTGAACAACCCAAAAGCAGAGTTGCCAGCAGTATGAATACCACAGTCCTCATTAATTGAATATTGTGGTCAACAATATTTTATATTTTCCATAGTTGACCAAAAAGTTTAATTATTTCAAAAACCCTTACATAGAGTGTGCGAGTGAGGACATTCATCACGGCGCTACAAGCATGCTTGCATACTCCATATTTGTACCTGCCTTATGTACAGATCTGTCTGTAGTGATAGCACAATGTGCTAAAAAATAGAAAAGTTTTGAATACAACTAGTACATTGAAATATAAATTAACCGGATCATGCAGGTGATCTCCTTGAATACCAACTCCAAAAAGTATGGCGAGGTAAAATATGACATAGCCCTCGACTATTCTGGAAACTACGTCCACATATCCGAAGTCAGAAAAGGAAAGAAATACTACTGCCCGGAGTGCAAAAGCGAGTTTATCCCCAGAAGAGGAAAAATAAGAAAGCACCATTTTGCACACAAAGGGGGCGTCCCCCCATCATGTACCGGGGAATCTGGACTGCACGCCCTGATGAAACACAAAATGGCTTACCTGCTCATAAAAAGCAAAAGAGAAGAAAAGAAAGTAAACGCACTGTACAAATGCGAGTTCTGCGGAAAATACCACAAATTAAAGATAGAATACACTAATGT
Organism: uncultured archaeon; assembly: GCA_964652135.1. Taxonomy (GTDB): domain Archaea; phylum Halobacteriota; class Archaeoglobi; order Archaeoglobales; family Archaeoglobaceae; genus CAZZAF01. The sequence continues at coordinate 36,088 of CAZZAF010000017.1, forward strand.
GAAAATAGAAGAGGATCTGGGAGATATTAGACCAGACATATACCTCGGAAAGTGGGCACTCGAAATATTCCACAGACATTCGGTTGATGAAGAGAAAATACAGAAATGTCACAAGCGGGGTATTGGTGTTGTAGAAGTACACGTGGAAGACCTCGAGAAATTCTTCAACCAGGAGGAAAACTACTCTGGCAATTTAACTTTCGTACCCAGCATTCAAGATGCAGTAGATGAAAAATTACCCACTACTAAGGAAAAACAAATACCAGCATGCAAGATAATTCCGCCAGACCAGTCAGAATGTCCTGCTCTAAAAGAAATCAAAGAAGGAAGAGCAGTATGGCTTGAAGATATTATAGAAAAAATTGTAAGCTCAATAGTAGCAAATAACAAAAAAACATACAGATTCAGCTTAAAAGACTGGTACAAGTGGCAAACGTTTGAATTTGACGGCAAAAAAGTCATCATTGAATGGGAAGACGATACGTACGACCAATACCATACAAACAACATACGTGAAAAGGTATTGGCCTGCAACAATAAAATTATACATCTATACGCCATAAAAAACAAAGGTATCCTCAGACTCTTCAAAAACAGAAAGCAAGTAATAATTGCCAAAAAGCTAGGAGGGTATATTTGGAGTCGCGCAATACCTCCTTCTAAGAAGTATCCCAAATTCAAAGAAAAAACTCCTTTCGAAATCGCCGAATACGTCACTGAAAAAATAGACGAACTGGAGAACACATACAGCGAAACCCTGAAAGAAATCAAAGAATTCAAGTCCAGAATTTTAGAATTAACCAAACACGCCTTAATATATTCCAAAACCCACGGCCAAACGTTCAAGATAAGAAAAGAAGAAGATGGCCAATATATCATGATTAACGGACGCGTCAAAATACCTCAGCAGCTAAGATTTCTTTACCACGCAATCATAGATGAAAACAGCCAAGACATGATAGATTGGATCTACCCATGTAAAGAGTGCAAATTATATCCATGTGAAAAATGCAAATACAAACTTGTAAAATACAGATTTGAATACACCAACGGACAATTATCAAATCAGGGACTCGGGCCTTTTCCCGTCTGCTTTTATGTAGGTAACAGGTGGGCATGCCTAATAGTATACAAATCAGATAGACTTGAGCAACACATAGAGAACAACTGGCTTAAGCCCAGACTGCTAAAATTAAAGAACCCAAATGAAGAAATAAAAGTCTTTGAAAATCTTATAAAACGCGTATACTGGGTACCAAAACGCACAAAACGGAGAAACTACCATTATTATTAATAGACTGTTGAGAAGTATTTTATCTCCATATCCTATGTAAATTTGGGCTAAACACGGCCAAAATGCCGATTGGATCCTCAGACGTGCCAATATTGTCACTTCAAATAATTGTAATATCCACATAAACAACCTACAGAATATATTCCAGCTTCTAACTGGCTTTGCAGGAGTTACTGAGTAAAAGAAAATTTAATTACACTCTATAGAAGAAAATACAGCCCTAACCAGGCAACTCCTGCCGAAATAATTCTCAAACTCTACTTAGTCCATATTAACTATGAAAGTCTATCGATAACGAATCTGAACTTATCTCTAAATATGTTCAGAGCTTCTTTGACAAAGGATTTCATTGTAAGCCTTTTTACTTAGCTCCATACAGCGATTCTTGAAACTGGATGAATTCCTGAAAGGATTAGAATGTCTGGAAGCACGTTGCTAAATTTTGATTTAATATTCTGTACCTTTCGAATTCGTTTTGGTCATATTGACGTACCCAGCAAAGTATATATACTCGTATATTACTGGTAAATTCAAACACTAATTGCGAAAACATTATAAACATGCACTTTACAATTCAATATATGCGCTCCCCCCGCATAAATCTGCTAATTCTCTAAGTTTTTCTTCAATAAAAGTGCCAATAACAATACCCAACTCTTTAACTCTTTGAACTAAATTTTTATCAATCTTAGCGAATTTTAAAAGGGCCGTTCAATCTAAAGAAACTAAGAACCACCGTCATCTGATAAATCTTGATGTTATATCATAAATCAATCTATTATCTAAATATTCGTTGGGAAAGCCCTTTTAGCATCGACAAAGGATGCTCAGCTATATATTTCCGCTAATCATCAGCTTATATTTATCAAAATCTGGCAACATCTTAGAGAGTTCCACAACCCTCGTTCCAGAAATGTTAAGAGCTTAAATACAATTCTCAATTCTCTATTCTAATATTCTCTTGTAAGCTTCGAGAGCATCTTCCTCCGAAAGAACGCAATTTCATTTCCGACTTTTAGAATTTTGGCTAAATTTTTTAAACTTGCTAGAATTTCCTCATCTAAAATTTCGAATTCCATCAAGAAGTTCGGAACATATTAAATTATATAAAGAGAGATAATATCTTTCACTGTCAACTGAATTGATTAAGTCAACTACTCAAAAAAATATAATAATAAATCCAAAACTCCTACTAGATTAATCCAGTAGGTTTTGAATAGAGTTATTGCTCTCCAAAGAAGAAGTAAAAGATGTGCCTGCGAGTTTATAAAAAAATAATAAGAATCTCTATTAGACAAAAAAATCGGATTTGAAGAGTAGTAAAAGGAATAAAGAGCACTAGAATGTCAATTTAAATTGAAATTTAATAAAAATAAATTCTAAAAATAAAACCGAAAATTACTTTAATTTCAAAGTCTACCCTTAGAGTGTGGAAGAGGAGAAAATACTCGTAATTACAAAATTTGGGGTTGAGGGGTACTCCCTACTTGCTAAATTAGCATCCAAGTACAACAGGATTATCTGGATTTCCTCAAATTCATACATTCCATCCAAAATTCTAGAACTATACTCATACAGTGGCGACGCAAAGCTTTTCAGTTTCTACTCCCACTCTGGTCAAACTATTAATCCACTGAACCTCAACGAGATTAGTTTGGCAATTTCCCGCTCGGGGGGGCAGAAAATTCGTGTATAATTATTTCGTGCATCTCTGAACTCATAATGTACCACAAGGTCGGAAAGATTTATCACTTCATTCTTAACATGATGAAAAATTCGAAAAAATTTATAGGCATGCTCATTGAAGGTGCTCAAGAGAAAAAAGATGAACTGCTGATCTCAACACTCTTCGATTCTGTTCTCAAACTTGAAAAAGAGTTCGTAGGCAATAGATGGGAAATGATGCTCATCCCATTACTACATATCCAGAATGAGTTGTACAGGCTTAGATATAGCGATGGAGTGGTCGAAATACTATCAAACCGGCAAGATTAATTCTTTAGATTATTATTAGGAGGTGAAAGGATGAAAATTACAACAGGTATTCCGGGCTTCGATGAAGTTCTTAATGGCGGATTAGAGAAGGGTTGGAGCTACCTGATAAAGGGTAGTCCGGGAACTGGCAAGACTATCTTTGGTCTACAGTTCCTACTTAACGGCAAGAAATCAGTGTACATCTCTTTTGACGAGGTGTTCGACGAAATAAAACTTCAGGCCAAAAGTTTTGGTTGGGATATTAGCAAAATACACTTTGTAGATAAAGTTAAAGAGATGGATATCCTTAGTGGAGATATACTTTTCTACGACAATATCTCCGAAATAACTGAGTTCATCGAGTCTATAACGAAACTCAAAGAGCTTGAGAATGTTGAGAGAGTATTCATAGACGGAATAGGTGTCCTAAAGGATGCTACAAAAGATGATTCAATTTATCGTAGAATACTTTCCTCAATAGTGAACTTCCTCAACTCAATAGGAGCTACAACAATCATTTCTGCTGAAATGATAGATGAGGTCGGAAAAGACGTGATTAGCTACCTTACAAGCGGGGAGTTTGTTTTGAGGCGGATAAAGAGGAAAGACGGGAGGATTCTCAGGACAATAGAAGTTCTCAAGTACAGAAGTGGTGACGCATATCTTGGTTCACACTACTTTACAATAACTCCAAAAGGTATCGTCGTATATCCAGTAATTCCCATTCATAAGCCAAAAGAATACGAGAAAAAGATGATGTCAACCGGAAATACAGAGCTTAACAAAATGCTTGGGGGAGGAATACTAAAAGGCTCAAAAGTATACATAGCCGGAAAGACAGGAGTTGGGAAGACTAGTCTCTGTCTTCAGATCTTAAAAGCGAATGACGAAGAGGGAAACATCGGAATTCTATACACGTTCGATGAGTCCAAAGATGTTATTTTAAAGAAATATAAAGAAATATTTAATTATATACCAAGGAGATTAGTTATAAGGGAGGTGGAAGACACAAGTCTTGGAGAGTTTTATAATATGGTTATTAGAGACATCGAGCTCGAACCTGAAATTATAGCCATAGATCCACTTAATGCTTTAGATGAGATTGCTACTTCAACAGCTGAGTTTCTATCAGTACTGTCTTTACTCAAAAAGCAGCTTGAAGGTCTAGGAATAACCTTTATTGGAACATATGAAGTCCCACAGCCCGTTGGTGAATTCCACTTCACAGGAGCTGGAATGAGCAGATTCGCTGATTATTTGATCTTGGGGAGATACATGGAAGTTGACGGGGAACTTCTCAAGACAATTGCTGTTGTTAAGAATAGATTCGATAACCACGAGAGAACAATAAGAATACTTGACATGGAAAGGGGTAAAGGATTGAATATTGGCGAACCGCTAAAAGAGTACAGTGGGCTAATAAGCGGTGTGATCCAAAGAATATAGCATATTCAGTTGACCATATAAGACTGGAAATGTACTTTCATCGTAGGAGGGTGTCAAGATTAGCACCTCCAGTAGTTATAGAATGCCACAAAACTCTCCAACCAGCTCTGTACAGAGTCAAAAGAACTACCAAACGGAAATCTGTTCCAGAA
>CAZZAF010000018.1:0-39619 GCA_964652135.1 uncultured archaeon
GATAGACATTTATGTTAAATTATTCTAAATATTATATTCAAATTTCAATCTGACAAAACAAAAGACTTTATCAACCCATTGCGATTGACAAACACGAGAATGACCAAGGTTAAAGTGATGAACCCTATTTTTGAGCCGGACAATCCACACACCTTTGTACTTTACCCATACAGAATCTTTCACATTAAACTGTACTTCAAGAGAGTAATAGGTAATGATAAAGAGCTTGATTACTACGCCTATGTTGACTGCTATCGTTTCGGGGTTGAAAGAGGGGATGATTTTATAGAACTCCATGAATGGGACGTTTCAAACGACCAGTTGATGGACGAGCTTGTTGACGGAGACCAGGCAAGAAAAAAAGCATTGGAGAGTGCGTTTCTGTGGGGAAATATGAAGGTGATATCCTGGTGGACCCCAAAAGTTGAGGTTTTAAGAGAGGAGAAAGCCTATAAAGTTTTCTGGATTTTCGAAGAGGATGGAAAAAAGCTGATAATGGATAGTTTAACCGGAGAGATATTTGACTTTGATTTAAAGTGAATTGAAAGTGATCACAACGTCCATTAACGCTTGCCAGAATTCAATAGCGTCTGCACTAAAAAAAAATCCAAAATTTAACAGACCAGAAATATTATATTTAATTATCCCACATATTTTGAAATATGAAAGTAAAAGATGCCTCCAAGACTGCCACATCAATCATCGTAAGATCTGCTGCAAATGCCAGAGTGTCACAGTCCAAAAACCCGTTTCTCGAGCTGATGAGACGTCTTTTCAGAAAAGAAGAGGTTGCAATGAAGGCTATAAAGTTCATAAACATGATAGATGAGAGGCAGAAAAGTGGTAGACCGCTGAGAGTGGATGAATGGGAAAAAATACTGGAAGAACTCGGAATGGTGCGCTCTTCTTTTTATTCGATGAGAAATAAACTGCTTGGAGCAGGAATGATCACAATCAGAAATGGAGAATATCGCCTTTCTGGTGTTTTCAGTAGAGATTTAGTGGATATGGCAAGATGGTGGTGGACTGCAGTACTTGGTTACGACCCAGAAATGCTCTGAGAAAGGGGGAGGAGATTGATGGCAAACGCGGATTTAACGAATTTTGAAGAGTTCGTGAAAAGTGTTGCTGAGGTTGCAGCTAAAAAAGCTGTCAAAATGGACTTGCATAACGAAATGGATCGAGAATTACTCAAGCTAGTTTCAGAAAAAGGATTGTTAGGAGTTACCATCCCGGAAGAGTATGGAGGAATGGGGAAAGGATATGCCGAGCTCACCACACTTGCAGAAGAACTTGGAAAGGTCAATGCTGGTCTAGCCATCAGCGTTACCGCACACCACATGATAGTAAACGCAATAAAATCCTTCGGAAGCAAAGACCAGAAGAAAAAGTGGCTTGAAAGATTGACCAGCGAAGTGGGAGTTTTTGCACTAACAGAACCCACAGCAGGGAGTGATGTAAGTTCAATACAGCTCAAAGCAGAAAAAAGCGGTGACAGATATATCCTCAATGGAAGAAAAACACTCATAACGAATGCAACATTTGGCAATGTGTTCTTGGTAATAGCCAGAACCGGAAAAGGTAGTAAAGGTTTGACAGCCTTCATTGTGGAGAAAAACGATGAAATGGATATTAGAAAGCTCGAGCCAAGTGGGATGAGAGGTAGCGGTCTGGCAACGATTGGTTTCAACGATGTTGAAGTTCCCGTTGAAAATATTCTTGGTGGAGAAGGAAACGGACTGAAGGTTGCGCTTGGGGTTCTTTCCAAGAGCAGAATTGTGTTCGCAGCAATAGGACTTGGAATAGCTGAGAGGTGTCTTGAACTTGCTTTAAGGTATGCATCCGAGAGGAGAGCTTTTGGTCAGCGTATTGCTGACTTTCAGGGAATACAATGGATGCTCGCAGAAGTTGCAACAGAGATTGAGGCTGCAAGAAGACTGATTTACCATGGAGCTGAAGTGGCCGATATTGCTGACACAACGGTAATCGGAGCTATGTGTAAGCTATATGCAGCAAAAGTTGCAAAGAAGGCCGCAGATGTTGCGGTTGAAATATTTGGAGGACATGGATTGATCAAAGGTTCAGCAGTGGAGAGAGCATACAGAGACGCAAAGATTCTGGATATAGGAGAAGGCACATCCGAAATAATGAAAGTTATAATTGGGAGACACCTGACCTCCAGACTACACGCTCCTAAATGAAAAGAAAGAAAATTTATTCACTCTTCAGGAATTCCAGAGCTTCCTCAGCGCTCACGTTATCATGTACTATCATCGAAATTGCCTTCGTCATCTTTGTCGGATCTTCCGCCTGAAAGATGTTTCTTCCTATTGCAACGCCCCTTGCTCCTCCTTCCATGGCCATTTCTACCATCTTCAGAATCTCTGCCTCGCTTCCCATCTTTGGTCCGCCTGCTACAACAACCGGCACAGGGCATCCAGCAGTAACTCTCTTGAATGATTCCACATCGCCTGTGAAGTTCGTCTTTACTATATCAGCTCCAAGTTCTGCACCAGCTCTCGCAGCCAGAGCTACAGCCTTCTCGCTGAACTGGTCTATACCTTCTCCTCTCGGGTACATCATTGCTAGCAGAGGCATACCCCATTCCCTACATGCTCTACTCACTTCACCCATCTTTTTGAGCTGTTCAGCTTCAGTCTTGCTACCTATGTTGATATGAACACTCACAGCATCCGCTCCAAGCTTTATAGCCTCCTCTACTGTACACACCAGAACTTTTTCGTTGGGATCCGGGCTCAAAGAGGTTGATCCACTGAGATGAACAATCAACCCGACATCCTTGCCATATCCCCGGTGCCCGAAGGGAACTATACCCTTATGAATAACAACAGCATTTGCTCCCCCTTCCGCCACAGCATTGATTGTTTTCGGTAGATCAACGATCCCATCAATTGGGCCCATTGACAGACCGTGATCCATGGGAACTATGACCGTATTACCACTGTTCCTGTTTATTATCCTCTCAATTCTTATTCGCTTACCTATTTCACTCATCAACCACACCTCTTTGACACTATGAATCTTAGTGACAGAGTAGCAGAAATATAAAGTTTACTACGATTGATTCAAGAAACTTTGAAAAGACCCAAGTAATCGAAAATTTTAAAAATACTTTAGTCATAACATGGAAAAGCCAACTTGAAGTGGCTCTTTTACTAAAAAATACACAAGAAGTGAAAAAGCATGATGCAGGACATGGTATATAAGGGGACAACAACAGTAGGATTGATCTGTAAGGATGGTGTGGTGCTCGCAACTGAGAAGAGAGCGACAATGGGTAATTTCATAGCAAGCAGAAGAGCCAAGAAAATCTACAAGATAGCTGATAGAGTTGCAATGACCACTGCGGGAAGTGTAGGTGATGCACAGTTCTTGGCAAGGCTTGTTACAGTGGAGGCCAGCCTTTACGAAATCAGGAAGGAGGAAAAGCCAACAGTAAAGGCATTAGCTACGATGCTCTCCAACTTGCTCAACTCCACAAGATATTTCCCATACTTCGTCCAGCTCCTTGTGGGAGGAGTTGACTCAAAAGGACCAAGTATATACTCAATAGACCCAATAGGTGGTGCTATTGAAGAAATAGACATTGTGGCAACAGGATCTGGTAGCCCAACAGCCTATGGAGTTCTCGAAGACCGCTTTACCCCAGAAATGTCAACAGAAGAAGCCATGGAGCTTGCAGTGAGGGCAATTTACTCGGCAATGAAGAGAGATTCAGCATCAGGTGATGGAATAGATGTGGTGAGAATCACGAAGGAAGAATATATACAGCTCACTCCAGAAGAAGTTGAAAATATCATTAACAAATTCGCCCGGAAGTAATTATTCCTAATTTTTTTGCCAAATAAATGGCTGGTACAATGACAAGCAGTAGATATTTGAAGGAATTAAAGGAAAAAATCATCAATTCAATCCCTCCCAAAGTTATAGTTAAAAATGTTGAGTTTGAGGGACCACTTCTAGTTATCTACGTCGAAAACCCCCAGGAACTTGCAGGAAGCGGAGACATAATCAAGAAGCTGGCAAAAGACCTGAGGAAACGTATAATTATTAGACCCGATCCCAAGAGCCTGCGACCACCAGAAGAGGCCAAGGAAATAATACTAAAGATAGTGCCAGAAGATGCACAGATCACGAACTTCTTCTTCGACGAAGAGAACGGCGAGGTTATTATTGAAGCAGAAAAACCAGGGGTTGTTATAGGGAAGCAGGGAGCTACACTCCGCGAAATAATGAAAGCGGTTGGCTGGAGCCCCAAGGTGATACGAACACCACCTATCAAGTCAAAGACAATAGAAAGTATAAGACAATTCTTGATTAACGCAAGAGATGACAGGAAAGAAATTCTCAGAAGAATAGGGGAAAGAATACACAGGGGAGCAATATACGAAGAGAAATGGGTAAGAGTCACATTTCTTGGAGGTTCAAGAGAAGTAGGCAGGAGCTGTTATCTTCTCCAGACTCCAGAGAGTAAGATACTCATAGACTGTGGAGTCAATGTAAGCAACATCCAGCAATCCCCATACCTGTACGTTCCAGAAGTTCAACCCCTTGATTCCATTGATGCGGTCGTTATAACTCACGCTCATCTGGATCATTGCGGGCTTGTGCCGATCCTTTACAAATACGGTTATAAGGGGCCAATCTACCTCACTCCTCCAACAAGGGACCTCATGGTATTGCTGCAGCTAGACTTCATAGAAGTAGCTGCTAGAGAAGGTACTTCTGCTCCTTATGACTCTTCACTTATCAGAGAAGCACTCAAGCACACCATTACACTTGACTACGGCGTGGTGACAGATATAAGCCCGGACGTTAGGCTCACATTCTACAATGCAGGACATATCCTCGGCTCAGCAATAGCCCACTTCCATATCGGAGAGGGGCATTACAACATAGCCTTTACAGGCGATTTCAAGTTCGAGCGTACAAGACTCTTTGACAGAGCAGAAACAAACTTCCCACGACTCGAGGCTCTCGTAATGGAAGCAACATACGGTGGAAGTAACGATTTCCAGCCAACAAGAAGAGAGGCAGAGGAGAGACTGATTGCTATAATAAACGAGACGATCAAGAGGGGTGGAAAGGTACTCATCCCGACATTTGCTGTGGGTAGAAGTCAGGAAGTTATGATCGTTCTCGAAGAGGCAATAAGAAACGAAAAGATCGAACAGGTCCCGGTTTACCTTGACGGGATGATCTACGAGGCGACAGCAATTCACACTGCTTACCCCGAATACCTGAATGCAAACCTCCGTGATCTCATATTCCACCATGGCATCAACCCATTCATCAGCGAGAATTTCGTTAAAGTTGATTCGGCCTCAAAGAGGCAGGAGGCTATTGAGGAATCATCACCATCCATTATACTGGCCACATCCGGTATGCTAAATGGCGGTCCGGTTATGGAATACTTCAAGGCTCTCGCCCCCGACGAGAGAAACACCCTTATATTCGTAGGTTATCAGGCAGAGGGAACACTTGGAAGAAGAATCCAGAAAGGATGGAGAGAGATTCCATTCCCATCAAACGGAAAGAGGGAAGTGGTGCAGGTCAATATGAGTGTGGAGACTGTTGATGGTTTCTCTGGACATTCAGACAGAAAACAGCTCATGAATTACATCAGAGCCCTGGGTTCAAGGCCAGAAAAAGTATTAACAGTACATGGAGACGAGGGCAAGTGTATAGATCTCGCATCTAGCATCTACAAGACATACAGAATTGAAACAAGAGCTCCAATGAACCTCGAAACGGTGAGATTCATATGATAATAAGCTTTGTCGGCAACTCGGACAGTGGAAAAACAACCTTGATAACAAAAGTTGTACCACTACTGAAGAGAAAGGGACTAAAGGTCGCGGTGGTGAAGCATTCTCACCAGGATTTTACCATAGACAAAGAGGGAAAAGATTCATGGAGAATCTACCAGTGTGGTGCAGATGTAGTCATCGCATCTCCCACCAAGCTTGCATTCATAAAAAGAGTGGAAAGAGATGACCTTAACGAAATATATGAAAAATACCTCAAGGAATATGATCTTGTTCTGACAGAAGGTTACAATAATGCCGGCAAAGACAGAATTGTTGTGCTCAATGATTCTACAAGTATAGACCGATTCAAGAATGGCAGGATTCTCGCAGTGGTTTCAGATTCAAAGATTGAGGGATACGTGCACTTCAAAAGGGACGATATTGAAGCTATAGCGGAATTTATTTACAGTGTCGTGAAGGGTAACCTTCGAGATCAAGGGAGATGCGCTGAAAGCCAAGCTGTTTGAGTTTGTCCACAATAACTTCCCTCATCCTGAATGCCTTTTCAATTTCATTTATTCCAACTTCAATTCTTGCATTCTTACCCTCCATTCTTACCCTGATAACTGAGAATCCAGAATCCTTCAGGAATTTCTCAGCTTCCTCAATCATTTCAAGCTTTTTCTTGGTTATTTTATATCCGTAGGGTATACGCGTTGCTAGACATGAATTTGATGGTTTATTCCAGTTTGGTAATCCAAGTTCACGTGCAATTTTTCTTATTTCTTCCTTTGTCAGGCATTCAAGTGGAGAGACTACACCAAATTCCTTTTTAGCCCTTAACCCTGGCCTGAAGTCGCTCAGGTCATCTTTGTTGGTTCCATCAAACAGGACGTAATCATCACCGATTTCACCCTTAATTGCCTTAATTATTGCTCTTTTACAGTAATAACACCTCATCTCAGAATTTTCAACGAATTCAGGAATATCAAGCAGTTTCAGACGTACAATTTTGTGGTTTAGCCCAAGAGTTTTCGCAATATTCTTCGCTTCTTCCAGCTCACCTCTCGCTATAACTTCAGTGTCAACCGTAATGGCAAGGCTGTCCGGTTTTACGGTTTTACAGACATATGCAAGCAATGTAGAATCGACGCCACCACTAAATGCAACTGCCACCTTATCAAAATCTCCTATTCGCCTTAACACCACATCATCAATCATTTCCATAACCATAGCCAGAAAATTTTTTAATCCTTTCTGCACTTAGGGTTGACTGCCTACAGGGTGCCGCCGTGGCTCAGCTGGCAGAGCGGGTGACTTGTAATCACCAGGTCGCGGGTTCAAATCCCGCCGGCGGCTCTTTGATTATTTTACGGGCTTGCAGTTTTTGATGAACTATGCCGTTCCCAGTTCTGGGTTAGCCAATAAAAAACCAGCAAAACAAAATCATATCTCAAAATAATCCACAAGGTTTTCGCCCATCCTCTTGGCATAGGGTAGGATCTCAGAAAGGTTCAGCGAAAAAGAGATACCAAAATTACAGTTGGGAATGGCCAAAACAACATCGTTGTAAACAAATGCATAAAACTGACAGCCATATCTTTTCTGAAGATTAAGGAGCTTGTTAGTATATCTTGCAATTTCCTCGAATTCCCTACCACCGTTTACCTTGCCAAGAATAAACGTATGCTCCCTAATAAACTGAATTGCTTCCAAGCGTTTTTCATCCTCAAGCTGTTTTCTTTCTTCCAGCTCTCTTTTTTGCCTTTCAAAATACTCTTCGAGAGATTTAAGTTCATCCGGGCTGTTATCACCCATACTCATCCCCTGAACATTGAGGACATCAAAGACATTTGCTGATAAAATTTCTGCCCCATAGCAGGAAGAAAAATTAATACCCAAACCGTTTAGTCGAGTATGTGCTGAGCTTGGAAGGTGACTCTATGATCGAATTGCTGTTTGCATTAATCGTGGTGCTGATAATTACATTTGCAACGCTCATATACGTTTTCTGGAAATACTCAGTACTCAGAGGACAGGTAGATAAAAGAGCAAGACAGATTTTTGAAGAGTGGAGAGAGAAAGAGCTGGAAAAAATGGCAAATGAAAGAGCAAACGTACTTTTTGAGTCATGGAGGCAGAAGTTCGAACAGGAAATAAGAAAAGATGCTATTGAGAGGAGCAAATCAGTAATCATGGGAAAAGTAACCGAGCACCTCGTACCATACATGCCCGATTTCAAATACAATCCCAAAGATGTGAGATTCATCGGCAGCCCGATTGATCTGATTATATTCGACGGGCTTGATGAGGGTAACGTCAGGAAAATCGTTTTTGCTGAGATTAAAACTGGAAAGACGGCTTCGCTAAGCGAAAGGGAGAAGAAGGTTAAAAAAGCTGTTGAAAGTAAAAAAGTTTCGTGGGAACTAATTCACATCAGGTCTGACTGACTTCAGATGTGTCATATAACTCATTTCCAGATGTGTCGGTAACCGACATACTTTTAAACACTAAGTCAAGGACTACGTTTGGTGCCAAGGACAGAAAGAAACAAGAGGCAAGTAAAAGGAATTCTAAAGCTCCTGATCCTTAAAGAGCTTGAAAAAAGCGAGGCCACAGGATATAAACTGATTCAGAGAATCAGTACAAAAACATGTAAAAAACCCTCCACAGGATCGGTGTATCCGCTTCTCAGAGAGCTTGCCAACGCCGGTTTTCTGGATGTGAGGATCGATGGAAACAAGAAGATTTACTCCCTCTCCCAAAAAGGAAAGGCTGTTCTAGAGGAGGCTTCAAAACGGGAAAAGGAAGTAATTCTAAAGAAAATCGAGGTTTTAAAAGCTTCAGGCATTATACACGAAGATGAGGCTAATGAAATGCTTCAATTCATCAGCGTGAGGAGAGAACTATGGTTGAAGCTGTTCGAACTGAGAAACTGGCTTCAATTCCTGAATGCAATCACCAAGGTACTAGAGAAATCAGAATCCAAGTCGGAAATTGAAGAAATTCTTGATGAGGCTATTAAAAAACTGGAGGATCTGAATGAGGCGTAGGATTTTCAATGTGCTCTTTATATCGGTCTTTGCCGCAATGCTTGGTCTCGGGATAGTTGCACCACTCATGCCTGTTTATGCGGAAAGTCTGAGTGCTACAGGTATCTGGCTCGGCATAATATTCGCTGGATTTTCCCTTTCGAGAGGAATTATCATGCCTATTATAGGAAAAATCTCAGATAGAAAGGGAAGAAGAAAATTTATTCTTGTTGGACTTTTTACATATGCCGTCATCTCCCTTGCATATATCAGGGTTGATAACGTTTACACACTAACTATGGTCAGAATGATACACGGCCTTGCTTCAGCAATGGTAATACCAATAGCCATGGCATACATAGGAGAAATTTCTCCGGAAGGGCGAGAAGGAAGTTACATGGGCTCTTTTAGCGTTTCACTCTTTCTTGGAATGGGATTCGGCCCTCTTATTGGCGGCTTACTCAAAGACATGCTTGGAATGGCATCAGCATTTTATGCAATGGCTTTTCTTTCCACAATATCCTTCCTAGTATGTCTCCTCTTCCTTCCAGAACTGAACACCAGAAAAACGTACAAATCAAGTTTTAGGAATGTAATCAAAAACGATATCTGTAAAGCCCTTGTAGTATTTCGAGGTATAAATTCGCTGGGAATTGCTATTGTAATGGCTTTCCTGCCTCTGTTTGCATCAGAGATCAGACTTACAAGCAGTCAAATAGGTGCGATAATAACCACCAATGTGTTGCTAACTGCACTGCTGCAGAAACCCTTCGGCACAATCGCGGATAAGTACAACAAGCTTGCGATGATAATAGCGGGTTCAGTGATTGCAGCAATATCGCTGTTCATGGTACCCTTTGCAAAAAACTTTGTCGAATTACTTGCAATAATATCGATTATGGGGTTCGGAGGGGGCATATCAATGCCGGCTGCAACAGCAATGGTTGTGGCGGCCGGAAGAGAACTGGGACAAGGTTCTGTGATGGGCATATTCAACATGGCAATGAGTGCCGGTATGATCGCAGCACCTTTGATTTCAGGAGTGGTAATGGATGCTTTTGGATTAAAAGAGGTTTTCTACGTCGCTGGATGTATAAGTCTTGCTGGCATACTCGTGTTCTATTCAATGATAAGCAACAGGCTTGAGAACAAGTACTTTCTATGAAAAAACAAAGAAAAACAAATAAAAATTATGGGACGAGAGATGGTTTAAAGGGAACCAGATCCGACATCTTCACAAGCCCTGGCTTGCAATCAACCACTGCCTGAGCAAGGTTCACAATAACCGCTGCAGTTCCGAGATCTCCCTTAACACCCGTACTTCTCCACACCACCGGATTGTCACCCTCTATTCTGATCTCCTCGTACTCATCCGCTCCAGCATATGCATGAAATTCGATTCTTACCTTCTCCTCTCCATCTTTTATAGCAGATGCGAAGCCCTTGAGCCCCCTTACTTTGCCAGTCTCGACCCCTTCAAGATCACTATCAGCAACAACTATCTCCTGTCCTTCCTGAACCGTATCCGGTTCAAGACCCATGGCATCACAAACAATTAAAACTGATTCAGCATAACCAACATGACCCGTTATTTCACAACTTTCAAGCTTTCTCCTTACATCCTCAACATCCATGCCTACTCCAACTTTTTTCTGAAATGCTGGCCTTCTTTTTAGCGCATCTATGCTCCTCACCGCAGTAATCTTCTTTACCTCCACACAGGTTGCAGATAGAACGACTAGGAGACTGTCAAGAAGGAAACCATGATTGACACCAGCTCCCAGAACAGTTACACCATGATCCTTCGCAAGATCATCAATTTCTCTGGCCAGTTCTGGATATCTATACTCAGGATAACTCAACGTTTCACATGTGCTGATTACATTGAATCCGCGTTCTATACAATCCTTGATTTGAGGATACACCCTATCCACATAAGAACCGGTTGAAACAAAGGCAATATCCCCTTCAAAACCAAGCGAATCTTTAATTTCAGCTTTGATACCCAAACCCAGCAATTCCCCAATATTTTTACCGACAAGAGCAGGATTTACATCCACAGCTCCAACGACCTCAAATCCCTTCTTCACCGCTGCCTCAGCAATAACTCTTCCAATTTGTCCAAAGCCGTAAACAACTACCTTCAGCGACATAAAAGCTCTTAACCACAGCGATATATAAAAATAGGGACGGAATTAGATGAGTCTCATTCTCCCAGTAGTACTTCCCGGGTTTCCGGATGCAAGAGATTGGGATTCATTAGAGTGTTTCGAGAACTGTGTCTCTGGCCTCTTGCGAGCAGCAAGTCCTCATTAAGATCTTTATAGGATCCAGCCAGCCGAGGTTGAATAAGACCTTATGTGCCGGCAGCATCATTTCTGGATGAGTGTAAGACAGGTCTCCTACACCCCCCATGCCCAATTAAAGTTTCAGATTCGTGGAGTTGATTCATTAATTAAATCCAATTTTTCCCGGCTCACGTATACCTAGAAACGAGGAGAGAGGAATATAAATTGATAGGATATGCATAAAA
This sequence comes from uncultured archaeon, assembly GCA_964652135.1. Taxonomy (GTDB): domain Archaea; phylum Halobacteriota; class Archaeoglobi; order Archaeoglobales; family Archaeoglobaceae; genus CAZZAF01. Next base: position 11,337 of record CAZZAF010000018.1, read on the forward strand.
CCTCTGAAAAAAGAATGAAACTCTCTGAAAAATGCATAAACTTTCTTAAGATGAATGAACACTTTAAGAATACGAAAAGTATATAAACGCTTAACTTTACGAGGTTTATAAACCCGGCAGGTATACCTCCCAAAAGAATAGAGGTGGTTCAAAATGAGGAACTGGAAAGCCCTTGGTTTAGTTCTTGTTTTGGTTCTGGGCCTAGTAGTGGCTGGATGTGCCCAGAAAGAAGCCACACAGCCCCAGGCCCAGGAAGAAACTACACAGCCAGAAAAGGTAAGCATACCCAAGACTGAAGACGGAAAGTATGTGATCACAATCTACACCGGCTCCGGACCTGGTAGTGTTTACTTTGCAGTCGGTTCAATGTTTGCCAAGGTACTTAACAAGAAGAGTGACATTATTGAAGCAAAGGGTGTTACAAGCGGTGCAAGTGTTGCAAATGCAAAGGCTATTGGAAAGGGTGAAGCTTTGGCAGCCATCATTCAGAACGATGTTACATACTACGCCTGGAATGGAAAGTTCCAGTTTGAGGGTAAGCCTGTTAAGGAGCTAAGAGGAATTGGTACACTCTACCCAGAACCAGTTCAGATTGTGGTTAGAGCTGACAGTGATATTAGGACTCTAGAAGATTTGAAGGGTAAGAAGGTTGTAGTTGGTGCCGCTGGAAGCGGTTGTGCTGCAACAGCTGAGAGAGTCCTAAAGGCTGCAGGAGTTTGGGATGACATCGAGCCAGTCTACCAGACCTTCAGTGAGGCTGCCCAGAGCCTGGTGCTTGGACAGGTGGATGCCGAGTTCACTGTTATTGCATACCCAGCTCCAGCAATTGACCAGATAGCTGTTAAGACACCTGTCCGCCTTATCCCGATTCCAGATGAAGTTATAAAGAAGCTCCACGAAGAGGGATATCCGTTCTACGTTAAGGTCGTTATTCCAAAGGGCACCTACAATGGAATGGACGAAGACGTACAGACAATTGCTGTTAAGTCAACATTGGTAGTGCACAAGGATGTTCCAGATGAAGTTGTATACGAGATGACAAAGGTACTCTATGAGAACATCGACGAACTGGCGAAGGCACACCAGGTTGCCAAACAGATTGACATGAACAGCGCATTCGAGGGATTGATGGTCCCATTGCACCCAGGAGCAATTAAGTACTACGAAGATCAAGGCATTGAGGTACCCGACAACCTCAAGCCTTGAGGAGGGGAAGTTTTGAAAAAATATTTTCTTTTTTTACTATTAGTTTTTTTAGTTTTTGCGCTTCTTCCCGTAAATGCTCTTGAAATCAAATTTAACGAAAAAGTGTGTTACTATCCCCTAATCTCGAATTTCACCCTTATAGTTGCATACACCCATAGCGTTTCACTTACTAAAGTTATAGATGTATATCGAATTGATAAAACTGGAATATATGCAATACAAGAGAGATGGCAGCAATTTGATGCTGGACAACCATTGGATATCCAAGATAAAGAGGGGCAATTCTTTGTTAAGAACATGAACATGTCGCTGGGAAAATCTTGGGAATACTGGTTTATCCCGCTGAACAATGCTACAGTAAAGATAGATGGAAAAGTCGTTTTCGTTCAGCCGAAAGAGGAAGGAATTATGAAGTTCAAAATCAGGAAAGTTCCAGCCATACTGACCATTGTTAGGGGGTGCTAAAAAATGAGCGAAATTGAAAGTAAAATAGCCCTGGAAAAAACAAGAACACTGCAGCCAAAGCTCGAAACCATTGTAAAGATGGCAGCAATATTAATAGGAATATACGAAATTCTGTTTATATTTAACTTTACATACTCGATCTACGATCTGTTTGCGCGACTTGGATTAAAATTAAGCATTCTGCGACTTGACTTTCAGGATAAGCAAGGACAGGCATTTGTCTTGGCCATGATTTTGCTAATAGCGTTTTTCTGCTACCCCATATTTAAAAAAGAGAGATACTTCAAAAAAGTTCCTTTCTACGACTATATTTTAGTCCTTCTGAGCTTAGCTAGCATGTTCTACATGTTCTGGAGATTCCCCACATACATGGTGTATTATGATGTAAACACCTACGATGTAATCTTTGGCCTCATAGCAATAGTCCTTGTACTGGAAGCCACAAGAAGAACAGTTGGATGGATCCTACCTGCAATAGTCCTAGTATTCCTAATTTATGGAATAAATGATACCGGATACAACTGGAACCGTTTTGTACAATACCTCTACCTTGACCAAGGCATATTCGGAATTCCGTTCTACGTCATGACAATCTATGTTTTCGCCTTCGTGTTCTTCGGATCATTCCTGCTGAGGATTGGAGTAAGTGACTACGTAACTAAATTCATGATTTCACTATTCGGACCCCGTGAAGGAGGTCCCGCGAAAGCTGCAGTAGTTTCCAGTGGTTTAATGGGAACTGTAAGCGGAAGTTCAGTTGCTAACGTCCTGACAACCGGAACATTTACAATTCCTTTAATGAAAAAAGCAGGCTATCCTCCAGAGACTGCTGGAGCAGTTGAACCTGTTGCATCAACTGGCGGTCAGCTAATGCCACCCATTATGGGAGCTGCAGCCTTCATAATGGCACAGTTCCTGGGAGTGCCATATAACAAGCTGATAATTGCTGCAGTACTACCGGCGCTAATTTACTATGCAGGTGTTTATCTTTTCATTGACCTTGAAACCAAGCGCCTGGGACTAAAAGGAATACCAAGAGATCACTTCACACCTCTGGGATATTTCATTCGAAAGTTATACATACTGCTCCCAATAGGCATCATCACAGTTGCTCTTGTTTGGGGAATCGCACCCCACATAGCAGCAATATCTTCATTGGGTATAGCGATCTGGGTAGCATGGATTTCTAAGGATGAAATTCCAGGGCACGAACAACTATACGTGGGTGTTGTGTTGCTAACGACACTCCTCATGTTCACAGGAGAGGAGATAGCAAAACTCGCTGGCATAGCTTTGGTTGCACTCGCCGTTATACTGATCATACTCGCATTTACCTCGAAGGACCTTGTCCAAATGAACGAAAAACTGTACCTAAGCCTGCTATTTATACTTTTCATAGCTCTTGGAAAATTCCTGGGCATCAGAAAAGAGGGACTACTTCTAATGAGCGGTGTCTTCGGAATGGTATTCTCACTCATAGTCGGCTACATATCCAGGAGCGATGAAGGAAGTAAAATGTACAGAGCAACTTATGAATCCATGATCGACGCCGGAAAAACAAGCACAAGTGTCATGCTTGCTGCTGCAAGTGCAGGTCTGATCCAGGGAGTCTTGACAATGACAGGACTTGTAACAAGCCTGGGATATAAGCTAATAGACTTGACCGGAGGATTTTTACCGTTGCTACTAATAATGGCAATGGTATTCAGCCTTATACTGGGCATGGGTGTTCCAACTACGGCAAACTACGTCATAACCTCGTTAGTAGCTGCACCAGCTGTTTTCAACGCCGTTGCAGGGACAGGAATATACGACCTACAAGTCCCAGGAACCACCACAGCAATAGCTCTCCTGGCAGCACACTTCTTCGTCTTCTACTTTGGAATTCTGGCTGACTTGACACCACCAGTAGCTCTAGCGGCGTATGCTGGTTCAGCTTTAGCAGGAGGAGACTTCTGGAGGACAGCAAGAAATTCAGTTAAATACGCTCTTGCAGGATACATAGGGCCATACATCTACTTCACACACCCAGAGATGTTCCTGATTACAGTGCAATCATGGGATCTTATGATGGCTGCAAAGATACTCTACTACTTCCTTGCAACAATAGTTGTCATGTACCTTCTTGCAGTTGCAATAACAGGATTCTACAACGGTAAGTATCTAAGAAAAGAAATAAAAGCGGTGCTGGGGGTACTTGGACTGGCCGGAGTAACTCTCCACATAATACCAATAGCTTTAGGAGTCGGAGCACTGCTTGGATTGAAATTCTTTGCAAAAAACAAGGTGTGATTTTTTCTTTTATTTTGTTTTTATTTCTGCTTGTAGTTGTGGGAAAGCCATAGGTTTTAAATGGGCAATCCTAAAAGTTTCCAGAAAATGCCAGTTTTGAGCACTATTACACTATACAACTAGCCATTAACACTTCTTCAAAAACTACATATCCCCTCACATCTCTACACCATCAATGCTTGGAACTATAATAAATGCAGCCGTTATTGTCATTGCGAGCATTACAGGGATACTTCTGGGCTCAAGATTCAACGAAACACTTAAAATCGCATTAATTCAAGCTCTTGGGCTTGTTGTTTTACTGATTGGCGTGAGTATGGCTCTTAAAACGGAAAATATTCTGATTCTAACAGCAAGTATTCTTCTTGGAACTGCAATTGGAGAAACGATGAAAATAGAGAACTGGCTTGAGAGAGCAGGAGCAAGAATAGAAAGAAAATTCAAAGGATCGAAATTTGCGGAAGGTTTTGTTTCATCAACTCTGCTATTCTGTGTTGGATCCATGGCATTTGTTGGTTCTATTCAGGAAGGATTAACCGGCGATGCCACAATTCTCCTCACAAAATCTATGCTGGATGGTGTTGCAGCGATAGCATTATCATCAACTCTTGGAATCGGTGTTATGTTCTCATCGATATCTGTTCTGATATATCAGGGCTTTTTCACCCTGCTTGCTTCATTTATCAGCCCGTATATGACTCAGCACGTTGTAGCAGAAATAACTGCAACAGGCGGACTGCTCATAATGGCAATAGGCTTAAAACTGCTTGAAGTAAAAAATCTGAAAGTCGGAAACATGCTGCCTGCTCTGCTTGTGGCTCCAGTTCTTGCTTATTTCTTTTAACGCAATTCAGTGCTATTTCTTAATTTATATAGCCTACCAGTCCAGCAATCAAAAAATTTATAATTATAAGACTGTTAAGTTAAAAGCCATTATGGAGTCAAAGATTAAAAAATTCCCATTGCAGATACTGGTCACAATCCTCGCGATAACTGTGCTAGTTAACCCAGTAGTTGCATGGAATGACTGCCCGCTGAACCTAACAAACGACCCGTATCCTGGAGAATGCAACAAGTATACAGACACAGACAAGGATGGAATATGCGATCTGTCTCAGCCACCTCCAGAGGAGCGCACTGCTGCTCAAGAAAAAGGTGAAAGCAACATCATACCAAGCGATATCAAAGTAGAAGAAATTAAAGAATACCCGACCAGTAGACCAAGTGCTCTGGAGCGTTACAACGTTATTGAGCTTCTGCTTGTGAGCCTGTCCATCGTTGCCATCAGTGAACTTCTGGTAAGAATCCGCAAAAACACTAAACGTGCCGTTAGGTTCTCAATGAACGTTATCCTGTTGATAACGTCAGCATTCTCTGCAATATTTGGACTGCTGGTTCTGTTCGTTGAACCAGAAGTAATCAGAGAATACAGCTTGATATTCTGGCACGTAGAGTTCTCAATAGTGGCAACGGTTATTGGAGTATACCATATACTAAAAAGATACAAATATTTTATTAAATATATGTTTTAAATAAACTGCTAACCAAAGAAGTTATCCAGCGTTAACTCCTTCCCCTTCTTTGCTTTCTTCCGCTTTCTTGCTTCAGCTTTTTTCTCTTTTCTATCTTCCTCTTCCTTCTCTCTTTCCTCTCCTAATTCCTCTTCTTTTTCTTCTTCCACAATCTCCGCGGCTTCTGGCTTCTCAATTTTCTCCTCTACTTCATCGTAACCAGAGAGGAAGCTTTCATCCTCAACCCTGTGAAGCTTATGTTCCTTGATATACCCCATGATTTCCTTCGCCCTCTTTTTGTCTCCAATCATAAATGCAATGTCATCTTCGGTAAAGTCGTAGAAAGCCGCTATACTTGCTGCAACAGGTATCTTAGCATTAGAGAGAATGGTTTTTATGTAATAAAACATCTCCGTAGAAGCTTTTTTCGTGGAGAGGTGTGAATACCTCCCAATCTTTTTGAGTATATTCCTCAGACTGGCTCTTCTCGACCGGCTGTAAGCCAGCATCTGCCATATTACAGGACGCTGATATCTGGTGAATCCCTTCTTAGCCTCAGATTTCACTCGCTGGACTCCAATGGTCATTAGGTAGTTAGCATACTTCCACAATCTGTAGAACTGTCTTCTCTTAACCCTTCCAAGAAAGATGTCAGCTCGTGAGAGTACGAGATAACCCTTCAACAAATCCTCTCCACTATATTCAAGGGGGAGGTTCTCATCAATCCATGCTATTAAATCCTCCGGAGATTCATCGAGCAACATTGCTTCACTGTAAACCCCCGGACTCATGGTCTTGAAGATCTTCTGCATAACTTTGAATACGTCCGTTTCCTGTGTTCTCTTTGCCAGCACAACGTCCTCAGCAGTAATGACTTCTCTACCCTCAGCTATTGCCTGTAGATCATTTATCGCTGCTCTCAAATCACCGCCAGCGTTCCTTGCTATCGCCTCAAGAGCCCTTTTATCAGCTTTAATTCCTTCAAGTGCACATATTTTCTCCAGAACTTTTACAATCTGTCTTGTATTGAGTCTTTTAAAAGTAATCATCTCACAAAGATTTCTTAATTCTGGCGAGAGATTGTAAGGTTCATTAGCAATCAGAACAAGAGGTTGCCTAGGCTTTTTCTTAATTAATCTGATGAGAGCACCTTCTCCTCCTGCGTCCTCCCTCTTGTGAATGTTATCAACTTCATCGAGAATTATAAGCTTGAGCCTTCCCCGAGATGTTGAAAGGAATTCACCCTCTTCACTTATAGTTTCACTAAATGCACCCTCACCAACTATTCTCTGTATAACCTTCCAGTTTCTCTGATCACTGGCATTTAGCTCCACTACTTCCCATCCAAATGTACTGGCTAAAGCAAGGGCGAGAGATGTCTTACCGGTGCCGGGTGGACCAGCAAGCAAAAGTGGTTTTTGTGGGATTCCCTTCTCCCACTGCTTAGCCCATAAAACGACTTTTTCAATTATCTTTCTGTCTGCTACAACATCTTTGATCGTTTTTGGACGGTATTTCTCAACCCAAAGCATTCAAAAAATGTTGGACTTGTGGAGATATAAGGGTTTGGTTCAAAAATCGGTTAATTTAAATACATCCAAAACGTGCTCAAAAAACATGGATGACATTGTGAGGGAAATAGCAGAGTTAGTGAAGAAACGAACACCTCTGATGGCACTGGACGTTATTGATAGGTCTGCCCCCGAGAACGTAAAGAGTGCTGCTAAAAAACTTTTTGAGAATCCAGAGGTCGTAAAGTCATTGGACGGCCATTGGAGGAATCTGCTCCTGCTCATCTACTTCTCGCATTTCGCATATCTGACAGAAAATAAGTCGGACAAAGAGAGTATTGCCACGTTTGCGGTCTCTTCACTCAACGCTGCGAAATTATGCAGACGATTGAATTTGCCTGACCTTGAAGGTTACTTCCTCTTCAACAGTGGAAGAGTTCTCACCAGAATGTCAATGCGCAAAGAAGCAGAGAAATGCTACCTTGAAGCTGAAAAAATATTCAAGAAACTTTCAGAGGAAGACGAGACTTACCTCAAAGATCTTGGAGAGACACTAAACGACCTCGCAGCATTCTACATCGAGGATAAAAAGAATGACGAGGCAGAGAAATACGTAACGTGGGCGCTTGAGATAAGAAGAGAACTTGCAGAAATGGACAAGAAACACCTCCCCACACTTGCAGAATCGCTTTACAATGCTGGAATTCACTACACCAGAACCAGAAGATACGAACTGGCAGAAGAATGCTACAAGGAAGCTGTGAAGATCCTGAAAGAAATTTCGCAGGAGGATCCATCTCATTTACCACAGCTTGGAGTTACTCTGAGCAATCTTGCGAACCTCTACAAGAAGCTGGGAAGATATGAAGAAGCAGAGAAATACCACTTTGAGGCCATGGAGATTTTCAAGGATCTCGCAGAAAAAGATGAATCTTATAAGGTGTACCTTGCAGACTCTCTCGGATTCATTGGCAGCCTTTACAACGACATGATGAAATTCGACAAGGCGAGAAAGTATTACGACGAATCCAAGAAATTGTTTGCCGAGATAACCCAGAAGAAAATGATGCAGGAACAGGGGATGTTGAGGGAACCAGAATAAACCTCTCTTTTTATTTTTCACCTGCCCGATTTTGAAAGTTTCAATGCTTTGTAAACGAGCATCCAGCCCACTATTACGAATGTTGCCCCTATTAAAATTGTCATCTTGCCTGCTTCTTCATTAACAGCACCCATAAATATACCAGCTCCGATAGTCACGTATCCAATGGTCTTTATCCATACTCCAGCGAGCAATGTCTTGAGCAGCCTGATAAATTCAGCATCGTATCTGAATCTGACCACAATAATCACTGGTAAATAAAAGTTAATAAGTATTCAGTTTTTAAAAAACATTCATACCACCCTATAAATTTCCAGCGCACTATAATTCCAAAGAATTTAAATTCAACCTCAACCGATAAAATAATAAGATGGCTAACGATAGCATGGAAAAAACCGTGCGGAACATTATTGCAGCTCTTATCTTGGTCATAATCTTCGGTACATTTGCCTATCATGTTCTGGAAGGTTGGCCCCTCTTCGACTGCCTCTACATGACTGTGCTTACGATAACCACCACCGGTTATAGAGAAGTTGGGGAGATGGGAGTTGGAGGGAGAATTCTCTCAATGTTCCTAATGTTTGTCGGGGTTGGGATTTTTATGTATTCAATAGATTCTGTGATACCGGTTCTTATTGAGAAGAGAAGAATGAGGTGGAAAAAAATGCTTAAAGAGATTAAGGATCACTATATCATCTGCGGATACGGTATAATGGGTAGAGAAATTTCAAAGGAGCTGCCAAAGGAAAAAATTGTCGTGATAGATACAGATCCCGATAAAGTTCGTACAGCAAGAGAAGAGGGGTTGCTTGCAATAATTGGCGATGCGAGCGAAGAAGAAGTACTGGAAAAAGCCAACGTAAGAAGTGCCAAAACCTTGATTGCTTGCACGTCAACAGATTCGGCAAACGCGTTCATCGTCATGACTGCAAAGGATCTGAATCCGAATATTTTCACAGTAGCTATTCTGAGGTCTCCAGCAGGTGAGAAAAAGGTGAAGAGGGCTGGAGCTGATATGGTACTCTCACCCTACAGAGATACTGCCAGAAAAATATGTATTGCCCTAAGAAAACCAACAATTGCGGAATTCATCGAGATCATAAGCAGGAAGGGCAACATTTTGATGCTTGAAAAACGGGTCCTGAAGTCCAAAAACCTAGTGGGTAAAACCCTAAAAGAAATTGATCTGAGAAAAAGAACAGGGTGCACTGTAGTTGCCATTGAAAGAAGAGGTGAACTGATTATGCCAGAACCGGACACCATGCTCGAAGAGGGAGACGTTCTATATATAATAGGGAAAGAAGATAAGCTAAGGAAAGTGGAGGAATTGCTCTCTTAGTCAAACGTTTGAAAATACTAAAAAAACATAAAAACCATTAATACAAACACAAGGATGCGACATTGAAGTGAACGGATATTACAAAAGCACATGGGTCATCTAACAATAGTTTGAGGCAGACATTATACTATCAAAAACCATAATTTGAACTCGCAGTTAGAATTTTTTAGTTTCAATTATTATCCTGAATAAAACTAAACAAAACAATTAAATTTACGGATAGAAAACGAAGTTGTAAAACGTCTATCAGCAGAAGAGCTCGATAAAAGGATCAAAAAGGCTTGAAAAGGACACGAGAGTTCTGAAAAGACTTTACTTCATGAGACATCTTTACAGAGGAATGAGCGTTGAGGAAGCAGCAGACTTAGTTGGAGTTGCAAAAGCAGCTATGCATGGCTAAAAAGATTGAACTCCAAAGGCTACGAAGGCTTAATTCCGGAGTTTGGAGGGGGGAAGACCTCCAAACTTACGGAAGAGCAAAAGGAAGAACTGAAAGAAGTTCTCAAGGAAAGAGATTCATGGACGACGAAAGAAGTTCAGAAGCTAATTGAAGCGGAGTTTGGAGTTTTTTACTCTTCGTGGCAGGTCAGGAGAATTCTTAAAGCTTTGGAATGAAGTACACCAAACTCTATCAGAAGGACTACAGGAAATCAGATAACGCTGAAGAGGCTTTAAAAAACCTGAGTAAAGCTGAAATCGACGATGACGTCATAGGATTCATTGATGAGATGGCATCAAAGCAAGCAAATACAGCAAGGCTGTGGGGTTTTCCAAAGCCAGTTAAAAGAGTTGCCACGTACGTCAAAGCTAAAGCTGCATGATTCTACTGTTTGAACGGAGAAAGCGTAATAGAGTTCCCGGAAAGAAACAGGACCGAAGAATGCACATCATTTCTAAAAAAGATTAGAGAAGCAAATCTTGGGAAACGGATCGTGATCGTTCTCGATAATTTCAGAACGCATCATGCTAAGAGGGTGAAGGAGGAGGCTGAAAAGCTGAACATTGTGCTGGTTTACCTTCTCCTTATCCCCCGACCTGAATCCGGTTGAAAACGTCTGGAGGGGTGTTAAAAGAACAATTTCGGAAGAGTCTCCGTTGAACGTTGAGGAATTGAAAGAGATAATTGCTAAAGCTTTCAAAAAGTTGACAGAGTCGATATCATTTGCGAAGAGCTGGATTGATAAGTTCCTAGGTAATAAGTTTAATGTATTATGCACTTAACCATAATTTTTGAGACCTAAGCTATTTACATCTTGCTCAATTGGGCTATTTCGAAACTTTTAAATATCACGTAAAATCATTACAAATCATTGAATTTGGGGGGTGAAACCGAATGGAGTCGAAGGCAATTGAATCTCTGCTCAAGGTAGAGGAGGTTTATGAGTCGTAAAGAGTTGTAGAAAGCTGTAGAAGAGCTAAGAAGGGTGGTTGGTATGTATAAAAAATTAGTTGTTGGTGTTGATGGATATAGTGCCTCGCTTGAAGCTGCTAAAAGAGCCATACAATTAGCATCCCAATACGGCTCAAAACTCGTTGCTCTGTATGTGAGGGAGCAAATACCACTGTACGGTGTCGAAAAAGCTGAAGAAATGGTAGAAAAAAGGATTACAGATAAACCTCTTGACTTGGTAAGGGTGTACGCCAAAAAACATGGAGTGGATATTGAAACCCGAGTGGAAGAGGGAGCGGTAGCTGCATGCATTTTGAAGGTTGCAAAGGAAAGTGATGCAGATCTAATAGTAGTTGGAGATACCGGTAGAAAGGGCTTCAAAAAATTCTATCTTGGAAGTGTTGCACAAGCTGTAGCAGAAAAAGCACATTGTCCTGTTTTGGTGGTGAAGAAGGGGACAACGGATATATCAGATATGTACATTCCCATAGAGGAAACTAAGGAGGCTAAGGTGGAAGAAATTGCTAAAGTGGAAATTGATGAAACTGTATTCAAGTCGAAGGCAAAAACAGCGTTTCTACTCTCCAGTATTTTTGCAGTTATTTACTTTATAGCCGCAACGCTGACATCTGAGCCGATGAAGGACGTTGCCGGCACAAATATGCTCGGATTACCTTTAGCCATTTGGATTGGTATGGTGGTAATAGTGTGTGGGATCGTGGTTGCGAGGTATTCGATTATGAAAATATAATTATGAAAATATAAATCAGGAGGTGTGTACATGGATAAGGAACTCGCTCTTGCGATAGTGTTGGCGAGTGTTGTGCTCACGCTGTACATAAGTTACTATGCCAGGAGGTTTACCAGAACAACTACTGAATTCTACGTTGCGGGTAGAGGAATATCCTGGAAGATAAACGGCCTGGCAATGCTTGGAGATTACTGTAGTGCTGCGAGTTTCTTGGGTGTTGCGGGAGCAATAGCTCTGATGGGCATCGACGCGTGGTGGATTGCTCTCGGTTTCTTTGGAGCCTGGATAGTCGTTTTACCACTGGTAGCTGGACAGCTCAGAGCTGTTGGAAAGTTTACGGTGGGTGACGTGTTGATAACTCGATTCGGGCACGATACCAAACTTAGGATGATTAGCATGATAACGACGCTTGTCCTCTGCACGCTCTACTTGGTCCCACAGATGGTTGGGGCAGGACATCTGTTTAAACTCCTCTTGGGCTGGGATTACCTCACAACAGTAATCGTTACGGGCGTAATAATTATATTAATAATCATACTGGGTGGTATGAAGGGTACTACACTCAATCAAGCTATTCAAGGACTTGTACTCTGGGGTGCAATGTTTTTACTGCTTGTACTTGCATTGGTTTACATGGGTGGTCCTACAAGCCTGATCAACTCAGCTAACGAAGCGGTACCTCCCGCGTACGCGGTGAATAAGGGTGTTGTGGAGGGAGATGCTACAAAGGTTAGAGAGTTACTTCCAAATGCTCCTTCGGCTTTAACCGTGGGTGTAGGTTTGAGAGACCTAGCAAATCAGATGAGTTTGGTTTTGGGGCTACTTCTGGGAGTTTTGGGATTACCACACATTCTGATCAGATTCTATACCGTTCCAGACGTCAGAGCAGCCCAGAAGAGTACTGAACTAACAATATGGGGTCTGGCTACGTTTTACGCCATGACGGTTTTCGTAGGCTTAGCTTGTATGTATCTACTCTATCCAAAACTGATAGGTTACCTAGCTGCTGGAGAGCGTGGAATTGCTACCAACATGGCCGTTCCAATGCTGGCGGAGATGTTGGGGGGTGGTGTTTTCTTGGGATTGGTTGCAGCGGGAGCATTGGCAGCAATGCTCAGCACATCCGCAGGATTACTAATTGCCGCCACCACGAGTTTGGCACACGATTTGTATGCAAGTATAATAAAACCGGAGAGCAGTGAAAGGGAGAGGGTAACTTTTGCAAAGATCATAGCAGGATTGTTGGGACTGTTGTCCATTGCAATGGCAATCTGGCTTAAGGATGTGAATGTGGGTATACTCGTTGGAATGTGCTTTGGTATTGCAAGCAGTACCTTTGCCATGGCATTAGTACTCACAATCTGGTGGCGTAGATTAACAAGAGAGGCTGTGATTGCGGGAATGGCTGCGGGACTTGTTTCGTCACTGATATTTACCTTTGCGAGGTTCTTTGGATTGGAATCGGTATTTGGACTTCCAGTACTTATAAATCCGGCACTGTACAGTGTCCCCATCGCGTTATCTGCTTTTGCAGTTACAAGTTATCTAACAAAAGATAGTGGAAACGTAGAGAAGTTCATGGTTTTAGTCCACCGAAAATAGAGTTACTCAAGTAATAAATTTTATTTTTTTGTTAATATAAATTTTTACTGTCGCCAATTGACAGTCTGAGAGCGATTGCATGGGTCTGACCATGTGATCACGTAAACAGATGCCGTATTATCTCAGCAGAGCAAAGATTAACCACATCGTAGAAAGTTACACCAAACTTGTGGCTCAAATACTCAATGCAGTTTGCCAAAGCAGCCATAAGCAGAATAAAACCGTTGTTACTCTTCTCACTCCTCAAATAATTCCCTTCGAGCTTTAAAACAGTTTTGTCCCTTCTGTGTTTCTCCTCAATCCAGAACCTCTTAAGATACTCTTTTATTACGTTCTCTGCTTTCTTCTTCCAGTCCGTAGATACCAGGTAGTAAGGTTCTTTTTTATCCTCCATGATACATTTTACTATCCTAACCCTTCCAACATCAGGTATGTTGACGACTTTTGATGCCAAAAGAAACTCTTTTCCATCCACAGTCCTCTTGCAGAGCTTTTCTTTCTCAAATAACTCTTCTATCTTGAATTTCTTTCCGAAAACCTCTACTTTCCAGTTCTTCTTTACTCTCCCAATGTATGTAACCTTGTTTTCCTTAGCTTTCTTCAGATTTTCCTTCGTTGTCACCCACAAACTTCCTCACGTTTTTTAGACAGGTAGTCTATTATCTTGCCATAGATCTCTGTGCTCTTCCTGCTTTCAGGTTTTATTTCAGTGTACACGGTGTACACCCATTGTTCGTGAAGATACAGCAGTTTATTTGTTCTTGTAAAATTTCGTAACATTTCTTCACGTAGTTCCATCTCAGCTTTGCAGAATAAACTTTATCGCTGAAACGCCTTAAAAGAGTTGAATCTATTATTGCAGTCAAACTGCTTCTTCCGTCCAGAACACCGGGAAGCAATTTAAGCTGGTTAAAAAGGAAATCATCGATTTCCGTTAATTTTTGAATGTTTTTGATTACTGTTGTCCTATCTTCTCCGATTATGTCCTCTGATATGTTTTTAATCGTTCTGATTACGGTGAAGGTTCTTATCAGAGAATAGGCTGTTAATCTTTCTGCAACATTGAAACCCAGCTCATTTAGAGATTCCGTTAGCATGTTGTGAAGCAAACTGAGTACTGGTACTTGTTGTTTCTCCAATTCGGATTTGCAGTACATGGGTAACTTTTGGTTCGGTTATATAATAAATGGTTTTCGTTCACACCGTCAGCATGGGTGGATACGCTGCAGTCTTTCCTGCTGGTGATTGGAATATCAGTGATAGGATTTGGAACAGTACTGACACTGGCTTTGAATTTTTTCATGCTTTGCATATTTCTGCCTCAACCGTTGTGAGCTTTATTCTTTCTTGAATCATCCTCATAATACTACCTGCTTGTCGTGATTGTTTCTCGAACCAATCGCATCTGCTGCAACACCCACATCAAAGTCATAGCCTTCCATATCGATTGCTGTCTGTAGGATACATATATGAGCCCACTGCTATAGGCAAATCGAGAAGGCAGAATGCTAATCTTAACACTAGCAAAGCAAAAGCAAGGCTGGAAAATATAGATATGACGAATTGAAGTTTAAGAAAATCAACCCTTTCATCAGGTTCCTGCTACGGTTTCGTAGCCCACTAATATATGTTTTGCCTCTTGCCACTTTTGTTACTGCTTATTTTGAGCTATCTATCTCTTTACTGCCGGAGTTAATAACGGAATCTGCACTTACATTCGGACCGTTCTCAAATTACGGCAAGCATAGTGGTGCTTTTATAATAATCTATATATTCCATATCTATTATTCCTTCGCTTCCTCTCAGCTCCATTATTTCATCTGGTGGTAAGTAAGCTGTTGGTAAGAAGTTGGTTCTTGCCAGATCGGCTAATACTTTTGCATCCACCTTGTCTGTTTTCTTCTTTGATTCTGCTATCAGTTTGGTTTTGTACGGGTGGGAAAGAAGGATTTTGTTGTTCTTTCTGAGCTTTTTTGCGAGGTTTATTGCTGTTGTAGTTGGTTCCAGTATGATTGTTTTGTTTCCCGGAAACAGTTCAAGGAATTTCTCAAGCTCTTCTGTTCTTACTTTCTTCTCCAGGATTACTTCTCCGTTCTCTTTCATAGCGCATACGAAGGAGAAACTCTTATGTACATCTACACCTACATATACACGGCTTCCGCCCATTCTATCCCTCCAATCTTATTTCGGCTTTGGTATTTAAGGGCGGAAGCCCAACATGTTATCTAATTTAGCCATATAAAGAGGAGGAAAAAGATTGGAGTCTACAATTTCATCTGTGATACCGGCCACATTATGATCTCTGGGAAGAGCAGGCAGATACTGAAACCTATCAACTGTAAGACCAAGAACGGTATGACACCCTTGTAGTATATGTCCCTAGTTGAAAGTTCTTCGCCAGCCACCCCTTTAAGATAAAATATTGCATAGGCGAAGGGCGGTGAAATAAACGATGTCTGCAGGAATATACAGACATACTCACCGATTAGCAGCGGATCCATGTGGTAATGGGATGTAAAATGCATGTCGTCCCCTGAAAGAATGAACTGCGTGAAAACATCTCCAAAACCAATTGTTTGGAAGGCTCTGCTGAATATCTTTGCACCTATAAATATATAAATGATCATCGAGGTTATCTGTACTGTCTGAGGGCTGGCCTCTTTGAGCATCTTGAAACTAAAACTTCGGTATACCGGCGTCAGAATTATCGCAAAAAGAGAACCCGGTCCACCGGCTTCGGTGGGTGACACGACCCCGAAGAATATCCCTCCCAAAACACCCACGATAATGAGGATAAACGGAACAAAGGTCTTCAGGAATTTTACCAAAATCTCACTTCTTGAATACCTGCTGGTTTCTTCTCTCGATACTGCCGGAGCCACTTCCGGTCTCAGATATGAATAAACTAAAATGAAAATTATGTAAAGCATGGAGAGCAATATTCCCGGAAGTATTGCCCCGATAAACATCTTCGCCACAGAAACCTGAGCAGACACACCCCATATGATCAGCATTATGCTAGGAGGTATCAGAATACCCAGCGTACCTCCAGCACAGATCGTTCCTGCAGCGAGAGGTTTGTTGTATCCACGCTTAAGCATAGAGGGTAAAGCAATGAGACCCATTGCAGTGACCGATGCCCCAATGATACCTGTTGTTGCAGCGAAGAGTGTTGAGATGAGAATTGTGGATACCGCCAGACTGCCCCTTAACGGGCCAAGAAAACGATACAGCACATCGTACGCTTCATCGGCAATACCTGAACGCTGCAGAATCGTTCCCATAAAGATGAACAGAGGTACTGCCGCAAGTATGAAGTGGATATTGTATCTATTGCTGCTGTTGCGGCTATATTGACAACCTGACTGCCCCACACGAAATAGCCAATAATCAGTCCAAGAGTCGTAAGGACAAAAGCAACATGGACTCCTATGATTATCAGACCGACAACGGCAACAAACACCAGCAGGAGCAATATCTCGAGTCCCACCATAATCATGACCTCTCCCTGAGCACTTTACAGACTTCACTTACAACCTGCAGCGCAAAAAGTGTCAAAGCAACTGGCATGAGTGCCTTAATCGGGTATATCGGTATCACACCAGTTAGCATGGATTTTTCTTTAATCTTCCACGAGTAAATCGCTGTTTCAACACCTCCTATAATCAAAAGGACGATCGCAGGAAGGACAAACACGAGAAGGTAAACCACTTCAATAATTCTCTCCTTTGAGGGATCAACTCTCTCCAGTATAACATCTACACGAGTGTGTGTCTTTGTAAGCAGTGCATAACCTCCACCAAAGAGCGCCGCCACTCCATAGAGCATCCATACAAGGTCGTATGAATACCAGACAGGTGAATTGAGAATATACCTCATAAAAGCTTCAAAGTTTACTAAAATAACAAGAGATATTATAAGAATCCCAGAAATAAGTCCAGCAAAATAATTTGCCGAATCTACCAACTTTGAGAAGCTTGAACACTTCACCATGGGTACACCAATGGCCAATTCGTTAATAACTGTGGAGGTTAATGTATCAACCTCAACTTATATACGATTTAAACTTTCAGCATTAATCCCAAAAGATTTTGTGGGGTGGGCGTATGAAAGAAGATGAAAACAATTTTGAAGAAGAATTTCTGGAAAAACTAGAACTAAGCAGAAGAGGGTTTTTAAGAGGGTCTCTCCTAACAGCCGCTGCATTAGCCTTCGGTAGTCTGATGGCTGGATGCGCATCTCAGGAAAAGTCAGAAGCGTCTCCACAGACCACTACAACCAATGAAGGAAAAGTTTACAAGTGGACATGCCAGGTGGCAGTCCCAGAAGGCAACCTATTCTACAAATATACGGAAAGTTTTGTGGAAATGGTCAAGATCGCAACCAATGGAGCTCTTGAAATCAAGCTCGTTCCTGCAGGAACTGTCGTGAGCGTTCCTGAAATGCTTACTGCCGTAAGTGAGGGCAGACTTGACTGCTACTCGGCCTATGCTGGATACTTCTTTGGACAGGTGCCTCAAGCAGCATTCTTTGGATCCGTCACATATAAGAACCTGGCATACGGAAGAATGAATAACGTCTGGTTCGAAACCTTCGGTAAGCGAGAGAACCTATTTAAATGATTTAGCTACTATTAAATTTTTAATCTATATTGTTATACATTTTATGAACGACAAAAAATGCTGCAGCCTCTTTTTTATTCCTGCAACTTTAAGCGACGGAAACTGAAGCCACTCCCAAAAAGCTCTGCACCCAGCTTTCCAAGCACAGTAAAAACTATAAACTATACGCAGAGGGGTGGTTATGGATCAGGTGATGTACATCGGCCCAGTGATGCTCGACGAGCCCGAGGAGTTCTCTCTCGACGAATTCGTCAGGCAGGCTAGCGCTCGAAGCTGAGAGACTCTTCTACTCCAATGGCCGACTTTACCTCATTGACTACGAAACCCTCCATGGTATAATAGACAGTAAATTCACCATCGTCGAACTCATAACCTACGCGTCCTTCTGCAACGTTGGAGAATTCAGAAGCTGGGTCCTCTACTACGGAAACGACGACATCGTCGAATATTCCGATAAAATCAGAGATATCAGGGGTGACACGACAATTCTGCCAGTTTAATAAGGACGGGAGACAGGTTCGTAAGAAAGATAGAGGAGTACATAGAGAGCGGGAAGTACCGCTCCTTTTCTCAGGCATAGCGAAGCAGAACCGGAATTATAAGGCAGCCCATACAGTTTATTCTTCTCACTCCAAGAAGCAGAGCAGATAGACCTACGCATGTTGCAATTGAGAATATAACGAGACCGAAACCGCCAGTAAGAATGTAAATCAGAAATGTAAGGAAGAGGAAGACCACAAGTGAGAATTTCGTGAAATTCACAGCTTCCACAAACCTCGCCGCAGCAAGAGAGCAGCAGAGAGTTAGCAGCGTTGAAGCGAGGGCTGCTGCAACGCAGACCGCAATAAACTCCGGGCTGAAAGGAATTTTAAGGGACGCAAGCGCGTTTGCTGCACCACTCCTCACTTTCCCAACGGCGAAAAGGACTGCGAAACACAGCAGGCCATTTGCCGTGTTTGCCGAACTCAGGGCTGCTATGTACGCCTCTCTTTCTCTCATTCCGTTGGCAGCCATTACCGTCGCAACTCCCGAACTTACGCCCGGAAAAAGGGAGACTGCGAAGCCGGACATAGAAATTGTTCTCATCAACCACTAGGTGGTATGAGGGTGGAATGGATTTTCCACCCCGTGTTGGTGGGGGAGGGATCTGTAACTAAGTTATTAGAGCCACGGGCGGGCTCTTATAATGTAATTATAAAAGCCCAAAATTTTAAATACTGATGCAGCCATTAGTGAGACCATGGGAAAACTCTACGACTTTGACAAGAAATTAAAATACGAGATAGAACGAATCCAAAATGCCTCATTTTGTGAGAAAAATAAGACATTAATCCTCAAGTTCTACAAAAGACTGCTTGCTGATGGAATTAGTAAAAGTAGAATCTGGAGATATCTCATGTCTTTGAGAGTTATTGCAGAAAAGCACGACAAGCCATTTGACGAGTGGATAGAAGAAGACTTCATTGATGTGCTTGCTGAACTCCAGAATCATAATTATACTAGCGAGACAATAAAAGAGTATCGAAAAGCTTTAAGAAAGTTCTTTAAATGGCTTAAAGGTGAAGATTGGCCAGTTTTGAAGGTTTTAAAGGGAGATAAGAGAGAAAATAAGAAGCCAGATGTTCTCACCGAAGAGGAAATAATGAAGATGATAGATTGTGAGGAACATCCAAGAAACAAAGCAATTATTGCCGTTGGTTATGAGGCAGGACTGAGAATTGGAGAACTCGCAAGTTTGAGGATTAAGAATATAAGTTGGAATATACATGGTGCTAAAATCAAAGTTTCAGGAAAGACTGGCGAACGACAAATACCGATCATTATGGCAGCTCCATACTTAAGACGGTGGCTAGATCTGCATCCTGACAGAGACAACCCTGAAGCTTATGTTTTTGTTGGTATTGGGACACGGACATTGGGTAAACCGTTAGAATATCAAATGTTCAGAAAAATTATTAAAGACGCTGCAAGAAAAGCAGGAATAAAGAAGCGAGTTTATCCCCACATTTTAAGGCACTCGCGTGCAACAGTTCTGGCAAACTACTTAACTGAAGCCCAAATGAACGAGTTCTTCGGCTGGGTTCAGGGAAGTGACATGCCACGTATATATGTCCATCTCTCTGGCAGAGACATAGACAAGGCAATTAACAAGATATACGGTTTAGAAGTTGAGGAAGAAGAGAAGGAGAAAATGGCAAAACCTGTGAGGTGTCCTCGCTGCGGTTACTTAAACGCTCCAACAGACAAGTACTGTGGAAGGTGTGCCCTCATATTGGACGAGAAGGAGAGGCTGAGAATCCAGATAGAAGAACCAAAGATTATAAGTGAAGCCATGAGCATGTTGCTACAAAATCCGGAACTCATGGAGAAGCTCAAGGAAATGCTAAAGCTTATAGAACTCGTGGAGCAGAATCCTGAAACTATGAAGGTACTTCTAAACAGTCTGCAGCGTGGTTAGATGCGAATTTGAGTGTTGTTTTTCTTTTAGTATTCTTTTTAGTTCGGCGATGATTTTACCATCGTACATTTCATCGAGCAGTGTTAACGCTACAGCTTTTGCAATGGGGCTACCATTTAAAGCTAGTTTTATCAATGTATCCTTATCAATGTTAATACTTCCGAGCATATACGTATTTACGTGGAAGTATATTTTAAACTTTCTCTTCCAACAAACTAACTTCTCAGAAAAGTATATATACTCAACCAACTAAAGTATATATACGTTGAAGTAAAGATGTGTAAGGAAATAGGAGGTGGATGTATGAGCAATGGTAGTTTGAAAACGACGGTTATATTGGACCCCGAAACGAAGCTGATGGTGAGCGTGCTATCCGGACTCTTCAATGCAGATATGAAAACACTGATCCATTCGGCGATAAGAGTTTTGTATGAGTATGTTAAGGCGTACGAACTCCCGCCGGAAGTTGCGGAATCTCTGGATAGCCTGATAAAATATGGTGAAAAGGTTGAAAAACCACTTGATGAAGTTGTTGATGGGATAGTATCCGTTATTCGAGAGGGAAAAGGCTTCAAAGTTGAGGGAGCAATAAAGAAGAAAAAGTAACTACTTTTATTTTTAGTTAGAATTTAAATTCATTTAACGCATCCAAAACAAGCTTTGAATCGTACTTCTTTATAACTACCCTTGTCTTCCCCCTTCCCTTGCGATAAGCAGTATCGATCAGCTTTAGATGCTCAAGCTTCATAATTATTTCGTGGAACTTAGCATAACTTATCTGAATAATCTCTTTGAACTGCCTGTAAAGCTGCCCCGTCGTCATTTCATTGGATGATAAGTAGATAAGCTTGAGTAAGGCCCTCTCAACGCTGTTCAAAGCCAAAACGCCTTTCCTCAAAAATACCTTCCATCCGTCTTCGCACACAGCTTCGACATCCCTAACCTCAATTCTTCTGCTTGCTCTCTTCTCAGCTTCCCTCCCAGCCATCTTGAGCAGATATATTCCAAAACGGAGATCTCCGGCTTCGTGGGTCAAGTCTACTATCTTTTCAAGTGCCTCATCGGTTAAAGCATCAGGATAAAACCCAAACTTTGCCCTAGAATGCAGGATATCATAAATCTCTTCCCAAGAATAGGGCGGGAAAAGAACCACGTCTGGATGGAATATCGATCCAACGTAGATGTCAAACCTCTCAGCAATTCTAACGTCAGTAGAAATTCCGATAACTCCTATCTTTACACCATCAACCTCTTCATGTGCCTTTATTAAAGAATGTAGTATTTCGTTCATCACCTTATCATCCAGTATAATGTTAAGATCGTCGAGAGCTACAATTAGAACCTTCTCATCGTCCAGAATTTTATTCAGTATGCTGTAGTAAACCTTCGTGAATGGGGTGCCGTAAGATGGCAGAGCGTAGCCGTGAACTTTCTCAAAGATCTTCGCAAAAACCTGTTGCTTTGAATTAATTATCTGACAGTTCACGTAAACCGGGATAACTACATCGCTAACGTCTTCAATTTCTTTAAAGAGTAGCTTAACTGCCGTTGTCTTCCCTGTCGATGGAGGGCCTAAACACAGGGTGTTTATGGGTCTGGATTTCATCAAAGCTGGTCTAAGATTCGATGCGAGCTGAGAGATCTGCCTATCTCTATGTAGATATTCTTCTGGCAAGTAATCAAGATCAAAAACGTCTATGTTCTTAAAGAGAGTTTGATTGTGCCAGAGCACCATACTATCTGTTAGGTTCGACGATCATCCCATTGTACTCGAGCAATCCTAACTCTGCCTTAAGCTTCTCTATAAGTCCCTTCGTGTAGTATTCTGGAATTCCCATTGCAAGGGAAGCTCTCTCCACAATCTCATTGAGTGAATAGCCCTCTTCGATTAGCTGTTTCACAATTTTCTTCAGCTCTTCTGCAATTTCTTCCTCGTCAGCTTCATCAACGACTTCAGCATATTTGATTATGTAGCGGTAAAATTCCTTCTCGCCCCTAAGTCATTTCTCCTCTATTGCATGGATTCTTACGTTAACCCATTTGTCACCGACGGGAAGCCAAACCATGCTATCATTCCACCGTAACCTCTCTTCTCGAAACCAGCACTTTTGGTGGTAGCTTCCCCTCCATCTCGTACTTCTTATGCAGTTCATTTATTGCTTCTCTGATGAGATGAGACAATCCTTTAAAATCTCCTGTTTCTAAGAGCTCGTTGATCTTATCTACCGTAATCGGGTCGACTGTTGGGTGTATTTTGTCAGTACTCCTGTCCAGTTTCTCAATCAGCTTCGGCAACTCATCACCTCCTTTCACTTCTAAGTTTACTTCTACGACACTCTAAACATTAATATTTCGTTATATTCTAAGTTAACTTAGAGGTTGGTAAAAAAGAATAAAGACATAAATACTTCGATGTATAAATGTGGAAGTATAAGGTGAGAATATGTCCCTCGTCAGGACATTAGATGTTGAAATTGAAGTCGTGGAAATTCCAGCAGCAATCGAGATAATCGGCGTCTTCGATCCAGATGCACTTAACAGGATTTTGGGTGAACTGAGCGAATACATAATTCCGAGTGAAGTAGAGGTGAACGCTAAAACAGTCTTTGATGAGTAGAGTTCACTTAATTATTTTTTATACATAATATTTTGAAAATTTTGAATTCTCTGGATCATAGCATACAGGGCATTTCCTCCAGAAGTTTGGCACAATGAAAGTTCCCTCTTCAGCATGGTACGGGCAAACAATCTCTTTTAAATCGCCAAGCAACTCATAATAAAAAGAAACTTTGTAATCCTCATCGATCTCGAAGAACCAGATTAGCCCCTCTAAAGGTTCGCTACCGTGTAGATCATCTCGGTAAGCGAATCCCAAGTTGAAGTAGTTATCCTTGAACTGGCCGTAATGCACGTGTCCTTCAAGGTGGAGTAAAGCGTCTGAGAAAACTTCTGGTCTGTAGTGAGTGATGTATACTGTTTTCTCATCTATTTGGGTATAATCGTTGGTTATGTACAGCTCTGGATCATCTGAGAATTCAATGCTGTCTCTAACAACCCAGAGGTTTTCGATATCCAGTCGATTGAAGAGCATTTGCTCAAACTTCATCAAGGGGAAATTATTCCCTTTTCTTTCAAGTTCCTCTCTTAACGCTTCAAACAGGAGCAAATCCCTGTTTCCCCAAACGAAGTATACCGGTACATCCAGTGAATCAAGCTCGAGAAGTATTTCTTCAAGATTATCAAGCTCGGTTGCGATGGGTTGGTTAAGCGAGATAAAGTCTCCAGTAAATATAACAGCATCGACATCTTTTCTGCTAATCACTTTTGCAATCTTGCGGAGAGTCTTAATCGAACCATGCAAATCTGTAAATGCAGCGAAGTTCATGATTCACCTCTTGTTAACTTTACTTGCCATGTTTAGGAGATTCATCTACCCACTTAAAAAGATTGATGAGAGGGGGCTGTCAAGAATAGCAACAAAAAATAAATAGAAGAAATACAACATATGCAACCCGCACTAAGGCAATTGGTAGATTACATCAAATCTACAAAAGTCTTTCGGAGAAACAAGAAAGATGTGGAACTTAAAATTTTAGCAGCACTATTATACTTCTTTGGGCTCTCCTTAAGGAAAACAAGCGATTTCTTGTCTCTATTCGAAGAGATAAGTCATGAATCTGTTAGAATTTACTACCATAGGCTTAAAGAAGTGATAAAACCTCCAAGAAAGAAACCAAGAAGACTCATTGCAATAGATGAAACAAAACTAAAGCTAGAAAATACCCAGATATTTGTTTGGACTGCAATAGATGTTGATAGCGAAGAATGCTTAGCTATATGGGCTTCTGAAGGAAGATCGAGCTTTCATGCTTATGTTTTTCTTAGAGAGGTTCTAAAGTACTGCGAAAACAAGCCAAAAGTTGTTGTGGATAGGGGATTTTGGTATCTATGGGCTTTGAAAAGACTTGGATTGAGGTACAGGCATGAGACGTTTGGAGAAAGGAATGCTGTAGAGGGGTTCTTTTCGAGGTTTAAGGAAAGAACGAAAAGGTTCTGGAATCGATTCCCTTTTAATAGTTCTTTTAATTCCGTGCAGAGTTGGATTGAGAGTTTTATCGCATTCTATAACTACTGGAGGTGCTAATCTTGACACTACCGATGAGAGAGTATTCAAAGTTATTATAACTATTAAACTTAAATCTCCTAAGTTAAATCTTTGATTTTCAAGTTAAATTGTCTTATGAATTACCCAATAGAGTGATTAGACAATTGTACAGATAGAACAGACAAGCATCGTGTCTCATTTATCTCACACAAGTTATCCCCTGCCTTCTTGAAATTTTTTACTTCCACACCACTCGCAGGTCTTAACTTTTAGTTTGTGGAAATTCTAGTGGGGGTTTGCATGGATGAGGCTGTGGGTGTTATGAGTTTAGAGGACTTGCCTGGCGTTGGCCCATCCACAGCGGAGAAATTGCGAAGCGCTGGATATACTACGGTTGAAGCAATTGCGGTAGCATCTCCTGCTGAGCTCAGCGCTGCTGCTGAGATAGGGGAATCCAACGCTGCCAAGATTATAGCTGCTGCAAGAAAGCTCGCAAATATAGGTGATTTTGAGACTGGTGATAAGGTTTTTGAGAGGAGGCAGAGTGTAAGGAAAATAACAACAGGCAGTAAAGACCTCGATGCTTTACTGGGTGGTGGAGTTGAAACCCAAGCAATAACAGAGTTCTTTGGAGAGTATGGCTCGGGAAAGAGCCAGCTCTGCTTCCAGCTTGCCGTGAATGTTCAGTTGCCTGTGGAGGAGGGTGGGCTTGACGGCTCTGTTATCGTTATCGATACCGAGAGTACATTCAGGCCGGAAAGGATAGCGCAAATGGCTGAAGCAAAAGGACTCGATCCAAACGATGTTCTGAAGAACATCCACATTGCAAGAGCGTACAACTCAAACCACCAGATGCTTTTGGTTGACAGGGCTAAGGAGATAGCGAATGGGTTAAGAAGCAACGGTAAACCCGTAAAGCTTCTCATCGTCGACTCCTTAACTGCTCACTTCAGGGCCGAATATGTTGGAAGAGGAACTCTGGCTGATAGGCAGCAGAAGCTCAACAAACATTTACACGACCTGATAAAGTTCGGCGAGATATTCAACGCAGCAATAGTGGTTACAAACCAGGTTATGGCTAAGCCAGATTCCTACTTCTTCGATTCCACTGCTCCAGTTGGTGGGCATGTCGTTGCACATACGGCAACCTTCAGAGTTTATCTTCGAAAGAGCAAGGGAAATTTGAGAATTGCAAGACTGATAGATTCCCCATGCCTGCCGGAAGCTGAAGCGATGTTTAGGATAACTGAGATGGGAATAGAGGATGGGAAAAATAGATAGTTACGCACCTTTTTTTCTTAAGTTTTCCAAGGAGCTAAATCGAGGTAAAACTTTCTCAACCACAACTTTCACAGGTTAGTTATATTGATTATTATCTCAGTAAGCTTTTTATCTTTACACACATCATAAACCATGCACAAAGATGAAATAATCCTAAGTACATCTAGTCCTGTTCTACGTCAAGCAGTTTTTGGAGGCTGCTGAAGTTAGGTGTTTTCAGGTGTGCGGAGAACTCGGTGTCTACCCTCACATGTCCACAGGAGTAAGGCACACCACGAAAAAGCCGCCATGCTCCTGTGCGTAGAGATTCTGAAATTGCTTGGAGAGCTGGAGAGTACTTCAAGGGAATTACGCGACGTTCTGAGAAAGAAAAGGTTCTCAATGGAAACGTCCGATGCGTTCGTTACTTAATTACTTATTTATTGTTAGATTTAGAAAATTTAATTCTTAGATTTAAGATGTAGTGAATAACCGGATCCAATCAGAGAACTGCAATATACACTTTAAGTTACAAACTGACTTAATCTATAAATGCAGCGTTGACGTCATCATCATAGCGCTAAAATCCTCTCAGCGCAGCATCTGGAAAGTCTCTTTCTTAGGAGATTTCTTGGCCCTGACCTCTTCCTCGGAAATCAGAACACACTCCTTTCGTCTTCCAAAGAGGCAGTCCTCGTGGTAGGTACAATCCGTACACGTCTCGGCTTTACGCTCCGCCATATAACTTACCTCTTAGCCTTTTTCCCCACCTCCAGCATATTGCATTTAAAGGTTTCTTTTCTTGTGTAAAGTACAATAAACTGTGTAGCCTGTTTATAAAATCTTGCTCAAGAAAATGAGCAATGCCCAAGAAAGAGAAAAAGAGTGTACTAGACTACCTCGACTCATACGCATTACAAATCATGAAACCCCTCAAGAACGGTGAAACAACGTATTCAGACCTCATGATCAAATCAAAGCTCGTGAGATCTAACTTCAACAAGAGGCTGGGAGAGCTCTTAAAGCTCAAGCTCGTGAGGGTCGCTTACAGCGAGAGCAAGAGGAGACCTTTTTACTCTCTAACTCCTGCGGGAAAGCGGATTCTCGAGCTTCTGGAGGAGATCGAGAGGGTATATTCGGAGCAGGTTGGAGAGCTCGTCAACAAACAGTAGACGAGCGTATTCAGTTAGTGGAGACGATCGATTCGGCGAGATCTGTTGCCTCGCCAATTGTTGTACCATTTCTGAAACACTCATTGTGGAGCCTGATAACCTTCTCCCTTTCAACTTTAGACGAAAAGATCGCCAAGGTCTTCGAACCGGGGGCACCGAAACCAAAGAAAAGGCTAGAAACCCTACGAAAAATTAGGGAGGCTGGTTTTTCACGCCGGAATCGCTTACATTCCCGTTTTACCCTTCATTTCGGATTCTGACGAACAGCTCGAGGAGATGGTAAGGGCTGCCAAGGAATTCGACGCCTGTTACGTGTTTGTTGGAGCGTTAACGCTGTACGGCAAGGGAAAGGAACTTTATTACAGGATTCTGGAGAACCACTTTACGGAACTCCTGCCAAAATATAGGCAGCTGTTCAAGACCTTCAACCAGCCGAGCAGAGAATACCAGTGGAGCCTCGAGAGAAGGGCTAAAATGCTGTGCGACAAAGCCGGAATAAAGTACGGGATCGTATAGGGTTAAGTTTTGAAGTTTCAGTTTCGGGGGGTGAGATTTATATCAGTTCGGACTCAATCAGTTTTCAACGGTAGTGTTTTTAAAGCCCTGTACCGCTCCATGGGTTTAAACTTGCATTATTTAGAACGATTAAGTTTTACCATACTCCCTCCTCAAGCACCGTAAGCCCCTCCTCTCCGCATTCCAGTAGACGCACTCTTTTGGCGAAGAGCAACAAATTTCCATATATTGCCCGGAAACTCTGGAAACAATTAGAGTGTCTTGCACCCTTCTAGAGCCTTTACCGCATCCTCCTTACTTACGTATCTTGCTTTTCCAGCTTTAACCATGCCTTCGGCGAGCTTATTCAAGAACGCGGATTCCGTAGGGTTCGTCTGGTGTAGTTCAAAGCAAACCCTCCGCCCAACCGCAACTTTTTCGGAC
Organism: uncultured archaeon; assembly: GCA_964652135.1. Taxonomy (GTDB): domain Archaea; phylum Halobacteriota; class Archaeoglobi; order Archaeoglobales; family Archaeoglobaceae; genus CAZZAF01. The sequence goes on from CAZZAF010000018.1 coordinate 39,062, forward strand.
CTTTCAATAAGATCTGCTCCCTCCCTCAGGCTCACGAGAAAGGGTTCGAAGTTCTCATCCTTTTGAGTAGCGCCTTGCCGATGCACCTCCCGACGATGGGCAACTCGACGAGTTTAAGGGCCATAAGAGTGATTTTAACGTCCTTGAGTATTTTTCCAGAAGTATAATCCTCGACTTCGGCCATTCACTCACCTTACTACTTTCTTCGAATTTTTCCTGATTTCATCTCTACCATTCATGATTACGATTTCTCCGACAAAAACTTTAATTTTTGCTCGCCTATAATCGTCTGCGTTTAGAATTACAGCGAAAGAGTTTTTTCTTTACTTCTCTTCTTGAGGATGTTTACAGAAGGGAACGAGGCATAGTAGACGCTACTTTGAAGAAACCTTGAGTCTTGTTGTAAAGAATGCCGGCTGGATTTGCTGGAACATTAAGAACGAAATAATTTCGGGTTGACTTGCTCCCATAATTGACAAAAAGATTGAACAAAAAATTTAAGTATCGTTAATTCGTTCAACTAATGCGGGCAGGGATCCCTGGCCCCGACAACCTGCC
>CAZZAF010000019.1:0-39442 GCA_964652135.1 uncultured archaeon
GTGGTTATTGCTGCCTTAACCTGTCGTTGAAATCAGACTATAGTAGGATTGAAAGGCAACATTCCCACAAGATGTGAAGATTGTGAGTTTTTTGTTGAAATCAGACTATAGTAGGATTGAAAGCAGCAAACGATGAAACCAAGGCTATTGCAGAAAGCTGGGTTAAAATCAGACTATAGTAGGATTGAAAGTATATCTCTTTATTACTTCCATCCACTTTCCATACAGGGTTAAAATCAGACTATAGTAGGATTGAAAGTGATAGTCGAACACGTTCATCGCGTTGCTGAACCTCTGGTTGAAATCAGACTATAGTAGGATTGAAAGGACTACAGCCTTTTGTTCTGTAGCGTTGAAGTACTCAAGTTGAAATCAGACTATAGTAGGATTGAAAGATTGCTAAGTCATCTCTGCCATCGTCATCATCTATTATGCTATCGTTAAAATCAGACTAATATAGGATTGAAAGTAGTTCTCCTGACTGACAACCGGAGTCTCGTCGAGAACCGTTAAAATCAGAACTATTATGGTTGAAAAGCATACGCTAGCAAGACAGGAAGTTGCACCGCTATACGAGGAATTATCTTGGAGATCGTAGCATCTCTCGGCTTCAGGGAAGGGAAGGTGTGGTTATATGGTGCAGAAATGTCGTTCTAAAAGAACATAAAAAAGGATATATTTTGCAGCCATAATTATAGTGTATTGTATGAAAGGTATGAAAGCGATAGCGTTCTTCTTAGTGGTATTAGCTCTGTTAGCGCCAGCGGCAGCTAAGCCACAGTTCGAGTGGGAAAAAGTATTTGGAAGCAAAAAACACGATGAGACAATCACGTCTATACATCAAACTCTGGATGGTGGATATCTTATTGCTGGAACAAAAGGGAACTGGAGTAAAGACCTATACATTGCAAAGCTTGACGAAAACGGAGAAGTTCAGTGGGAGAAAACCATTGACTTTGATGACGCGGATATACCCTATGCTATTCTACAGACTCCTGATGGAGGTTGCCTCATCTCAGTAGAAGTGAGAGATAACTCCCTCTGGCCTGGGCTGGGCCATATAATAAAGCTAGACCCGGAAGGAAACGTTCAGTGGGATAAAAGATTCGGAGAATATATGGGTGACATAATACATTCAATCCAGCAAACAGATGATGGAGGATATATCATCGCTGGAAGAGTATCTTGGGATAGATACGTGGCAAAGCTCGATCAAGAGGGGAATATCTTATGGGAACGAGCATTCGAAAGCAAATCAATGTCCAGTAAAGCACTGTACTCAATTCAGCAGACATCTGATGGAGGATACATTGCAGCAGGTGAAAAAGAATATGATTTTTATGTGGTGAAATTCGATAGAGATGGAAATATTGAATGGGAGAAGACATATGGTGGAGAATACACCGATTGCGCTCGTGCAATTCAGCAGACATCTGGAGGATACATAGTTGCTGGATGGTCAATGTCATTCTCAAATGGAGGTAAAGACATTTACGTTATGAAACTTGATAAGGACGGAACTCTCTTGTGGGACATGTTTTACGGAAAAAGCTTGAGCGACGAAGAAGCCCACTCAATACTACAAACGCCAGATGGTGGATATATTGTTCTGGGTAGGAGAATAGGAACGCCCTCACACACTATCTTAATGAAGCTCGACAAAGACGGAAACATTCTATGGAAGGGAATTCTCGAATCAGAATATGGAAAACCATTAGTGTACGCAATGGAACCAACAGATGATGGGGGGTTGATTCTCGCTGGTAGAGTGGTAGTGTCCTATGGAGATGACTCAGACTTTTACATTGTAAAGCTGTCTTTAGAGCCGAAGTTAACACTTACTCCCTCGTCTAAACCGACTAAGACTGGAAATGAACCAACGACACAAACAGGAACACCAACTCTCGAAAAGACTGAAAGTACACCCGGATTTGAAGTCTTGCCAGCATTGCTAGGATTGGCTTTAGTCTTGAGAAGAAGCAGGTAGAGACAAGTAAAGTTAAGTTTCTCCTTTTATTTCTTACAGACTCTCAATAACTGAAAATGACGCGGAAAACCAGAAAGCATCTGGGGGTTTGGGGATCACGCGCACTGTAATAAAGAGCTGCACTTATAGCGAGAATCCATCGCAGTGCACGTTCATCGTCCTCAGGAATACAGGAAGTATTTTGAGAAATACGACAAAAAGTTTGTAAGGAAATTCAACAGTAAGAAATTGCGCGGTGAGGTGTATTATAAAGCCACTGAGAAAGCAGCGGAAGGATTATCCAGTGATGTTTTTTGAGCGATTCTTTGAGTAAACTCAATTATACATTTCTGAACACATCTTGAGTACTGGAGTCAGTACTCGTACAATCTCCTTCTCACCGCAGGATTCCTTTTTGCTATTGCTTTCAGTGCGGATTCAAAACTCTCATCAAACGGAATGGTTTCACAGAGAAACACTCCTGTCCTTCCAATCTCTCTCCTTCGCTCGAGAACCCTTATTCTCTCCTCAACTATCTCGATCCCAACGCCGAGAATCTTTGCTATCTCATTTGGCTGCAGATCGTTGGCTGGAATCTCTTCATGACCCTCTTCCGTTGGTAGTATTAGGACAAGTCTCTTGTCAACTCCGGGAACACGTTTATTCTCAAGCAAATCGTGGTAATTTATAGCTCCACCAAATCTGTAGAAATCCATCTCCCTGTCTTTCATTCTCACAAGGGGGAAGCTCACGGTGGTATCGTCTCCAAGCACAAACTCCCCTTTTATCGCGTAATTTGGTGTTGCCTGAACGATCTTTCTTTCGAGAATTTCAAATCCATCCAGAGCGACTTCTATCCTGTATGATGGTACGATCTCAGGAATAAAAATGTCTATATCACTTGAGGAGTTCACATCTCCTCTTGCAACGCTGCCATAAAGAATGGGCTTTAAACCAAATTCTACAAGCCTTTCCATCACTTCGAGGGCTCTCTTTCTTTTTGCAGCCAGTAATTTCCAGTGATCCTCGCTGTACACGACTTTTTTTCTCTCTCCGAATGTAGCCGTTTTCCTTCTCATTGCTCCGAAGTAACGTCGTCTATCCAGTCAAGGAATTTTCTCAAACCGTTCTCAATTGCTATAGCGCAGATGCATGGTGTTGTGTAGCTGTGGATCTTCTGTATTTCTTCTCTCAGCTCCTTGAACTTCTCGGTTTTCGTCTTTATGATCATGGCAACTTCTGAAGAACTCTCAATCTTTCCTTCCCACCAGTACATTGAGGAGATGGGAAACATGTTCACACATGCAGCGAGTCTCTTTTCGAGAACATGCTTCGCTATTTTTTTCGCCTCATCTTCATTCGAAGCAGTAACGTAGACGAATATGTACATGACAATCACCTATCCAGCAAACTTATTCAGATTTTACGATTCGACGAATGTCTTTTATCATTTTTCGCTTTAAAAAACATTCTATCGGTGCAGGGGGATATACCAGGCCTGTTCACTGAATCTGGTTCTGGTGTGGGATGTAATTCTGGAACCAATTGTTCTCTACGAAAATCAAATACTTGTTTAGTGTTTTGCTATCCATCTATGAAAAATAGATCGCAAATTAGTGTAGGTTCGGGAAATTTTAAAAAACTGCAAACTTAGTTTCGTATGGTGTCCAGATGAAGAAGATCTTGATGGTTATCGTGGATGGACTTTCAGATAGATCAATCGACGGTAAAACACCTTTAAGCGTAGCAAATACACCAAACATGGATAAGCTCGCTTCAATGGGTATAAACGGGATAATGGATACAATCGCTCCAGGAATACGACCTGGAAGTGACACCGGGCATCTGGCGTTGCTTGGCTACGACCCCTACAAGTACTATTCCGGGAGAGGCCCAATCGAGGCAGCAGGAGCGGGAATAGATGTAAAGCCCGGGGATGTGGCATTCAGGGTAAACTTTGGAACGGTTGAAGGAGAAGGCAATAGCGTTTTTGATAAGACTGTTGTTGACAGAAGAGCGGGAAGGATAAGCGACACAAATGATCTGGTTAAGGCCATAAACGAGAATGTAGAACTTGAGGTCGACTTCATATTTGAAAGGGGAAGTGGACATCGCGGTGCCTTTGTCCTTAGAGGAGAAGATCTATCTGACAGGATTACGGATACGGATCCGAAGGTTATAGGTGAGAAGGTTAAGAGATGCAAACCGCTTGCCGATGATGTGAGCGCGAAAAAGACGGCAGAGATTGTCAACTCCTTTATGGAGCAGAGCCACAGGGTCCTCGATAACCACCCACTCAATATCGAGAGGGAAAAGAAGGGTCTGCTGAAGGCCAACGTGCTACTGCTCAGAGGAGCAGGTATGGTTCCTCATATCCCTTCATTTGAAGAAAAATATGGGATGAAGCTGGCAGTAATAGCCGGAACGACACTCATCAAGGGGATTGGAAAGTTTTTGAAAGGCGATGTGATAGAAGTGGAAGGGGCCACTGGAAACAAGCATACGAACATTAAAGGCAAGGTTGATGCTGCACTGAAGGCTCTGGAAACTCACGATTTCGTTCTGCTACACTTCAAAGCCGCTGACGAACTTGGTCACGATGGAAACTTTGAGGGTAAGAAAGAGTTCATCGAAAAACTGGACAGCCATCTTGGAGCTTTACTTGAACTGGACTTCTCAAAGGTCTGCCTGATATTTACGGCCGACCACTCCACTCCGGTAATGGCTAAAGAGCACACAGGAGATCCTGTGCCGGTAACAATAGTCCACGAGGGAGTTAGAGTTGATGATGTCAAGACCTTTTCAGAGTTCGAAGCTTACAAGGGAGGACTATGCAGAATAAGGGGCATGGATGTCATAAACATCGCAATGGATCTGATAGATAAAGCTAAAAAGTTTGGAGCGTAGTTGATTGCAATGCTTGAAAAGCTTGTGATCCCAGCCGGGACGAAATTCGAGGAAGGGAGTGTGGTTGTAGAAGGAGACGCGATTATAGGTCCTGGCACCTCTTTAGGTTATGGAATCATCGCTAGAAAAGTTATCGTTGGGGAGAAAGCTACAATAGAGGGAAATATCATTGGTGAAGAGGTCAGGCTTGATGCCTGGTGTTCTGTTAAAGGGGATGTAATCAGTAAAGGCGATGCATACATCGGTGAATTCGCTACGATTGGAGGAAAACTAACAGTTTATGGAGACCTCGAGATAGGAAGAAATGTTCGAATAAAGGATGGGTTTGAGGCTAAAGGGCTCATTACAATCCAGGATCCCTTGCCAGTTTTGATGTTTGTGTTTATTTATCTTCTTGAATTATTGCGACTTGGAAGGCTGGAGGAAGCTGAAAAGCTATTTGAAGAGTTGGAAGACTTCGAATCTCCGCTTATTATCCCTGAAAACTCAACCATCAACCTTGAAATAATAAAAACAGACAAGAATATCGAGATTGCCGGTGGCAGGGTTCTTGGCAACGTCAGAGGGAGGGACATCACGGTAGAGCGCAGCGAAGTATTCGGAAGTCTGAGGGGAAGAACAATCATTGTGAAGGGAAGCAAGATACATGGGGCTATTGAGGGCAAGATCGTATACCTGACTGAAGAAAGTGAGGTTTTCGGACACATAAAGGCGGATAAAGTTTACATGGAAGAGAAATGTGCGGTTGAAGGAACGATAATAGGCAAGTCTGGAGTTTTGATTAAACCAAAGATAGAGATCAAAAGGGAAGAGGAAGAAAAGGAGGAGAAGGAGGAAGAAGAGGTTAAGGAGGTTGTGGAGGCTAACGATGCTGCTGGAATGGGATCGGGAGAAGTTCAGAAGGATGTTTCCTAATCTATACCATGAGCTTGAAGGAACGAAGTTTCCAACTGTACTAGATCACCTTGAAATTTGTAAGAATGAGGAGGAAGCACTAGAGGTAATAGACTATTTCGAGAAAAAGGGCGAAATAACTCCGGAATATGCCTCGTTTTTGCGGGCAAACATAAAACAACTCAGATCTCTATTTGGAACGAGAAAGAGAGGAGATTATGTGAGGAGGGGTTTAGTTGATTGAGATTGGCTTGGCAGGAAAACCTAACGCGGGCAAATCAACGTTCTTTAAAGCTGCAACCCTTGCAGATGTAGAAATTGCGAACTATCCGTTCACAACAATAGAACCGAATGTTGGAGTTGCCCATGTTAGGGTTAAATGCGTTTGCAGAGAACTTGATATTGAATGTGGTAACTGTATTGATGGATGGAGATTCATTCCCATAAAGCTGATTGATGTTGCTGGGCTGGTTCCCGAAGCCCACAAGGGCCGGGGTTTGGGCAATGAATTCCTTGATAATTTAAGGCAGAGCGAAGCCATAATACATGTTGTTGATGCATCCGGTTCAACGGATTTAGAGGGTAATGAAGTGGGTGTTGGAGAGCACGATCCAACGGAGGATGTTGCGTTTCTATATCACGAACTTGACATGTGGATTTACGGAATACTGAAGAGAAATTGGGATAAGATCTCCCGCAGAATCCACATGGAAAAGAGGGATCCGGTGAGATATATCACAGAACAGCTTGCTGGATTGGGTTTTAAAGAGTGGCAGGTTAAGGAAGCAATGGGAATTATCGGGAAGGATGTTCTGAACTTCAGCGATGGTGATCTCAAGCTTTTTGCAACTGAATTGAGGAAGAGAAGAATGGGAATGGTTATCGCTGCAAACAAGGTGGATAAAGCCCCGAAAGAACTTGTAGACAAATTGCTGAATCTTGATGAAATTGTAATTCCCACTTCAGCAGCACTTGAGCTTACACTGAGGATAGCCGCAAAGAACGGATATATCAAGTATTTACCCGGTGACGATGACTTTGAAATAATAAAGGAGCTGAATGAGAAGCAGAGGAAAGCACTTGAAATGATACGGGACTTCATGAAAAAGTATGGTGGTACAGGAGTGCAGAAGGCATTGAACTCTGTTGTGTTTGATTTGCTTGATTATATCGTCGTTTATCCGGTTGAAGATGAGAATAAGTATACGGATACCAAGGGAAACATTCTGCCGGATGCAATGCTGGTCAAGAAGGGCACAACCGCAAGGGAGCTGGCATACCTGATCCATACGGACATCGGAAAGCACTTCATATATGCGGTTGATGCAAAGAAAAAGATGCGTATCAGCGAGGATTACGAGTTGCAGCACAACGATGTGATAAAGATCGTGAGTGGTGCTAAGTAATTCCTGTTTAACACTTACTTTTTATAGAACACCTGTAAGTTAGAGGTTAACGTTATATTGCATCCTGGTTAATTTCTTTTATGAAGTGTCTTCCTTGCGAGGCGACACATATTCTCAACAGACTCTACGAGATCGTTGTCTATGTTATGGCATTCTTGATGTTCTTCCTTCTCGTCGGTAATGTATATTCAATCCTCAAGCAGGTTCCTGAAACAATCATCACCGGAGACAAGCAATTGTTTGACTCTCTAATCACTCAGGTACTCACATTCTTCGTACTAATTGAGCTAATCAGGGCTTTTACTGAGTACCTCGAATTCAGAAGGGTGAGGCTGTATATAATGGCCGAACTTGCAGCCATATTCATCCTGAGAGAAATTCTCATCCTGCTGTACACTCAGGAATTTGACTGGGTTAAGCTTGTGTCGCTATCTGTTCTGCTCCTTTCTGTTGCGGCTGTTAGAACCCTGGCAATTGTTCACAGTCCGCTGCGGGACGAGAAGCGTGTTAGAGATAAAAATAACAGGGATTGACGTAAGAATCGGTTGGAAAAGAATTAACTAGTATGGTGCATACTATTTTATATGAGACCCGCAAAAATAGCTGTTATTCTGTCAACTATTGTTTTGCTCGCGGGATGCGCGGGGAAGGGTGTGGATGAAAAGAAACCTGGAGAAATCCAGGTCAAATCTGTTTTTGGAGATGGAGAAAGAATTCCCACAAAGTATACCTGCGATGGTGAGGACGTTTCGCCACCACTGACGATTGAAGGTCTTGCATCAAATGCAAAAAGTATTGCCATAATAGTTGACGATCCTGATGCACCAATGGGTGTTTTTACCCACTGGGTGATCTGGAATATACCGCCTGTTTCTCGCATTCCAGAAGGAATTCCAAAGAAAGCTGTAATCAACGAACCAATAAAAGCTGTTCAGGGAATAAATGATTTTGGAGAGATAGGATACGGTGGTCCGTGCCCTCCACCAGGAAAGCCTCACACGTATCGTTTCAAGGTCTATGTGCTCGACACCACCCTCGATCTGAAGCCTGGAGCCACCAAGGAGGAACTTGAGAAGGCAATGGAGGGGCATGTAATCCAGTATGGTGAGTTGAGAGGGGTTTATGGAAGATAGTTTGAATAAAGTCTCAGCTCATGGCCTTGCAATTATATTGTATTCGTCCAGCCTAGCCTCCGCCTCTTCTCTCTTTTCCTGATGCTCCTTCAGGAATTGTTTAACGAGTTCTGCAGCTCTCTTCTTGCAGTGACCGCAGAGCAGCTTCCCGCCGGTACATTCGCTCCTGATCTCTTCAAGCTCCTTGTCATCCTGGATCAGATGAATCATGAAGAGCTCGAAAACTGCACATTTATGCGGTTCACCACCAAGCCTGCGCTGTTCTTCAGCGCTACCTCTCCCGCCAGTTATGGCCCTCATAACCTTCTTTCCTGCTACCTCCGGGTCATCAAGCAGTGAGATGTAGCTTTCCGGCTTGCTGGAACTCATCTTTCCTCCCGTCAGGCCGGTGATGAAGCGGTGGTAGGTTGAAGACGGAGGTATGAATGCAAAACCGCCAAGTTCAAGCTCAATTTCTCTGACAGCGTTCTCTATTTCGTTTCTATCTCCGAAAACATCAATGTGCTCTTCGTAAACTTTTTGCTCAAATACAAGCTTTGGTGATAGCTTTTTCAGATATTCGCTGCCCTTCCTGCTTCTTATTCTCATTCCACCCTCTATTGGCTCAAGTGCAAATATGCTGATCCTAGCAGCGAGATCTCTTGTCAGCCTTATGTGTGGATCCTGGTCAGCTCCGACGGGAATAACAACTGGCTTAGGCCCACCAAACTCCTTGAGCTGGGGATGGAGAATATCGGCAGCTTGAACAGAAGTAACGAACATTTTCGCGAGTGGTGTCTCAGAACCAAATCCATAAATTGCTTTAAGCTCGCTCCAGTTCACCTCAGCAGAGAGCTCGAATGCAAGATCCTTGACAGCATTGCTTGCGGACTGGAAGTAAATAATGGCATTCGGCTCCAGACCAAGAGCTATAATACTCTTTATGTATTCAAACCCGATTTCCGTTGTTTTCTCCCAAGACAATCCACGCACAGCATGGGCTTCCATATCTGCAATGGCAACAAAAGCTGCACCCCCCATCTTCTGGTGCCAGATTATCTCATCCATTGTCATTTTGTGCCCGAAGTGGGGCAGGCCGGAAGGCATAAAACCGGACATTACGGCCCATGGTTTTTTGTTCTGTATTGCATCGATAATTCTCTCATAATCGCGATGACCGAAGATCACACCTCTTCTCATTAACCAGTTAGGATTTGGAACTTTATCGAGCAAATCGGCAAAGGACTGCATGCCAAATTCTCTAATCAGTCTGCCGTAATCGACAACTCCATCGACTTCCCATGGGGTGATTCTCATGGTATCCCGCTCCTGAAAAAGGATTTAATATCTTTCTGTTTGCGGACTGTATCTTTAAATTTGTGAAACTTTAGAGGTTACCGCTCTTAAGCGGAATGTTGCATTTTCATGAACAGATCTCTCCTCTTTAGTATCTTATCAAAGATCTCTTCCCTCGAATTGCCTGAGGCAAGAATGGAGATGAGAGGCCACTCCTTATCATAGACGTCACCTCTACATGGAACATCCGCAAAAAATGGGTTGCCCGCGGGACTGACTTTTATCTCAATTCTTCTGTCAGCGAACAGAATGGTTCTTGCAGCAAACCTCTTTGGCTTTTGCACGTCAATTTTTTTACCATTTACGCCGAGCATATGCAATCTAAAAAGGTTAATGTCGCAACTCCACTCAATACAGTCCAGTGATCCCTGAAAGCGGGGGTTCACCTCCAGAACATATGGCTCATCTGCGAGTATGAAATCTACACCTACAGATCCAGAAAAATCGAAGAGTTCCACGGTTTCAATTGCGGTTTTGATGAGTTCTCTCCTCATTTCGGGATCAGGTATGAACGGTGCAAAATTTCCGGCATATTTGAATCCATCAGCGTTCATATCTCTCCAGCCAGCAAGAATCCTGTTAATGGATATCGCATACACTTCCTTTCCAGCAATGAGAGAGACAGAACATGGTATACCATCTATGTACCTCTGAAAAATGATGTCTTTTTGGGTTGCATCGTTCCTGAAGAGCTTAACGTTCTCTCCACCACCTCCCCTCCTCGGTTTGACAATCGTTTCACCTTCTTTAGCCTCATCTTGGCTAAGCAGTTCGGGAAAAGGAATGCCAGCTTTTTCTAGAGTTCTGTAGAATTTTAGCTTGTTTGTGGCTTTAGCAGCTTCTCTGGGATCACAGCCTAAAACCTCGACATCGACCTTCAAATCCTCAAAACCGGTTGTAAGAACAACTCCTGCGTTGAGCTCTTCAGCCAGCTCTTTTACTCTCTTCTCTACCCGCTCTTTATCTTCGCCGATCCTTTCAACTCTTTCTGCATAGATCCTGAGATCTGCATCAACGTATTTTGTAAGGGTATAAACCTCATAGCCAGCTTTTCTTGCAGATTCGGCTACGTTTCTCACGTTGGTTCCTACGATAAGAACTCTCATCTCTTCAAAAGTTTCCGTATTACGTCCTCATCTTCTTTTCTATAGATTTCATCCATGCTTCCTTCCCCAAGCAGATGCTTCAGTCCACGGAAAACAACCACTGGTGTAGCATCGCTGCCTTCACCCATAAGCAGATTTGCAAAGGCAGCAATTTCATCGGCGACACAATCCACTGTAACCTCAAGGGTATTGCCGTAAAGGTCTCTCTCACCAATCCATTCTCTGAGAGCCTTTACTCCCGATATGCCTATGGCAAATCCTGTAACTCCCTTCCTGAAACATCTCCCGTTTGTATCTGTGATAATCACTCCAACCCTTTTCCCCGTTATCTCCTCAAGCCTCTTTCTTATTTTTTCAGCGCTCTTGTCTGGATTCTCTGGTGGTAGCAAAATCTTACCCTGTTCGACATTTGATCTGTCTATACCTGCATTCACGCATACGTTTCCAAATCTGGCCTTTACGAGGAGAAAAGGATAATCAAGCAATATCTCTTCGCTTTCCTCAAGAACAGCCTGAACGAATTCTGCTTTGTGTCCAAGCTTTTCTGCAATCTCCACAGCCTTTTTGCTGGGTTTGTAATCTTTCAGATCTCTGATTCTGCCCTCTGCTTTGGAGACGATTGTGGAGCATATGGCTACTATATCTCCGTCTTCAAATTCAAAAAGAGAAGAGATTATGGATGCTATGTCGTCTCCGGGTTTTATGAGTGGTATGCCTTTTACTACTATTGCTTCCACTCTCAAGCCTTCACCCTTCTCAGGAAGCCGAAGATGATGTCCATGAGTTCATCTTTAGTTGGTGCAATCTGGCCGGCTCCCTGAGCAAGATTTGGCCTGCCACCACCGCTTCCCTTTATATGCCTGCCAACTTCTCTGATCAGCTCTCTTGCATCGATTTTCTCGACTCCGCTGAAGGTAACAACCTTGACACCATCTTTCGTTGTTATTAGGCAGCCAACACAGCCACGCTTTGCCAGAGCGTTTCCAAGCTTAATCAATTCCTGCATATCTGCACTGTCGAAAATTTCAGCCACAACCTTAATCGAATCGTATTCTTCAGCATCCTGTTCGAGCATCTGGGCTTTTAACAGAGCGATTTCCTCTGTTAGCCTTTCTATTTCCTTCTTCTGCTCTTTCCACTCTTCGAAGAATCTTTTCACGGTCTTTGGAAGCATTGGTGGTTCAACTCGCAGTATGCTGCTGGCTTCACGCAGGTACTCCTCCTCTTTTGCGATGTGCTCCAGAGCAGCCTCTCCGGCAGCGAACTCGAATCTCACGACACCATCCTGAATTGATTCTGTTTTGAGAATCTTGATGACACCAATTTCTCCTGTCGAGCTGCAGTGTGTACCACCACAGGCCTGTATATCGTCGCCAACCTTTACAATTCTAATCTCCTTACCAGGCGGGACACCACCCTGGTAGAGCCTGAATCCGTACTTCTTTTCAGCCTCTATCCTGTTCATCCACTGCCAGGTTATTGGCTTGTTTGCCATAACCTCTCTGTTTGCGATCCTCTCAATCTCTCTGATCTCCTCGTCGCTCAGCCTCTTGTAGTGAGTTATGTCGAGCCTTGCCTTGTCCCATTCTTTCTTGGCTCCAGCCTGCCAGACGTGGTTTCCGAGCACTTTCTGGATTGCGTAAAGCAGGATATGTGTTGCGGAGTGGTGTCTCATGTGTCTGTATCTTCTTTCGGCATCAATTATGCCTCTAATTGTTAATCCTTCCTTTAACAGCCCTGCCTGTTTTCTGGGGATTTTATGGAGAACCACGCCATCCTCGTCTATTACGTCCTCAACAGGTATCTTGTTTCCATCCACAATCAGGTAGCCTGTATCGTTGTCCTGGCCTCCGCTCTCAGGATAGAACGAGGTTTTGTCGAGAATAACGAAGTCCTCTTCAACACCAATGACCTTGGCCTCAAACTCCAGGATGCTGGAGTCGTAATACAGCTTTTCAGTCTTTGGATACTTCTCAACAAAATGCGGCTTCTCTTTCTCTTTCTTCTCAGCCTTTGCATGTCTTGAAGCAAGCTCTGCGTAGAAGTCTTCGGGCATTTCAACCTCAACACCTTTTTCAGCAGCGATCTTAAGAACGATCTCTGCGGGAATGCCGTGAGAATCGTAGAATTCGATGAGATCATCTTTGTCAATTTTCTTCTTTCTGGCTATCGTTCTCTCCACCATGCTGGTTCCCTTGCGGATCGTGGATTTGTAACGCTCTTCTTCAAGTTCCAGAATCTCCTGAATTGTTTCCATTGAGACGTCGAATGTGAAATCCTTTAGGATTTTTCTGTGAAGGGTAACGAGATCGTAAAGGCTGAGAGACAGCTCGAGCTCTTCAGCAAGCCTGAGGCTTCTTCTTATCATGAGTCTTGCTAGATAGCCCCCTCCAGCATTTGAAGGAACAAGTCCATCACCAAGCATGAACAGAATAGCTCTTGTGTGATCAGCAAGAGCATAGACCTTCTCAAGTGGTTTGACAATCTTCTCAAGCTGCTCGACAGATATGTTCAGTTTGTTCGCAACCTTCTGGCGAAGCTCGTCGAGAGCCTTACCTCTCAGAGAGCCCATAACGCCGGCGAGCTTTGAACTCTCTCCCACTATCCTTACGACCTCATCATCAGTCCTTGAGAAGCCAACATTGCTGTTATCGATTATTGCATCAAGCACTTCGGGGAATATGGCATCGTAAACCGTTGCCGTTCCCTGACTGGCCCAGGTGAACCTCTCAAGCCCGTAACCCGTATCAACTATGTAGTTGTCCATCTTTCTGTATCTTTCTCCCTTGATCTCAATGGTTCCTTCAGGGTGTACCTCGAGGTTCATGAACACGAGCGTTGCAAGCTCCAATCCGCCTACAATCGCCTCAAGGCAAGGACCGGCGTTACCTCCACCAGCCCACGGCTCCTCCTTGTAAACTATATCCTCTTTTCTAATTCCAAGTTCGGTGAGAAGCTCTGTGCAGTATTTGACGGTTTCATTTTTCCAGTATACTTCTTTGTCTGGATAGTTGAATGCGTGGTGCGCCATCATTTCAAAGAGAGTAAGATGTCTGCCCGTTCTGCCTACTGAGTCGAGGTCATCCATTCTGATACATGGTTGGGAAATTGTAAGCGGGTTTGCGGGAGGTGGTGCAACACCTGACGTTACGAAGGGCTGAAAGTCTGCGATTGAGGCGATTGTGAGGTATATGTCGTCTCTCCATCTTGCAACAACCGGATACCTTGTTATTCTTTCATGGCCTCTCTTTTTAAAGAACGAGAGGTAGAATTCTCTCATTTCATCCAGTTTGAACGATTTTTTGAAAATGGGGCTACCAATGAACGTGTAACTTCCACATGGTGGATCGCCGCATATCTCCCTGTTTTCGTCAGCAGTCCAGAAGTATTTTCCACAGCTTGGGCATTTCTTTCTTATAAATCCGTTTTCTGAGAGGAATGTGATATCCAGATACTCTTTCTCGAGGCTCATCGCTTCTCCAACTGTATGGAATCATATAATTTTTTTGTTTCCACGATAACTTCGCTGGTATTTTGATCGTAAAAACAGCTTAACTGGGGAGGAAGTGCAAATAGAACTGTTTGGTTTAAGAAATCAGCAAGATCGAAAATATTTGCTCAGCCACGTATACTTTCACTTTTTTCATTGAAAGCGATGTAATCTGTCCTGCTTGGTAGTATACTAAAAAACTCAACAACCCTCTGACCGCCATTAAAATTTAACCATTAATCGATATAAGATTTAAATACAACAATTATCCTCTAGCTATCGGTGGTTTCATGGATGACAAAAAAGTGATTGAAATCCTCAAAATCCTGGAAGATAATGCAAGGCTCACCCCCAAGGAAATTTCTGAAATGACCGGATACAGTGTTGAGGAAATAACCGAAGTTATAGAAAAGAAAGAGAGTGATGGGACAATTCTCAAGTACAAGACGCTTATTGACTGGGAAAAAGCCGGAGAGGAAATTGTTTATGCAATTATTCATGTACGTGTTACCCTTACAAGGGAGAAGGGGTATGATGATATAGCGAAAAGAATCGCAAAGTTTCCTGAAGTTCATGCTGTAAGGCTCGTTAGTGGGGATTATGATTTTCAGGTTGTTGTCAAAGGAAAATCTCTGAAGGACGTGGCCTTTTTCGTAGCGGAGAAGATATCAACAATTCCGGAAGTTCGCGATACCGTGACGCATTTCGTGTTGAGAAGCTACAAGGAGGAGGGAGTACTCTTATTCAACGACGAAGAGGATAGGAGGCTCGCAATTGTCCCGTGAGCGAATTGCGAAAAAAGTTCAGGAGATAAAACCTTCAGGAATAAGAAAATTTTTCGATCTCATTATCGGTAGAAAGGATATTATCAGCCTCGGTGTTGGAGAACCTGATTATCCCGTCCCATGGAGAATAAGAGAGGAGATGATATACTCGCTTGAGAAGGGAATAACGTCTTATACGTCAAACTACGGTTTGCTCGAATTGAGAGAAGCAATTGCAGAATATTATACGAAATTTGGTTTGAACAGAAACCCGGACAACGTGCTTATTACCACAGGTGTAAGCGAAGGGGTAGATCTGGCATTAAGAGCAATACTAAATCCTGGAGATGCTGTGCTTATTCCCGAGCCATGTTATGTATCCTACACGCCTCTCACGATTCTCGCAGGGGGTAAGCCCGTATCAATTCCAACGGATCCGGACTTCAAGATTAATTACGAGAGAATAGCGCAATATGCAAAAGACACATCACCAAAAGCAATAATGATCAATTATCCAAACAACCCCACAGGAGTTAGCTACACAAGGAAGGAGCTTGAGGAGATTGCCGATGCAGCGGTAGAGTTTGATATGATTGTGCTCTCAGATGAAATATATGCGGAACTCAGCTATCAGGATAAACATATTTCAATAGCCTCTCTCAACGGTATGGAAGATAGGACGATCGTTCTTAACGGTTTTTCCAAGGCGTTTGCAATGACTGGATTTAGAGTGGGTTATGCCATCGCTCCCGAAGACATTCTTTCGGGAATGCTGAAGATCCACCAGTATTCAATGCTCTGTGCTCCTGTAACAGCACAGATTGGTGCTCTGGAAGCACTGAGAAATGGAGATGATGAGCTGGAGAAAATGAGGACTGAATACCTAAGAAGAAGGAACTTCTTCGTCAAAAAACTCAGAAGTGTGCTTGAGGTAAACATGCCGGAAGGTGCATTTTATGTCTTTCCAAGCATTAAGAGCACTGGTTTAAGCAGCGAAGAGTTTGCTGAGAAACTTCTTTTTGAGAAAAATGTTGCAGTAGTGCCAGGTAACGCCTTTGGCGAGTGTGGTGAGGGTTACATCAGATGTGCATATGCGGTGAGTATGGAGAAGCTGAGGGAAGCTGCTGAGAGAATTATTGAGTTTGTTGAGAGTTTGTGATTTTTAAAATTTATATTTGATTATTTAGGAAACTGAATCACTGAAAATGACAACTGGTCTCAGCTCGCTGTTATTTTATATTGTAATTTTGCAAAGGGACGTAGCATGTTATCTGTAAACAACAACTTCTAAATCTGAGACCTTTTCTATTTCGAGGAAGTCTTCGTCACTGGTTATTATCTTTTCAGCACCATTTGCGATTGCAATACCGGCAATTAGGATATTGAGAACGTTGATTTCCCGTCCTATGGCAAGTAGCTTGGCAGCAATATTACTGGATTCTTCTGCAGCCCTGACGTCAAAGTCTAATATTCTTATTTCAGAAAAGAACCTTCTAAAGAATTTATCTTCGTTTTTAACCTTCTTCTTTTTCAAACATGTTTTTATTTCATGGTAAGTTATAGTGGTTATTGCCACGTCATCGTTGTTTTTGATCAAGCCTCTAGTATTTTCAACGCCCTTAAAGTAGTCAATTAAAAAAACTCGTATCGAGTACGATCATAATATCCTCATCCTTGCACTTTTCCTGGCTTTGCGGGAATACTCTTTTATTTCATCAAGTACGTTACTTTCCCTAAGTACACCAAAATATTCCTCGATGTTGAATCTCCTTCTTTTGAGTAGTTTATCTATTACATCACTGAAACTTTCACCATCTTCTTTCATATCGGCAAGTTTAGCATAAACATCATCTCTGATCGATATTGTTTTCATGTGTTTGTGTATGTGTGCATGAGTACAAAAATTTTGTCAGTCAAAAAACTCTGTCGCTCTGCTTTACATGTGTACTTGGAAGTGTTGATTGGACGTTCCGGGCGAGGATGCTGGACAACGGGCATGAATAGAATTTCACAGGTGTTCTCTGTTCTTTTTCGCGATAATCTTTTTGATTGCATATGTCTCCTTCTTGGTTAGACTTATTTCAATTCACCCGGGAAGTGGAGAGGTAAGGAAAAGTTAGTTGAGATTTGGCCAGTAGAACATTAAAAATAAAATAAATAATGTTTACAGAGAGATCTCATCAGAAGATTCACTAGACAATTAATCAAAAACAGAAAGCGAGGTGATAAAGCTGGACATCGCGATTGCAGCAATTTCGTTCCTGACAGTGGCAGTTCCTCCTCTGATAATGCGATATTATGTGAGCAGAATTTTGAGGAGAGACCTATCACCTGAGGGAAAGGTTTACAGGGGGCAGAAAGCATCAATCATTTGCATTTTCCTGGCATTCATAATATATTTACCAGCCATGATTTTTCTGGGAGCCCTTGACAGAATCATGGAGTTCGTTAGTGTGCTGACTTCAGACATTTTTGCTGGAGCAATACTCTTCATGACAATCGCAATTGCACCACTCCTGCTCTCGATAATGCTCACGATTCTGGTTGCACTTAGAATTGACATTGACGTTAAGAAAGCTGAGGTTAAGACAGGCGAGGCAGTCACCAGTCTTATGAAATTCTTTGTTCTAGTCATCCTTCCAATTATTGCGTGGGCTGGACTAATTCTGCACATTCCTGAAAACATTTTGTCCGAAACATGGGCTGTAATTATCATTTTTGCTGTCTTTGTACTGTTTATTTTTGCTATCTCGCCATACCTGGTTTTCTGGCTTGAGAAGTCAAAGCCAGTTGATGAAAGGCTGAAGAAAGATCTGATTGATTTCTGCGAGTCTCTGGGTGTCAAAATCAGAGACATCAAGGAAACAGGGAAAAAGGGCTACAAGATTGCGAACGCAGGAGTAAGCGGAATTCTGCCGAATTATCGTTACATCTTTTTAACCGAATACCTGCTTGAGAACTTCAGTACGGATGAGATTAAAGCAGTGATCGCTCACGAAATCGGACACATTAAGGGAAAACACCTGATAATCAACGCCATTTTAACAGTTGGCTGGCTTGTGTTCTGGATGGGTATTGTTTATGGACTTCAAAGGTTTGGAATCAGGTTGTTCGAATCGGATGCCGTGTTTTTTGCAGTCTTCTTTCTGGCACTTTTCAGCTACAATCTTTTAATTGAAGCAAGAGTTGCTCTTAGGAACGAGTTTAAGGCTGACGAATTCGCTGCGAAGGTTGCCGGAAAGGAGACAGTGATGAGAGCACTGGAGAAACTTTCTGAGCTAAACATGACACCTAAAAAAACTGGGAAATGGTTTAATCTGCTAAATCTACATCCTTCAATCGAGGAAAGAATAGAGCACCTGAAAAAGCTTTAGCAGGAGTCTGTGTCATACAGTGCAGAAGAATTTATAAAAATTGAAAATTACAGGTACATGGCATCCACATCGCTGCCCTTATCGAATTCATGTTGCAGATTCCATATCACGTAGAGTTTGCACCTGAATATCTCCCGTAAGGCATCAAACAGAACACTCTTTTTCAGATCTTCGAGGTAGATGGGTATGGAGAAATCTATTCTCTGAAGACTCTCTGCATTGGGCATCATTCTGAATTCAGCCCTTCTAAAGAGCAAGTCCATCTTCCACCTGTGAATCAAATTTTTCTTTTTATCGTAGGGCAGGGAGTGAAGAGCTTTGTAATGCTTTTCGGAAAGAACAAGTCCGCTGATGACAAGGATAAAGTCTTTTCCCGTAGGCTTTAATACATCGCTCACCTGATTTGATCCCGGGGGAAATTCCACCACGTAATGCCACTCTGCGTTTTCATCCGGCACCTCTGCCTTCAAAATTCCTTCTTCCATGAGCCACTGTTTTACTTTATCCATGGGATGTCGATGATATTTAAATGTATAAAAATATTTATACTGCTTTAAGCAATAGGCTGCATGGTTAAGGATGAGGTAATTCTGCTTCAGTACTCGGAGAAAATAAAGTCTGAGCTTATAATAGCCATGAAAATGTTGTATCTGACGCAGGAAGTAGAAGAGGACGAGATTAAGGGTGCAAATAGGATGTTAAACGAGTTTTTGAATGCTCTGGCGGTTGAAGTGAGAATTGCATACAATGTAACCAAGGATCAGAGGTTCAAGGAAGTTGAAGAGGGTATTAATGAAGTAATGGGTCTTATTGATTCGGATTTTGAAGGTGCTACTGAAAAAATCTCGACGATCATGACAAGAGTAACAACATGTGCGGATGAGGCTTATCGCGAGTTGATTAATTTGGGGATCTTGTGATTACTTCCAGAGCTTTAATGCATAGAGTTCCTCGAAAAATAGCTTCTTTTTTGCCATTATTTCAAATTTAAAACCCTTTTTCTCTATTTCTTTGAATATGTGGGGTGTGTTGAGTGATGATGCTATCAGGATGATCCTGCCATTTTCTGCAAGAACTTCTTCAACCTCGTCAAGAAATCTTGCTGCAACCTCTATACCGTGCTTTCCACCATCTATGGCTTTCTCCAGCCAGTCGCCTTTTCTTTCCTCCTTTTCAAGCTCCAGATATGGGGGGTTGAACAGAATGAGGGTAAACTTCTTTTTTATTCCTCGTGCCAGATCGGTTCTCACAACCTCTAGACCTTTCTTTTTAGCCTCTTTAACAGCAAAAGGTGAGATATCTGTTGCAATTACAAGTCTGCATTTGCCAATGAGTTGCGAGGCAACAAAACCGCTTCCAGTACCAACTTCGAGAACATCATCTTCTTCCACAACTTCTTTTAGGGCAGCCTCAAGCAAAAGTTCGGAATCTTCTGCTGGAGGATAAACCTGCGAGCTCATGCAATTAACCAGCCTCACAACTATCGGCTATTTCTGCATATATGCTGGCATCAACATCCTCTGGTCTTCTCTTCCTCACATCTTCCGGGATTTCTACGTGAATATTGCCTATCCGGCTCCACTCTTCGATACTCTTTCCGAGCATCTTTCTTCTGCGGGAAAAGACGAATCTTACGAGATCTTCAAATATCTCTTTGTTTTTTACTTTAACTTCTGGTTCTGGTATTATTTTTACGATTGCGGAATCAACCTCTGGCATGGGTTTAAAGGCTGTGCGGGGGACAGTTTCAAGAATTTCCGCTTTGCAGTAGACTTTGGCTACAACACTTAGCCTCCCATATTTTTTGCTGCCAGGCTTGGCAACAAGCCTTTCTGCAAATTCTTTCTGGTACATTACAACAGCAAGTTCGAAAGGGTATTTGAACAGCTTGAAAGTAAGAGGAGAGGATATGCGGTATGGAATGTTTGAAACGAATTTGGTAAAAGAAGGAAATTCAACTTTCAGAGCATCACCATGGATCAGATTCAGTTTTCCGCTTTCTATTTCTCTGTGGAATTTTTTCTTCAGCATCTCGATAAATCGGTCATCTATTTCTATGCCATGAACGATTCCCGCATTCTTTAGCAGAAGCTTTGTCAGATTTCCAGTACCGCACCCTACTTCGAGAACTACGTCGTCTTTGCTCAATTCTGCGTATTTGACGATTCTCTCAAGTACTCGCCTGTTGACGAGTAAATGCTGCCCTTTAGACTTCAAAAGTTTCATAGTGTAAACAGCTTATACTTGGTCCTGGGGTTCTTTAGCTCGTAGATAATTCTGTTTACGATTAGCTTTTCTGGGTGCTGCAGACCTTTAACACGCTTGGCTATGTCCTCAAAGCTCTTGAATGGTTCCTTCTTTCGTTCATCAAGAATGGCCCACAGCGTTTTTTTACCAACTCCGGGCAATAGATCCAGTTGATGCAGACGGGTGGTGATGGAGTCCGCTTTATTGAAGAATTCAACAAACCTCGCTTCGTTCTCCTTTACGATGTGTTCTATTACATATGGTAACTCGGATTTTGCTGCTGGAGTGAGATCCTCATACCTGAGTTTTCTTTTAATCTTGTGAACGATGTCTCTCTCCCCTTTACCGATGTATATTCTATCCATTACAAGGGGGCTTGTACCCTTCTTCAGGCTAACTTCGAGGAGCGTGAAATATTTCTCTCCAACGATCTGGGCGAGAGGTTCCCTTTTGTGGATTGGTCTTTTGTCATCAGGATGTCCGTAGGGCATAAAGTCAAGTACATAAGCGTAGTCTTCCATCTTTTCCTTATCTTTCTCTCTAACTACTTTCCTCTCTCCCCTCTGGGGAATCTGTTCTTTTTGATCCATACCACTACCCCTTTTTAACAAAAAAGATAGAAAAGCTATTTAATTTTTTTTCAAAACTATCTGTATTTGTCAATAACGTCCAAAATTTCTTTTATTTGTTCTGGTGTAAGCGTAAATCTCTCCTTGGCAAAAATTGTTCTCACTTCGTCCGGAACACGTGGCATTATGTCTGCAAGCTTTACTGCAATGTCCTTTCTTTCAACCTGGGGGAGAGCCATCAACTCTTCAACGAGTTTTTTAGCATCTTCAGCAGGCAGTTTTGAAAACGTTCTGAGGTGTTTTAAAGCTCTTCTTGTCTCGAAGAGAAGTTCGGCAACTTCCTTCCTTTCCTCAGCTATTTTTTCCATTATTTCCTTTGCTTCTGATATGGTTATGTAATCAAATTCTTTAACTTGTTTAAAAGCCATAAAAAAACACCTTACTTCTGTGGCTTTAAGTGTTCTGGTCTGACTATCAGTGTTTTGTATAGCCCTCCATCTCTGATCTGAACGAGGTATGCTCTACCTCTCTGTCCTATAACCTTACCAGTCCTGCCGTGGAAGCGGGGGTGTGGCATTCCCTTCTGCACGGCAGAGTCTATTTCAATATGCACAGTCTGTCCTACCTCGAACTCCTGCAGAACTCTCCTGATCCTGAGTCCCCTTTCCCTTACTCTTTTTCTGAGCTTTCTGCCGGATTTAAAGCGAAAACCATGAGATTTCCAGCCCATTTTAGAGACCTCCATCTACTTTTATGACGTCAAGCTTAACAACTCTTGCACCGATATTTAAGGCTTCCGACAGGCTCGGCGTTGTCCTTCCATCATCTCCGCTTACAAGCTCTTTAATATAGAGCCCGCTGTCAGCTTCTATTTCTATTACTGCTACTTTACCTTTGTGCAGCAGCAGTCTGATGTCGTACGTCCTTCTTTTCCTGACGAGATCTGCTCTGCGATGCTCAACACGTTTTGGAGTGCGCTGGTGGATGACTGTATTTCTTATTCTTTCCAGAGCTTTTTCAAGCTCTTCTCTGCTAACCTTTCTATCAAATTCCACTTTCGCTCTGTATGTTTTTCTGAAGCCTGCAGATTTCAGGTATTCGACATCCTTTGCTTCTGCAAACTTTAGATCGCTTACCGCTACTTTGCCTTTTGCTTCTCTGTTTATAATTTCCTGAAGTTCTTTCAGGTCTATCTTTCTCCTCCTTGGATTCTGAATTTCAACGATGAATGGTCTTCCATTTCCAAGCATTCGTGCATCAACGTCTTCTCTGCCAGAGCCATGGAGAATAGCATAGTCTCCTTTGGCAATTCTCCTGCATGGCTCGGCAATTAGTTCTTCAACTGAGATCGGGTACTTCTTTCCTGTATGGTTGCAAACCTCGCACCCTTTACCGCCACATGCAGAACAGAACCACCTCGTCTGCGGAATATTGCGAACCCTCTTTTTGTACCTGCCGTAGATATAGAGTGGTTTGACCTGGATTTCAAAATCATTTTTTTCAAGATTGTATATGATCGTTATGTCTGGTTTGCTGAAGGATACATTTTTGCCCGTTTTTATGGCTAAAGCTGTTCCCAGTTCTCTGTTGAACTGGTGTTTGATGCTTTTATCTTTGTCAACACTATATTTCTCAAAAATATATTCTTCAAGAGCCTTTATACTGCCTTCAATCCTGCTACCCACAAGAAACGTTTCAAATTCGTATTCATGAAGTCTCTCCGAAATCCTTTCGGCTATATCGTCTATTTGCCACAGCAGTCCACCGCAGAGCAAACAGTTTTTACCTTCCACCTCTTCAACATCAATTTCAAGCCTGTCAATGCACTTCTTGCAGAGTTTTAGCATCCTATCGAGCTTTTCCTTTCTGTTATTTAATAATAGTTGCATCTCAGCTCAAAAGTATGTTGAACGATTTTTCAATTAGGGTGCAGATAAATGCTGTTGCAAGTCCAATTAACGCCATCTTCACACCAGCAATGGCAATATTCTCCTTTGAAAGTTTGCCCAGATAGACTCCGAGAAAGAACAGAAGGAAGATCGTAACCGATACAGACAAAATCAGTGCAGTATCTCTACCGTATCCCAGAGGGTACATCAACAGAAACGGTATTACCGGAATGACTGAACCCAGTATTGTTGAAAGACCATCAGACAGCCCGCCAATAAACGTCTTCTTTTTTGCCCTTTCGTGGATGACTGTACCTCTTAACCCGCCTCTCTTGAGCATGGCCTTTTCGAGCCTTGATATCTCCATCTCCATTTTTGCCTTCTCAGCAGTAAAAGCGCCGAGAATATTTGAGAGTCCGTTTGCAACTCCTCCTCCCAAACCTGCAGTGATTATTATAGCTGGACTGGCTCCACTCGCCCCAATTATAACACCGAGAGTGGAGAGAGAACCATCAATCAATCCTCTAATTATGTGCCGAATTCCGTCGTACTTCATTGGGCTGTAGTTAATTCCCCACCTAATTAAGCTTATCTTTCCCGCTGAAATCTGTCAAGTTCGTAGTGAACTATCACTATGCATTGATCCGCCTGCAGTGAAAGAGGTGAAACGGATATGATTTTTGCAGCGTGGCTGAGTACTACTCTTTCTAGCTCTTCAGTTAGTCCTATATGGTCTCCAAGAACGAAAAGGGGATTATCGAGCTCTTTAACAGCATTACGAATGTCTTCACCATCCTCTCTCAGATAAATTATCCGATATTTGTTTGATAATTCGTCAAGGAGCTCATCTAGGTTCTTCCTTGCTATGTATATTCCTGGAGTGCTTCTTGTCCACTCGTTTTTAACCTCAACCGTTAATGCTTTTCGTAACAGTCCAGCTATGTTTCTCTCATCAGGAGCCATATACTTCACTTCGCTGCTGACAATCCTGATTGCCTTTGGCGGATCCGGCTCGCCGAGTAGAAGCAGATACACCTCAACGTCTTCTCTTATGCCGTGTGATATGAACAATGCCTGAGCGACACATCTACACAGAATATCCATTCTTCCTGCTGAACCTGCGAGATCATTCAGATTGAAGGGTTTTGTTGTTGCCTTATTGCCAACTATGAGGAATCCTCTCATATCCAGCACCTTTTTGTGGTTTTAGATTGGATTTTTTATGGTATTAATTTTTGGTAAAGAATATTTGGTTTATGAAGCATAAAGCCCTTAGACGTCCAATGTTTTGAAATATGCGAAGGCGAGGTGAACAACATGGAAGTAATTCCTCTTGCGTTCGATTCAATGGGAGCAAGAAGCATGAGCACTTTTGTTGAGACGGGGGATGTCAAGATAATCATTGATCCCGGTGTAGCTCTTGGCCCAAAAAGGTATGGTCTCCCTCCTCATCCCATTGAATATCGCAGAAGGGACGAACTATGGGAAAAAGTGAAGGAGTATGCAGCTCTTGCTGATATAGCTGTCATAACACACTACCACTACGATCACCACGATCCACGCGAGCCGGAAATCTACAGGGATAAGGTGGTTCTGCTCAAGCATCCCAAAGAAAAAATAAACTTCAGTCAGAAGAAAAGAAGTGCATTCTTCCTCAATCAGCTTGAGGGAATTCCGCAGTCTATAGATTTTGCAGATGGAAAGAGCTACGAGTTTGGTAACACCATTCTAAAAATCTCACAACCAGTGTTCCATGGGACAAGCGACAAGCTCGGCTACGTTATACAAGTTTTTGTGGATGATGGGGAGAGAAGTTTTCTTTACTCATCGGATGTTGAAGGTCCTACACAAAAAAACCAGCTTG
Source organism: uncultured archaeon (assembly GCA_964652135.1). Taxonomy (GTDB): domain Archaea; phylum Halobacteriota; class Archaeoglobi; order Archaeoglobales; family Archaeoglobaceae; genus CAZZAF01. The sequence continues at coordinate 24,945 of CAZZAF010000019.1, forward strand.
AGTTCATGCTTGAGTGCAATGCAGAAATCGTTTTCATTGATGTCCGATGACGTACATGCTTGGCTATCGGTTCTCTACGAGATCGTTTGAGGAATCTTTGAATAATCTTATAGCGCTCATCGAAAGGACAGAAATCAAAAAGCTGGTTCTTGATCACCACCTGACAAGGGATCTGCACTGGGTTGAGAAGATGAGTGCTGTCTTTGAAAAAGGAGAGGAACACGGAGTTGAAGTATCCTCTGCTGCGAAATTTGCCGGATTGAAGGAAGAACTGCTTGAAGCCCATCGAAAGGATCTCTATAAGGAATATCCTGTTGGTGATATGTGATTTCTCTCATTCTAATATTTTAATAGATTTTAATAGGATCAGGTACTATGAAATATGCTCAAGAACCATAACTATTAAATATCTAAAATTAGTGGGAGGTCTAAAATCCTCGGTGTCTAATATGATTGAAGTTATAGTTATAACTGGAAGAACTACTGAGCAAGGAGTTACAATCGAGGAGAAGCTCAGTGAAGACTATTTTAAGGCGGTAAGCTATTGTGAGCTTAGTGATGAAGATTTCGAAGCTTTAGGCCTTTCTGAAGGTGATAGGGTAAAAATAAAGACTGAATTCGGTGAAGTGGTAGTTTTTGCAAGAAAATCTTCGCTTGAAGAAACCCACCTACCAAAGGGAGTGGTATTCATTCCAATGGGTCCCTATGCTAACCAGGTAATAAATCCATTAACTGGTGGTACAGGCACACCCCAGTTCAAAGGGGTTAAAGGAACCATAGAAAAAACGGATGAAGAAGTTAAAAAGATTCACGAACTTATTTGAGGTGATTACATGGAGAATGTCATCTGCACGTTTTGTGGAAGTGTTTGTGATGATGTGATGTTTGATCCTGCCAGCTTTAAGGGTGACAGGTTCTGTCCTCTAGGTGAGGCTAAATTCTCAAAGAAAAAACGCATAGAACATCCAACGATAAACGGAGAAAAGGTTAGCTATGAAGAGGCAATAGAAAAGGCTGCTAAAATTCTTGTGAATGCGAAGAAGCCTTTGCTTTACGGCTGGGCTTCAACCGTAAATGAAGCTATCAGATTGGGAGTTATTCTTGCTGAAAAAGTGGGCGGAGTATATGATCACTGTGCAAGTGTTTGCCATGCGCCCAGCATTCTTGCAATCATCGAGGATGGTCTTCCTACAGGCACGTTGGGTCAGATAAAGAACAGGGCAGATCTTGTGATACTGTGGGGATGCAATCCTGTTGAGGCACATCCACGCCATCCATACCGTTATTCGGTAATGGCTAAAGGTCTGTTCACAAAGGGAAGGAAGAGCAGGAAGATAATCGTGGTAGATGTGAGAAAGACAGTTTCAGCTTTGATGGCATCAGAATTCATTCAGATTAAGCCAGGATATGATTATGCAATATTTTCAGCCTTGAGATCGATATTGAAGGGTGAAGAGGAAGTTGTGCCGGATGAAGTTGGAGGAGTGAGTAAGGAAAAGCTGATAGAGCTTGTAGAGGAGATGAAAAACGCGAAGTACGGAGTTATACTCTTTGGTCTGGGCTTAACACATTCGAGGGGTAGAGATAGAAACATCAAGAATGTTGTTAGACTTGTTCAGGAGCTGAACAGGCACACGAGATGGATACTCCAGCCGATGAGAGGTCACTACAACGTTGTTGGAGCTGGAGAGGTTGCTGCCTGGGAGTGTGGATTTAATTACGCCGTAGATTTCAGCAGAGGTTATCCGAGATTCTCTCCAAGCGAATTTACTGCAGTTGAAGCTTTACTGAGGAAGGATTGCGATGCAGCGCTTATTGTAGCATCAGATCCGGCTGCACACTTTCCAAAAGCAGCGGTAGAACATCTTAAAAAGATCCCGGTAATTCAGATCGATCCGTTCCCCAACGTTACCACGCTGGTTGCTGACGTGGTAATCTCCTCTGCCATATGTGGAATAGAAGCAGAAGGAACGGTTTACAGAATGGATGGTGTGCCTTTGAGGGTTAAGAAGGTTGTAGATACCGAATACTGGAGCGATGAGAAAATTCTGAAAACTATGCTTGAGAAGGTAAAGAGTCTGAAGGGTGAGTGAAATGCACCACATGCTCCATATCAAAAACGGAATTGTTATAGATCCCAAGAATGGTATTAAAGCAGAAAAGATGGATATTTTTGTTAAGGATGGGAAGATCGTCGATGAATCTGAAGTTAACAAGTCAGACTGCAAGGTTATAGATGCCAGCAATAAACTCGTTGTTGCTGGTGGCGTTGATCTGCATGCTCACATAGCTGGTGGCAAGATTACAATGGGTAGAATAATGAGACCTGAGGAGTTCAGGATCGTTAGAAGTACTGCCAACAAATTAAGAGCAACTGTTGGAAGAACCCTTCTCACATCTCCGGCAATAGGTTATGAGTATGCAAAGATGGGATACACTACAGCAATCGAGCCTGCAACACCATCCCTGTTTGCTCTTCACACTCACGAGGAACTTGATTCGATACCAGTAGTTGATAAAGCAGCTCTACCACTCTTCGGAAACTGGCACCTGGTCTTCAAATACGCTGCAGAAAATGACATTGAGAAACTCAAATCCTTCATTGCCTGGGTGCTTGAGAGAACAAAAGGGTATGGTATAAAGATTGTCAATCCTGGCGGAGTCGAAGCCTGGATGTATGCCGATAACGTGCACAGCCTTGATGACACAGTTCCCGGATTTGATGTTACGCCAAGAGATGTTATTCTATCTCTTGTGAAAGCGAATGAGGAACTCAACCTGCCGCACTCTGTCCATCTCCACTGCAACAATCTCGGTGTTCCGGGCAACTACGAAACCACACTGGAAACGATGAAGCTGGTTAGCAGTTTTTCCAACGATAAAAGGCAGATTCTGCACATAACTCACGTTCAGTTTAACGCTTATACTGGCAGCAGCTGGAAGGACATTGGAAGCGGGGCTGACGAGATTGCCAAATACGTCAACAGTGCGGGCAACATAACAATCGACATGGGGCAGATAGTGTTTGGACACGCAACGACAATGACTGCTGACTCTCCATTCCAGTTTGCTCTCCACAGGCTGGTTCACATGAAATGGATCAACAAGGATGTGGAACTGGAGACAGGTTCAGGAATTGTACCAATTGTTTACCGCCCCAAGAACCCGGTAAATTCGGTTCAGTGGGCAATAGGTCTTGAGCTCGGTCTGCTTATTGATCCGGACAAGGTTACGGTTTCAACCGACTACCCCAACGCAGGACCTTTTACGAGCTATCCGTACATCATGGCGCTGCTGATGAGTAAAAAGATGAGAGAAAAAGAGATGGAGAACGCACATTCATACCTCCAGAAAGCAACGAACCTGCCGTCAATCGATACCGAGAGAACGCTGGAAGAAATAATTCAGATGACTAGGGTAACTCCGGCAAGAATTCTTGGTATGGAAAACAAGGGCCACTTGGGTATTGGAGCGGACGCGGACATAGCAATCTTTGATCTAAATCCGGAGACACTTGATCCTTCAAACGATTATGAATTGATTCAGAAGGCATTTGGCTCTCCAGCCTACACGATAAAGAGCGGAGTTGTAATTGTTAAAGATGGGGTGCTGCAGTGTGAGTACTGGGGAAGAACATTCTGGGTGGATTTGAAAGACAAGGTAACAGAATCAATCGAGTCCGATCTCGACGAGTACTTCAATTACTACACCATCGAGCGCAGCAATTATGGCGTCGAAGAGAGGTGGATCAGAAACCCAGCACGAGTTGGTGGCGCGAGGTGGTACAATGCTGAAGATTAAGCCAAAAACAGACTTTGTTGTGAATGTTGAAGCTGAGCTGACACCGGAGCTCGCTACAATGGATATTGAAGAGGTAAAGAAGTTTCAGGTGTTTTACGGTAAGCTCAAAGTTGCATTGGAAGAACTCTTTGAAGTTGAGAAGGAAGGGGATGACAAGGTTTTGCTACTTGAGGGTGATTTCAGCCGGGTTAAGTGGATTGGCAAGGAAATGGAGGATGGGGAGATAATCATCAAGGGGAACGTTGGTGTTCACTGCGGAGCATACATGAAGGGTGGCAGGATTGTAATCGAGGGAGATGCAGACGACTGGCTTGGCGCTGAAATGAGCGGTGGAGAGATCATTGTTAAAGGCAATGCAAAGAACTGTGTTGGCTGCGCATACTGGGGCAATCTGGTTGGCATGAGCGGTGGCAAAATTGTCATAGAGGGTAATGCGGGCAGCTACATCGGAGAAAAGATGTCTGGCGGTGAGATTGAAATCAAAGGTAATGCCGGAGATTTCATAGGTACAGAGATGTCTGCTGGGGTAATTACCATTCACGGCGACTGCGGATTTGTCGGCGGAGAAATGAAAGGCGGAGAAATACGCATAGGCGGTAACTTTGAACTCGTTCCATCGTTCAAGAAAGTTGAGGATGGCTTTGTTGGTGATGTAAACGTTGGAGGGCAGGGTAAAATCAAAACACTTTGATTTTTTAATTTTAAGCCCTAGCCTCCAGCTGTGAGCAACATTATACGGTTTTTAATTCTATCATGGATTTCTGGAGGTGCGGTAACGGTCACCTCCGTACGTGGAATTGATAGTATACAAGCGTCCAGCTCCTTGAATGTGATTTTAACAACAATTCCATTTTTGTATCCTGTTATTTCGCCGTTTGTTTCCACTTCAAAACCTTCTTCTCTGAGAATTCTTCTGAAAAAGTCTGTGAGAAAGCTGGTGGGAAATCCCATGTTGTATTTTTTCACAATCGAACCCATTAAGGAAGTGTTGTATTTCTCCCGTTTATTAGATTATCACTCTAGAGCGGTTAATGAATTGGTGTGCTGACATTTATAAGTTCTTTTTCTATGAAGAATCAAATGGGTATTAATGAATTTATCTGTTGATCATAAATGCAAAAATTTTTAATCAAGTATTTTGGTTTACACCATCATGAGAAAAATCTGGGAAGGGGAGGACTTTACGAATTTAAAAGCACATGGATGGATGAATTCAAGACTCTTCTGACTAATTTAAGCAAACCGATAGTACTGGTCATAGTGCTCATGGTTTGTGCATTTGTGACAATTGCTTTGCATGGTATTCATCGAGGGTATTGTTTTGACGTCCTTTATTTGCTTGAAATACCGCTGCTTCTTGCGATACAAACATTTCCGAAGGAGTATAAGATTACAACAAGGGGAGTAAAGGTTGGCTTGATTTTCTACCGCTGGGATGAGTTTGAGGGTTATGTGGTTGGTGATTGTGATAATATCGTGCTTGTTAAGAAGGGGCGATTCCGGCAGAAGTTTGTGTTTCCTGCTGATGCGGAACAGATTGTTTCCGAGTATTTGGACAGGTTGAATTGATTAAATGCGTGTTTTTAATTGACTGGTATTTAGTAACAAAAACAGATATAAGGAAAGTAAGACATGGCGCTTCGAATTTTTCATCCGAAGCGCCGCCGGCAGGATTCGAACCTGCGACCATCGGCTTAACAGGCCGACGCTCTACCAGCTAAGCTACGGCGGCTTCTGCAACCTCTACCCTAACTGCCTCGTAGGGAATTTAAACTTTATCCTGCCATGCTTTACTTTTGATAGCATCACATTTCCTAGAGATCATGGGACCAGATCATAATGATAAAAGTCTTGGTATACAAAATTGTTAAAATGGACTATAATCCAAAAATTTGTCAAAAAGAAGGAAAATTTAATAGGTCTTTGCTATGGCTGTGAGGAAACCTTTCTTTCCGCAGACAATACATGAACCCTCGTATTCTTTGTCAACCCATTCTGGAATTTCTTCGAATCTCCCGAGGACACTTCCTTTGACGTTTTCCTCAATAGTCTCTCCGCATTCTGGTGAGGAGCAGAGATGTACTAACCCAACACCCTTTCCAACCCACTCTGTAAGCTCTTCAATATTATCGAAGTACTTAACAAATGATTTCATTCTTTCAAGTGCTTTGTCTCTCATTCTCTCCTTCATCTCTCTGGCCCACTCTTCAACTCTCTCTTTCGTAATTTCGTCAACTGAAACCTTGAACTTCTTCTTTTCATCTCTGAAAGAGACAACAGCCGAGTTTTCATCTGCTTCTCTCGGTCCCACTTCTATTCTCATTGCTGCTCCTTTCAACTCCCATTTGTAGTATTTGGCTCCCGGTCTGTCTTCACTGTCGTCCAGAACCACCCTGTAACCATCTTCCTTCAGCCTTGCAAAGAGCTTCTTGGTTAGCTCCATTACCTTCTCTTCTTTGCCCTTGTAGAGAACGGGTATGATCACGATCTGCACTGGCGAGACCTCAAATGGTAGAACCAGGCCGAGGTCATCGCCATGGATGCTTATCAGGGCTGCAATGCATCTTTCGGATATCCCGTAGCATGTCTGGTGCACATACTTGTGATCTCCATCAGGCGTTTCGTAGGTGATATCGAAAGTTTTGGCAAAGTTGTCTGCTAGGTGGTGAACGGTTCCTATCTGCAGCGTTCTTCCATCGGGCATTATTGTGTCGAATGCAACCGTGTAATCTGCACCGGGGAATTTGTCCCATTCAGGTCTTCTTATGACCATGTATGGGATAGCTAGAAAGTCATAAAATTCTTTGTAGAGCTCCATTGCGGATCTAACCTGTTTCTCTGCATCTTCGTAGTCCACATGGGCTGTGTGCGCTTCCTTGAAAGATGTTATTTCACGAAGCCTTATGAGGGGGCGGGTATGTTTTGTTTCATATCGGAATGTGTTGACTATCTGGTAGATTCTAAGGGGTAAGTCTGCATGGCTCCTTATCCACAGCTTGAACATTGGATATATCGCCGTCTCGCTTGTCGGCCTCAAAGCGAGCTTAACATCCAGCGGTGTGAGCCCTCCGTGGGTAACCCAGTAAACCTCATCCTCGAAACCTTTTATGTGCTCCCCCTCTTTTCCAAGCTCAGTCTCAGGAATTAGAGCAGGGAAGTAAACTTCGTCGTGCTCTCTATCGAGCAGCTCTCTTAGCTTACTGTAAACAAGCTGCCTGATCTTGAAGCCGAAAGGATACCATACGTAGAGACCCTTGACCGGATATCTGATATCCATTATCTCGGCTCTCTGAATAATCTCGTGATACCATTCTGAGAAGTTTTCCTTAGGAGGCAACTGTTCGGATTTTTTCTCGGGCATCAGCATCACCATAATCGCTAGTTCAGTTAGTGGAGCAGGATGACTTTTTATTAATTTTTCGTAGTAGAAGGAGTTTTGGGTTAATAGTGGAATTGAGAGGTTTTGTGTTGCTCCTATGGAAAATTCAAAAACCGTCAATAGAGGTTTTAAATACTGAAATATCTACGTAGTTCACAGGGGGTAGATCATGTTCCGTGAATTCAGAAGGGAAGTCCTTAAAGCTCTCGAAAAGTTCGATGTAGAGGAGAGATTCATCAGGGAGAGCGAACACGCTGATCTTGCTTGTACGGTAGCTTTCAAAATCGCTAAAGAGCAGGGAAAGAAGCCAGCTGAGGTAGCTGAGGAGATAATTTCAGAGCTGGAGCTTGAAAAATTTGATTACATTGGTAGTGTTGAGGCAGTTGGTGGCTACATCAACTTCTTTGCGAGTTATGAGTTTCTTGAGGACACCATTACAGTAATTCTTGATAGAGACGAGGAGTATGGCTCTCTATCGCTTGGTGGAGATGTCCTAATAGAGCACACATCTGCCAATCCAGACGGACCATTGCACATTGGACATATAAGGAACTCCATTATCGGAGATACTCTAGCACGAATTTTCAGAAAGGCCGGAGTAAACGTAACGACGCACTACTATGTAAACGACATGGGCAGGCAGGTAGCCTTAGCCGTCGTAGGACTTCAGAAGCTGGGATTTAACGAATCAAAGAAACCCGATCATGCGGTTGCCGAAGCGTACATTGGCATAAACAGGTACATGGAGGAGCATCCAGAGGAGAAAGAAGAGATTGAGAGACAGGTCGATGAGCTAATGATAAAGTATGAGCAGGGAGATGAGGAAACAAGCAAACTCTTCAGGGATGCTGTTGAAAAAGCGCTAAAGGGAATAAAAGAGACACTTGAGAAACTCAACATTCACCACGATGAATATGTGTGGGAGTCCGAATTCCTGAGGAATGGTTATGTTGATAGAATTCTTGAAATGCTTGATGAGAAAGGACTCATACAGAAAGATGGGGCCTGGATTATTGATTTGAGTGATCTGGGTTATGAAAAAGGTGTTGTGGTTAGGAGGGAAAACGGAACAACACTTTACGTTACAAGGGATCTGGCGTATCACCTCTGGAAGAACGAGAATTTTGAGCGTTTCATAAACGTGCTTGGTGCTGACCACAAGCTTGTTGGTTCGCAGCTTTCCGACATATTGAAGTTGCTTGGCCTCAAACCACCTGAAATCGTATTCTTCGAATTCGTTTCCCTGCCTGAAGGTTCGATGAGCACAAGAAAGGGTAAGTTCATTTCGGCAGATGAGCTGATTGACAGGGTTTACAGGGAGGCGTATGATATCATCAAGAACAGAGACTTCAGCGAGGACGAGAAGAGAGAAATTGCCAGGAGTGTGGCAGTTGGAGCCCTTCGTTATGATTTCGTAAGGGTTGCACCTGAGAAACAAATGACATTCGACTGGAAGAAGGCACTTGACTTTGAGAGGCAGACAGCAAGCTACATCCAGTATTCGCATGCAAGGGCTTGCAGCATTTTGCGAAATGCAGTCAGCAAGGGCATGCCCGACCTCGAATTTGTTGGTGAGCTGTGCACCCCGATGGAAAGAAAACTCGTAATGCTTCTCTCGAAGTTTTCATACATCGTTGAGAGGGTGGTAAAAGAACTGAGACCCAACGTGTTTGCAGACTACGTGATGAATGTGGCTTTAGCGTTCAACGACTTCTACAAAGATCATCCCGTCCTGAAGGCGGATGCAGAGCACAGAATGCACCGTTTAGCAATAGTTGATGCCTGCCGAATAGTGCTTCGCAATGGACTTGAACTGCTAGGTATTGAACCGCTTGAGAGGATGTAATGCATTCTTTCTTTTTTCTTTGACCGTCTTTTTTCCCTGTTCTCAAATCAAGTGCTCTCTTATCAAAATCAAAATCGCACACAGTATAACTGCAAGAGCGCATAGCTTCCAGTAAACTCCTATGCTTCTTTCAACATCCATCGTATTGGGCTCTCCACCAGCGTTTATGACATAGTATCCCGGTTTTTCCAGTTTAACACCCAGAACTCCGGCCATTCCTGATAGTGGATATCCACCGTTTAGCTTGATTTTTCTGTATTTTCTTATTATGCTAATACAGGACGGCCTCAAAATCACAAAAAGCAGTGCAGAAAGTCTTGCCGGTAAAAAGTTTGCTACATCATCAAGTCTTGCGGCAACCTTCCCAAAGTAAAGGTATCTTGCATTTCTGTACCCTATCATCGCATCGCATACGTTTATAGCTCTGTAAACGAGAACGCCATGCAATCCGAAAATCGCAAAGTAGAATAGTGGTGAAAGCACACCATCAACAAAGTTCTCGGCTATGGATTCAATCACGGCTGAAGATAGCTGTGACTGGTTGAGCTTCGACGTATCTCTGCTGACAATCATCTGAACTTTCTCAGGAAGAATCTTGCCATTCTGGATGGTGGTTTTTGCATGATCCACCATGCTTCTGATGGAAATGGATGAAAAGAGGAAATACGCTGCCAGAACGTAATTGAGTGGGGTAGGTAGCAGGAGTGGGAGGGATGCTAGAAGAAACGCTAAAAGTAGGACGATAATGACCGAGAAAAATCCACCGGTAAAATCAGCTACTGGACCCCTTCTTCTCCATTTGTGGTCAAAAAAACCGATTAGTTTGCCGAACCATACGGTGGGATGAATTCTGTTTGGTGGTTCGCCTATCAGCAGATCGAGGATTATCGCTGCAAACAAAACAGGCAGATCCATCGGAAGCAGCAATGTTGAGGAAAAACTTAAAGATTTTCGTATGGTTTTCAATTTTTGGTAAGTTGCCTATACTTCACTTTTGCATCACCCAAAAGAGACTTTAACCCATAATACTGGAACTTGTTTAGGTGGGAATATGGCCAAAAAGAAGGAGAATGAAAACAAGGAGGAAGAAAACGTTGAAGGGATAATAGATCTTGAGGACCTTCCTAATGTTGGCCCGGCAATAGCTGAAAAGTTGAGAGAAGCCGGGTTTAGTACTATTGAGGCTGTTGCGGTTGCATCTCCTGCTGAACTTAGCGCTGCTGCAGAAATTGGCGAGTCAACTGCTGCAAAGATTGTAGCTGCTGCAAGAAAAATGGCAAATATCGGTGGATTTGAGAGTGGAGAGAAAATTTTAGAGAGGAGGCGGAAAGTAGGAAAGATAACAACCGGAAGTAAAGCCCTTGACAACCTTCTGGGTGGCGGAGTTGAGACACAGGCCATAACGGAACTATTTGGAGAATTTGGAAGTGGAAAGTGTTTTTCGAAGGACACCCGTGTAATGTACCTCAACGACTCCGTACTGCATGTTGAACAAATTGAAGAAACTTACAGAAAGTATGCCGAAAGGTATGGCGAGCAACCCTACGATGACGGTTTCGTTGTAAAACTTGAAAAACCAATTCGTGTTCTAACGCTGAGCGAAGATGGTCCCAAAAATACCAGTGCTACAATGATTTATAGAGAAAAAGTCAGTAAGCTGGTTAAAATTACGCTCTCAAACGGAATAACTGTGAAAGTTACAGGAAGACATCCTGTGCTCACGTTTACTGAAAATGGATTCCAGTGGAAGCCTGCAGCCCTCGTTAAAGAGGGTGACATAGTTGTGGGCGTGAAAATGATAGATGTAGCAGGAAAGTCCAGTATTGACGATCTGGAGGATGCGTATTTCCTTGGACTGTTTGTTGCAGAAGGCGCTTCCAACCCGCTGTCAATTTCAACGTCTTCCCGTGAACTCGTCGAATTTGTAAAGAGTTACGTGAGGCGAAAATTTGGATATGAACCAACGGTTAGAGAGGACAATAGGAAAGAAGTTACAGTCTTTACGATTCTGTTTAGAAAATCAACTCTGGAGTGGCTTGGCGATCTTGCAAAATGCAAAGCAAGCGAAAAGTTCGTTCCAGAAAGTGTGTTCAATGGGGATGGCGAGGTAGTAAAGGCATTTCTTGCTGGAATGATCGACGGCGACGGTTACGTTGGCACGTCGCTTGAAATAGCTACGGCGAGCAAGAACCTCGCAATGGACGTCGTTCACCTTTTCAGGAGGATAGGAATAACGGCTTCATTGCACGAAAAAGATGTAAAAGGTAAACTCTATTACAGGGTTGTTGTTTCTGGGCAGGATAGAAGTAAGCTTACGGATGTTTTGCGTTATTGCAGGCTTAAACGTGGAGAAATACGCGTACACGGAAGCAAAGGAAGATATCCATCGATCGTTGGGCAATACATCGCCCGAAAGCTCAGGATTGCCGTCAAGCTGGTTAAGAGGGATGAACTTGCAGCCTATCACATACTAACGAGAAGGAAGAAAGTATGGTTTGGAGAGAAGGTTCTCAGCGACATAAAAGATATCGTGAATGAGAGAAAGTTCGCGCTGGAGACAGTCCTGAAGGAACTTGAGATAGGAGAAAAGAAAATAAAACTTCCTTTTAACTGGGTAGAATTAACAAAATACGGTTTTTCGGAATCTACCCTGTCCAACTACAGGTTCAGAGGGTTACCCAGAAAGGATACTCGGGTTGAAGAGGTAATAAAGAAAGAAGTTAAGGAAAGACTCGAAGTGCTTGAGGACGTTCTCAGATTCATCGAGTTACTGGAGAAGCTTCAGTTTTACGAGGTTACTTCAGTTTCGATGATAGATTACGACGACTACGTTTACGATCTTGTTGTTCCAGAGACTCATAACTTCATTTCTCCAGAAGGGCTGGTTCTGCACAACACGCAGATCTGTCACCAGCTTGCTGTTAATGTGCAGCTGCCCAGAGATATGGGTGGTTTGGAAGGTTCCGTCATTGTTATAGACACTGAAAATACCTTCAGACCAGAAAGAATAACTCAAATGGCTGAGGCAAAGGGTTTAGATCCAAATGAGGTTTTGAAAAATATTTACGTTGCTCAGGCTTACAACTCAAATCATCAGATGCTTCTTGTTGATAATGCAAAGGAACTTGCAAACAAGCTCAAGAAAGAAGGAAGACCTGTGAGATTGTTAATTGTTGACTCTCTAATGGCACACTTCAGGGCTGAGTACGTTGGTAGAGGTACGCTTGCCGATAGACAGCAGAAACTCAATAGGCATTTGCATGATTTAATGAGATTTGGTGAAGTTTACAATGCAGCAATCGTTGTTACCAATCAGGTACAGGCCAAACCAGATACGTTCTTTGGAGATCCAACGAAGCCAGTTGGTGGACACATTGTGGCACATACTGCAACATTCCGTGTCTATTTGAGGAAGAGCAAGGGAGAGTTGCGAGTTGCAAGATTAATCGACTCTCCACATCTGCCGGAAAGCGAAGCAATATTCAAAGTTACAGAGAGAGGAATAGAAGACAAATAATCAAAAATTTTAAGAATCTAAATTTTTTATACGCTTAAAATCTGAATACGCGCCATACGGCGGAGAAACAAGAAAAATTTATAAGAGTTGACATATTCTTGTTTGATCATAAATTAATTATCTGGTGGTACTTATGAGAGTTGAGACTGGTATATTCGGTCTTGATGAGCTGCTTGGTTCTGGTTATCGTGCTAATACTGTAAACATTGTTCTGGGTTCTGCTGGAACCGGTAAAACAATTTTTGCACTGCAGTTTCTTTTGAAGGGTCTTGAAAAGGGTGAAAAGGGAGTGTTTATCTCCTTTGATATGGATGTGAAGGGAGTAATTGACACAGCGCTGGCCCTTGGATGGGATGAAATTGAGGAATACATAAACAGCGGGCAGCTTAAAATAAAGAAGTTCTACGCAGAAGAGGTCTCATACCTGAATAATGATGTTCTCGTCTTTATATCTGAGGACGCAACGGAACCTTTGAGGATAGTTATTGATTCATTCACACCCATGATAGCATCCCTTAACTATGGTATGAGAAATGATGTTAACTGGTTCTTCTCCAGACTGAGGGAATTAGGCACATCCGTAATAACACTTGAAGAACCACTCAATGGGGATTTGAGTGAACCGTCTGTAACAATCCCAATGTTTCTCGGTGATAGCATAATTCATTTGAAGAATATAGGTTATGGTGAAGCTTTCAACAGAACTCTGAGGATACTCAAGCATCGTGGATCATGGCATGCTGAGGGTGTATTCCCCTACAGAATATTGCCCGGATTTGGCATTTTCGTTGAAGGAGCGGAGTATGTAGTAGAATCCCGTGCTGAAGCTAATCTGGATGAAATCCTGAGCCAGCATGGGGTGAGGAAAGAGGACCTGGATGAAACACTTCTCAAGAAATTGCAGAAACTTGCGGAAAGTCGGATTAACGGAGTGGACGATGCTATTTCAGAGGTACTCAGGAGACTTGCTTAAATTCTTAAAATTAATGCTAGGGTGGTGTTGTGATACAGAAGATATCCCGGATTCTGGCGCCATTGTATTCGGATCCGGGTATAAGAATGGTTGTTCTTTACAGGATAGATGGTGTGCCGATATTCACAAAAATGAACGGTCCGAAACATGAGCTTGCATCGATACTCTATTGGCTTGAAAAACAGATTCAGGAGATGCTTTGCTATATATTCAATCGAAACCTCAATGAAGCAAACTTCAAGTTTGGAAATACTCGGATCCTCATGTATCCTGTTTCAAGGACATTGGTTCTGAGCATAATGACGGATGAGGAAACTTCAATGTACAAGCTGGAGGTAGACATTAAAACAGCATGTATTGAACTTGGCAGACTCATGGGTTATGAAGGCTAAAGTGGTGTTTTCTCCATCAAACGTGGCAAAGGATGCCTATAAGGAAATTGTAAGGCAGCTTGATGAGTTAGATTTCTCTCCGAATTTTCTATTACTATTCTTTACCGAGGGAATGTTGAAAAACCGTGAAATCATAATATCTGCTTTCAAGAAAAGATTTCCGGATACGAAAATGCTTGGCTGTGTTGTGGAAGCTTTTGTTGTAGGTAATAGAATATGGACAAGAGGTGTGGCAGCTCTTTTGGCTGAATTTGATGGGCAGGTGGAGGTTTTCTGGGCAAGGGAGAGGGGAGCCACCAGTACGATTGAAAAATTGGGTGAAAAGGTTGGAAGTGGGTGGGATGCCATACTGCTGATGTTTCCTGCCTTCTATTTTCCAGGTAAATTTGGTCTGCTGAAGGGTTTTCTAAATGACAGGAGATACTATGGAAAATTCGTTAAAGAAAAAAGCTATGATGAAAAAATTAGGATTCTTAGGGAATATTCTAACTATCTTGAAGGCGCATCACTCTTGTTTCCTGTAAATAGAGTGTTAAGAATAATGGCGGATAAAACGGGTGGGAATACACCTATTATTGGGATGAATCTGA
>CAZZAF010000020.1:0-38231 GCA_964652135.1 uncultured archaeon
CCTTCTGTATAGCTCCTCTTTTATTTTCTCGGCATTCTCGGTCTTGAAGCATACCACGTTCATGATGGGTTTGATTACTGGTTCAAATCCCAGAGTCTCCATCTCTTCAACGAGTGCTTTTGTCATCTTCAGACATCTGCCAACGATCTCTCTCATCCCATCATATCCGAGGTGTTTGAGAACAGCGTAGGCTGATGCAACGCCAGTTCCCGGTCTTGTGCCTGTAAGCGTGTACTGATACTTGGATGTAAGATATGGAGTCTCAACCTCTAAGGCCCGTAAATAGCTTTCATCTCTGAAAAGAATACCACCAGCTGGTATTGTAGCCATCCCCATTTTGTGGGGATCCACTGTTATCGAAGTTACTCCCTCTAACTGAAAATCGAATGGATATTGTTTATCCATGAATGGGATAACCAGCCCACCAAATACAGCATCGATATGCAGCTTCAACCCTTTTTCAACTGCAAGTTTTGAAAGCTCTTCAATGGGATCGATCTGCCCAAGCTCCGTGGTACCTGCAATACCCACAATTGCGATTGTGTTTTCATCAATGAGCGATTCGACGCTGCAAACATCGACCCTGTAATCTGAATCGAGCTCTGCCCTTCTAATCTCCACTCCGAGAATATCGCCTATTTTTTCAAATGAAAAGTGAGCGGACTTTGGGATAACAATATTGGGTTTATTTATCTTTTTCTTTTTTCTCATTATGTTTCTTGCCGCTCTTATGCCTTGGATATTTGCCTCAGTTCCTCCTGAGCAAATATATCCTCTGGCACTTGGATTGTGGAGTAATTCACCCAGTATTCCTATAAGCTTATCTTCGAGCTCCCTTGTCCCGCAAAAAATCCCGGGATCGCCTAGATTTGTCTCTATAAAGAGTTTGTGAGCTTCAACTGCAACGGGATGTGGAACTGTACACATCGAACTCAAAACTCTTGAATAAGGGATATCTTTTGCCCGGACACTTCTGAGTTCATTGATGATATCCATCAGGGCTCGGTGATGCAATGGTCTTAAATATCTAACCTTCCATGCTTTTTTCTGTGAATGTAGCAGTTCTAGCCGGTGGGATCGGTTCAAGGCTTGGTGGAATCGAGAAGGGAAAAATCAGGATTTGTGGAAAAACAGCAATTGAGAGGATTATTGAAACCTTATCGGGCTATAACATCGTGGTGGTTTGCAGAGATGAAAAACAATCGGAACTTTATTCTGATATTGCTCCGGTTATAACGGATGAATTCAAAGGAATGGGCCCTCTTGCAGGTATTCATGCAGCGTTGAAGTATTTCAAGAGTAGAACTTTTGTTGTAGCGGTCGATATGCCCTTTATTAGGCGAGCTGTGGTGGACTTCATCTATAGAGAGGCGGAGAAAAATAATGCAGATGCATTGGTTCCTGTGTGGGATGATGGAAAGGCTGAACCGCTTTTAGCCTGTTATTCTTATTCAGCTTTAGGGGAAATAGAGAAAAGTCTGAAGAAGGGGGAAAGGAAAATACTGACCCCAATTTTGAGATTAAGGAATGTTGTTTTTTATCCAATTGATAGGTTAAAAAGCATGGATAAGGATTTAGTATCGTTTCTTAACCTTAATACTCCGGAAGATCTGGAGAGGGCTGTGAAACTATGCTCATCGATAGGTTCGGTAGAAGGATCACAAATCTGAGAATAGCTGTAACGAACAAATGCAATCTAAGCTGCATCTATTGCCATAAAGAGGGCGAGGTAAATCCTGGAAAAGAGCTCAGCGTCGAAGAAATTCGTAGAATATGTGAAGCCTTCCATCGACTCGGAATTAAAAAGTTGAAGATAACGGGCGGTGAACCCCTTCTGAGAAAAGATATTGTGGATATTGTTCATTCGCTCCCACCATTCAAGGAAGTATCGATGACGACCAACGGTATTCTGCTCGCAGATATGGCTGAGGAGCTGAAGGAAGCGGGACTAAACAGGGTAAACGTCAGTCTCGACACACTAAATGCAGAGAAATACAATTTTATCACAGGAGGAGATATTGAAGAAGTGCTTGATGGGGTCGAGGCGGCATACAATGCAATGCTCACGCCAATAAAGGTGAACATGGTTGTAATTAAAGGCATCAACGATAACGAAGTTGAAGATATGCTCGAATTCACGAGCAAGTACAACAAGAATGGAATAAACATGATCCTTCAGATTATAGAACTTCTAAAGCTCCCTGAACTCGAAAAGTACTATCAGGATATTTCTCCAATTGAAAGGGTGTATGCCAGACAGTCCGGGACTGTTGTTGTGAGGAACATGCATAGAAGAAGGCAGTATGTTCTAGGAAACTCAGTAATAGAGTTTGTCAAACCCCTTGACAACTCAGAGTTTTGCATGCACTGCAACAGGATAAGGGTAACTTCTGACGGTAAAATAAAACCATGTTTGCTGAGAAACGACAATCTCGTTGATGTGAGGAATCTTGAGGGTGACGAATTGATAGCAGCAATAAAGAAAGCTGTCGGAATGAGGGAGCCATATTTCAAGTGTTCCTCAGAGTAGTGAGTTGTGATTTTTTGTCCCTCAAGGATTTTGTATTGCTCATGATGTAGTCAACCTTTATATGTTCAGGGGCAAATGGAAGATGGGTGAGAGAAATGGAGGAAGTTGAGGTTGAACTTGTTATAGATGGTAAGAAAGTTGCTTTGAACCCGTACGTTACGAGTGTATTTTACAAGGTGATTGTAGCGCTTATTTCCACGCTGAAGGGTGTTGATGAGGACTGGAAGGTGGCAGAAATAAGACTGGAGCGCTGAGCCATGCCCAAGTTCCGTGAAGAACTAAAGTTAATTCCGCCATATGTTCCAGGAAAGAGCATTGAAGAAGTGAAAAGAAAGTACGGGCTGGACAGAGTGGTAAAACTAGCTTCTAACGAAAATCCGTATGGAGCAAGCCCCAGAGCAATAGAGGCGTTCAGGAGCTTTGCTGATTTTCACATTTATCCTGATCCCGACCCTGAAGATTTAAGACAGAAAATAGGAGAATATGTTGGTTTTGAGCCTGACAGGATTGTTCTCGGCTCAGGAATGGATGGAGTCCTGGAGAATATATTCAGGATGTTTATCAATCCAGGAGATGAAGTGATCATTCCCGTTCCTTCCTTCCCTTACTACCACACTCTGGCAAAGGTCTGTGGTGCAAAAGATATCCGGGTAAACAGAGGAAAGGACTTCAAAATCGATTCAGACGACATTTTGAACGCAGTTACCGAAAGAACGAAAATCATTCTGATATGCTCCCCCAACAACCCCACGGGGAATGTAGAGGATGAGGAAACTGTCAGGGAAATAGCGGAAAGCTGTGATGCTCTTATCTTCATAGATGAAGCTTACGCAGAATTTTCTTCGAAGAATTTGCTTAAACTTGCTGAATATGAGAACGTGGTCATTGGAAGAACTTTCTCAAAGGCTTTTGCGCTAGCAAATCTGCGCATCGGTTATGCGATCGTATCCCCGGATATCCGAAGAGAGTATCTTAAGGTTAGCACACCCTTCCCACTCTCAACTCCAGCCAAGCTTGCCGCTCTGGCAGCTCTGGACGATCTGGAATACATGAGGGAAGTGGTGGAGAAAATCAAGCAGGAGAGGGAGAGAGTTATCAAGGAGCTCAGAAAAATGGGAGTGACTGTGTATCCATCTGAGGCGAATTATGTTCTCATAGAAACTTCACTGAAAGCATCTGTTCTCGTTGAAGGGTTGATGAAGAGGGGAGTAATTGTTAGAGATTGCTCGAACTTTATAGGTTGCAGCCCCAACCACGTCAGGGTAAGTATAGGTAAAAAGGATGAGAACGACCTGTTTTTGGAAGCTCTGAGGGAGATTCTATGATTGTGGCTTTGACGGGCACGCCAGGTACCGGGAAGACCACTGTAGCAGAGATTCTGAAAAAGAGGGGATACAGGGTGGAATCAGTAAATGAGCTTGCTGAGCAACTTGATTGCATAATTGGCGAAGAAGACGACTCAAAAATTGTAGATACTGAAATGTTAGCGGAGAAGGTAAATTTTGGTGAAGGTCTCGTGATTGTTGAGGGACATCTTTCACATCATCTTGATCCTGACATCGTAATAGTTCTCCGCTGCAATCCGCTAGTTCTGAAGGAGAAACTTGGGAAAAAGGGATGGAACGAGGAGAAAATTCTTGAAAATGTGGAAGCGGAGATAGTGGATGCGATTCTTGTAGAAGCATTGGAATGTGATGACGTTTATGAGATTGATACCACCAGAATGAAACCTGAAGAAGTTGCCGATGCGGTTGAGAAGATATTGAAAGGCGAGGGTGAAGAGTTTAGGCCGGGCAGGATAGACTGGATTAGTGAGATTGCAGACCGGATCGACGAATTAATGAGGAAGTAATGATTTTTTGATTTTTGCACAAAACAGGAAAGAATAAGAAGTAGCAAAACTCCTTTGACGTATGATCTATCCGGCTCAGCTGTTTTCAAAGAAAAATGGAGCTGTCATCTGTCATCTTTGCTGGAACAGATGCAGACTTGAAGAAGGTGAGATGGGTGTTTGTAAAGCGAGAGTAAATAAAGACGGCAGTCTTTACACACTCACCTACGGAAACATCAGTGCAATGGAAAGTAGACCCATTGAAGTGAAGCCATTTTTCCACTTTAAGCCCGCATCAACCACAATGACGTTCTCAACGTATTCATGCAATCTTACCTGTCCATGGTGTCAGAACTGGCATCTATCAAAGACACCTCCGCCTGAAAGTTACAGGGTTGTCAAGCCATCCGAAATTGTTGAAGCTGCAATTAAAAGCGGTGACGAAGGTTTGTGTGCAAGCTTCAATGAACCAACGCTTCTTTTTGAGTATCTCCTCGATCTGTTTCCCATTGCCAGGCAGAAAGGCCTGTATAACACGATGGTTTCAAATGGATATCTGACTCCAAAAGCCCTTGAAATGCTACGAAATTCTGGACTGGATGCAATAAACATTGACATCAAAGGAAATGATGATGTTTACAATAAGTACTGCGTTAGAGAAGGAAAAGCTTCCTTTGTCTGGACAACAGTCAGAAAAGCAGTCAAACTAGGGATTCATATTGAAATCATCAATCTGGTAATTACGGGTGTGAACGACAGCGATGATGCAATTCTGGAGGTTATAGAAAACCATTTGAAATATGCTGGAGAGAACATCCCAATTCATTTCACGAGGTATTTTCCAGCCTTTGAATTTATGAATCCACCCACAAAGATTGAGAAGCTTGAAAAAGCCGTTGAAATGGCAAGAAGAGAGGGGGTGGAGTTCGCTTACGTTGGGAATATTCCTGGACACAGATACGAAAACACGTACTGTCCGCAGTGTGGTGAGCTGTTGATAAGCAGAATGTCTTATAGAGTGCTCGTAAACAGAATTGCGGATGGTAGATGCAGTAAATGTGGAAAGGAAATTTATGGGGTGTGGTAATTACTTGATGATCAGGCAAGAGAAAATATATTTATCTGTAGTAGTACTTGCTCCATGCTTCGCACTGTAATAGCAGCAGCGTTCAAGAGTAAAGGGAAAAAATCAATGTCAAAATCAGAACTCACTTATGTTCTCTCTCTGGATTTGAAATGGTTCTCGCATGATAAAAGCAGGCAGATTGTGGAGCTGGCTATTGAGAAGGGTTTACTTTCAGAAGATAATGGCAATCTTACACCCTCATTTGATGTTGATGGGGTTGAAATACCAATTGATTTCAAGCCGGATCTGAGGAAGATTCTGTCAACATCTGTATTCGATGAGATTGTTCAGGAGATTGCGGATAAGAGCGGTAAAGATATTGGTGAAGTTGTTGCCATGATCAATAGAAGGCAGGAGGAGCTTGGGAATCTGCTTGATGTTGAGGTTGTTGCATTGCTTATTGCGAAGAAGTATGGTGTGGATATAACCAAGTATGTGGATAAGGTGTGGGAGGAAGTAATTGGTTAAGTTTCAGAATTTGGGCAGTCTTTTATTTTTAACAGCTAAGCAATACATTCTCATTTCTGGCTCTAATTTCTGCCGGTATTGGAGCTATGGGTCAGAAGCTGTCTGTGGCGAGGAAATGGGAAATATTATAAAGATACGGTTAGATTTGGCGTATGGAAGTATATAAAGTAGATGTTTTCACCAGAACACCTTTTAAGGGAAATCCGGCAGCGGTTGTTCTTGACGAGTTCGACGAAGAAACAATGCTTGCCATAGCATCCGAACTGAACATGTCCGAGACCGTTTTCGTTAGAAAGGATGGAGATAATTTCCACTTGAGATTCTTCACGCCAACTGCAGAAATTCCATTATGTGGACACGCAACAATTGCAGCCTTTTATATCTTAAAGCTCAGAGGAGCCGTGAGCGGATACTGTAAGGCTATCACCAAAGCTGGAGAGATTTCTGTTCGTGTTGGGGAAAAGGTCTGGCTTCGGACGTGCGCACCCAGAATAACTGGAGAGCTTGATGAGGACGTTCTGCGAAAAAGTCTTGGTGTACACGTCCGCGATGCTATGGCTGTAACCGTTGGCTTGAACGTCGGGATTGCAGAAGTATCAAGCTTTGAGGAATTGATGAACATCTCGCCAGACCTCCACATGCTTGCCGACTACTGTAGGGATAGGCAAATTGCTGGAGTCCATGTGTTTACCCTCGATTCGAAATACGATGCTGCTGCGAGATTCTTTTGTCCAGCCATTGGAGTTCCTGAAGACCCGGTTACGGGTACGGCAAATGCTGCTCTGGCATACTATCTCAGACAGACAGGGAAGCTCTTGAAGGATGAATATGCTTTCGAACAGGGTCATGCACTGCGCAGAGAAGGAGTTGCTCATGTGAGGCTGGAAAATGGTATCTGGGTTGGCGGCGATGCAATATATGTGCTTGAAGGCAATCTCAAACTTTAATTTGCAGTATTACCAGCTTTCTTGTAAAAACTGGCTGGATGGAACATCAGGGGATGAAAAAGGCTAATTAACTCTATTTTCCCTGAGAGTAGAATATACTACTGCAATCGCCACGATTGCGAGAGGATAAAGAATATTTCCACCTACAAATAGCAATATCGCAACACAAACGATGAGCGAAATGGCTGGGCAGAGTTTTTTATCCAGCAAAACCAGACCTGCAAGAGATCCGACTATGTAGAGTGTTATGAAGACACTGTTCGAGAGAAGAACGAGTCCCTCAACGGC
The DNA here is from genome assembly GCA_964652135.1 of uncultured archaeon. Classification (GTDB taxonomy): domain Archaea; phylum Halobacteriota; class Archaeoglobi; order Archaeoglobales; family Archaeoglobaceae; genus CAZZAF01. The sequence goes on from CAZZAF010000020.1 coordinate 7,191, forward strand.
TTCGCCGAAGAAAAGCATTAGCAGAAGGGTTAGAGCTACGAGAGAGAATGTGACGATTAGCGAATAGTGGGGTACTTGCCTGGAATTCAACTTTGAGAGCGCTGAAGGGATGTAGCCCCTCCTTGACAGTGCATACAGCAGACGGGAAGAGGATGCGACGTAAACGTTCGCGCTTGCGAAGCATGTCATGGATCCAAGAATGGCCACAAGAATTCTCCCAAACTCGCCAAATGTTCTTTCTGCAACAATAAGCAGACCAGTAATACCTTCAAGTCCCTCGCCATAGGCATGCATTCCAACGACCACGTAAGAAACGATCATGTATATGGATCCAATAACGACGAGCGAGAGCAGGATACTTATGGGAAAATCCCTTGGATTTCTGAACTCTTCAGACAGATGGGTTGCTGCCTCCCACCCCATGTAGCACCAGAAGATTAGAGCCATTGCCTTCCCCACTTCTTTACTCATCTTAAAACTACCAAAACTCGTGAAAGGCAGGGCTGAAAGAGTTATGGAGAGAAGCAAGATTATTACAGCTACGGAGAGTAGAAGCTGCACGTCTCCTGTGAACTTAACACCTCTTAGATTCATTAGGAGAATCGCTGTAAGCATTATAAGAGCAATGCATATTGCTCCTTTCTCACCGAGACCAAGAACCATTGCAAGATAGGATGCACCAGCAAGAAGCACGATGGGTGGTGCTGTTGGAATTACTGAGAGGAACATCAGTCCTGTTGTAAGCTCAGAATCTATGCTTAAACGCCATAATTTCCGCTTTCCAAATGCCCTCCTCGAATATTCAGCAATCCCGCCGGCAGAAGGATAGGATGATGCAAGATAACCGAAGGTAAGTGCAATTGGGGCTGCAAGAATCGTCATGAAAAGCCAGGCAAGTAGAGAACTTTCGCCAGCAACATTTGCTGCAATGGATGGAAGAATTAGAATGCCCGATCCAAGTATTCCGGCAACAAATATTCCTACAGCCTGGAGAAGTGTAACATCTTTCTTGAGTGACATGCTATTGCGCATCAGCATAGAATTAGGATTATATATTCTTCTATAGGATGTGATGTTCATTATGATGGCTCAAACGAATATCACAATAACTGAAAAGTCTCTTACTTTAGATTTATAACCTGTTTGTGCATCAGATATTTTGATGCTCAAAAGAGTGCTGAACGAGCCAGCTTTGCTTGTAACTGGGAGGAAAAGAACACTCATCGTTGCGGATTTACATCTTGGTTTAGTTAGCTTTCCAGATAGGTCTGTCATCGGGAAGGTTGCTGAAATTGCGAAAAAGGTTGGTGCTGGCAGAGTCATCATTGCGGGAGATGTTAAGCACGATATTGGGTTGAGGGCGAGGGAAAGAAGGGAAGTTGAAGAGCTTGTAAAAGCACTGGAAAGTGTGGGGGTTGACAGATCCGAAATTATTGCTGTGAAGGGAAATCACGATGGAGGCATTGACGACGTGATACACACCGAAGACTCCCGTGGGATGAGGTTGGGCAAAATTGGAATCTTTCACGGTCATGCAATGCCAGATGATGAAGTTTTACAGGCAAAAACACTAGTTTTCGGTCATGCACATCCAGCAATTTTTCTGAAGGACAGGGTTGGCGGGATTAAGGAGAGAATATGGCTGGAAGGGAGAATTGAGATTGAGGGGGAGGTGAAGGAAGCAATAGTCGTACCTGCTTTTAACGATCTATGTTCTTCAACGGCTGTCAATCTTGAAAAACCTGTAGGCGTTTTATTCAAAAAATGGGATTATCGAAGGGCTGAAGTAATGCTCCTCGATGGCACGTTTCTTGGGGAAGTTGGGATGTTGTAGTTGTGTATTCATCTAATGAATTGGCTTGTTTTACGTTTGGCATACAAATTGAGGTATGTTATTGCGATTATTGCAACCAGTACTGGATAAACCACGCTTTTTCCAACGAATAGCAGGGTTGCGAAACATATCACAAATGAAATCGCCGGATACACTCTTTTCTCAAGCAATATTATGCCAGCAATCGAACCAATCAGGTAGAGCGTTATGAAAATGCTGTTGGAGAGCAGGAGCAGAGTTTCGACGGAAATGCTGAACAGATACATGGCAATCAACGTGAAAACCATGGATGCTGCCACGGCAATAAGGGCATTCTGCGGGGCATGTTTCTTGTTCAGAACTCCAAACACTTCTGGAAGATAGCCATTTCTTGATAACGCATACAGCAGCCTTGAGGGTGATGCAACGTAAACATTTGCAGAACCAAAGCACGTCATGAACCCGATCAATGCCACAAACAGCTTTCCATTAATGCCAAGGGATCTGTTCGCTATTTCGACAAGAGAGGTCATCCCCCTCAGGCTATCGCCATATGTATGTGTACCAACAACCACAAAGGAAACAAGCAGGTACATTATTCCTACGACTCCAAGAGCCATCAGAATGCTTAGGGGAAAATCTCTCTCGGGATTTTTGAACTCCTCTGACAGATGGGTTACAGCCTCCCATCCTACATAGCACCAGAATATCAGTGCCATTGCCCTTCCAATCGGGTAGATATCGAGTTCGAACTTCAGGTTGTCTGGGTTCACGAGATGAAACGCGGTAAGAACAACAAAAAGCAGCAGGATCACTATAGAGATCGTCATCATTGTCTGGAAATTTCCCGTGAATCTGATTCCTCTCAGGTTTATGAGGAGCATTGCGAGGAGCATGAGAATTGCGAGGGCAATAATTCCAGAAAAATCGAGTCCGTGAATGCTACCCATATAGGATGCACCTGTGAGTAGAACAATTGGAGGACCAATGGGTACGACTGACAGAAAGAGGAATCCTGTAATCATTTCTGCATCAAGTGTAATCCTTCCAACGGTCTTTTTTCCAAACGCCTGTTTTGAGAACTCTGAAATTCCACCTGCAGATGGAAATTTTGAGGCAAGATAGCCGAAGGTTAGGGCAATTGGCACGGCAAGCAACGTCATAATTACCCAGGCTATTAGGGATGCCGCACCAGCCACATTCGCGGCTATAGAAGGCAATATCAGAATTCCTGAACCAAGAATAACTCCTATGAATATTCCGACGGCGTGAAAGAGGGACACTTCTTTTTTAAGCCTTCTTTCCATTATGACTCACTGTGTCAGTGGCAATTTGATGTGTTAATTAAATTTTACTCGAAATTCCAATTATGGTTTGTATTGTTTTTTCTATTCTATGTATTAAGAACTGATTATTATTTCTGATATAATATTTCTGACTAATTACAAAGGCCCCGAGTATCCTGTATATCCTATACAAAAAATCCTGAAAATGGCAAAAGAAATTCATTGAGACTTCTTCAATTCTGCCCCGTTACCAATGATGATCCTATCACTGCCAACACCAGTTATTCGGCAAGGGCAGCTTTCAGTTCAGGATATTCTGGGTGAGGATATCTGTTTATTTTTGAAAATACATTGATAATTCCCTTGCTGGAAATCAAAGTTGCTTTTAAACTATTCTCAGGTCCAGAGACGCCTTTTTATGTAGTTATATGCAACTGGAGACATCTCCCGTGTTAAGCAGGCAGTTGAAGAAGTCCTCAAGCAAAAGGGCTGACAGTGCTATTTTATTATCTGGTAATTCAAGCACTTTTCTCAACATTTTTGGATCTCTTCCCATTCCTTTAATCCATACCACTCCATCGAGGACAGCCACAGGGACGATGTCTACGATTGGGCTTGGATTGATTTCGGCGGCAGTAATAATTTCTTTTTGGAGCTTGGAGACGTCAAAATTGACTTTTAACAAATCGAGGGCATCATTAAGTTGGTCATTTTGATGCCCTCCATAATCTGTTAAGAATTTCGCTTCTCCAACTATGTAAATTTGGTTATCATTTTTGGCAACAATTTTTCCTATTAAATCTGGACGTTTATCGCCAGAGTATCCCAAAACTCTTTGTGCAAAGTCGAGTAATTCACTATCACTACCCTTCAAGAAGTAAATCCCTGGTTTAGATTCCTTCAATAGCCCTTCTTTATCTCTGAATTGGTTGGGAAACTTCTGTTTTAACCATTGGGAGAATAAATTACTCATACGTCTATTGGCTTCTTTGGGCTCTTCAATACCCTCGTAAATCTTATTCAATCCTCTTTCTTTTAGCTGACATTTGAGATTAGTCACAAGGTTTGGGTTATTCTTTAAATATTCTCTAAGAAAATGGATTCCTTTTTTCTTTTTAGCGCTCTTAAGAACGCAACGTAGGGGTACTTTATCGGGAATTTTTCAAAAGAGAGTAAATATATGATTAATTCAACTGCTGAATCGAAATCATTGATCTTCTCGAAGAGCTCCTTAATTTTTTTCTTCTGCACCTCAGAAAGTATAAATCTCCTTTTTGCGGAAGCTGCGGGGTAAACTTCTAGCAGTTTATCTAAGTAATTATAGTTTTTATCCATTGCTATTTTGATGCTTTCGTTTATCCATTTACATGGCATCAGTTAACCCCCTATTATAGAGTGAAATTCACATTTTTAGAATTTTATTTCGGAGGGGTTTATACTAAGTAGACGCATCATCTTTATAAATACAGTTAAGCAACACATCAGGTTGCGGATATGATCTCTCAGCAACTGCTGGAAGCGTTAAGGGAGGCTGGAATTGAAAGGTTGAGCAAGCTGCAGGAAGAAGCAGCTCTCAAGATACTTGAAGGTAGGAATCTCCTTATTATAGCTCCAACTGGATCAGGCAAAACGGAGGCAGCAATTATACCCTTACTCCAGAGGATGCTTGAAGCAAAATCTAAAGGGATAACTCTCATCTATGTAACTCCTCTGAGGGCTTTAAATCGAGACATGCTAAGGAGATTGAGTGTTTTAGCTGAAAAGCTTGGATTCAGTATAGCAGTCAGGCATGGAGACACTGCAGAATCTGAAAGAAGAAAACAATCGTTGAAACCACCTCAAATTCTTGTTACGACTCCTGAAACCTTTCAGATCCTCTTTCTTGGCAAAAGATTGAGAAAAGCCTTGGAAAACGTGAAGTTTGTCGTAATCGATGAAGTACATGAGATAGCGGATAGCGAGAGGGGTGTGCAGCTGAGTGTTGCTCTGGAGAGATTGAGAGAGATTGCTGAGTTCCAGGTAATAGGTTTATCGGCGACTGTAAAGGATCCGGAAAAGATTGCAAGCTTTCTTGGTAGAAATGTGGAAGTAATTGTTGGTAATGAGGATAAGAAGTACAGCTACACTGTTATTAAGCCCGAAATAGTGGAGGAAGATGCAAAGCTCGCTGAAGAGCTTTTTATAGATGATGAGGTTGCAGCCCAGCTCAGAACCATAAAGGAAATTGCTGAATCACACACTTCAGCATTGATATTTGTGAATACCCGCCAGACAGCCGAAGCTCTGGGTTTGAAGCTCAAGAAGATTCTGAATGTTGAGGTTCATCATGGTTCACTTTCTAAAGAGGCTAGAATAGAGAGTGAAACAAAATTCGCCTCCGGCCAGCTCAAAGCCCTCATTTGTACATCTTCAATGGAGCTCGGTATTGATATCGGGCATGTGGATGTGGTTATTCAGTTCAACAGCCCAAGGGAGGTTGCAAGGTTAATTCAGAGGGTTGGAAGGAGTGGTCACAGGGCTGGAAAGGTATCAAAGGGTTACATTATTGCAGGAAGCTTCGATGACATCCTTGAATCGTGGGTTATAGTAAAGAGAGCCGAGGAAGGACTTATAGAGGATGTGAACGTCCATTACATGAGCCTAGATACTCTTGCAAATCAAATTGCTGCAATTGCTCTTGAATACGGCAGGATTCCAGTGGATAGAGCCTACAGGATTATCAAGAGGGCTTACCCATTCAGGAACCTTGAATACGAGAAATTTGTCGAGATATGCCAGTTCCTCAGCGATGCAAACATCATTGCCTTTGATGGAATAGAGATTGCCGCATTGAGAAAAACGAGGAAGTACTTCTATGACAACATTTCCATGATTCCCGATGAAAAACATTACAGGGTTGTGGACGTCACAACGGGCAGGACAATCGGTGTGCTTGACGAAAGCTTCCTTTCAACCTTCAGCGGGGAAATTTTTGCGATGCGCGGAGAGCTATGGAGAGTCGTATCTGTTGATGATGTTGTTAAAGTTGAACCCGTCACTGCTGAGGGAGAAATACCTTCTTGGGCAGGAGAAGAGATTCCAGTGCCGTTTGAAGTTGCTCAGGAGGTTGGAAGACTCAGGACATGGATAGCCGGAATGCTGAGAACAGTTGGTGAGGAGGAGACAATTAAAACACTCATGGAGGAGTTCAGAACCAACAGAGAGGCGTGCAAGGAAGTAGTTTCGGTAATCAAAAAGCAGCTTAAAGAGGGATTTGCTGTTCCATCTGATTCCCATGTAACCATAGAATCATCAGGAGGAGTCACTGTAATTAACGCGTGTTTCGGTCATAGAGTCAACGAAACACTCAGCAGAATTGTGGCATTGCTTTTGAGTGCCAGAAAAGGAACAAATGTGGCAGTTGAGGTTGACCCATACAGAATCAAGCTGTCTCCAGCGAATGCTCAGGAGGTTGAGAAAGTTCTGCTTGGCATTGATACTGAAACGGTTGAATGGCTTGCTGAGCGGTCACTCATCGATACGAAGCTTCTGCAGTGGAAGGTTGTCAATGCAGCGAGGAAGTTCGGTTACCTGAAGAAAGATGCAGATCTGAGCAGAATAAATCTTAGAAACCTCGTTCTGAAGCTCAAGGATACACCGATTTACAGGGAAGCGGTGAGAGAAATTTTCATAGAAAAAATGGATGTTGAGCGAACAAAGGAAATAATTTCCAAGCTTGGGAAGGAGATACAGGTTTCGGTTTACTCTCAGCTCAGCCCAATAGCTCTTGCTTCCCGTGAACATGCCTTTGATCTGCTAATGCCTGCAAAACCAACTTCAGCGGTGCTGAAAGCCTTTAGAAAGAGGCTTGAGGAGGAAACGTGCATACTACACTGTGTAAACTGCAAATACACCATAAGGATCAAGGTGGGACTAATCAGCGATAACGATCTGACATGCCCAAGATGCAAATCGAGGCTTGTTGCATGCATAAACGGGAGGAGAAAGCTTGAGGAATACACAAAAGCTGAACTTTTCAGAATAGCCAATCTGGTGATGGGATATGGCAAAAAGGCTGTTTATGCGATGAATACTCATGGTGTTGGGGCAGAAAACGCAGCAAGAGTTCTTTCAAAGTTCTATCCAGATGAAGATTCCTTTTTCCTAGAGTTGCTTGAAGCTGAAAAGAGATACATAAGGACGAGAAAGTTCTGGGATTGACTTTCTGGAAGTTTGATGTTAAATCTAAACGTGCCCCACGGGCATTACTAAAAGGGGTGGATTGGGAATCAATTCCTGAATCCTGTCGTCGTAGAACGCTCCAATAGCAACCGTGGCTAAACCTAGGGCTTCAGCCTGCAGGTAGATGTTTTCCGCAACGCACCCCACTTCAATGGGCACGTATCTGTCCTCTCCTCTTTTACCATATTTCTGTGTTGTGCGACCGAAGATTGCAGTTATCACGAAGCATATAGCTCCGTTTTTTACACTTTCCTGTCCAAGCGAAGCCTCACACAACTGGTTTCGGTAATCTCCTCTCTTCATGAGCTCGAGGGTATGATTTGAGGGAGAGTAATGGTATATACCCGCGTCAATGTCCGAATTCCCTATGACGAGAAAGGTTTCCAGCGGATACAGAGCTCCTGCTGAAGGAACGGCTCTGAATTCCGTATACTTTTCGGTTATTCCTTGCGAAGCCCAGCAGAGCTGTGAAATGTCTTTGAGGAGAACTGGTTTATCGCTGTAATCTCTACGTGAACGTCTGTTTGCAATTGCCTGTTCCACAGAAACTTTACCCTTTTTCACGGGTTCAGGTAGTTTAATCACTTCTGGCATTAATTTCTCCTCTGTACTAATCCTCCAAATACCGTAAATTCCTATAGCAGCGATAATACTGCCCAAGAAGGTTAGGAATTTTCTTCTTGATATTTTGAAGATATTGGGTTTCATGGAAAATATAGATTTTTTAGTTTAACTATTTTTCGTTTAACAATCTGAAGCAGCGCAACTTCCTGCACATCTGTAAGCAAAATCGTAAAATCAAAACACCCAAATAGTATTTTAGTACATCCCTTCCATGGAGCGCTACGGTATAGTGTTGCTTCTAATAGGCTTCATTTCAACGCTGGTGCTATATCTTGTGCTAGGTGGATGAAAATGGAGAAAGAAGAGATCATTGAAAGACTGAAAATTTCGAAAGACGAATTTAACAGGAGGATGAAGGAATTACAGGAACATTTTGGAAATTTGCTAACGGAAGAGGTTGCTGTTTTGCTCGCTGCATACAGTTTTGGCTACGAGCCAGTATACAGCATTGGGGAACTTGCCAATAAGAAGGGAAAGGTTGCTGTGGAAGGCGTTGTAGAGAAAATTTTTGGTTTCAGGGAGTTTGTTAATAAAAATGGAACCGGGTCTCTGGCTGTGGCAATTCTGAAAGACGAATCTGCAAGAATCAAGATTGTGTTCTGGAATGAGGCAGCCCAGTTAATAAAGACGGGAGATGTTGCGGAAGGAGACCGTATTAGGGTGAAGGGTTTTGTCAAGAGGAGAGAAAACGAAATTGAACTGTCTGTCGGTGATGCATCGGATGTTGAGATACTGGATAGAGGTGGAGAAACAGTCAGAGGTGTTCTCGTTGGAAAAGCTGTAAGGCATCCAAACGGGCGAACCCTGGTTAAAGCTGTTATTGCAAATGGATCTGAGCTTGTGATGTGCGTTGCCTGGGATGAAAACGCTGAAGAACTCTATAGAGTTGACGTGGGAAAAACTCTTGAGTTGAGAGGAATAACGAAAGATGGAGAATTTGTGGTTTCCAGTATAAAAGTGGTTGAAGAGGATCTGCCGGTTAAAATTGAATTTGTCCCGATCTCTAAAATAATCCCGCTTCAGCATGTGAATTTGAAGGGCAGGATAAGTGGTCTTGGCGAACTTAGGAAGGTAAAGAGCAGAAGAGGAGAAAGCAACGTTGCGGAGATATTTCTTTCAGATGAAACCGGAAGGATTAAGATACTGCTATGGGGTGATAATTCTCAGATATATAAAAAGGCAGATATAGGGGACTATTTGGAAATATTCAACGCTTATCCGAAGGTTGGCTGGGACGGCGAGATTGAGGTGCATTGCGGATGGAATACTATAATCACTTTGAAGAAAGCTTATTGAAGGAGAAGCTCATAAAGAAAGCTCTTTTTGTAAGCTTTGGAATATTATTCATCGAGGTTTTATTTGGAATAATTTCAAACTCTCTTGCTCTGCTCAGTGATGCGCTTCATGTCTTCACAGACATGTTTTCGGCGTCAATTGCCCTGCTTGCGGTGAGGATCTCCAGAAAAATGTATGATGAATGATTTAGCTTTGGATATCACTGTTTTGAAGTGATGGCCGCATTCCTAAACGGGCTCCTTCTCCTTCTGGCAGTTGCGCTGATATTCAGGGAAGCTTACCTGAGGTTTGTTGATGGATTAGAGGTTGATGTTTACTACATGCTTCCAGCCGCTGTTGTGGGCTTGTTCGGAAACCTCTATGTCTTAAAGCAGCTTCATGGAGAGTTCAGCCACGTCCTCAACATACGTGGTGTTTACCTGCATGCCCTGTCTGACTCCCTCAGCAGTGTTGCGGTCATTGCCGGTGGAGTGGCCATCGCATTCACAGGTTTTTCGATCATTGATGCTGTAATTGGTGTTGCCATAGGTTTGTTTGTCTTGCAGAGCGCTATGAGGCTGATAAAGGATAGTTCACATATTCTTCTACAGGGTGTTCCTCCCGATTTAGATTTGAGGGAGATACGGAACTACATTCTTTCGTTTCCCAGTGTTGCTGACGTTCATACTCTCCACGTATATGCTCTATGCTCAAATGTTAAGGTCATGGATGCTCATGTGGTTGTTGACGATATGATGCTCAGCGAGTTTGAGAAAATCAGAAAGGAAATTGAAAAGGGTCTTGCAGAGAAATACGGTATTGGCATAACGAGTATCCAGTTTGAACACAGGAGCTGTTTAGCTTAGCTCTTTGAGCGCGTTTATCAACTGGTTATTTTCTTCTTCCGTTCCAACTGTTATTCTAATGTGGACACCTTCGAGACCTAACAGCCCGGTTACATTTCTTACAATTATTCCTTTCTTTTCGAGTTCATTTGCAACATCTATATCCTGCTTTACCTTAACGAGAACAAAATTTGCTTCTGATGGGTAAACTTCGAGGAATTTTATCTTTTTCAGCTCATTGACAAGCCTCTCTCTTTCCTTAATAATCTTCTCTTTTATTTCGTTGTAGTAGTCCAGTGACTGTAAAGCTGCTATCGCTGTTCTGCATGCAACCTCTGAAATGCAGAAAGGAAGCCTTATTTTTTCAATTGCTTCGATCAGCTCGGCGTTGCCAATCGCATAGCCCACTCTCATTCCTGCAAGCCCGAAAAATTTTGAAAGCGATCGAACAACAACCAGATTTTCGAACTCATCTATGAGATCTAAGGCAGTTTTTCCGGAGAATTCGGCATAAGCCTCATCCACAACGACCAGGCCGGAATAGTTTTCAAGTATCTTTATGAGCTCCTTTTTTGGGACTGCGTTTCCAACGGGGTTGTTTGGGGAGCATAGAAAGAGAAGCTTGGACGGTTTTTCAAGAATTTTATCAGCATTGATTCTGTAACCTGGAAATTCGATGAAGTTGATGTTTGCATCTCTGAGCATCGCAAATATGGCATGGAGCGTGTATCCTGGAACGGGAATTGTGACAGTGTCAAATGTGTCAAGAACAACTTCACATATTGTCTTCAGAACTTCTCCTGCCCCGTTACCAATGGCGATCCTGTCCCTGTCGACACCTGTGTATTCAGCAAGGGCAGCCTTCAGCTCAGGATATTCGGGATGGGGATATCTGTTTATTTTTGAAAATGCTCTTTCATATTCTTCTTTAACTTTTTTGGATGGAGGGAATGGGTTCTCGTTGGAAGCAAGCTGGATGACCTTTGATTCCTTAAAACCGTATTTTTTGGCAATATCTGACGGAAATTTGCCGGGATCGTACGGGTTTATGAATTTGATAGTATTTCTTATCATGATACTGGTATTGAATAATCTACTAAATAAATTTTCCAGCGTTTTTTGTGTTGTTTGCTAGTAGGGGAGGAATGACAATTTTTGGATTAAATCATAAAATCATCCAAGTTAGGAATAATAGGATTTTTGGAATATTATGTAAATTATCGAATGACTTTTTACCGAAAAGAAATTTAATGTATTGGTTGCATCGAACATGTGTTTTGAATGCCTGTGGATGATACTCATAAAAATGATAAGAAAATAGAGGAAAATACTAAAGAGTTCAGGAGTATTAAAACTTTGGCTCTCATCTTTCTGGCAGTAGTTGCAAGCTCTTTAAGTTTATTTTTGCCAGAAAGGTGGGCTCTCCTACATTGCTACCTCTTTACAGCAATTGTACCTTTTATTGCATTTTTTATAGCTATCCTCGTGTATATCAATGCAGGCAGGAGAGGCGAATTCAGTCAGTTTGTTTTTGCTCTTGCTTTATCTACAGCATTAAACTGGCTTGCAGAAATTACTTGGGAGATTTATGAAGGAATACTCAATCTGGAACCATTTCCGTCTCTTGCCGATGTTTTCTGGATTTCTGCATATATTCCTCTTCTAGTAGTTTCATGGATTGCTGTTCGCAGGAACCTTAAGTATATAACTCTGAAAGCTGGCATAATTACGGCAGTCTTCAACGTATTTGTTTTTGTTTCTGTAATTTTTCCATTAATCAGGGATACTTTTGAAAGCTCTCTAACTCCTCTTGAGATGTATGTTTCTCTGGCATATCCTGTGCTCGATACACTGGTTCTTTTTTCGTTGTCCTTCCTCCTGCTTCTCTATGCAAAACAGGCTTTGGGTTATTTTTGGGCAATACTGATACTGGCATACACCTTTGTGTTTATTGGTGACGTTCTCTTCTCGTACTACATAATATGGGACATGTATTATACAGGCTCACTTCCTGACGTATTCTTCAACCTATACTATTCAACCATTGCTCTTGGATTGTTTTTTATATATGGGAAAGAAGCCAGGTTTATTACAATTGAGGACATTGAGCGGGAAAGAGAGAAGTACCGAAAACTTTACTCAGAAACCCAGCGTATCAAGGAGCAGTTGACAATTCTCAATAAAATTTTGAGACATGATATACAGAATGATCTGACTATAATTAAGGCATATATCGATTTATTCAGGGAGGAACCACAGGAGGAGTTTATTGATAGGGTTGAAGAGAGAATCATGCATTCTTTTAACTTGATTAGAGCAGTTCGCAATATTGAGAAGTTGATGAGTGAACGTAGAGATGGATTAAGGGATGTAAACCTCTCTGAAGTACTTTTGGCGGAGATTGATATGTTAAAATCATGGAAGGTGGATGTAAGAGCGAACATTCCAAGCAATATTTATGTTAAGGCTGATGATATGATCACATCTGTTTTCGAGAATATTCTTTTGAACGCAATTTTCCACAATGACAAAGAGAAACCCGAAATAGAAGTCACTGTTAAAGATGTTGGTGAGTGGGTGGAAGTTCGAATTGCTGACAATGGACCAGGGATTCCGGATGAACTGAAAGAGGAAGTGTTCAAGGAAGGTTTTAGGGGGGAAATGACTGGTAGAACAGGTTTGGGCTTATATCTTGTGAAGAGGACGGTTGAGAGATATGGAGGTAAAGTCTGGGTTGAGGATAATGAGCCCGAGGGTAGCATTTTCGTTGTAAGGTTGAGAAAATCTAAGACAAGAGAAAGAAATAATTAAAAAATAGGTGTTGTTGTTATTCGACTCCGATCTTCTTTCTCATCTCTTCAATCTGTTTTTCAAGTTCGTCGAGTTCAACAAACTTAAATTCTTTACCTTCGACTCCTGCGAGTGCCCAGAATAATCTTGCAACAACAGCTATGAGCTTACCAGCATAACCAGGTGCATGTGGAAGCAGAGCAGCAGCAATATCGCCTACAGCTTCAAGATCTTCTTTGCTTAGACTGCTGGTCTTCTCGCTGGCATATCCAAGCAGAGTGATACCAGCGCCCAGCACCTTTTCTCTTGTTGCATAATATCTTGCAGCCTCGCTGGTTATTCTGTGAACTCCCATTTTTTACCACCTCCAATAATATATTAGACATCATCGTATTTATTATTTACTGTTTTTATGATTTTATCTAAGGAAATCTAAAATCCCTGAAATTTTGACAGAATGCGATAATCTTCTTTGAAAAAATTTGAGACTAATAATTTCGTGGTATCATTAAATTTACTTCTTATTGTTCAAAATTCTGCAGAAAACGCTTGTAGGATTTAAATTACGCTCAGAAAAGAAAGAATATAGAAAAAAGTTAGATGTCAAGATACTTCATGAACTCCCAGGGTGTAATGTACAGGCAGTACTGGTTCCACTCGTCGGTCTTGATGCTCATGAATGCATCGTAGATGTGGCTACCAAGCACTTTCTGTATTACTTCGTCGCTTGCAAGGTGCTCAAGTGCGCCCTTCAGTGTTGTCGGGAGCTCACCAACACCGAACTCTCTCTTCTCCTTTGGCGAGAGTTCGTAGACGTCCTTCATCAATGGGTCGCCTGGGTCAATCTTCTTCTTTATACCGTCGAGACCTGCAGCGAGCATGGCAGCGAATGCCAGGTATGGGTTACAGCTTGGGTCTGCACCTCTGTATTCAACTCTGATTGCTGTTGGCTTCTTCACGTACATTGGCACTCTAACAAGAGCTGATCTGTTTCTTGGGCTCCAGCAGATGTAGATTGGTGCCTCGAATCCTGGAACCAGTCTCTTGTATGAGTTGACTGTTGGGGCACAAATTGCAGTCAGCGCCTTGGCGTGCTCAAGCAAACCACCGATGTAATATCTGGCTGTCTGGCTCAGCATGAACTCATCGTCTGGGTCTGCAAAGAGAGCCTCACCGCTGAAGGGTTCACCCTTCCAAAGGCTCTGGTGGGTGTGCATACCGCTTGCGTTGTCGAGGTAGAGTGGCTTTGGCATGAATGTAGCAACCATTCCATACATTGCAGCTATGTTCTTCGCTGCAAACTTGTAGAGGTAGAATGCATCTCCCACATCTACGAGCTGCTTTGGCTTGAAGTCAAGCTCAACCTGTCCAGCGGTTGCAACTTCGTGGTGGTGGTATTCAACATCGACGCCAAGCTGCTCAAGGTGATAAACAAGCTCGTTTCTGTATTCTACAGTTGTGTCTTCTGGTGGAGCTCTGAAGTAGCCCTCTTTTGGTCTTATTAGCAGTCCTCCTGGTGTGACTTCTGGGCTTTCGGGCATTACTCTTGGTGGACCCCAAGAGTCTCCTTCACCACCGTTTGGTGAGACCCACATGTCCCAAACGAGTCTGGTTGGGTCTACTGCATCAAAGAGGAAGAACTCAATTTCTGGGCCGAAAATGGCTGTCTTGCCCTCGTCACCCAGCATCTTCTGCAGGCGCTTGGCAACATAACCTCTTGGGTCACAGTCTGCAACCTCGGTACCCCATGCCTCGTAACAGTCTCCAAACATTATTGCCGTCTTCTGCACGGGGTCGTCGACCCATGGGATTACCTTGATTGTTGATGGGTCTGGCATCCATACCATGTCACTCTGTTCAATCGTCTTGAAACCTCTTACAGAAGAACCGTCAAAACCGATTCCGTTTTCAAACGGGCCTCCATCCATGAACTCTCTAGCTGGAATTGAGAAAGTCTGCATAATTCCACGAACGTCGCAGAAAGCGCAGAGAACCTGCTTTACATTGTTCTCTTTAAGAACTTTTATCGCATTCTCTACAGCTTCGTCCATATTATCACCTTTTATGTTTTGTTCATCGGATCGGTGGAATGAATATATAATCTTTTCGTAACTAGGCTGCTATTTAAAAATTATTCATGCTGTTATTTACTTCGTTTTTAATTTCTTCAAAACTTGTGGAAGTCTCCGATTTTGGGGAATGTGATTTAAAATTACCTTTTTCCTGCCCAATGTTGTCATGGATTGTTTGGTTTGTGGGAAATTGTGGTACGAAAGATTTAATAAAAAGCGAGATAAAAAGAGTATCATGGATAAACCTGTTCTTCAAGTAGCCCTTGATCTTCTTGAGCTGAAGAGAGCAGTGGAGATTGCTGGCGAGGCTATTGCAGGTGGAGCTGACTGGCTGGAGGTTGGAACACCTCTGATAAAAAGTGAAGGGATGAATGCCATCAGGACTCTAAAGAAAACTTACAGAGATCATAAAATTGTTGCAGACATGAAAACCATCGATACTGGGGCTGTAGAAGTTGAAATGGCGGCAAAAAGCGGAGCTGATGTGGTGATTATTCTCGCAATGGGTGCAGACTCAACAATAGCTGAGGCAATAAGGGCTGCAAGAAAGTATGGCTGTGAAGTAATGGCTGACCTGATAAACAGTCCGGATCCGGTTACAAGGGCAAAAGAGCTTAAAAAGATGGGTGTTGATTACGTAAATGTTCACGTTGGTATAGATCAGCAGATGGTTGGTGTAGATCCTCTTGATGTTTTGAGTAAGGTCGTTGAGGAGGTTAATATTCCGGTTGCTGTTGCTGGTGGGTTAGATGCTGAAAAAGCAGCCATGTGTGTGGAAATTGGCGCCAGGATTGTTGTGGTGGGCAGCAATATAGTAAAATCGAGAAATGTGGCTGAATCGGCAAAGAAGATCAGAGATGCAATAGACAGAGCTTATAGAGAAGGGATTAAGGCGGAATTGAGAAGGAAGAGCATCGAAGATGAGATTAGAGAAATTTTGATGAAAGTGTCAACGCCCAACATAAGCGATGCAATGCATAGGGCTAAAGCGATGCGAGACGTTTACCCGCTGGTTAAAGGCAAGAAGGTTGTTGGTAAAGCTGTAACCGTACTTACAATGGATGGTGACTGGGCTAAAACTGTTGAAGCAATAGATGTGGCAGGAAAGGGGGATGTGATCGTTGTAAAGTGTTCTGGAGATGAGGCTGCTGTCTGGGGTGAGCTTGCAACGAGGAGCTGCATAATCAAGGGGATAGAGGGCGTAATAATAGATGGGGCAGTCAGAGATGTGGACGACATCAGGGCTTTGGGGTATCCGGTTTTTGCTAAACGTGAGGTTCCGAATGCTGGTGAGCCAAAGGGGTTTGGCGAAATAAATGTCAAGATTGTATGTGGAGGTGTAGAAGTCAATCCGGGGGACTGGATTGTCGCAGATGACAATGGTGTCATGGTTATACCGAAGCAGAGAGCATATGAAGTTGCAAAGAGGGCGCTTGAAGTCAAGAAGCACGAAGACAGGATAAGGGGAGAGATTGAGGAGAAAGGTAGGACTCTTGCGGAAATAGTTGAGCTTTACAAGTGGGAGAAGGTCAGGTGATTGGTGGTAGTTTATTTCTCGAGAATCATTTTCGCTATCTTTAAAGTTATGTTTGCTTCTATCCATGCTGCTATTACGATTAACACTATGGAAATTAAAGCTAAAGTTAGGTATTCTTTTATATCTTGTTTTGTCAGAATTTGCTCCTTCCTTCCCATTAGATGCCTTACGACTTCATACGGGATTTTAAAGCCAGCATAGCACCAGCTATTAATATTGCTGGCATTTCGAAGATGCTGTGTGGGTGAATTAGGATTAAACTACCAACATATTACAAACATTAAAAGAGCCACATATGTTTTAACAATCTCTCGGAAAATTTCAATAAGGGGTAAGAAGACTGCCAAACTAAAAATCACGAAACGTATTTTTCGCCTTCTTCGAATCCAAAGCTCATATCCTGAAGCATTTTTGATGCCAAGCCAACGAGAATCATGTCGTCTCCAATAATTTCCTTTATGAGCATCAAAGATGCTGACTCTTTAAGCTCATGGCTTTTGAGCTCTTCGAGTAATTTTATAAGCTTTGTAGCAAGCCTGTATATTTCTGCGAGCTTTATCTCGTCATCTTCTTCAATTTCCGGTTCTTCCTCAATCATATCAAAAATAATTTCTTCAAACTCGTCCATTTCCTCACACCATTTTTTTCAGCTTGCAATGTTATGCTGTGATTTAAGTTTTTTGCTGACTTGATGATTGCAGTCAATGGCATTTTTCCAGGTCATTTTTGACATTTACTCAATTCACTTCGGTTTATACAGTCTCACCGATGCTCTTAAATTGTTTGAAGGTAAACGGTTGATATCAGACTTATCAAAAATACGGCGAAAGATTAATAGCATTTAATGGATGCGGGGCTACTACCATGAGAAAAATCTTCTGGTATGGGATGGCAGATGAAGAAAAGATAGATTATCTCAGGAACTTTAGTGTCGCTGTCATCGGAAGCAGAATGCTCATGGAATTGCTCTGGAGAAGTGGTGTTGGTTGCATTCGGTATATTGGAGATGTAGTTACACCAATGGATGTGAGGCTTGATGCCAGCATAAAGCCACTTGAGGCAAACGATTATGATGTTGTGCATCCTATGAGTTCTGATTCGTGTATAATCTCTTATCCCTTCCCGCATGATTATAAAGAACTCAGGAGACAGTTGAAAGGTATTGATGTTGTTGTTGCTCATAAGCACATTTCAATGGCTGCAAAAGTTGCTGAAGAGCTCGGAGCTCCATTTATTCCCGATATAATTACTACTTTCCTGCCTGATAGTGTGTCTTTCTTCGAGGTGGAGTATCCTCACATCGATCACGATCCGATATCATATGCACTGACCTGCTCGGTTCAGGCTGGAGAGGTTATAAGGATATTCACCGGTTATCATCTGCCTGTAATAGCTCCCGAGGCTTACATAGTTGATACGAGGTATCATAATTATCTTAGAAAAATCGAATTAAAGAAAAAAGAGCGGTGATGGTTTGTAGTGCAGTTAAAAGATTGAATTTTGAACTCTTTCTCGCAAAACCAAAACTTCTTAAGTAATTACCGTTTAAATTCTATAGATGTATGTTAAGGTTAAAACTCCGTCGAGAATTCATATCACGCTCATTGATTTGAACGGCCAGGTTGGAAGGATTGACGGTGGAGTGGGTATTGCTCTGGAAGAGCCGCATATCGAGGTTGTGGGAAGAGAATCCGATAGCATTTCGGTGAAAGGAAATGCAATAAATCTCGAAAGATTTAGAAGTGTTGCGGAAAAGCTTTCGGATGTTTTTGGGAAAGCTGTTGAACTTGAAGTTTTTTCAGATTACAGAAGCCATGTTGGGCTGGGGAGCGGAACACAGATCTCACTGGCCGTTGGAGAAATCTATAACAGGCTCTATGACCTTGGTCTGAACGTCAGGAGGATTGCTGAAATTGTTGGGAGAGGCGGAACCTCTGGAATTGGTGTTGCGGCATTTGAGATGGGTGGATTTATTGTTGATGGAGGCCATTCTGTAAAGGAGAAGAGCAGTTTTCTTCCATCTTCAGCCAGTAAGGCCAAACCACCATGTGTTATCGCAAGACATGATTTTCCAGACTGGAAAATTGTTGTTGCAATTCCTGAACTAAGCGGACTTTATGGTGTTAGGGAAGTGAACCTCTTTCAGAAACACTGCCCCCTACCCATCGAGGAGGTCAGAGAGATATGCCACGTCATTTTAATGGAGATGCTTCCCGCTGTCGTGGAGAAAGATCTTGATGAGTTTGGTGAGGCAGTATGGAGAATTCAACATTTGGGATTTAAGAAGGTTGAAGTAAATCAATACGGCGATTTGATATGGGATGCGATGAAAGAGCTGAGAAATGAAACTCCTGCAGTTGGTATGAGCTCCACGGGCCCGGCAATATTTGCGGTAACGGACTCAGATGCAAAGAGTATTGTAAGGGTTGTGAAAGAATATTTCGGGGAGAAGGGATACAATTGCGAAACCATAGTAACCAAGGCAAGAAATGCGGGAGCAGAGGTGGTTACGGAATGAGAGTATGGAAGGTTTGGTTTGGAGAAGTTCATGGAAATGGTGAATTTAAAGCCATCAAAAGCGATAATCTAATTGAATCATTCAAGAATGCTTACAATGATATTGACCAGCTTCCACTTCCTTTTTCGCTTGTAGAATTAGGTTCTCAGGTATTTGGATCTGAAAAGAAGTATTACAAAACACTGAGAAAAGTAGCCATATCTGTTGCGACCGAGAAGGTTGAAAGAGAGATAAAGAGGGAAGATCGGTACGTGATAATGCTACTCAAAGCTCTTGACAGCCTTGATGAGAGTATAAACATCCTTGAGGAGAAATTAAGGGACATCGAAGAGGTAAGGGAGAGCGAGGTAACAAAGGAATTCGGGAAAAAGATTGACGAGTTGAAAAGGCTGAGAAGGTTAATTGAGCGTGAAATAGAAGAGGTCATAGTAAAAATTGCACCCAATTTATCTGAAATTCTTGGGCCAGTTATTGCCGCTAGACTTCTTGAAAAGGCTGGTAGCCTGGAAAAACTTGCTTCTTTGCCTGCAAGCACGATACAGATTCTTGGTGCTGAGAAAAGTCTCTACAAGGCCATCTCAAGGATGAAGAGAGGTAAGCCGGCCAGAACTCCAAAGCACGGTATTATTTATCAGCATCCCTTTATTAGAACACTTCCGAAGAAAAAGAGAGGGAAAATGTCTCGCTTCATGGCTGCAAAGCTTGCTATTGCTGCAAGGCTGGACTACTTCAAGGGTGAGCTTAAAGAGGAGCTTGCTGAAAGTGTTAGAAGGAAATACGAAGAGTTGGTGAGAGGGAGAGCATGAAGATAGTTAGGGAGATAATGCATAATGTTTTCCTTGCGAAGAAAGATGGAAAGGAACTACTCGTAACAAAGAGCAAATATCCGCCTCACTACGGCGAAAAGAAGTATGGGGATTATAGAGAGTGGATTGCTGTAAGGAGCAAGCTTGCAGCAATGATTCTCAAAGGATATACAATTGAAATCAAACCAGATTGGAAAATACTGTATCTTGGTGCAGCGAGTGGGACAACAGTCAGCCATCTTGCAGACATTCTGGATAGGGGTATTATTTATGCTGTTGAGTATTCGGCAAAGCCATTTGCCAAGTTTTTGACGCTTGCTGAGGAGAGGAGAAACATAATCCCTATTCTTGAAGATGCATCAAAGCCCTGGATGTACAGCGGGATTGTGGAGAAGGTGGATCTCATCTACCAGGATATTGCCCAGAAGGAACAGATAAAAATATTTAGTAAAAATGCAGACGTATTTTTGAAGAAAGGTGGAAATGGTTTGATTATGGTAAAAGCCAGGAGCATAGACTCGACAGCCGAACCTCGTGATGTGTTCAGGAGGGTTATTGATGAGCTGTCGTCAAAATTTGAGGTTGTGGCCCATGGCCCCCTCGAACCCTTCCATAAAGATCACATCTATGTGCATGTGGTGAAAGAATGAGACAACGCTTTGTTCTGGATACCACAGCAATAACGGATGCCGGTTTGAGGATGAAAGAAGGGTATGAATCTGTTTGCGACTCAGCTCAGGAAATCCTTGATCTGATCGCTAAAGCAAGGCTTAAGCTGGAAATAAGCTGCTACATTCCTTATCCAACGGTATATGGTGAGCTAATAAGTTTCCTCCGCAGAAACAAATGCAGCGATGAGGTTTTCGTAAAGCTGGACACGTGGCTTGTGAAGAAAACTCCAAACCGTTATGAAGTCAAAATTCCGGCGGCAATATTCTATGAGTACGTTCTCACAATGCGGCAGAAAATAAATCGTGGAAGAAAGCTTGCAGAAGAATTCATCTGGGAAAGCTCAGCCATCTCAACAAAAATAGAGGATAAGGAGAAGCTCCAGCAGGAAATTGGTAATCTGATAAGCAAATTCAGGGATAAATACAGGGCTACACTCCGCCAGGGGATACTTGACAGCTCACCAGATCTTGACGTTTTGTTGCTTGCAAAGGAGCTTGAAGCTGGAGTTGTTAGTAGTGATGCGGGAATAAGAAAGTGGAGCGAACGCATGGGACTCAGATTTGTTGAAGCCTCGAAGTTTCCAAGAATGCTCAAGGAGTATCTTGCCCTTATTGAAGAATGCCCCAAAGCGGTTAAGATGAGGAAGGAACCAGATGAAGAGGACATTGTTTAAATTTTTGTTTCACTGTAAGGCATTACATTTTTAAATCCCTTTTCACCAGCGGAAGTTTGTGAACAGGATAGAGAGGCCCCGTGGCACAAGAGACTTTCTGCCCGATGAGATGGAGAAGAGAAGAGCAATTGAATCTATTATGCGTAAAATAGCTGAAAGCTACGGCTATCGTGAAATCCAAACACCCACATTCGAACATCTTGAGCTATTCACAATCAAATCTGGCGAGGGTATTGTAGAAGAGATATATGCATTTAAGGATAAAGGAGGCAGGGATTTAGCCCTCCGTCCTGAATTAACTGCCCCTGTAATGAGGATGTTTGTGAATGAGTGCTCGGTAATGCCTCGCCCACTACGCTTTTACTATTTTGCAAACTGTTTTAGATATGAGAGACCACAGAAGGGGAGATACAGGGAATTTTGGCAGTTTGGTGTTGAACTTATTGGTTCTGCATCACCTCTTGCGGATGCCGAAGTAATTTCTCTTGCGTACACCATCATGAAAGAATTAAAGCTGGACTTCGAGCTGCACATAGGTCATGTTGGTTTGCTCAGACATCTGTTGAGAGATCTTGAAGAAGATAAAGCCTCAAAAATAATGAGGTTGATCGACAAAAAGGAC
Source organism: uncultured archaeon (assembly GCA_964652135.1). Taxonomy (GTDB): domain Archaea; phylum Halobacteriota; class Archaeoglobi; order Archaeoglobales; family Archaeoglobaceae; genus CAZZAF01. The sequence goes on from CAZZAF010000020.1 coordinate 28,945, forward strand.
GAAAAAGGGCTTGAAAGTTATCTGAATGAGATAGGAGTCTCGAACGATCTAAAGGAAAGTATACGAGCAATGATAGAGCTGGCTGGAGGCAAAGATGTAATAGAAGATGCAGGAAAAATCATACCGGATTTTGATTTTACACACATCGAGACTCTCTGCAACATCCTTGATGCTCTTGGTGTGGAGTATACCCTCAATCTCGGAATAGCAAGGGGGCTGGACTACTACACTGGCGTTGTTTTTGAAGCGTATGCAAAGCATGGTTTGGGGGCACAGAAGCAGATATGTGGTGGAGGAAGCTACAGACTGGCCCATCTCTTTGGCGGTGAAGATGTACCATCAACGGGCTTCGCGCTGGGCTTTGATAGGATTGCAGAGATATGTGAGATTAAAACTCTAGGAAAGAAGACTGTTGCGGTAGTAAACTTCAGTGGGCTTGAGAGTGAAGCATTCAAAATCGCGGATCAGATCAGGGAGAATACTGATGTGCACGTTGTAGTCGATGTAATGGAGAGGAATATTAAAAGACAGCTCAGCTACGCAAATGATATAAATGCAGATCTGGTCGTAATAGTGGGGAAGAGAGAGATCCAGGAAGGTAAGGTTACGGTTAAAGATATGGAGAGCGGGGAACAGAGGAAGTTGACACTTCAGGAGCTGATTAATGAGTTAGGTTCATAGGCGAATATTTAAGTTTGTATATGGAGAATCTAGATGTAATATAAGTTTAGGAGCTGTGTTATGCCATCGGCAAAGTTTTATATACCCTTCAATTGAAGCCAAGGGAAAGGAAATAGAAGGAGGATGGTGAAAATGGCCAAGGAGAAGGAGCACATTAATGTTGCCATGATTGGGCATGTAGACCACGGAAAGAGCACAATGATTGGTAGACTCCTCTATGAAGCTGGAGAAATCCCAGAGCACATCATTGAGAAATCCAGGAAGGAAGCTCAGGAGAAAGGTAAGGCAACATTCGAGTTCGCTTGGGTCATGGACAAGCTTAAGGAGGAGAGAGAAAGAGGTATTACAATCGACGTAGCTCACAGAAAGTTCAACACACAGAAGTACGAGGTAACAATTGTAGACTGCCCAGGCCACAGAGACTTCATCAAGAACATGATTACAGGTGCATCCCAGGCTGACGCTGCAATCCTCGTCGTCGCTGCTGATGACGGTGTGCAGGCTCAGACAAAGGAGCACGTATTCCTCTCAAGAACCCTCGGTATCAACCAGATGATTGTAGCTATCAACAAGATGGACAAGGTGAACTACGACCAGAAGAGATACGAGGAAGTAAAGGAGGCTGTTGCGAAGCTCTTGAGGATGGTCGGTTACAAGGTTGACGAAATCCCGTTCATCCCGACATCTGCCTACAACGGAGACAACGTACTTAAGAAGAGTGACAAGACACCCTGGTACGACGGTCCAACACTCTTCGAGGCTCTTGACATGCTCAAGCCACCAGAGAAGCCAGTTGACAAGCCATTGAGAATCCCAATCCAGGATGTATACTCAATCAGTGGTGTCGGTACAGTTCCAGTAGGTAGAGTTGAAACAGGAGTTCTCAAGGTCGGTGACAAGGTTATCTTCGAGCCAGCCGGTGTCACTGGAGAAGTAAAGAGCATTGAAATGCACCACGAACCAATCAAGGAAGCTTACCCAGGTGACAACATCGGTTTCAACGTCAGAGGTGTAGGTAAGAACGACATCAGAAGAGGAGATGTTTGTGGACACCCAGACAACCCGCCAACAGTTGCAAAGGACTTCACAGCACAGATTGTCGTACTCCAGCACCCAACTGCAATTACAATTGGCTACACTCCAGTAATTCATGCACACACAGCTCAGGTTGCATGCAGGTTTGTTGAACTGCAGAAGAAGATCGACCCAAGAACCGGTCAGGTCAAGGAGGAGAACCCACAGTTCCTCAAGACTGGTGACGCTGCAGTGGTCAAGCTCGAGCCCACAAGGCCAATGGTCATCGAGAAGGTCAAGGAGATTCCACCACTCGGCAGATTCGCTGTCAGAGACATGGGTATGACTGTTGCAGCTGGAATGGTGCTTGACGTTACCCCGAGAAAGTAAATTCCTTTAATTTTTATTTTTAGGTGTTGAACATGCCAATAAAGGGATATAAGGCCAGGATCAGGCTTTCAGGATTGAACCCAGCAGATCTCGACAGAATATGCAACCAGATCAAAGAGATTGCAAACAAGACAGGCGTTGAAATGAGCGGTCCAGTGCCACTTCCAACGAGAAGACTTGTGGTACCAGTTAGGAAGTCTCCCGATGGCGAGGGCAGTGAAACATGGGATCACTGGGAAATGAGAATTCACAAGAGGCTCATCGACATCGCGGCAGATGAAAGGGCTCTTAGACAGATAATGAGGATACAGGTCCCGAAGGACGTTAACATTGAAATAGTTCTTGAAAGCTAATTTTCTTCATGCTTCTTAAAATTACTTTTCTTGGAACATCTGGTACAGTCCCTAGTGTAGAGAGGAATCCATCAGCTATTCTTATTCAATATGAAAGCCAGAGAATTCTCTTTGATTGTGGGGAAGGCACCCAAAGACAGATGATGGTAGCAAAAACTGGATTTAGAAACCTGAATGCCATCTTCATAACCCACTTACACACCGATCACTTTATCGGATTATTTGGTTTGCTCGAAACAATGTCTCTTAATGAGAGGAAAGATAAACTAACCATATATTCACCAAAAGCAAGATTTCTGGCATCACTTTTCAAAGCGTTCGGATATAACAACCTCGGATATCCCATCGAGGTTGTTGAGCTGAAAGATGGTGATGTGGTCAATTTTGGTAACTTTAGAGTTGTTGCTTTCAAGACAAACCATATTGTGCCTAGTTTGGGTTATGCCTTTATAGAGAAGGATCGCCCCGGAAAATTCTATAGAGATAAGGCTGAAGCTCTTGGCATACCCCCTGGCCCCCTGTACTCCAAGCTAGTCAAGGGAGAGAGTGTGGAAGTCAATGGGAGGATTATTACACCCGAGATGGTTGTTGGTTCACCCCGTCCAGGAAGAAAAATAGTCTATACTGGTGATACCCGCCCAACCGATAAAACGCTTGAGATTGCGAAGAATGCGGATGTGCTAATTCATGATGCATCCTTCACATCTGATTTGCAGGACTGGGCGGAAGAAACAAAGCACTCCACAGCAAGGGAAGCTGCTGAAATTGCCAAGAAAGCAGGGGTTTTACAGCTCGTTCTCACACACATCAGTGCGAGATACTCTAAAGACCCTTCACCACTGCTGCGTGAGGCCAAGGAAGTCTTTGAGAATACTGTGATTGCCAAGGATTTCATGACAATGGAAGTCAAGTACAGGGATTAGTGTTTGAAAATATACTGACCTTAGTCTTATATTACTCTCTAAAGGTTCTCTGCTCGGATGAGTAGTGGCAATAATAGGGCGATATTCAGCATTTCACTGGCGGCATTTACGGCAATGGTAGGTGTTGGTATTGTAGTGCCATTGCTACCAATCTTTGCCAGGAGTTTAGGAGCGACCGGTGTATGGATTGGTTTAATTTTCTCGGCTTTCTCGTTTTCAAGAATAATTTTTCTCCCGGTTTTTGGGAGAATGAGTGATAGGTATGGGAAAAAGAGAGTTATAAGTATCGGACTCGCTTTTTACAGCATTATCTCCCTGGCATATCTCCTTTCGAAAACACCCTTTGAGCTGACCGTGGTCAGGCTCATTCATGGGGTAACTTCGGCTATGGTCATACCGGTCGCTATGGCTCTGGCTGTTGAATCGGCCCCAGATGGTATGGAAGGCAGACACATTGGTATATTCAACTTTGCTTTATTTTCCGGATTTGCAATAGGTCCCACGCTTGGAGGTTTGTTTACAGATCTTCTGGGGATAAATTACGCCTTTGTTTCCATGAGTGTTTTAAGTTTAATCACCCTGACATTGACAATACTCACATTTCCAGAAACAGGTAAAAAAGAATCAAAAGAGAGATTTCGAGATAATCTTAGGAATAAGGTTGTTAAGGCAGCGCTGATTTTTAGGACGCTTAATGCGATCGGAAGAGGGAGTATAATGATTTTCCTGCCAGTTTACTGTGGAATACTTGGATTCACTTCGACAAAGATAGGTTTACTTGTTTCGTCAACCCTGATGGTTTCTGCAATCGTTCAGCCCACGGCAGGGAAGATTGCTGATAAGATGGGTGTTGTAGTTCCTGTGGTTATAGGAACATCTTTTTCAGCGCTGATTTTGTTTTTGATTCCGCAGTTCGGATCGTTTTATTCTTTGATCACTTTATGCATCTTGTTTGGTATTGCAAGTGCAGTAAGCATTCCGGCAATAGAAGCTGCCATTGCGAGAGAGGGGAAAGCTTTCGGTGGGGTTGGTGGATTAATGGGAATCGTTTCAGCATCGAGAAGTCTGGGGAGATTGATTGGTCCACTCATTTTGGGGGTTGTGTTCGATCTGGCTGGAGGAGGTCTGGTGGGTATTAAGGGTGCTTTTTCTGTTGCCGCGCTGCTCACTGTTTTCTCAGCAATTGCGTTCTGGTTTGCGATGAAACCATGAAAACCATGAAATGGAAACAAAAATCCAAAAAATCAACCTATTTGGGGAATTATCAAGAAATCAAAAAGAGTGATAAAATCAGGAAAGAAATCTTTCAAGTCTGTTGATCGCTTCAGCGATATTCTCTCTTGAAGTGGCGTAACTCAACCTCACCCAGGTTGTGAAGGCTTTTCCAAATGCACTGCCGGGTGTTGTTGCCACGTATTCTTTTTTCAGGAACTCCTCACAGAACTTCATGCTGTCCATACCAACGTCAATGAACATGTAGAATGCCCCTCTAGGTGGTGCGTATTTTATGCCCAGCCTGTCCAGTCCCTCAATCAGCAAATCTCTGCGGGCCTTGAATTCAGCAACCATTTCTTCAACACACTTCTGATCACCCTTGAGGGCTGCAATTCCTGCATACTGAACAAACGATGTTGCATGACTTACGGAATGGGACTGTATTTTTGCCATTTCCTTTATTATCCACTCTGGAGCTATGGCATAACCAAGTCTCCATCCAGTCATGGCGTAGCTCTTTGAGAATCCATTGATTATTATGGTTCTTTCGAGCATTCCATCCAATCTGGCGATACTTGTGAATTCTCCATCAAATATTATCTTCTCGTAGATTTCATCTGACATCACGAGCAGATCGTTATCGATTGCGAGGTCTCTTACCTTTTTAAGGAACTCTTTTGGATAAACTACACCCAGCGGGTTGCTGGGAGAGTTTATTACGATCAGTTTCGTTTTATTGCTTATGTAATCTTCTATTGGTGCGTCTTCGAATCCTTCAGCGTGTGGAACCCACACAACTTTCCCTTCAGCCATCAAAACACACGGCTCGTAGCTAACCCAGGAAGGATCGAGGAGGATGACCTCGTCGCCCCTGTCTATAATGCTCAACATCGCCTCAAAAATCGCATACTTTGCGCCAGGAGTTACGATTATGTTTTTTGCATCAACATCGAGTCCATCTGCCCTAGCTTTTTCCACAATAGCATCGATCAGCTCCGGAACTCCTTTGGAGGGTGTGTAGAAAGTTTTACCCTCATTGAGGGCTTTAATGGCTGCATCAATAATGTGTTGGGGCGTTTTAAAATCTGGCTCCCCAACACCCATATCTATTACCGGCTTACCCTCTTTTGCCAGCTTTTTAGCAGCAGCCGAAATGCTGAGAGTTGCAGACGGTTGAACCGCCTTAACCCTTCCGCTGATCATATTCCTTGAGCCTCCTGACAAGCTTCACTGCAGCCTCGACAGCTCTCTTGGCATAATCCACTCTTTCATGGGCTGCAAGTCTTCCCATTCCTGGGCCGGATATACCGAGGGTTACGGGCTTGTTGTATTCGAGGCTCAGGTCCATGATTTTTCTCGCTGCATGCTGAGCAACCACTTCATCGTGCTCAGTATCGCCCTCTATCACACAACCAATTGTGGCGACAGCATCAACATCTCCCTTCTCTAGAATTCTCTTTACAGCTATGGGTGCATCAAAAACGCCTGGCACGCGTATAATGTCTGTAATCTCAGCCCCAAGAAACTCGGCATGCTCTTTTGCGAGAATCTCCATCATGTACGTAATGTCTCTGTTGAATTCTGCAACGACCAGCCCGAGCTTTATTTTCTCCATAATATCACCGTTTAAATCGGAGTCTGCACAACTATATAATATTAGCCTTATGTGGTGGGGATGTAGAATTAGTGGGACTTAGTAAAATATCTTTTTGGAAATATCAAAAAATTTTTTTGCAAAAGTATATGAATACTTTATTTGAAAGAAAAAAGTTATCTCAATATGGGTCCAACGTCCTCGAATCCCTGTCTTTGCCCTGTTCCAGCCAGTTTTTGCAATTTTTTCTGATTCAGAAGCAAGTCAATTGCATTTCTGACATGCTCTCTAACTCTGTTCTCAGTCACCATAAGCAGCTCTTTCTCATCCTTTGCCTCGTCCTCGTGAACAAATACCTCGATTATATGGGTATTCGTCATGAGCTGGGCCATTATCAATCCCATGGATGCTTCATGAGCACACTGCTTGTCTATGGGTTTGCTGCCTGGCATTCCCATTGCAATGACTATATCGCAACCTCTCTCCTCTATGAGTTTCTTGGCCGCTACAGGCAAATCCTTTATTCCCGGAACAGTGTAGCGCTCGTAAGGTAGAGAGCAGATTTTTCTGAGCTCGTCTATTGCTATCTTTCCCATGTTGACACGGGCAAAGGTCGTATCAACAATACCCACCTTCATAGCCCGTGTCTCCTGAGCACATCCATTGCTGTGTGCAGCGCCGGTTTTGCCACGCCTTTCCTTACGAGTATGTCCTGAACGGCTGCAAGAGTCGCTATTATGTGCATTTTGCCAACATTACCCATGTTTCCGATTCTGAAAATCTTGCCCTTCAGGTGCTCCTGCCCACCAGAGATCGTTATGCCGTATTCACTCTTGAGGGTGCCGCGAAGTTCCTTGTCGGTAATTTCGGAGGGCATTTTTATTGCTGTAACGGTGTTGGAGTAGTTGCTGTACTCGTTAAGTTCGGGGAAGAGTTCCAGCCCTGCCTCGATCACCCATTCTCTTACAGCCTCACTCAAAGCTCTGTGCCTCTTTATTCTGTTTTCAAGTCCTTCCTCCTCTATTATTTTCAACGCTTCTTCAAGAGCAAAGAACAGGGGTACTGCAGGAGTGTAAGGAGTCTGCAAGTCGGCAATCTTCTTTTTGTATGCTGCAAGATCCAGATAGAACGGAGCCTTTTCATTGTAGAATTCCCATGCCCTTTCGTTTACTGCAACAGCCGCCAGACCTGGTGGAGCTCCAATACACTTCTGCGAACCGACGATTGCAACATCAACACCCCATTCGTCCATTTTGACTTCGTCTCCACCAACCGAGGTGATACCGTCCATTATAACGAGTGCATCATACTGCTTTGCAAGCTTGGTTATTTCCTTTGCCGGGTTGAGAATACCTGTAGAGGTTTCGTTGTGGACAAACGCAACAGCTTCACTTCCGTTATCGAGTGATTCCTTGACCTTATCGAGGTCTATTGAAGTGCCCCATTCGAAGTGGAGATGGTCAACTTCGGTGTAGCGGGATGCGATTTTTGCAAGCCTGTCTCCAAACTTACCGTTGTCAATACAGGTGATCTTTTTGACTTTTGAGAAAGAAGCAATCGCCGCCTCCATTCCTGATGTACCCGATCCAGAGATTATGTAAACATCGCCCTTCGTGCCAAAAAGCTCTTTGAGCCCTTCAATGCAGTATTTCATTGTTTCAGAAAATTCCTTGCTTCTGTGACCTATCATCTGCCTGCTCATTGCTCTGATTATTCTCTCATGCAGATGCACGGGTCCGGGAATCATGAGCAAACCTTCAGGTTTCATATCCATCCCAACCGCTCAGCTTACAACACACTTTTTAATATTTTTCCCAATTTACTTTTTCATTTCTTTCATCTTTTCATACTCTTCAATTCTTTTCTGAGCCACCTCGGCTATCCTTCTTATGATCTTGGTAGAACTGCATAATTCACACTCTTCTTTTGCAGTAATTCTCACAATTTTTGTATTCAGGCCTCTCTTTTCGAGTTCTTTTTTGAGCCATTCTTCGTTGAAGTGCTGATCATGGCCTAGCGCAATTATATCCGGCTTAAGTTCCATAATTGGCCTGAACATATCTTCTTCATCGCCGAGAATAGCCTTATCAACGTATTTTAAAGATTCTACAACTCTCCTCCGCTGTTCCTCTGGAATTATTGGTTTAGGTTTGTGTCTGACGTTCTTTTCTCTTGCAACTATAACAATGAGCTCGTCACCAAGTTTTTTTGCTTCTTTGAGGAATCTGACGTGTCCTGGATGAATAATATCAAACGTTCCAGTAGCAACGACCCTTACCATATCTGGAGAGCAAATCTGGTCGACTTAAAAAGCCTTTGATGGCTATCATCATTCATCTATCACTTCGATTTCAATTCTGTTACCTCTGCTGTCGTAGCACCTCCAGCTTTTCTCATCATATGGATAACCCACGATAATGTGGACTCTTCCGTATTTCGAGAACAGATGTAGATCCTCTGCGGACGGCTCAATGTTTCTTGACGGGTGACTGTGAACCGTACCGTAAATTTTCATTCCGAGTGGGAGCATGTCCGTGTAGATTACCGCACTCATCTCGCCCGATTCAGAGGGGAGGAAGATGAGTTCGTTTATTACACCTTTCTTTCCGGTAAGCAGGGCCACAAATTCGTAGGGGTATGAATCTCTTGCAGCGGCAAGTATCATCTCGAGAAGACTTCTGGTTATTTTCATACTTTTGATAATTCCTGTAGAGGATAAGTATTTTTACCTTTGCGCTAATTTTTGATCTCTTTCGCTTTAATAGTATTCGTAGCTTTAGTCGTCTATCTTTTTATTTGGAAGTTTTATTGGTTAAATCTGTTATTTTTATTTTCTTATTTTGATGGATAGGGAGTTTATACAGCGTGGTTTCGTTTAAACCCTACTAGATTTTATTTAGATTTGAATAAGTCTGGTCAGAGCAGATTAAATCTAATTTAAAGCTCAATTACAAAGTCGTCCATCTTTATAAATGAACTGCATTACTGGAGGTCGACGACAAAGGGTCGCCATAGCGCCAAGCAGAAACCTTTAAATTGGAAGAAAAGAGAAAATTATCAGTGGTTAAAATCGATTATATGATGTTAAAATCACATATCGGACAAATCTTTTCTAAA